>VGXS01000044.1 GCA_016873225.1 Planctomycetota bacterium | reverse complement strand
CCTTCTCCAAGTTCAAGTCGATGATCAGGACCGCCGCTCTCAGATCTATACCCGATCTTTGGAATTCCATCGGCCGACTCATCCTCAAATTCCGACCCGCTGAATGCGCCAATTACTTAAGGCACTGTGGATATGGCAACCCAGATATTTGAAGTGCGCTCTAATGGATCAGGCTTGAAACCGGGGATTCTGTCATGCGAACGATGAGTTGGCTTGTATTGGCTCTCATCGCCTGCGGATGTGCGGACAACACGGGCGGCCGTTTAGCCGTCGAGGGTAAAATCAACTTCAAAGGCGCCCCTCTTGAGACAGGATTCGTGATGTTTGTGCCCGAGGCGCAGGGCGCGCCCGCGACGCAGGCGAGCGCCCTGATCACCGGCGGAGCCTACAAGATTTCCTCGGCCCAAGGACTCTTCGCCGGCAAGTACCGCGTCGCCATCAGTTCAGGCGACGGAAAAACACCCGCCGCCGACCCGAACGCCGCCCCCGGGCCAACGGGAAATTTCGCCTCCAAGGAGCGTATTCCAGCCAAGTACAACACGGAAACGACGCTATCGGTGGAGGTCAAGCCGGGTACCGGGAACACCTTCGACTTCCAGATACCCTGATTCCGGCCGCTGCCGATTTTCGCCCTCTCCTGTTCATCGTGTCCCGAGGTTTGATCGTTATTTCATACGGGAGGTGTGCCATGAGTTCGGGGAAAAGGTTGGGCTTCACGCTCATTGAACTTCTGGTGGTGATCGCCATCATCGCCGTGCTCATCGGGCTTTTGGTTCCGGCGGTCCAAAAGGTGCGCGAGGCCGCCAACCGCATGAGTTGCAGCAACAACCTGAAGCAGGTCGCCACGGCGATGCACAACCATCACGATTCAAGGAACGCCCTTCCGGGGGGAGTCGGCAAGTTTGGTTGCTGCTGGGGCACCTGGGTGGTGCCCGTGCTTCCGTTCATGGAGCAGGAAAGCCTTTTCAAGATGTACACGAATTGGGGAGGCAACGATGCCACGGGGATCCGTTACAACGCCGCCCCCAACATCACGGTTTCCAGCACACGGTACAAGAACCTGACCTGTCCGTCGGACATTCCGAATTCACCCAGCGGCGGAATCCAGAACCACAACTATGTGGTGAACTTCGGCAATACGACGATGTTCCAGGCCGATGTGACCGTCGGCACGACGGTCATCCGCTTTGGAGGGGCGCCGTTCGTCGCCTACGCCGGATCCACCTCGGACGACGGTCCCGTCAACGCCGCCGGCGCCACGGGATGGACCCGGGAGTACGGCCGGCCGGTGAGGCTCACCGACATTACCGACGGCACCAGCAACACACTCATGGTGGCCGAGTTGAACCAGGGGCAGGGGTTGGACGCGCGCGGGTTCGTCTGGTGGGGAGGCGCCGCCGGCTTCACGACCCTGTTCGGCCCCAACGCCTCCGACGCCGACATCCTGACGGGAGCCTGGTGCAACGCGGCCAATCCCCTCAACGCCCCGTGCTCGACCACAAGCACCGCGCCGCCCAGCCCGTTCAGCCGCCGGCAGGGCGCGCGCAGCCGACACACCGGGGGAGTGAACGCCGCGATGTGCGACGGCAGCGTGCGGTTCTTCCAGAACTCGATCGCCACGACCACATGGCAGGCGCTCGGCACCTCCGCCGGCGGCGAAGCGGTGAGCTTCAACTGATCCGGCTTGTGGGTGAAACACCGCCCGAGCAGAAGGCCGGCGTAGGCCGCTTAGCGGACAACCCGGCCGCGCTTGAGCGCTTCCTGCAGTTTGGCGGCGCCTTTTTCCGTCACCCCAGTGCCGTGAAGGTCAACCCAGGTGAGATTGGACAACCCGGCCAACCTTGAGGCGCCAAGGTCGGTGATCCGGGGGTTGTCGTTCAGTTCAAGGCGCCTCAGCGATGGAATCGATCCCAGAAGTCTCAGCCCCTCGTCGGTGACCCGCGTGTGGTCGAGCTCGATCGAGTGAAGCGAAGACAGCTTTGTCAAACGGGCCAGGGTGGCGTCTCCGATCGCCGTTTCGGCAAGGAACAGCGATTCCATCGCGGGCATGCCGGACACAACCGCCATTCCCTTGTCGGTGATTTTGGCGCCAAAAAGCGTGAGTTGCTTGAGCCTGTTGAGTCCCGCGAGTTTCAATAATCCTGAATCGGTGAGCCCGGTGAGGCTGAGGTCGAGAATCTCGAGTTCACGCAAGGTGGCGATGCCCGCCATGTCGGCATCAGCCACCGCGAGACGGTGGCAGTCGAGCAGCACCACCACCTTTCCGGAACCCCTGTCTTCCCGAACAACACGCGCTCCCCGTTCCTCCAGCGCGCGGGCAATGGAGTCGGGATCGGCGGCGGGGTGGGCCCACAAGGTGGCAAGGAGGGTTGCGATGATCGTCATCGCGGTTTTCCACGCGTGACCGTCACGGGCCGGATTCCCGGGTCCGAGGCGATCGAGGGATCCGCGCCGAACCAGTCCGACAGGATTCCGGCGTAAATGGAGCGGAAATCCGTCTTGAAGACGAGGTCTCCCTGGTCGTCGAGGTTCGCCAGGTCGGGGTCGGATCCATGCACCCCGGGTTTGGCGGCGCCGCCAAAGGTGAAAGCCACGCTTGCCGCGCCGTGGTCGGTGCCGGCGTTCTTGTTCTCGGCGACCCTGCGGCCGAATTCCGAGAAAGTCAGCCCGAGAACCCTGTCGAGAAGGCCCCCGGCCTTGAGATCGGCGTGGAAATGCCAAATGGCCTGGCTCAATTCCTGCAGCAAATAGGCGTGCTTGTTGGCCTGCGCGGCGTGCGTGTCGAATCCGCCGAGCGTTACCAGGTAGGCCCTGGGTGACAAGCCCGCGGAGATCATTTGGGCCACGAGCCTGAGGGATTGGCAGAGGGAGAAAGGGGGATATTCAGCCTTGGGGGCGTTGTCCGTGGTTGCCCGGCGCAATTCGCGCGAGAGGTTGATCGCGTCGGAGGCCGTCTTTTGCACGCTGTCGAGGGCGGCGTTTCCGGTAAGTTGCGGCCGTGACATCGATGCGATCGCCGCGCCCTCGATGCCCGGTCGGGACGCCAGCATTTCAGGGCTGGCGAAAGTCGCCGCCTTGACGGACTTGCCAGCGAACGAAAGCGCCGGATTATTCCCGATCCTGACCGCCAGGGGACCGGTCGACTCCTGATGTGAGTCGAGGTAGCGGCCGAGCCAGCCGGACTTTTCGATCCGGTCGGAGTCGGACGCGGTTTCCCAGATATCCATCGACCTGAAGTGCGACCTGTTGGGCTTGGGGTAGCCGACATTGGTGAACACCCCGAGTGCGCCATCCTTCACCATCGCCGCCATTTCCGTCATTTCGGGATGGAGGGCGAGTGTCTCGGAAATGGGATGAACACCTCGGCCCCGGATGCCGATTCCGGGTCGCGCCTTGTGATAAATGGGATCCAGATGGAGAATGACGGTGTTGAGGCCGTCGTTTCCCCCGGACAATTGGACGAGGACAAGGACCCTGTCGGTTTCCAAGGCGGCGGCGCTGATGGCCGCGGTTTCCAGGAAGCCCTTGGTTCCCGCCATTGCCGCCAGGGTGGCCGCGTTGAACGATCGTCGCGTCCGCATCGCGTTCACTCCAGTTGGTATTCGGGGGAAGCGATCACAAGCGTTACCGCCAAGGATGGCCGGTCGGCGGCCGGACAAGTTTCCAAGGCCCTGGCGATGGCTTCGCGGGTGGCCTGCCGGGGGGGAATCACCAGCATCCGGGACAGGATCCTGTCGGTGATTTCCCTGGCGTCGTCGTTTCCGGCGATTTTGCCGAGCGAGGCCTTGTCGACAATCGGTTTCGAGGGAGGATCCGACAAGGCGGCCTTCTCCCGGTCAATCGCCAGCAGGCGGTCGATGAGTTTTCTCGCCTCGGCGGGTTCCCGGGGCACAAGGGTTCCGCGTACCCTGCCCAGCGGCTTGGCATCGCCCAAGTCTCCGCCATCCACGATGACCGAACCAAGGCGCTGGCGCAGGGAAAGCGTGGTGGCGGTGATCCATTCGTCGCCTTGGGGCCAGCCCTTGACGGTTGGGGGATTGAACAGGTCCTGCCCGAGGATGGCTGATGCGCTGGGGAAAGACGCGGGCATGCCGCCCATGATTCCCAAGTCGCGGCAGGCGCCGACGATGAGCCTCACCGGGCTTTTCACCCGGTTGCCTCGGGACTCCGGGGCCAGGAATTCTCGGGAAATGAAAAGTTCTCGAACCATCGGCTTTATTTCCCCAGATGTTTTCCGGAAAATATCGGCCATCCTTCGCCTTAATTCCCCGCGGGGATCGTGGGCGCCGAAATGATCCGACAGTCGTGCCGCGATGTGGTCGCCGCAGGCGGGATGGGAAACCACCAAGTCGAGGACATCGTCAAGCTTGAATGTGCCGGTTTTGCCGAAAATGGCCTTGGCGCCATCATCATGCGAGGCGGGGTCGAATGTGGGAACAAGCCCGTCTCGCGCCATTGACCGGGCCGTTGAAGGGCTGGTGGGCCGGTCGGGCTTCGGCACGCCGCGGGGCGCGTCGAGGGAATAGCCGGTGAGGGCCCGGGCGATTCCACGGATGTCGGACTCGGTGTAGTTTCCGACACCCAGGGAAAACAGCTCGAGCAGTTCGCGCGCGTAATTCTCATTGGGATTGGTTCGCTCGGAGCCTTCCATGTCGAGGTAGATCATCATCGCCGGATCCAAGGTCACGGCCGCGAGAAACTGGCGGAAATTACCCAGCGCGTGCCCGCGCCAGGTGGCCAACTGCTGTTCCTGGGCCTGGCTGGCGGCGAACAGCTTGCTGGTGGCCGTCGTGAAGTGGCCGTGCCAGAAAAGCGTCTTGTTTTCCAGGAGGGGTGACGGACCGCCGCACATGTGCGACATCCATGCCGTCTTAAGGTCGACCATCTCGCGGTCGCATCGGGAACTGGCCCTGCGGAAAGTGACGAGGTACTCCTCGCGGGGCATGTCGGAGTAACGGCGCAGCTTGTTGACCCAGACCTCGCGAGCCCACGGGGGCCTTTGCGCCGCCGGTGCCTCGCTTGCTTCCGCGAGCAGGCGATCGACGGCCTGGTTCAGTGGCATCGCGGCCATGGCCCGGGCCTGTTCGGGAGTTCCGCCCAGGCAGGCCCGGCTCAGGAGGTGACGGGCGGCGGCTTCATCCCACGGAGCGGAATTCACCGATGGAGGCGCGGCCAATGCCAGAAGAAGGGAGAATACCTGTGCCATGGAGTTTCAATCCGTGCTGACGGATTCCCCGCCGGCCCGGTTGCACAAGGCCGCGAGAACATCAATGGGCATTGTCGACTTCAGGAAACGGACCGATCCGTCGGCCATCAGTCCATTCACGCCGCCGGGGTGCATTCCGTAGAGTTCCCAATCGTTCGTGCAGTTGATGGCGCAAGGCCCTCCTCCCACGGTGGTGGCGCCATCGGCGGATGCCCCGCCGATGGAAACGGCTTTCTGGTGTTCGGCCCAAACGCCTCCGGAAACTTCGCCCGGGCCGACATTACCGGCGGGAAAATTGCTGGTGTCGGCGACCATGTCGGTCCTTTTCCTTCCCATCACCCAAAGCTGCGGCCTGTTGGCGTCCTCGGAAACCATGAGGGTGTTGGAAAGCCCGTAAAGAATTTCGGCAATGGACGAACCTTGCCTGTCATTCATCACGCCACTGCGCCGAGCCGCGTTTGCCGTGCCGGAATACCAGGGGCGTATGAGGAGACATTGACGCTGGCGTAATCCCACGCGGCGGCGGTACGCCTGCCATAAACATTGAGGGAAGTTGATGTGGCCACGCGTCCAAAGTCGGCGGAAGGGCAACCATAGGTCTTGATGGGAATCAGGATGACCTGCGCGTTCACCGTGTCGTACCAGTTGGCGTTGATCTCATAGCCTCGACGAACATTGTCCTGTTCGATCCACGGCAGTGTGTAGGCGACCCAGCCATGGCGATAGGGTGGCGTCGGGGCCGAGGTCGACGCCGGACCCGTTGAGGCGGCTGGGAACATTCCGTTCGTACCCTCGTAATTGTGAAGGGCGATGCCTATCTGCTTGAGGTTGTTTGTGCAACTCAACCGGTTGGCGGCTTCCCTGACCTTTTGCACGGCGGGAACCAGGAGGCCGATCAACACGGCGATGATGGCGATCACCACAAGCAATTCGATCAGGGTGAAGGCGTCTCTGTTGAGTTGGACGCGCATGGCAAAACCCAAGGCAGAAATTGAGTGTTACGAATATTTATTTTTTCTTACCTGGCCGGGCCATCACCAACAAGGGCCCCTCGATGAAAATCGGAAGAAATTCGCATAAGAAAACACCATCCATTCCATGGAGGTGATTCGTGCCGGATATCGTTCGCTTCTCGGTTTCCCTCGAGTCCGATCTTTTGGAGCAGTTCGACCGGTTTTGCCTCGAGTCTCGTTTCGCGACCCGAAGCGAGGCCATTCGCCAACTCCTCCGTGAGCGATTGACCGCCGCGGCAGTGGCGGGCGATACCGTGGAGGTTGCCGCCAGTCTCACCGTGGTTTACGACCACCACAAGGCGCGCCTCACCGACAAAATGATTGAAATCCAGCATGCCCACGCCGAACTTGTTGTCTCCACCATGCATGTGCACTTGAATCACGATTTATGCATGGAACTCATCGCGCTCCGCGGGCCGGCGGCCGAGATCCAGGCGCTTGCCAGCGAATTGAGCGGCCTCAAGGGCATCCACCACGCCAAGATTTTCCTTGTTACGGCCGAGGAAGGGATGGCTGGTCACGACGGTCATGGCCATTCCCACTAAGTCTCAGCTTGTGGATGTCGGCCGCGCCATCCAAGGTCGCCAGACCGCCAGGGCCGCGACCGCGGTGCCCGCGGCCAAGGCGACCATGATCCACATGGAAAGAACATGCCGCGGAGCGGCTTGGCTGGCCTGTCCGGATTGTTGGGGAGTTGGCCCAACGGCGGGGCTACCCTCGGGCACCGACAGACGAACCATGGCCCGGTGTTCGTCATCGCCGCTAATCTCGATGCGGTAATCGCCGCCTTTTGGCATGGGGAACGACCACTTGCCTGTCGAGTCAAGTTCGCCCTGGGCCACTTGAGGGCCCCCGGTTGAGAAAACCGCGGCCTTGGCTCCGGCCGCGGGGCTGTCATCGTCGTGGAATCCAGTCACGAAAACCGTGGGCCCCACGATTTTCGCCTCGACTCCAATGCCGTGGGACCAGCCGTTCCCGGGCGCCAGGAAGGCGATCGCCAACGCGAGCAGGGCGGGCCTCATGGTTCAATCTCGAGGGTGAGGCTCGTGGTGATCGAGTTCCAGTCGAAATCTTTGGAATCGTCCACCGATGCCGGCGTTTTCACGGTCGCCTTGATGAGCCAGGTCGCGGGACGGTCGGCCCGGAATCGGGCGACGCCCGCCCGGTTGGTTTCGGTGGCGAAGGCCCAGCCCTCGTCGGGCTTGTGGCCCATCGGCTTGGCGACGACATGCGCGAGCTCGGCGGGTTTGCCCGCGAGCAGGAGCTTGAACTGGATGTCGCGTCCGCTCCGCCATTCGGCGGGCGGGGCCAGTGGCACGATTTCAGCAGGAAGTCCCATTGGCAAGGGGGCCTTGGAGGCATCGCCGCACGCGATCATGGCAACACCACAATCTTGGTATCTGGTGGCGTTGTCAACCTTGGCGCCGGCGTGTTCGGATTTGCCGCCCCGCTTGAGAGCGCGATTGCCATCGGTGTCAAAAACATAGGTGAAAACCGCGCGTCGCCTGACCGCCACGACACGGTGCAATCCGGGCGCCTCGAGGCGCATGACGGCGGCGTGCACTCCCAGACCCTCGGCTGGAATGGGACGGGATGTTCCGTCAGGCGAAATAACCTCATATTTTTCGAGGGACTTGGCGTCGAGAAGGTCGTCAATGGGCATCCGGTGGCCATACCTGAGGTAAATGGTGGTTTTTCCTCCCCCGGGAGGCAAGTGAAGGTTGCTCGCGAAGACCTTCACCTCATGTCCCTTGGCGGTTGCGCAAAAAGCCGGCCAAATGGCCATGGCGGCGGATATCGTCAAGAAAATGGATCGCAAGTGAATTCCTCCCCGTTGCGATGAAGGGGATCGCCGGTACCGAAGTCAACAATACGAACGGAAGCCGGTTCGGGACGGAGGGCCGCGAACGGTTCATTCAAATTTCATGAGGAGAACGATGCCGGAGGTGGGACTCGAACCCACACACCCTCGCGGATACTGGATTTTGAGTCCAGCGCGTCTGCCATTCCGCCACTCCGGCTGAATTCCAAGCTTATCAGGCGCGGCGGATCGCGCAACGCTCACCTGCCTTCGGGCTCATCCGGCCTCGGGCTTGCCATCCGCTTCCTCGTCGTCATCATCCCCGGTTTCCTCGTTGCCTTGCTGCTTGGAGAGGTGATCCATCATCCCCTTGGGGTCGGCCTTCACCCTCGCGACAAGCGACCTGAACCCCTTCAACTGGGTGTGAAGCAGGTTGAAGGTTTCCTCGACATGATGGCAATCGGCCAGTTTTTTACCGGGATGGCTTTCGGGATCGCCGGCGCGGCGCGAGGCGCGTCGGAGCATGCCGAGGGCGTAGTCGATCACCGCCAGGTCGGCCATGAAAAGCTGGCGCATCGGTTCCGGCATGTCCAAGGGGGGGGCTTCGGCGCCGGATGGTTCCTTGGCCTTTTCCTGGGCGTCGCGCCTGAAATCGTGGTAAGACCGGTAGAAATCGAGCAGCGACTCCAAGGTCTCCGGGCCCATCGCCTTGGCTAGTCCCGCTTCCGATTCCCGCAAGCCCAGCCCAGAACCCGGCGGGGCCAACTTCGCCATCTGCGCCCGGTCGCAGGCCTCGCATCCGCCCAGGTAGTCGCAAGCCGGGCATCCCTCGTCGGAAGCCAGGTGGTCCAGCGACCCGGACAGGAACTGGAAACTGCCGGTGCCGACCTGGGCTATCTGGCTGACGCACATGCAGTTGAATTCGGACCCGTCCCGGCCGCGGAAGTCGGCGCGGTAGGCGTGGGCGTTTCGCAACTTGGGCAGGGTCAGGTGGGTGATGCCCTCGAAGGTGATTCCCTTGTCCTTGCAGACCACCATGACCAGATGGCCGGCGACATTGGAAAACAAGCCATGGCTCTTGCTGTCGGAATGGCTGGCATCGGCCCTGAAGAGTTCCATCTTGGACTCCTCGGGCACGGTCTTTCCCTCGAGAATGGCCTCCACGATCGCGTCAAAGGGCATGAGTGGCTCCCGGGCGGGCGCGCATGCGCCACGAAATCGATTCGCCGCGAGCGCATCCGGATTCAGAATCAGGAGGGCGTTTGGCGCCCACTCGCCGCGAATTCAATCAACTTATTTTAACAGGGAAAGGCTGTCCGGGTGCCGGCTTATGTGTCCGGTTGGCACGGTTGATCCGTTTGCCCGCTGAATTTCGGGGTTTTCCGTTGTCCCGGCAAGTGCGAACCGTAGCTTGAATTGATGGGAACTCCAACAAGCAAAGGGCCCAGCCATGGCCATGCCCGCGGCGATGATCGGCGATGCCCATGTCTGCCCGATGGTGACGGGCGTGGTTCCGCATGTGGGGGGAACGATCATCGGCCCCGGCAGCCCGACCGTGTTCATCTGTGATCTTCCCGCCATCATCGAGGGGGATGAGGCTGTTTGCGTCGGGCCGATGAACTCGTTGGCTGTTGGCAGCCCGACCGTGACCGCCGGCGGCGTTCCCGTCTGCCGCGTCGGCGACATGTGCGAGCATGGCGGAACCGTGGTGGGGCCGGGGGCCCCCACGGTTTTCATCGGCCCATGAGCGCCCCGCCGGCGCGACCGTTCCCGTCCGCGAGGAGCCTCTGATGCCCACGGTTCCATTCACGATTGAAACCCCGTTGGGTGAAGGGGCGCTGGTGGTTCTCCGGTTCCATGGCCGGGAGACCCTGTCGGGTCTTTTTGAATATGTGGTGGTGGCGGGCATCAAGCGCCCGGCCGACCTGACCAGGCCCCAGCCCAACCCGGAATCGCTTTTGGGGCAAGCGGTGACGGTGGCGTGTGATGTCGGCGGGGGCAAGACGCGTTACTTCAATGGAATCGTCGCGGAGGTCGCGGCGCTGGAACCTTCGCGCGACATCTGCTGGTACGAGTTCGTGCTCAGGCCGAACCTGTGGCTTTTGTCGCTCAACAGGCGGTCGCGGATTTTCCAATCAATGTCGGCGGGGCAGATCATCAAGGAAGTTGCCGCTGGCGCGGGGGGCGCCCTTTAGGAGTTGGCCAACCCCGGCGCCACGCGGAACTATTGCACGCAGTACCGAGAAACCGACCTGGAGTTTTTCCTGAGGATCTGCGGCGAGGAAGGGTTCTCCCATTTCTGGATCCATTCCCAAGATGCCCACCAGTTGGTGGTGACCGACAACACCCGGTCGAACCCGACGACGGATCCGCTCCAGTACAACCCGGCCACGGGCACCGCCATCAGCCTCGACACGGTCGATGAATGGATCACTCGGAAAAGCCTGCGCACCGGTGCGGTGGGGATCGTCGACACCCAGTTCCAGGTGTTCAACCGGTTGCTGGAGGGAGCGACCGCGGTCGCGCCGGCCGCCGGGGCCGGTCCAGCCACCGTGAACGGCGCGGCTTTCAGTGCCACATGGCAGGCGCCCGAGTTGGGCACGGCCCGCTATTTCGACCAGGTGACGGGCAGCGGTTCGGAAAACCCCGGGGCTATTCCCGAACTGTACGACTCGGTGCAGAAACGGGCGGCAACGCTGGCCCTGGCGGCCGGGTCCCGGGCGCTGGTCGCCACGGGCCGGGCGCGCAACCCCGTGTTGGCCCCCGGCGTGGTGGTCAACCTCGTGGATCATCCAACCTCAAGCGGCGCCTGGGTGGTGCTGGAGGTCGAGCATGAGGCCAGCCAGGAAGGGGTGGGATTCACCTCCGCCACCCCTGAAATCCGCTGCTCCACCCGTTTTCGCGCGGCGCCGGCGTCGGTGCCCCAGAAACCCTGGCCGATGGCGCCGCGGCCGGTCGTGGGCGGGGTGGAAACGGCCATCGTCACCGGCCCCGAGGGCGCCGAGACGCTGGTCGACCGCCACGGCCGGGTGAAGGTCCGCTTCTGGTGGGATCCGTCGGACACATCCGGCGGCAGCAGTTCGTGCTGGATCCGCGTGGCCCAGCCTTGGGCGGGCAAGGGATATGGCGTCTTCTTCTGGCCTCGGGTGGGCAACGAGGTGGTGGTGGCGTTCGAGCATGGCGACCCCGACCGGCCGATCATTGTCGGCAGCGTCTACAACTCGACGAACATCACGCCCTACACGCTGCCCGAGATGACCTACATGTCGGGCTTCCATTCCAAGACGCAAGGGGGCGACTCGGGGGAGAACTTCCACCGGATCGTGATGTCCGACTCCCAGGGGGCGGAGAACATCCTGATCCACGCGGAGGCCCGCCTGTTGACGACCCAGGAAAAGGCCCAGGTTCTCCGAAGGCCCAAGTCCAGCATCGAGTGGCAGTGAGGTGGCGGAATGAGCGGATTCGGATCCGAACTTCTTGGACTTTTCACGGACTTCGTCGACAACCAAAGCGCTGCCTACCAGAGCTACAACGGAAATGGCACCAGGCAGAACCTGTTCGGGGCCCAGATCACCAACTCGTTCGGCTCGTCGATCACCTGCCAGATGGACATGGTCAGGCTCTGGCAGGACATGACCCTCGCCAATAAGACTTTCGGCCAAAACGACATCGAGAATTACGCCGAATTCGAGAGCAAGAATCTCACCAGCAGGGTCCTCGACGCCATCAGGGCGTTCGAGTCGCTCAACTACCAATATTTCACGCAGGGCTTTTCCTGGCTGGCCATCACGGATGAGGCGGAAAAGTTTGCCGTCGACTGGAACGGCTACCTGACGATCATGCTCGGCGACACCGCCCAGATGAACTTCAAGGGTGACAACATGTCGATCACCCGCGCTATCAACAGCATCACCTACGCGACGGACATCGGCAAGCAGCAGCAGTGGGACGACATCGATTCGGAAATGAAAAGTTATTACTATTATATCTATTGTTTAAGTGTCCTGATGAAAACCGTCTTTGACACGATTGTCGGCCAGTTTTCCGCGAGCATGAGCTCGACGGCGACGATCATCGTCGAGATCATCGAGACCATCTTCATCCTGCTTATTCCCGCCTATCAGGCAAAATTGTCGAAAAGGCTGCTTTACAACGAGAAGTCCCATGCGAACGCCTACATCGGCGATGACAGCGAGACCGCCGTCATGCAGGACGAGTTCAAGGCCAACAGCAAGAAACTGCAAGACCAGATAAGTGACAGTGCCACGGCGCTGAAGGACCTCCAGACCGCCAAGGGTGTTTTGGAGAGCGATGTCGCGGCATTCCAGTCGGAGTTGGCCCAACTCAAGGCCGACGCCGCCACTTACAAGGCCAGCCTGGCGCAGAGCCAGGCCGAGGTCGACGCGCTCAAGGCCAGCCTTCAAGCCCTCGAGGATGCCTTCAAGGCCAAGACCGACGGCCTGGTGACCGAACTGACGACCCTGCAGGCGGCCATGGAAAAGGACAGGCTTGCTTTCACCTCGGCCCTGAACGGCCTGAGCGAGCAATACAACAAGAAATTGGCCGAATTGAACTCGATCGTTGAAAGCGAAATGGCGAGGCTTGATGAGTTGAAGGCCGACACCGACGCCCGGATAGCCGAGCTCAACAGGCAGTACAAGGAAGCCTTGGCCAAGTTCGAGGCCATGGTCGCCAAGGGAGAGATGACGAGCATCCTCTCGCAGGTGGGGACCTTGTTCCAGATCAAGGCGAGCCAGATCAACATGGCGCTGCAAGGGTACTATCTCATCCAGCAGGATGTGATGGTCGCCATCCAGGAGCAGAAGTGCGCCAAGGTCCTCAACAGAAGCATTGCGCAGGCCGTGGTTGATCGGAATATCATGGCCCTGGAAGAGCAATTGCTCTTTATTCGCTCCGAGACGGCTGTATTGAATGGGAAGCTGTCGGCCCTGGAGGTCCGGGAATGCGAATATGTCGCCATGATCCAGTCGGTTCCCGGGTTGGACCTGGCGGCCACCAATGGAGACGCCGCCATCGACCTGAATCCCGCCGCGGGGGAGATCGCGGCGATTCTCGATGAGATCAACCTGGGAATCACCACCGAGCAAACGGCCATGAACGATGCCATTCAGGCCAGGTGTGTCCTGGTCAACGCGGCGTTGGAGCAGTGCACCGAATCATTGGGTGAATCGGCCAGTCGATCCATCGGGACGCGTGCCGCCCACAAGACCACCAAGAGGTTGGGGGAAGGGGTTGAGGCGATTGCCGCCGGTGGCAGGAAAGCCGCGACCTTGTTGAATCTCAGGAATTGGGGGAAATAATCATTGTGAAATGGATGCCAAAAACAAGCCGGGGGAGAAAAAAGGATGGGAGCGAAGGGTGATTATTCCGAGCAGAACTGGTTTACGGCATACAACTGCGTCGACCTATCCGCCTTGGGCGGAATATTCAACATCGTCAGCTTTGGCCTTGAATCGACGATCAAGCTTTCCGCCAGCGGCAGCGCCTCGGTGCTCACCGACGCCTGCGCCCTGGGCCTGGTCAACGGTGCCGGTTCCGGCGCCGTGAACCTCAGCGCCTCGGGCCCCCTGGCGAGCATCGCCATTTCCACCAGCGGCGACGAGGCCTCCTGCGGGCTGAACCTGACCAACGAGAACGCGCTCCTGGGCGCCAGCCTCGGGTCGGCGGCCTCGGTGCTCTCGATGGGCCTTGGTTCGGCGCTGATCAAGGCCACCGGGGAAGGGCTGGAGGCGTCGATTTCGGTGAATCCCGGGCAAATCCTGCTTCAGGTGGGAGGCACCCAGTTGTCGCTCACCGCCACGGGCATCACGCTGGCCTGTGGCGACGCCAGCTACAGCCTCACCACGGCCGGCATCCTGGAAATGTTCACCGCCATAAATTCCCGCACCGTGGGTTCCACGGGGCACACGCTCGTGGGCGCCGAGACCAACCAGATCATTTCCGCCGAAACCCGCATGATGGTCGCCGCCACCGGCATCACCACGACCACGGCGACCTTCATGAGCGAGGCCGATGCCACGGTCGAGAACGAGGCCACCGGCGTGACCAGCACCTTCGACGCGGAATCGAGTTCGACCTCGGCGATGACAACCATCGAATAAGGGGGGGAGGCATGCAAGACGGCGAATTACCCAAGGGTCCCGGCAGCCTCGATGAGGTCGAGGCCGCGATCGCCGGCCAACTGGAGGCGCTGCTGCCCCTGTTGCCGGCGGGGTCAGCGCTTGAAATGGGGCGGGCGCTGTTGGTGGACATGCGCGAATCGTCCAAGACCCGCAAGCTGATGGAGCAGATGGAGGGGATGGCCCTCAAGGCGAAGGAGTCGTTCAACCTGCGGCGAAGCCGGGTGCAGTTCGCGATGGAAGATGGATTCAGGGAGTTCGTGAAATCCTTTCAGGAAATGCTGGCGAAGCGGTTGCCCGCGGAAACGCCGAAGCCGGCCACCCCGAAGCGGGCGATTCCCGCTTCGCCCAAGCCGCCCGCCGCGGCCGAGTCCAAGCTGCTTTCGGCTGATGAACTGCGCCGGCAGGTGCTCGGCATTCCCGTTCCCGGGCAGGCGACCATGCGCACCACGGGCAACATTTGGGAAGGTTGGTCGTCGGCGGATGTCGGCAAGGATTCAGGCCATCCGCCAATGGGTTGAGAACGAGCAAGGTGGCCTGTCGCCACCATGCATGGACAACCGCGTGGCCTTGTGGAGTTGACCGATGGAACAAGCCAGTTTGCTGGTCGAACGGGCCCCCGGCAAGGCGCCCGGGGCGGCAGCGGCGCTCCCGGCGTTGGCGCGGCCGGCCGTCGACCTGTGCCTGCTGTTCCGGTTGCCCCCGGCGGCGCTGGACCTCCTCGACGACGCGCCCCCGACGGGCGTGGCGTTGGAGCGGTTCATCGGCGGCGGGCATTTGGCGGAGGCCCGCCGCCTGCTGGCCCACGCGCTCGACAAGCGCGACGCGGTGTGGTGGGGATACCTGTCGGCGCGCGAGGCGATCCGCCACCGCGGGGTGGCACCCGCCCATGTGGCGGCGCTTGAGGCGGCGCGCGCGTGGGTGAGCGAGCCGACCGATGCCAACCGCGCGCGCTGCAAGCGAATGATCGCCGAATGCGGGACAACTTCGATGGCGGGAATCCTCTGTTTCGCGGTCTGGCTTTCGGGCGGTTCGATCTCCCCGACGACGCTCCGGCGCGTCGAGCCGAGGCCGCACCTGTGCGGCAAGCTGTGCGGGGTGGTGGTGTATTTGGCCTCGGTGCATTTTGATGCCGGCAGGTTCAAGACATACTTGAGGCATTTTTTGGGCGTGGGCGCCGGCATCGCCCGGGGGGAGTGCCCATGGGGTTGAATTCCGGGGAATACCAGGACGACTGGCTGAAGTCGATGGCTCCGGTGGCGGTTTCCGGTGCGGATCCGGCCGCGGCCGTCGCCCAGCGGACGAGGCTCGGCCCCCGCGCCTTGGCGCTGGCCGGCGGCATGAACTCTCACCAGTTCGTCGGCGAAATCATCAAGAGGGGTTGGCGCGCCGACGCCGTGAAGTTCATCGCGGCGTGGCCTCCGCCCCGCGATTCGCTGTGGTTCGCGACGCTGGGCGTGTGGCAGACCTATAGGCTCTTGGGGCAAACGGGAGCCGAGGAGTCGCTGAGGCGTGTCGCGGCGTTCGTGCGGGTGCCGACGGCGGCGAACCTGGCGGCGGTCGGGCCGGCCCGGCAGGTGCTGCGCGACGCGGGCACGATGGGGCTGTTGGCCCAGGCGGCGCTCTATTCGGGCGACAACATCAGCTCGGTGAAGGGCAAGTCCGTCAAGCCGGCCGCCCACCTGACCCGTAAGATGGCCGGATCGGCCCTCATTGTCGCCGCGGCCAAGTGGCCGGGCCGGCAGAAGGCGGCGTGCCTGGACCAGTTCGTCTCGATGGGGCTCGACATCGCCGAGGGTTCGCACCTGTGGGCGCCCAACCCGCAGCAGAAATATCCCGGTTTGCGGCAGCTGCCGCTTCGCGAGATCTTTTCCCAAAAGGCCGGGAACATCTGGGATAACTGGAAGTAGCGGTGACGGCTTCACGGGACTTGCGAGAGGAACCCGTTTCAACGAGGGGGTATTCACATGGTGGCGGTGCTTGCGGCCTGCGCGCTTCTGGCCGGGCAGGATATCGTGGTTTATGGAGCGACCCCGGCGGGCATCGCCGCGGCGCTGCAGGCCCGGCGCATGGGCAAGTCGGTGGCGCTTTACGAGCCTTCGGCGCACATCGGCGGACTCACGGCATCGGGGTTGGGCTGGACCGACTCGGGCGACAAGGCCGTGGTGGGCGGGATTTCCCGCGAGTTCTACCGCAACATCCGCAAGCACTACCTGAAGCCCGAGGCCTGGACCTTCGAGAGGCGCGAGGATTACCGGCTGTTCCGCGAGAACGATGACGCCATGTGGACCTTCGAGCCGAAGGTGGCCGAGGCGGTGCTGTTCGCGATGCTGCGCGCCGAGGGCATCGAGCCGCGGTTGAAACAGAGGCTCATGCGCGCCAAAGGCGCCGGGGTGGAGAAGCAGGGGAACCGGATCGTCTCCTTCCGGCTGGAGGGAGGCGATCGGGTTCGCGGCAAGGTGTTCCTCGACGCCACCTACGAGGGCGACCTGATGGCCGAGGCCGGCCTGCCCTTTCATGTCGGCCGCGAGGGAACCACCGAGTTCAACGAGTCGCTGGCCGGCGTCCAGCGGGCGAGGAACATCCACAACCACCGCTTCACCCGCGAGGTGGATCCTTTCAAGGTGAAGGGCGACCCCAAGAGCGGCCTGCTGTTCGGCATCGAGGAGTCGCTGCCCGCCGAAGGCTCCGCCGACAAGCGCGTGCAGGCCTACTGCTACCGGCTCTGCATGACCCGCGTGAAGGCGAACAAGGTCGAGTGGCCCAAGCCCGAGGGCTACGACGAGAAGGACTTCGAGTTGCTGCTGCGCAATGTGGAGGCCGGCGACCTGAGGGTGCCGTTCAAGCCCGACCCGATGCCCAACGGCAAGACCGACACCAACAACAACGGCGCCTTCAGCACTGACTTCATCGGCCAGAATTACGATTACCCCGAGGCCAGCTACGCCCGCCGCAGGGAGATCGAACTGGCCCACGAGCGGTACCAGAAGGGGTTTTTCCACACGCTGGTCAACCATCCCCGGGTTCCTTCCGCCTTGCGCGACGCCGTGGCGGCATGGGGGCTTTGCAAGGACGAGTTCACGGGCACCGGCAACTGGCCGCACCAGATCTATGTGCGCGAGGCCAGGCGCTTGCGCGGCGCCCTGGTGCAAACCGAAAGGCATTGCCGGGCGCTTGACCCCGTCGACGACTCGGTGGGCATGGGTTCCTACAACATGGATTCGCACAACTGCGCCCGCTATGTGACCGACAAGGGTTTCGCGCAGAACGAGGGCGACATCCAGGTGAGCCCCGGAGGCGCCTACCCGATCAGCTACCGGGCCCTCACTCCCAAGGCCGCCGACTGCGTGAACCTGCTGGTGCCCGTCTGCCTGTCGAGCACCCACATGGCCTACGGCTCGATCCGCATGGAACCGGTGTTTTTCGTGCTAGGCCAGTCGGCGGGAACCGCCGCGGCGATGGCGATCGACCGGAACTGCGGCGTTCAGGAGGTGCCTTACGCCGAACTCAAGTCGCGGTTGGTCAAGGACGGGCAGGTCCTCAATTACGCCCGCCCGGCGCGCGCGGCCCAGGGCACCGACCCCTCCAAAATCCCCGGCATCGTGGCGGACGACTCCAAGGGCCAGGCCAAGGGAGATTGGTCGCACAGCAGCGCCAACGGTCCCTTCGTGGGCGATGGCTATCGTCACGACGCCAATGAGGGCAAGGGAACAAAGAGGTATGTGCTGTCAGCCGAGTTGCCCGCCGCGGGAATGTACGCCGTCGGCGTTTCTTACAGCGCCAACGCCAACCGCGCCACGAATGTGCCGGTGGTGGTACACCACGCGGGCGGAACCGCGAGGGTGATGGTGAACCAGCGCAAGAGCGCCGGCGCGACCGGCTTCGCCACCCTGGGAACCTTCCGGTTCGAGAAGGGGCCGGCCAAGGTGGAGATCCTCACCGAGGGCACCGACGGCCATGTGATCGCCGACGCGGCGCGCTGGCTTGCCGTGAAGTGAATTTCCCCGGGGGCATGCGGCATGGATTCCCCCGGGCGCCATGATAAACTTGAATCTCATTCCCAACGGTCCTGATTGGAATCCCTCCCCATGATCAGCGGCATCGCGCTATCGGTTCTCCTTGGAGTTTCAGCCGACCCCCTCGAGGTGTTCAAGTGGGAACGGATCGCGGTATTGGGCAACACGCTCGCCGACCGGATGCAGCACACCGGGCACCTCGAAGCCCTGCTGCAGGCGCGCTTTCCCGAGCACGGGATCAGCCTCAGGCACATGGGATTCGCGGGCGACGAACTCAAGCTCAGGCTCAGGTCGTCGAACTTCGGCACGCCCGAGCAGTGGCTCGGCAAGACCAAGGCCAGCCTTGTGCTGATGTTCTTCGGCTACAACGAGTCGTGGGCCGGCGCCGCGGGCCTTGAAGGCTTCAAGAAAGACCTCCGCGATGTCGTGACGGGCTACCGCGCCCAGAAGTTCGACGGCAACCAGCCGCCCCGCGTGGTGCTGTTCTCCCCGATCGCCTTCGAGAACCATGGCACAAGCCACCTTCCCGACGGCGCCAAGGCCAACGGCAACATCGCGCTGTACGCCAAGGCGATGGGCGAGGTCGCCGCGGAGGTCAAGGTTCCGTTCGTCGACCTGTTCCAGCCCACCAAGGCCCTCATGGAGAAGTCCGCGACGCGTCTGACGATCAACGGGATCCACCTCAACGACGCCGGTTACGCCGCCCTGGCGGAAATCATCGAACGCGAGCTTTTCGGCGGGAATTTGCAAGCCAATGCGGCCCGGATTGAGGAGATCCGCAAGGCCGTCCTCGACAAGGACTTCATGTGGTTCAACCGCTACCGCACCACCGACGGCTACTCGATTTATGGCGGGCGCGCCGACCTGCGCTTCGTGGCCGGGCAAACCAACCGCGTGGTGATGGACCGCGAGATGGAGGTGCTCGACGCGATGACGGCCAACCGCGACAAGGTGGTCTGGGCCGCCGCGCGGGGGCGCAAGGAGTCCGTCGGCGACGATCCCGCCCCGCCGTTCATTCCCGTGGTGACCAACAGGCCGGGCGCGCTGGATGGCGGAAAGCACCTCTTCCTGCCCGGGGAAAAGGCCATCGAGAAGATGAAGATCGGCAACGGCCTCAAGGTGAACCTGTTCGCCTCCGAGGAGACATGGCCCGAATTGGCCAACCCCGTCCAGATGGCCTGGGACGCCAAGGGGCGCCTCTGGGTGGCGGTGTGGCCCACCTACCCGCACTGGAAGCCCAAGGAACCGATGAACGACAAGATCCTCGTGCTCGAGGACACCAACGGCGACGGCAAGGCCGACAAGATGACCGTCTTCGCCGACGGCCTTCACAACCCCACCGGCTTCGAGTTCGCCAACGGCGGCGTGCTGGTGGCCCAGGCGCCCGACCTCGTGTTCCTCAAGGATTCCGATGGCGACGGCAAGGCCGATGTCCGCCAGCGGGTGCTCCACGGCATCGACTCCGCCGACACCCACCACACCGCCAACAGCTTCGCCACCGATCCGGGCGGCGCGATCTACTTCCAGGAAGGCACCTTTCACCACACCCAGGTGGAAACCCCCTTCGGCGCCCCGTGGCGCTGCGCCAACGGCGGCGTGTTCCGCTACGAGCCCCGCTCCCAGAAGTTCGAGGTGTATGTCACCTATGGCTTCGCCAACCCGCACGGGCATGTGTTCGACAAGTGGGGCCAGGACATCGTGGTGGACGGCACCGGGGCGGTGCCTTACCACGGCACGCTGTTCAGCGGCTTCATCCCGTTCCCCGCCAAGCACAGCAGGCCCCCGACGGTTTACCAGCAGCGCACGCGCCCATGCCCCGGCATGGAATATGTCTCGTCGGAGCATTTCCCCGAGGAGTTCCAGGGCAACCTGCTGGTGGCCAATGTCATCGGGTTCCAGGGGATCCTGCGCTACAAGGTGTTCGACAAGGACGCGAGCTTCGGCGCCGAGGAGCTTGAGCCGATTCTCTCGTCAACCGATCCGAATTTTCGTCCTTCCGACCTGAAGTTCGGCCCTGACGGCGCCCTTTACTTCATCGATTGGCACAACCCGATCATCGGGCACATGCAGCACAACCTCCGCGACCCCAGCCGCGACCGCGAGCACGGCCGCATCTACCGGGTGACGCACGAGGGCCGGCCCGTCCAGAAGGCGCCCGTGATCTCGGGCGCTTCCCTGGACCAGCTCGTCGCCGTGCTCGACCATCCGGTCGACCGGTTCCGCGCGCTGGCCCGGATGGAACTGGCCGGGCGGCCCGCCGCCGAGGTGGAGAAGGCGCTGCGGGCGTGGGCCTCGGCCAAGCCGGCGGGAGACCGCCGGCACCTCGAGGCCCTCTGGGTGATGCAGCACCTCGACGAGCCGCGCGCCGATTGGCTCAAGGCCGTGCTGTCGAGCCCCGATTTCCGCGCCCGGGCCGCCGCCGTCCGCGTGCTGTGCGCCTGGCGCGACCGGATTCCCGATGTGGTGGCCCTGCTGAAGGTGCTGGCCGCTGACGAGCATCCCCGCGTTCGCCTCGAGGCGGTGCGCGCGGCCAGTTGGGTCAACAGGGCCGAGGCGGTGGAGGTGCCCATCATCGCCGGATCCAGGGGATCCGACACCTACATCGACTTCGTGCGCGGCGAGACGATGCGCACCCTTGATCCGCTTTACAAGGACGCGCTCGCCCGGGGCGAGAAGGTTGAGTTCTCCAGCGAGGCCGCCAAGCGGTATCTGCTGAGGTCTCTTTCCGTCGAGGCGCTGCTCAAGCAGCCGCGCACCCCGGTGACCCTGAGGGAGATCCTGCTGCGCCCGGGCGTTCGCGACGAGGCCCGCCGGTCGGCGCTGGCCGACTTGGCCCGTGAGGAGAAGCGCGGCGAACTGCGGGCGCTGCTCGAGCTTGTGGGCGGTTCCGGATCCGCCGCCGAACCACGCGACGAGGCCGTGCTGGTGGAACTGGTGCGCCTGATTCCCGGCAGGCCGGCGGCGGAACTCGCCGCGGCCCGCGCCGACATCGAGGCGCTGGCCCGCTCGGCCCGCCAGCCCATTTTGAGGCAGGTCGGCTATGTGATGCTGCTCACCGTGGACGGCCAGGTCGACAAGGTGTGGGAACTGGCGTCCAAGTCGGTCGCCGGCCTCCGCGACCTGGCGGGCGCCGTGCCGATGATCGCCGATCCCTCGCTGCGCTCGGCCATCTATCCCCGCCTGGTGCCCCTGCTCGACGGCCTGCCCGCCGGGCTCGACTCCAAGGTGGCCCGACAGGTGAACGGCCGGTTCGTGCGCGTGGAACTTCCCGGCAGGCAGAGGACGCTCACCCTCGCCGAGGTGGAGGTGCTTTCCGACGGCGTGAACCTCGCCCGCAAGGGCGCCGCCCGGCAGAGCAGCACGACCAACGGCGCCGAGGCCAAGAGGGCCATCGACGGCAACACCGCTGGCGACTTCGGTTCCGGCACGCAGACCCACACCCAGGAGGGAACCACCAACCCCTGGTGGGAGGTCGACTTGGGCGGCGAGTTCCCCATCGATTCCGTCGTCGTCCACAACCGCACCGACGGCAACCTCGGGAACAGGCTTTCGAACCACACCATCAAGGTGCTCGACGCGGCGCGGAAGACCGTCTTCGAGAAAACCGGCCTGCCGGCGCCCGCCACCAACGCCAGGGTGGATGTCGGGGGTGAATCCCCCGACCGCGCCCTGCGCGCCGAAACCATGCTCGCCATGGTCTCCGTGCGGGGCCAGGAGGAAAAAACCTTCGCCGTCCTGGCCGGCCGGGTGAAGGCCGACAAGGACAGGCTCCAGGCCGTGCGCGCCCTCGCGCGCCTGCCCCGCAACGCCTGGTCGAAGGCCGAGGCGCCCGCGCTCGCCGACATCGCCCTGGGCGTGATCAAGTCGATCCCGGCCAAGGACCGCACCGGCCCCGCCGCCATCGACTATGTCGAATTCGCCGACGGCCTGTCCGCGCTGCTGCCCGACGACAGGGCCCGCTCGCTGCGCAAGGAGTTGGGCGACCTCGCCGTGCGCGTGATCCGTCTGGGCACCCTGCCCGAGCGGATGGCCTACGACAAGGAACTCATCGTGGCGCAGGCCGGCAAGCCGATCGAGATCGTGCTCACCAACGACGACTTCATGCCCCATAATTTCGTGATCACCAGCCCCGGCGCGCTGGAGGAGGTGGGCGCGCTCGCCGAGGCGAGCGCCGCCAGTCCCGAGTTCCAGGCGAGGCAGTTCGTGCCCAAGTCGGCCAAGGTGCTGCTCTCGAGCCGGCTGCTGCAAACCCGCGAGTCGCAGCAACTCGCCTTCACCGCCCCGGCGACCCCGGGGGTGTACCCGTATGTGTGCACCTACCCCGGGCACTGGCGGCGGATGTACGGCGCCCTGTATGTGGTCGCCGACCTCGACGCCTACCAGGCCAACCCCGAGGCCTACCTGGCCAAGAACCCGATGACCGCGGCGGACGCCCTGCTGAAGGACCGCCGCCCCCGCACCGAATGGAAGCTCGACGACCTCGCCACCGCGGTCGAGCACCTTGAGCCGGGCCGCAGCTACAACAGCGGCAGGCAGATGTTCACGATGGCCTCGTGCATCTCGTGCCACAAGGTGGGCGACCAGGGCAACGACTTCGGGCCCAAGCTCGCCGAACTCGACCCCAAGTGGAAGCCCGTCGATGTGCTGCGCGAGATCCTCGAGCCGTCGCACCGCATCCACGAGAAGTTCCGCTCCCAGGTGATCGAGCTGAAAAACGGCAAGACCATCACCGGGCTGGTGACGGGCGAGAAGGACGGCAGCCTCCTCGTGGTGGAGAACCCGCTCGCCAAGGCCGAGGCGACCAAGGTGCCCAAGGCCGAGGTGGAGTCGCGCGCGGAATCGAAGGTGTCGCTGATGCCCAAGGGGTTGCTCGACAAGCTGACGCGCGACGAGGTGATCGACCTCCTGTCGTTCGTGTTCGCCAAGGGCGATCCCAAGCATCCGCTGTTCCAGAAGGGCGGCCATGGTCATGGCCACGGCCACTAAAGGGGAGGCGCCATGAGGGGCATGTGGTACGCGTCGCTGGCCTGGCTCGCCTCGGCGGGCCTTTCCCCCGCCGACCCGGGCCTGAAGGCGCCCGTGGATTACGCCCGTGACATCGAGCCCTTGCTCAAGGCCCGCTGCTTCGAGTGCCACGGACCGGCCCGGCAGCGGGGCGGCTACAGGCTCGACATCCGCGCCGGGGCCACCGGGTCGGGCGATTCGGGCGCCAAGGGCATCGTGCCGGGCAAGTCCGCCGAAAGCCAGGTGATGGCGCGCGTCTCGGGCGCCTCAGGCAAGCGCATGCCCCCCAAGGGCGATCCGCTGTCCGCCGGGCAGGCCAACCTGCTGGCCCGATGGATCGACGCCGGCGCGCCCTACGGCGCCGACACATCCGCCGCCGTGGCCAGCGACCACTGGGCCTTCCGCAAGCCGGCGCGGCCGGCCGTTCCCGCGTCCTCCGACCCCTGGGTGAAGTCCCCCGTCGACGCCTTCATCCTCCAGCGCCTCGCCAAGGCCGGCCTGAAGCCCAACCCCGAGGCCGACAAGGCCACCCTGCTGAGGCGCCTCAGCCTCGACCTCACCGGCCTGCCTCCCACGCCCGGCGAGGTGGCCGACTTCCTCGCCGACACCGGCACGGGTGCCCTGGAACGCCAGGTCGACCGCCTGCTGGCCAGCCCCCGCTTCGGCGAGCGCATGGCCCGGCCCTGGCTCGACCTGGCCCGCTACGCCGACAGCAAGGGCTACGGCTCCGACCCGCTGCGTCCCTACATCTGGCGCTACCGCGACTGGGTCATCGACGCGTTCAACCGCAACCTCCCCTACGACCGGTTCACCATCGAGCAAATCGCCGGGGACCTGCTTCCCGACGCCACCGACGAGACGCGCCTGGCGACCGCGTTCCACCGCAACACCATGACGAACACCGAGGGCGGCACCGACGACGAGGAGTTCCGCGTGGCCGCCGTGAAGGACAGGGTGGACACCACCGCCCAGGTCTGGATGGCGCTGACGCTGGGGTGCGCCAAGTGCCACACGCACAAGTTCGACCCGATCACGCAGAAGGAGTATTACCAGGTCTTCGCCGTCTTCAACCAGACGGCCGACAACGACCATCCCGAGGACCTGCCGCGCCTGCCCACGCCCACGCCGGCGCAGGTCGCCCGGCGGGCCGGCCTGAGGGATGAACTGGCCGCGGCGAAGGCGGCCACCGAGGCTCCCGTGCCCCTTTCCGGCCCGGCCTTCGAGGAGTGGCGCCAGCGCCTGGCGGCCTACCGCGCGGGGTTCTCCCCGGTGGCGGTGAAATCCGCGGCGGGAACCAGGGGCGCCACCTACGCCGTCGCGCCCGACGGACTGGTCTCGCTCGCCTCGCCGCCGCCCGCCGACACCGTCACCACGCTGGAGCTTGGCTCCGGCCTCGCCGGCGCCACGGCCCTCCGCCTTGAGGTTCCCAAGGGCGGCGCCGTCGGCGGCAATGTCGTCATCGACGGCTTCCGGCTTGAGAAGGCCGGCGGCGCCACCCCGTCAACCCGGGCCCGCTTCCTGCGCCTCGACCTCCCGGGCAAGGGGAAAATGATCCACATCGCCGAGGCGCAGGTCTTCAGCGGCGGCGCCAACATCGCCCGCGGCGGCAAGGCGTCGCAATCGTCTACCGGCTTCGGCGGGGACGCCTCCAAGGGGATCGACGGCAACACCGACGGCCGTTTCGCCAACGGGTCGGTCACGCACACCCTCGAGTCTGACAACCCCTGGTGGGAAGTCGACCTCGGCGCCGAGGCGCCCGTCGAGAAGGTTGCGGTTTTCAACCGTGTCGACAACGGCCTCCAGTCGCGCGCCGACGGCCTCGTGGCCACCCTGCTCGACGCCCAAAGGCGCCCCGTCTGGAAGCATGTCCTCGCCAAGGCGCCGCTGGCGAGCGTGGTGATACCCGTTTCCGCCGACCTGTCGGTGCCCCTGGGGACGCCATCCGCCACGCATGAGCAGGAGGGATTCGGGGCCCTTTTGGCGCTGGGCGGGGGCGGGGCGAAGTCGGGCTGGGGCCTTGGCGGCGGATTGAACGCCGGCCAGGCCCTCGTGGTTCCGTTGGCCGGGCCGCTGGGGGAAGGCGCCCACAGGCTTGTCATTTCGCAAGGCTACGGCGGCAAGGCGGTGCTGGGAAAATTCAGGATTTCCATGAGCCGGGTGTCTCCGCCGCCCGTCGCCGCGGCCGAGTCGCTGACCGCGGTGGCGTCGCGCGATGCCGCCTCATGGACCCCCGCCGAACGCGCCGCCATGGCCAAGGCATGGGGCGCCGCGGCGCCCCGCGACCCCGGCGCCGTTTCCCGGGTCGCGAAACTGGAGGCCGAACTCAAGGCGCTCGACAAGGAGATCGTCAGCACGCCCGTCATGCAGGAGTTGCCCGAGGGCAAGAAGCGCGTGACGCAGGTCCTGCTCAAGGGGAATTTCCTCACCAAGGGCGACCCGGTCGCCCCGGGCGTTCCCGCCGCGTTCCACAAGCCCGCCGACGGCCCCGTCGACCGCCTTTCCTTCGCCAGGTGGCTGGTGTCGCCCGAGAACCCCCTCACCGCGCGCGTGGCGGTGAACCGGACATGGGCGCTCATTTTCGGCCGGGGCATCGTCGAAAGCGAGGAGGATTTCGGGATCATGGGCGCCAAGCCGACCCATCCCGAACTGCTCGACTGGCTGGCCACCGAGTACATCCGCCTGGGCTGGGACACCAAGGCCCTCCTGCGGCTCATGGTGCTGTCGTCGGTTTACCGGCAGTCCGCGCGCGTGGAGGCCGACCACGGGCGCGTGGATCCCCGCAACGAGCTTTTGGCCCGCTTTCCCCGCCAGCGCCTCGAGGCCGAACTGGTGCGCGACCAGGCGCTGGCCGTCAGCGGCCTGCTCTCGGCCAAGGCGGGCGGGCCGTCGGTTTATCCGCCCCAGCCCGCCGGGCTGTGGCAGGCGGCGTTCAACGGCGAGCGCACCTATCCCACCAGCACGGGGGAAGACCGCTTCCGCCGCGGCATCTACAGCTTCTGGCGGCGCACCGTCCCTCCGCCGGGGATGCAGGCGTTCGACGCTCCCAGCCGGGAAAGCTGCACCGTGAGGCGCATCGGCAGCAACACGCCGCTGCAGGCCTTCGTCACCCTTAACGATCCGGTTTTTGTTGAATGCGCCCAGGCGCTGGCCAGGCGGATGATCCGGGAAGGGGGCCGGGAATGGGCCTCGAGGATCGACCACGCCTGGATGCTCTGCCTGGGGCGCCCGCCCGCCGCCGCGGAACGGGCCCGGCTGGCCGATTTGCTCGAGTCGGAGCGCGTGGCGTTCGCCGCCAGCCCCGCCGATGCCGCCAAGCTGGCCGGCCCGGGCGAGATTCCCCCCGGCGCCGACAAGGCCGATGTCGCCGCGGCGACGGTGGTGGCTAATGTGCTGCTCAACCTCGACGCCTTCCTGACCCGCAACTGACCTTCCGGAGAGCCGTCATGACGGATCGCGAGTCGATCGCCCTGGCCGGAACCCGCCGGCACTTCCTCCAGCGCTGCGGCGTGGGCCTGGGGTCGATCTACCTGGCCGGCCTGGCCAACGCCGCGGCCGTTCCGCCCGCCCGTGCTACGAGGGCCAGGTCGGTGATCTACCTGCACATGTCGGGATCCCCCCCGCAGCAGGAACTGTTCGACGACAAGCCCAGGCTGAGGGAGTTCCACCTGAAGCCGTGCCCCGACAGCCTGCTCAAGGGCGAGCGGTTCGCCTTCATCAAGGGGCACCCGACGCTGCTCGGTTCCCCCTACTCCTTCGCGCCGTGCGGCCAGTCGGGACAGCGGATCAGCGAGCTGTTCCCGCACCTGCGCACCGTCGCCGACGAGCTGACGGTGATCCGCTCGATGCGCACCAAGGAGTTCAACCACGCCCCGGCCGAGTTGTTCGTGCACACCGGCGAGAACCGTCCCGGGTATCCGTCGATCGGCGCCTGGGCGAGCTACGGCCTGGGAACGATGAACTCGAACCTGCCGGGGTTCATGGTGCTGGTTTCGGGCGGCACCGACCCGACCGCCGGCAAGAGCGTCTGGGGCCCGGGTTTCCTGCCCTCGGTCCACCAGGGGGTGCAGTGCCGGTCGGGTGCCGAGCCGATCTTCTATGTCTCCGATCCCGAGGGGCTCGACCGCGCCGGCCGGCGCCGCAGCCTCGACGCCCTGAAGGCGCTCAACGAGCTGGAACTGGAGCGCTCGCGCGACCCCGAGACCCGCACGCGCACCGAGCAGTACGAGCTGGCCTACCGGATGCAGGCGTCCGTGCCCGAGGTGATGGACATTTCCCGCGAGCCGGCGCGCATCCTCGAGGAATACAACGCCAAGCCCGGCCAGGGCGGCTTCGCCAACAACTGCCTGCTGGCGCGCCGCATGGTGGAGCAGGGCGTGCGCTATGTGCAGTTGTTCGACTGGGGCTGGGACACGCACGGCACCGGCCCCGGCGACGACATCGTCAACCACCTGCCCCGCAAGTGCCGCGAGGTCGACCAGCCGATCGCGGCGCTGCTGCGCGACCTGCGCCGCCGCGGCCTTCTGGATTCCACGCTGGTGGTCTGGGGCGGGGAGTTCGGCCGCACGAGCATGAACGAGGCGCGGGGCGGGTCGAAGTCGCTGGGCCGCGACCATCATCCCCACTGCTTCACGGTGTGGATGGCCGGCGGCGGCGTCAAGCCGGGGCTTTCGCATGGCGCCACCGACGAGCTCGGCTGGCGCGTCGCGGAAAACCCCGTGGATGTGCACGACCTGCAGGCGACCATCCTGCACCTGTTGGGCCTCGATCCGCTTACTTTCTCCTACCGGCACCTGGGGCTTGATCATCGCCTCATCGGGCCGGCCGAGGGGCCGAGGGTGATCTCCGAGATCTGCGCCTGACGGGGTGACGGGGTGACGGGGGATTGACAGGACCCGGCGCCTGACGGCGCTCGGCTCCAGTGGTGATTCCATTTTTTGCGCATGGGCCAACAAGGCCATGGCGCGATGCGGAATCATGAATGGGAAAAGAAAGAGGCGGGAAACATGTTCCCGCCTCGCGCAAAACTTCGTGCGAAAATCAGTTAAAGCAAGGTAACAATGTCAATGCCACTGAAACTGATTCTCGGGAAAGTGGTAAAGGTTTGTGGAGTGGCTGCATAGGCAATAGTGCCACTCGTAAGGGGTAAGGTAGAAGTGCGTGCCAGCAAACCGGAGCTAGTGATGCTTCTAGCGATGATTGTGTCCCGTGTCGTGCTGCCAGTGTCGCTGACAGTGACAACTTGCGAGCCGCCAGATGGTGGTGGTGGTTCTGGTGATCTTGCTGGCAAAGTGATGTTGTAAGTGTCGTTGCCTTGGCCACCATCTAAATTGACAACGCCAAGGTAAGTTCCATTCAAGCTGAAGGTGTTGTCACGATTGCCGCCGATGAGCGACACATTTTTCGCCGTGAAATCGATGGTCGTGCCACCAGTGGTGATGGTGCCGTCTGTGGCGCTTGTGCCCACGAGAGCAAAATTGGCGTTGTAGGTGGCTGTGACGGTGGAAGTGGCGGCTCCCGTGATGTCCACATTTCCCACGAATCCAGTGATTGAAAACTTGGAGCTGGCTCCGGTGTTTACCAAATTAGCGGATTCGATCCTGGAAAGACTGGCGTTCAGGCTTCCCGCCACGAACGAAGTTGGCGTGAGAACTGAATCGGCAGTAGCTGACCAGATGAGTTCATCGGCGCCGCTACCACCGGCCAAGGTGGGTCTGGCTGTCCAACCACCAATGTCGAAGGAGTCATCGCCCGCGCCCGCGACAATGTTGGCTGATTCTATGCTTGTGAGAGCGTAATCAATCGAGATTGGTGAAGTAGTGCCGCCGGAGAAAGATCCCGTCGGCGCGTCGATTTGGAGGTTGTTGTTGTCTAGCGTGAACTCAAGTCCCGAAGTACCATCCTGGGCCCTGTTCACGATGAGGCTGTCGCTGCCGCCCGCGCCATTGATATCGGCAGGGAAGAACCATTCGTTCAGGGTGAAGGCGTTGCCGGAAGCGCCGCCTGTGAATGCCAGGTCTCTGATATTGGTGAAGGTGATGACCGCTGGCCGACCGGGTTGTGTCTTCGTGAGAGTTCCTTGCGTCCTATTGGAGACATTGGTACCCGTCACGGTGAAGTTGGAATTCGAGGTGGCTCTCAATTCTGATTTAATAGTTCCAGAACCCGTAACGGATACCGAAACATTGAACCGGCCTGACACATCGATGTAAGTTTCATCAGGCGCCGTTGAGGTGATCGCTGTTGATCCCGCCAGCGTCGAATTTCCTGTTACAGATATGGTTGTCATGTCATCGGTACCGCCATCCGCGGTGATGCTGATCGTCGTGACCGTGACGGAATTATTGATAGTCACATCATCAGCATCTGAGATTGTGAATCCAAGCAGGCGGCGCAGGTTTCCAACCACTGCATTGACGGTAATGTCCCCGCTGCCGGAGTTGAGGGTGAGGGACCGGGTGTTGATGGCGCTGCCGTTGACCGACCCGTTGAGGGTGATGTTGCCGCCCGTGGAAGATATGGTGGGACTGCTGTTGAGGATGACGCCACCGGTTAGGGTGATGTCATTATTGTTAGATGTTATATTGCCGCCAATGGCGATCGTTTTGGCGGTTACTTGAATTTCATCCAAATTAGTTGCTGCGCCAACGGTGGATCCGAAGGA
>VGXS01000043.1 GCA_016873225.1 Planctomycetota bacterium | reverse complement strand
TCGCTGACGACCTCGGGCGGTTCAACCGGTGGGCAGCCGGTAACGCTGGGTCAGCTTGAGTTCGGCGGGGCGACGACCATCCAGTCCGGTTCCGGAACCGTCTTCGCGACGGGGCAAGCCAACGATTTCAAGGCGAGTGTTTCCATCACAAGTTCGGGAACCGTGTTCATCCGAGACATGAACGGCCTCGTGCTTGGAAACACCACCCTTGGCGCGGGAACCGCCAATTTTCTCGCTGTCTCCGGAATCGGCCAGGCCTCGGGATCAGCCATCAGGCAATCGGAGGTGGTCGAGATCGTTTTCCGCGCGGGCGCCGACGGCATCGCCTTGGCGGGAACCAACAACGAATTCCTGGGGCCCGTCACGCTGGCCGCATCCAGTGGCGGTTCGGTCCAGATCTTCGATTCGACCGCGCTCAACCTGGCTTCCGTCTCGCTTGATCCGGCCTTCGCCGCGGCACTCACGATCGGCGCGCGGGGCGAGATCACCCAGGAACCCGGTTCTTCCATCACCACCGGAACAGGGCAGTTCAGCGCGCAGACGGAGTCGGCAACGATCACCCTCGGTTCCGGGGGCAACGCCTTCAACGGCCCGGTGGCGTTGCGTAACCTGGGAGCCGCGTCCATCTCACTCACGGCTTCGCAGGCGCTGCTGTTGAGCCGTGTCTCGATGGCGGGAGACAAGGCTGGAACCCTCACCCTGAACGCCAACGGTGCCATCACCCAGACACCGGGCGGCACCATCACCACCGGAACGGGCGCCGTCTCGCTGCGGTCGGCGTTCGCGGGAATCGCCCTGTCCAACGCCGCGTCGAACTTGTTCAACGGGGCGGTTTCCTTCCAGGCGGCCTCGGCGGTTTCGCTGACGGCCAAGGGAGCCCTGGCCCTCCAAGCCAGTTCAGCGCCCTCGGCCCAGTTGGCCACCGAGGCAGGCAACCTCACCGACAACGGCACCATCACCCTTGCTGGCAACGGATCGTTCGAGACCCGCGGTTCCGGATCATCCATCATCCTTGACGCGCTTTCCGTTGGTGGCGTCATCTCCGTGGCAACGACCGGCGCCGGCGGCGACGCCACCGTTGTCAATTCCGGACCTTTGGCGATTCAAGGTACCGTCGGCGGCGTCCTCACCGCGCGCTCGGCCACCGGCGCCGTGACCGACGCCGGGCAGGTGCGGTTCGGGTCGAGGTTTGTCATCGCGTCGAACTCGCAGGACTCGGTGCTGGACACGGTCATCACCAGCTCCCAGGCCGGCGGCGCCTTGGTCTTCGAGGGGCCGGGAAAGCTGCTGATTTCCGGCAACAGCACCTATGGCGGTCCCACGAACATCAACTCGGGGGTCGTCGAGGTCACAGGATCGCTGGCATCCAGTCAGGCGATCGTCAACGGGGGGCTGCTCAGGGGAACGGGCGGCCTGGCCGGCATCGTTTCACTCGACTCCCTGGCGCCGGGCCTTGCCTCGACCGGCATCATCACAAGCAACGGCAACTTCGCGATGGCCACCGGTAGCGGCGTGTCGATGCGCCTCCAGGGTGGCACTCCGGGGACAGGCCACGACCAGGTCGTCGTCACCGGAAGCGTGATCCTCAACAATCCCGCCCTTTCCCTGGCCGTGCTGCCCTACTTCAACCCCGGCTCGATCGCCCAGTTCACCCTGATCCGCAACGCCGGCCCCAGCCCCGTGCAGGGCCAATTCCGCAACCTGCCCGAAGGGGCCGCCCTCACGCTGGGCGGCGCCGCCTTCAGGATCAGCTACAAGGGTGGAACCCAGGGCCGCGATGTGGTCCTCAACCGGGTCAGCAAGGTGCCTGTCATCACGCTGGAAACCCCGGTGGTGGCGGCTTCCGACGCGGGAACCACATTCACGGTCCGCGACTCCTCGGGCCTCAGCAAAACCTACGCCGCGTTCGCGCCGGGCACGCACGGCGGCATCCGCGTCGCGGCGGGCATTCATCCCGGGGTCGGCCAGCCGTTTGTCGTCTCGGCCAGCGGCCCGGGCACTCCCGCGCAGGTCAGGGTCATCAGCCTCCTGACCGGATCCGCCATTTCGACTTTCTCTCCTTTTCCGGGATGGACAGGCGGCCTTTCGATCGCCACGGGTGATGTCAACAACGATGGCTTTTCCGACTATGTGGTGGCTCGGGACGGCCCCTCCGCGCCCTTGGTCAGTGTTTTCAGCGGCAGGACGCTTGGGATCATCAAGAGCTTCATGGCCTTTCCATCCTCGTTTTCCGGCGGGGTGCGCGTGGCGTGCGCCGATGTCAACGGAGACGGCCTGGCGGATGTGATCGCCGCCAATGGCGCCGGCATGCGCGGCACCATCAAGGTATTTTCCTCCTCGGCAAGGCCTTCGCTGATGTTCAGGCTCACTTCCACGGCCTTGGTGGGGCCCGCCTCCCTGAGGACCGGGCTGAACATCGCCGCGGCTGACTTGAACGGCGACAGGCGCGCCGATCTTCTGGCGGCTTATGGCAGCGGCGGCCCGCCCACCGTGACGGTGATCCGGGGTGGCTCCAAGTTGGGGCCGGTAAGCCGGTTCAGCGCGGCGGATGGCGTGTTCACCGGGGGAATCCGGGTTGCCGTGGCATCTTCCGGCATCGTGACCGGAACGGGGCCGGGTGTCCCCGCCCGCGTGGACATTTACAACCGGATCAATTTCGCGCGCATCGACACCCTGTTTTCGCTCGTGAACGGCCTTGATGGCGTGAGGGTCTGACCTCCCTTCACGATGCCGGCGGCGCCCCCCAGCGACGGAAACGGCGCGGAAGTTCGGCGCCCTCGGTGAACCAGGCTTCCCGCGCGCCCAGGCGGAAGAGTTCCCCCCCAAGGTGCCGATCCGGCCGTCCCTCGATGACCCAGCGCGCCGACGGCGGCGCCCAGAGCCTGCCGCGGGCCAGGAACGCCCGGAGAAGATCCGAATCGATTCGCACCTCGGCCAGCAGGGGCGGCGTGTCGGCCTTGGCCAGGGCGTCGACGATCGCCAGTTCGGCGGGCATCCTCGCGATATCAAGATATTGGATATCCTGCATTAGATCGCACGACAGCAGCCTTGACAGCGCCTTTCCTCCGACGGGGTTCCCCCCGATGGCAAGCCCCGCCAGCCTCTTCGCTCCCCGGCCCGCGATGGCCGCGATGCCCTTGTCGCCGATCGCGCAATTCCGCAGGCCCAGCCAGCAGGGTGTTTCGCCCCAGGGCGATTCCAGCAAATGGCCAATTCCCTTGTCGGAAATCGGGTTCCCCGACAGTTCGAGCCTCGACAGCGCTCGCGCCAGTGGCAAGCCGGCCAGCAGGGTCATGGAGGCGGGCCCGAGCCCGTTGTCCGATAGGTCGATGGCCCGGAGGCTTGCCCATCCTGAAGGATCGCGGAGGATGGCCGATCCCTCGGCTCCGAGGCCGCAACCGGCCAGTCGCAGTTCCGTGAGGTTGCCGGCCAAGGACGAGGTGGCAAGCCTGTCCCAGAAATCCGGGGCGAACCTCCAGCCCGCGATGTCAAGGGCCTTGAGCCCGCCCAGGCATGGCGCCGTCGCCAGCGCCTTGCCCAGCGCCGCGATCGCCGGGTTCAAAAGCCCGGTCGCCGGTGCCGATGCCGCCATCGCCAGGTGTTCAAGCGCCCGCGGCGGCCCGTTTGAAAGGAAGTTCAAGATCCCGTTGGCCGTGATGTTGGTGTGGCTGATGTCGAGTCGCCTCAGGCGGGCGGCCCCTTGGCAACCCAGCAGTGCCAGCGCCCGGTCGCCCCACCCGGGTGACCGGGAAACATCGAGGCATGCCAGTCGTTGGAGGATTCCCCGGCCCGCCAGTTCGGTTGTCGCCGCCTGCCCGGCGCCCGCGGCCCTCAGCTCGAGGCTTTCCAGGCATGGCCAATCTCCCGAGGCGAGGACACGCGCCAGCCCCATGTCGCCCACGGCGGGCGCCCTAAACCGGAATGAGGCGAGTTCCGCCGTCCAGGTTTTCCAATCGGCGGGAAGTCCGCCCTTGAGGTCGGCCAGGGCGAGGTCGTGAATCGGATGCCGTTCCAGCGCCGCGCAGGCATCGAGTCCCGCGCCGGCGTTCATCTCGATGGCTTCGATGCCGGCGGCGGACCAGGACCACCAGGACGCCCGGCCCGGAAGGGGTTCCGCCCATTCCCGCTCGCGGCTGTCCAGAAGCCCGTCGATCGAGGAGCGGGCCTGCCTGATTTCCGACTCCGCGCGCGCCGAAAGGGCCGCGTGGCTCCACCGGATGTATTCGGCCCTGCCATCCCCCCGCCGTTCGAGGTAGTCGGCCAGCATCAGCGATTGGAGGGATTCTCCCGGTTCGCGCCTCGCGTTGCGGGTGAGGTCGGCTTCCAGGCTCATGGCACGGGCCATTCCCCGCCCGGGACGGACGGAAAACCGGTGCGCGAGCCTTGGTGGAAGTAGGCCTGGGCGCCTCCCCGGGCATGATCCAGTTCGACCGGTTCGCGGCTGAACAGGCCGGGAGCCCCCTCGACCTCGTCGAGGTGTGCCAGCATCGAAACAGGAACTGTGAAAAGTTCGCCGGAAACCCGGTCGGCCGCGGTTGAACTCGAGATCCTCACCAGCCCCGGATAGCTTCCGAGGTTGAGCAGACGGTAGCCGGGCACCGTGCGGCAACAGCCGATGAACGCGGAGCCATGCATCGCTTCATGCAGCCTTCCGCGCCGCTTGAGGGTGCCGTAGACCCAGAGCAGGATCGTCTCCTCCATGCGGTTATTCCACCGCCGGAAGGTCGGTGCCGGCAAGGTCGGAAAACCGCGCCGGGTTGATCGGGAGGAACTTGACGAGGTCGCCCGGCCTGAGCGGAAACCATCCGTCCTCCGGGCGGGCCACCCGGCACGGTGTCTTGCCGATGAGGTGCCATCCTCCGGGAACTTTCGCCGGATACACGCCGGTCTGCCTTCCCGCCAGCGCCACGCTTCCGGGCGGCACGGCGGTTCGGGGCGATTCCCGCCGGGCCAGCCCGGCAAGCTGGGCGGGCAGCCAGCCGAGGTAGGCGAACCCGGGAATGAAGCCGAGCGCGTAAACCGTGTAGGTGACCGAGGCGTGGGCCGAAACCACCTCTTCCGGGCGCAGGTTCAGCTTGCCGGCCACCCACGGGAGGTCCTCCCCCATCTCGTAACAGCACGGGATCGTGTGCCGCCTGGGGTGGATATTGGCGTTGTCCGAGCTTCCACGCAGCATGGCCTCGATGGCCTCGCGGTCGCGCGAAGGCGAGTCGAGGTGCAGCGAAACGGTCCGGTAAGCGGGCACCACATCGGTCACGCCGACCGATTCCAGCCCCATTGAGGTCGCCTTTCGAGCGAAGGCCAGCGCTTCCTCCTCCGATTCGAATCGGGCAAGCAGCGCCGTGTCACCCAGGGGCTCGAACCGGATTGGCGGTGTTCCGCCCACGGCTCAGCGCCCGACCAGGGTCTTGAAGAAGGCATAGCGGGCCTCGGCGAGCGTTGCCCCCGCCGGCTCATGGACCGAGATTTCGAACGACCGGCGCACCACGGCGCGCGCGTCGTCAAGCGAGCCGATGAGCCTTAGGCCCAGCGCCTGGGTGAGGATGTTGCCCGCGGCTGTGGCCTCGACGGGCCCGGCGATGACGGGCCTGCCGCAGGCGTCCGCGGTGAGCTGGTTGAGCAGCCGGTTCTGGCAACCGCCGCCCACCACATGGATCACCTCGGCCCGGGTGCCGGCAAGGGCCTCAAGCTGCTCCAGGACATGGCGGTACTTGAAGGCGAGGCTCTCCAGCGCGCAACGGAGGATCGGCCCCGGCCCCTCGGGCACCTCCTGCGCGGTGCGGGAGCAGTAGGCCTGAAGCGCGCCGGGCATGTGCTCGGGCAGCATGAACGAGGCATGGTCGGGGTCGACCAGCGGTCCGCCCGCGGGGGCCTGCGCCGCGAGGTGCGTGAGGGTTTGGTAGTCGAGGGCCTGGCCTTCGCGTTCCCAGGCGCGCCGGCACTCCTGCACGATCCAGAGGCCCATGATGTTTTTCAGCAGGCGGATCGTGCCATCCACGCCTCCCTCGTTGGTGGCGTTGGCCGCGCGCGCCGCACCGTCGAGCCTTGGCGTCCGGGTTTCGAGTCCCAGCAGCGACCATGTGCCCGAACTGATGTAGGCCCACTTGCCGCTGGCGGCGCGGGCGGGGTCCACGGGCACGGCGGCGACCGCCGCCGCCGTGTCGTGCGTGGCGGGAGCCACCACGGGAATCGATCCCAGTCCGGTTTCCTGGGCCACCGAGGCGCGAAGCGGGCCCAGCACCGTGCCCGGCGGCACCAGTTTCCCCAGCATGCCGTCAGGGATGCCCAGTTCGCGGACGATCTCGGAACGCCAATGGCGTGTCTTCGGGTCGAGCATCTGGCTCGTGCTGGCGTTGGTGAGCTCGTTGGCCATCTCGCCCGACAGGAAGTAATGGAACAGGTCGGGCATGAAGAGGAGGTTTTTGGCCTGGCCAAGCAAGGGGTTTCCGTCCCGGCGCATGGCGGCCAGTTGGAAGAGCGAGTTGAACCGCATGAACTGGATGCCCGTGGCGGCGTAGATGCGGTCCAGCGGCAGCTTGGCGTCGACTTCGGCAAGGATGTTTTCGGTGTGCGGATCCCGGTAATGCCGGGGATGGCCCAGAAGGGTGCCGTGTTCGCCGACCAAACCGAAGTCCACGCCCCAGGTGTCGACGCCCACCGAAGCGATGCCCGTGAGCCTTCCGGCGGCGATCCGGAGGCCCTGCAGGATCTCCCTGTGAAGGTCGAGGACATCCCAGTAGAGCCTTTCGAGTACCCGGACGGGCCGGTTGGGGAAACGGTGGACCACATCAAGGCTGATCGATTCGCCGCTCCAGGCGCCGGCGATGAGCCTTCCGCTCTCGGCGCCCAGGTCGACGGCCAGGATCTGCTTGGCGCTGGAGGGCATGAGGGAAATTCCGTCAGGGGGAGGCGCGACGGTGGCTTGGCGCCGGCGCGGAGGATGTCCAAGGTGATAGAATAGCGATGGAGGCACCGATCATGAACAGCATGGCGCAACAGGCCGTTTCCGCCCCATGGGATGGCCGCCGATCGCTGGTTCTTTATGACGGAAACTGCCCGTTTTGCCGAATGTCGGTCCGGTGGCTGAAGGCTTTCGACTGGTTGGGAGCCATCGAGTTCCGCTCATTCCGCGACGCGGATGCCGTTCCACGGCTTGATCCTCCGCTGGACCCGGCCCGCATGGATGCGGAAATGCACGCCGTGGCCCCGGGCGGACGCCGTGTTTTTCATGGCTTCTGGGCCTTCAGGCACCTGGCCTGGAAGATGCCGGCGCTGGTGTTGCTGGCGCCTTTCCTCTACTTTCCCGGCGTGAGTTGGCTTGGCCAACGGGTCTACCTGTGGATTGCCCGCAACCGCTACGGCCTGCTCCCATGCAAGGACGGGGTTTGCTCCCTGCCCTCCCCGGGAGGCGGCCCGCCCGTCTAGTGTTGTCCCCAGTCCGGAGTCCCCATGACACGCAGATCGGTCGCCTCGCTCTCCGACGGCGACACCATCGACGAGGTGTATCTCGCCCGCGACAGGCAGTTGCGCACGAACCGCAACGGCAACCTTTATGTGCAGGTGGAACTCGCCGACCGGACGGGCGCCGTCTCCGCGCGCATGTGGAACGCCGGACAGGCTGTTTACGGCTCGTTCGCCGATGGCGACCTCCTTCGGGTGCAGGGCAAGGTGCAGGCTTACCAGGGGGCGCTGCAGGTCATCGCGACGGCCCTGGAGAAAGTGCCGCCCGGGGCCCATGATCCCTCCGATTTTGTCGCCCGTTCCCCGACCGACCCTGAGGCAAGCCTCAAGCGCATCCACGGTCACATCGCCACCATCGGCGATTTTCCCCTGAGGGCGCTGGGCGAGGCGTTCCTGTCCGACCAGGAACTGGTTCATCGGTTCCTGGCGGCGCCGGCGGGAGTTTCCGCGCACCACGCCTACACCGGCGGACTGGCCGAGCATGTCGCCACGATGATGGACATCGCGGGCCTGGTGGCGCCCCTGTATCCCGGACTCGATCGCGACCTGCTGGTGATGGGCGTGCTGATCCATGACATCGGCAAGGTGGATGAACTGGCGGTCGGGCAGGGCTTTTCCTACACCGACGCCGGGCAGTTGATCGGGCATTTGGCCATGGGCCATGAAATGCTGCGCGACAAGATCGCCGGGGTGGAGAAGGCCCTGGGCGAGCCGTTTCCCGCGGACACGCGGCTGAGGCTGCTCCACATGCTGCTGAGCCATCACGGCACCCTGGAGCACGGCAGCCCCAAGGTTCCCATGACTCCCGAGGCGATCGCCCTGCACGAGATCGACTCGATGGACTCGCGGATGAACATGGTGCTGAGGCATATCGACGAGAACCGCGCCCAAGGGGTCTGGTCCCCATGGCATTCGCCGCTGCAAAGGCGGCTTTACCGCGGCCCCGGCTGAATCCGGGGCGGCTCCAGGAGGCCCCGCGATGGCGAATTCCCCCGATGGCGAGCCCCTCGAGAACCGGGTGCTCGACTGGATGTCCCGCCCCGAATACCGGCCGGCGAAGGCCAAGGCCGTGGCCAGGCAAATGGAAATCGGGCAGGAGGATTATCCTCGTTTCCGCGAGGCCGTGCGGGCGCTGCTGCGCGCCGGGCGCCTGGTGTTCGGCGGCAACCGCTCGTTGCGCACCCCCGCTCCCGAGCCTCCCCGCGCCGGCTCGAGGGGAGTGCTGGCGCGCGACGCCGCCGGCCGCTTTGTCGTGCGCTCCGGCCCGGCGGGCCCCGTGGTCAGGTTCAGGGCCGCCGACCTTGGCGAGGCGCGACCGGGTGACACGGTCATTTACAGGGTCATCAGGCGGCGGTCCCCCGCCACCGACGATCCCACCGCCATGTGGGGGCGCGTTGACGCCGTGGTCTCAAGGGCCAGCAGCCGCATGGTGGGCACCCTGTTCCTCCGTGACGGCCAGCCTCGCGTCCGCCTCGACGGCACCACCCTGGCCCATGGCTTGCGCGTGGGTGATGCCGGCGCCAAGGGGGCGCGTCCCGGCGACCTCGTCGTGGTGGAGATCCTCAGGACGCCGACGCCCGAGGACCCGCATGGCGAGGGGGTGATTCTCGAGGTTCTCGGACCCCGAGGCGCCGCGGGCGTCGATCTTTTGGCGGTGATCCGGAACCACGGCCTACCCGACACCTTCCCCTCCGATGCCCTCGCCGAGGCGCACCACCAGGCGGAAAACTTCCGCGAGGATGCCGTCACGGGCCGAACCGACTTCACCCGCGACTTCGTCATCACCATCGACCCGGTGGATGCCCGCGACTTCGACGACGCCGTGTTCGTCACCCGCGATCCCAAGGGAAACTGGTCGCTGTGGGTGCACATCGCCGATGTCGGGCAATTCGTCCCTCCCGGGGGGCCGCTCGACCGCGAGGCGCGGCGGCGCGCCACAAGCGTCTACCTGCCGGGCAAGGTGCTGCCGATGTTCCCCGAGGCGATCAGCAACCACCTGGCGAGCCTGCAGGAGGGCCGGGTGAGGCTGGTGAAAACGGCGAGGGTGGATTTCGATTCGCAGGGCAGGGTGACGAGGCAGTCGTTTTTCGAGGGGATGATCCGGGTGAAGCGCCGGCTCACCTACGAGCAGGCCCAGGAACTGGTGGAAGCCGGGAATCCGCCCGCGGGGGCGGAAGCCCTGTGGAGCCTGATGGCGCTGATGCGCGAACTGGCTTCGCTGCTCAACCGCCGCAGGCTGGCCCGCGGGGCCCTGGAACTCGACATGGCCGAGCCGGTGCTTGAATACGACGACGAGGGAAAGGTGAGCGGGGCCCATTGGCGCCGGCAAAAAACCAGCAACAAGATCATCGAGGAGTTCATGCTGGCCGCCAACGAGGCGGTCGCCCGCCATTTCGACGAGCACAAGGTTCCCTACATCAGGCGCATCCACCCCGAGCCCGAGCCGATGCGTTTGCGCGGCTTCGGCAGGTTTGTCCAGCGCTTGGGCCTACCGCTTTCCAACCCCGAGGACCGCTTTGCCCTGCAGGGATTGCTGGGGCGCACCAGCGGAACTCCCGAGGCCCGGGCGGTGCACATCGCCCTGCTCAGGAGCATGCGCATGGCGGTTTACAGCGCCGACGAGGATGTCCACTACGCGCTGGCGACCAGCCAGTATTGCCACTTCACCTCGCCGATCAGGCGCTATCCCGACCTTGTGGTGCACCGGCAGTTGGCCCGGCTGATGAGGCAGGGCCGGGCGCCGGCCGATGCCCAGGAACTGGATGTGCTGGCCCGGCATTGCAGCGATTGCGAGCGCCGGGCCGAAGCCGCCTCGCGTGAATTGGTGAAGCGGCGCATCCTGGCCTACCTCGCCGACCGCGTCGGCGAGGAATACGACGCCGTGGTGACGGGTGTCGCCGAATACGGCATTTTCGCCCAGGGGGAACAGATGCCGGCCGAGGGCCGGGTGCATGTGACCGCCCTGGGCGCCGACAACTTCAGGCTCGACGAGGAGGCGCAGGCGCTCGAGGGCAGGCAGGGCGGGACCCGTTTCCGCCTGGGAGACCGCATCCGCGTGGCGGTGGCCCGGGTGGACCAGGAACGCCTGCAACTCGACTGGAGGCTTTCGGGCATCCAGCCCTCACCGCCACCGGCGCTCCGGGCCAAGTATCCCGTGAAGGTGCGACGCCCCAGGGGCAAGGTGGAAAAGCAGGCGCCCGAAGACAGGAAAAGGCGAGGTAAGAAATGAAAAACGGGGCGGGATTGGCTCCCGCCCCGCCTTCGAATTCAGGCGCAAGGATTACTTGCTGTCCTTCTTCTTGCCGCCACCCATCTTGATGGTGGTGGCCACTTCCTTGTCGCCCTTCTTTTCGGTGATCACGGTCACGACGGGGGACTTGCCCTTCTCGGCGCCCTTCTCAACCATCTTGGCGGCCTTGGACACATCGACATCGGTGTCCTTGCCTTCCTTGTCCTTGCCGACGATCTTGAGGCTGTCGGCGTAGTCGACGGTCTTTTCGCCGTCCTTGGTTTCGATCGTCAGCTTCTTGGCGCTGGTGTCGATCTTCTTGAGCTTGCCCTTGTGCTCCTCGGCGACGAGTCCACCGACAACGAGGGCGAGGGCCGCGAGGCCCAAAACGAGGCTACGGAACATGGAATAGGTCCTTTCACATGCGGGAGGGAGAAACAACCCTTAGGCCAAGGCTTCCCGCCGGGCGCCGTGGAGGGTTCCATTGTTATAACCCGTCTAATTGCCGATGGTTTCGCGATCATTCCAATTAAGCAAATTTTAATGAAAAACCGAGCCGGATTTGGCAATCCTTATTCAATTGCATTATGATTTGAATAACTATTGGAGTTTGGGGTCATGTTTCGCCAGGTGTATGTCCTGCTGATGCTGGCATCCTGTCCGCTGATTGGCCGCGGCGATGTTGTTCTCCAGAACACAACGACGGGAACGAATAACTCGAACGGATCTTCCGGCGGTTTTTCAATCACATTTACCGCGCCTGCCAATGCGAACCTTTCGGGAATCGCACTTTACAACTCAAACAATCTTTCATCGTTCAGCACACCATTGCAATGGAGTCTTGCGCTGGGAAGCACCAACATAGGCACCAAGTCGTTCACATCCGCCACATTGCTTGGTGAAAACACGATCAGCGGAAATGGTGGCTTAAAATACGGATATTTTTTTGATTTTTCTGGTTCGGCAATTGCCAATCCCCTTTCATCAGGTTCTTACACCCTTAGCGCCACAAGTCTCAACTCAAGTCAAACGGGCTGGTCCTTTTCCAATGGATCATCCATTTCCGTCACGGGAGGATCGGGGTTCAGCAATGCTCAGTACACTGATCCATTTGACCCTCGCTATAACTTCCAGCTTTCAACAGCAACCGTGCCCGAACCGGGAACCTTGGTGCTGGGGGCAATCGGTCTTCTTGCCGGCGCCCTGGCCTTCTGCGTTCGCCAATGCTTCGGATTGGCAACCTGACCAAACTCAAAAGCGCTTGGTTTCTGCTCCCCGGTTGATCATGGCCTCGAACAGGATACTAGGGGGATGATGGCTTATCTCCTGGCTCAACGGCCAGTCCACCGTCGACCGCTATCCGGTCAAGAAGGTGGATCCCAAGTTTCCCGACAGGGGCGGCATCGGACTGCAGGCCCACTGGCCATGGAAAGAGGTCCGCTTCCATAACATGAGGGTCAAGCAGCCCGAATGAGCCGACCAGGTTCAGGGGCCCTTGCCCCGCGCCAGTTCCTCATGCCTTTTCGCCTGTTCGGCATCCCCGAGACGGCCGTAGCACCGGGCCAGCGCCTGATGGATGGCCCGGCTCATGCCGAGCGCGCGGCCCGCCGCTTCCAGGTCGGCCACGGCGGCGGCGTCGTCGCCCAGAACCGCCCGGATCTGCCCCCGGGTTTCCAGGAAGCTCGGATTGGCCAGCCCCGATTCCAGGGCTGAGTTCACCAGCGCCAGCGCCCTTTCCGGATCCCTTGGCGCCGTGTTGATCAGGTACCAGGCCAGGTTGTTGGCGACCACGGCGGCCTTGGAGTCGGCCCTGTGCGCCAGTTCAAAGTGAAGGCGGGCCATGTCCTGCCTGCGGTTGCGGTGGTAATCGCCGGCCAGCAGGAGGTGCAGAAGGGCCGGACTGGTTCCCTTGGCCAGGAGGTCGTTCAGGTGCGCGGCGGCCTTGTCGCGGACCGGTTGGGCCGGGGATGTTCCGGCGCGTGTTCCCGAGGGATTGGCGAGGATCACGAGCCTTTCCAGCAACGGCTGGGAGTTCGGATCCAGGGCCAGTCCGCGGCTGACCGATTCGGCCATGCTCTCGTAGTCCCGTGGCAGCTTGTTGAAGGCCTCGTCGGCGCGGCGAATATGCAGGCCCACCAGGTGCCGCCTCGCCTCGGCCTGCCGGAATTCCGGCCGGTCGGGCTTCAACTGGGCAATCCAGACTCCGAAAGCCGCGGGCAGGTTTCCCCGCAGTTCGTTGGCAAGCGCGTGGGCCCGCCGCACATGGCCCGGAGCGTCGGCCTGGGAGGCCATCGACTCAAGGGCGGCCGTTTGGCTCAAGGCGGAATCAGGAACCTTGGCGGCACCTCCACCGCTCTCCAGCCAGGCCTTGCGGATGGACATGGAAGCTGTCAGCCCCGCGGCCGGCAGGGTTAGAGCCAATTCCCTCGCCTCAGCCGCTCCGCCGAGGGCCTCCAAAAGGTCGACAAGCCTTTCGGTGGCCTCAGGGTGTTTGGGTTGGTCGGCGAGCGCCTGCCTGAGGTGCGCCATGGCGGCCCTCAACAGCCGGTCCTGCTCGGAGGAGCCAACCGGCGTTTGCCTCTCGAGGGAATCCAACAGTCGCCTGGCGGCGTCGATTTGCGCCGGCGCGTAGCCCGGCCTTTCCGGGGTGATGAGGTCGGCGGAGATTTCGGCGAAAAGTCCGGCTCGGCCCGTGGCCCGGTACACCAGGGCCAGTTCCCAGCGTGTGGCGCGGTTGGCCGGTTCCAGCGCCAGCAGGCATTCGAGCGCGAAGGCCTGCGACCTGCCGTCCCCACGCTGGGCGGCTCGCAGGGCCTTCCGGCGGTAAAACGACAAATCATCCGGTCCGAATTGGATGGCAATGGCCGCCCCAACCACCAGCAGCAGCGTGATGACCGCGGGGGACGCCAACAGAAGCGGCAGCCATCCGTGTCCCGCGTGGTTCGGGCCGGCCGGGGGCGGGAAACGGCTCATGGCTCACCCGCCGGCCACAAGAGCGGATCAAAAGCGGCCCTCACGGCCTCGAACAGTTCCAAGGCCCTCGCCCGGCCCGCCTCATCCAGCGGCCGCGTCGAGTCCACGAACACCTGCACTTGCCTTGAGGGACTTTCGGTGCCGGAGACATCCTGGCCCAGATAAAGATGCTTGAGATGGTTGACAAGGGCCACCGAGTAGCGCTCCACGACCTCGGGCGGGCCGATCCAGCGGCCATCATTCGTCTTGAGGCCAAACGCCAGGAAGCCATGCCTGGCCCCGTCGCGTTCCAGCTCGCATGTCACCACGGGACCCGGCAAGCCCGGCAGCACCCGCGTCTCCAGCCTGATCCACCCGCCGAACACATAGCAGTCATCCAGCGGGTGCCACCCCGGGAAGTAGTCGTCCATGGCCACCTGGGCCGTCAGGCCTTCGCGGGCGTACACCCACTGCTGCGACCGCACACCCAGGGCCATCATTCCCGGCGATTCCACCGTGAGTGGCCCTGAAACCCTGCTCCAACCCGCGATCGACCCGGCCAGCGCGCCAGCAAGGGGAGGCAGGTGCGCCGTGGCGCGCCATTGCGGAACCGCGCGCGCCAGCACAAGGGTGGAAACGGAACATTGCAGGATGAATATGGCCGCCGAGGCGGATACGACCCAGCGAGGCCATGGCTTGGTCTGGGGCCACCGGGTGGCCTCGGTAGCTTGGGGCAAGGTCTTTGGCCGGCTGATCCACCATTCGCTTAACATCGCCAGGCCGATATCGGTGCCCGCGATGAGAGTTATTCCCAAGCCGAACACCGCCATTCCCAACGCGGCATGCGGCCAGCCGTCGGAAAGGTTCCAGCCCAGCTTGAAGCCGGCGATGATGGCCAAAATGCGGGCCATGTTCACCACCAGAACCCATCCGATGGCCGAGGCGACCAGCGCGCCCGCATGCCATGCCGGTCGCGTCATGAAAACGGCCCACAGGCTCGCGAAGGCTCCCATGGCGCACAACGAACGGACTCCGCTGCAGGCTTCGGAGACAAAAAAGGTGTGTTCGGGCAGGGCGATCAGCAACCCACGCACGGCATGCAGCACTTCGGAGGCCATGAGAACCTGGTGGCACCCTTCCACCGCCCCCGATTGCAACTGCCGCGTGATCCACGCATGCCAACCCAGCGGTGGCGGAATGGCCCAAAGGACGCAAGCGAGGGGCGGAGCCCAAGCCCGCAGCAGCGGCATGCCGCCGATGTGCCAGCCCACCGCGAGCGTGGCCGCGAGCAACCACAGGAGGCTGATCCTCTGGATGCCCAGCATGGTGACGACCAAGAGCAGCGCGAAACCCGCGAGAATGACGGCGGAGCCAAGGGGCCTGCCCGGTTGGATTTCGCCAAGCCCGCGTGACCTCCACCAGGCCAACAGGGCCGCGATGCTGGCCAGCAGGGGAAAAATCTCAAAGTCCGGCTGTCCGGAGAGAGACGCGGCCAGGACCAACGAAAGGGGCATGGCGGCCAGCGGCGGGCAGGCCAGTCTGAGGGCGGTCGCCCAACGGTGGGAAGGCCATCCGGAATTCATGCGCCGGTCCGCGCCATCGCCGGTCCGGCACCGACGCGGCACAACTCCGCGTGAGGCCGATCCGGAAGGATTCCACCTGTTTATAATTGATAAATATCGGATCAGGCAAGAAGGGAAACAACCGCGTCCGTGTCGCCAAGGTCGGCCATGAGGTGGTCGGGCGCGTGGGGCGCCAGTTCGTCAGCCGAGTGGATGCCGGTGGCGACGGCGAGCACGCGGGCCCCCACGGCGCGGGCGCAGCGGATGTCGAGGGGAGTGTCGCCGATCACCAGGACGCGGTCGGCGGGGTAGCCGGCCCCATGCCTTTGTCGGAGTTCCCCGATGGCTTCGCGGGCCACATCGTCGCGGTCGGTGTGATGGTCGCCGAATCCGCCGAAGGCGAAATGATGGAAGATGTCGAAGTGGCCCAGCTTGGCGCGTGCCCCGCGGCGGATGTTGCCCGTGAGCAGGCCGACCCCGATGTCGGGCCGGCCGGCAAGGTGGTCGAGCAACGGCCTGATGCCGGGAAGCAGCTTGGCGGCTGCCGTCAGCTGCTCGGGCAGGTGACCCAGGTAAGAATCCAGGATGGCGTCTTCCGTGGCGGTTCCGGCGGGAAGCTGATGGGCCTTCACGAGGTCGCGGACGATCGACCTGTCGGTGCGGCCCGCCAGCGAAATGCCGTTCATCGCCCCGGAAATGCCGTGAAGCCCGGCCATCGCCTGTTCCAGGGCCCGCAAGCCGGCGCCGGAAGACGAAATCAGCGTGCCGTCGATGTCGAAAAGTACAATGAAGCTGGGATCGTTCATGTTGGTTTGGCATAGGGCTGGCCCGGGAGAGTTCAACGGGTGGCGGACCACAAGCTCGACAGAAACCGCGACCACATCGTCGACGGGTACAACCTGCTGCATGCCCTTGGCTTGGTGCGCAGGAGCATGCCCCGGAAGGCGTTCGAGGTGGCCCGGGAGGCATTTCTCACCGAACTCGGGCGCGCCTGGAGCGGCCCCGGCCATTTGCTCGTGTGCCTCGACGGACATGTCAACCCCGCCATTTCATCCATCCATGGCGGGCAGGTGCGTTCCCGGAACTTCGAGACGCGATATTCCAAAAGCCAAACCGCCGACGATCTCATCCTTGAACTGGTCGCGGCCAACGGGGACCCCGCCAATCTGGTGATTGTTTCGGGGGACAACGGTATCACCGTGGAGGCCAGGAGTCGGGGATGCGCCATCGCGGGTTGCGTCGAATGGTATGCCAGCCTGACGGAATCCGGCGGTGAGGCGCGAGCGGTTCAGGTTGTGGAGGTTCCCGAAAAGCCCGAATCCCCGTTGCCCGGGTCGCGTGAACTGGAAAAGCTCTGGGCCCCGGATGTGGAACGCCAGCAGGAGGAGGCTCGGGGTGGCACCCGGCCCGCCAAGGCCGCCAAGCCGCGGGTTCGCCCGGAAGACGACTTTGGCGCCATGCTCCGCGAGGCGGGCGAGATGGCTCACGCCGCGGCGGCGGAACCGGTTACGGACAAGGAGCCCGCCTCGCGGCCAGCCGTTCCAAGGCCCTCGCCCGACCCTCTCGAGGCCATGAAACAGCAAGCCAGGGAGATCCTTGAACAAACCGCCCGGCAGGCCACGGCGCCGAGGCCCGACACCCCAAGGCCCCTTCGAGGCGCGGTGGCCCCCGGCAGGCCCGTTGACGACATCGGCGGGATGGGGGTTCCCGACAGCCTGATCTCGGAATGTCGGAAAATCATTGACGAGGAGGGCTCCTCACCGTCACGGGGCGGGTCCGGCGGCTTGTGAGGGCCTGTCTCTCCGGTAGGATGGATGTGACTCTAATTACCCGGATTCCGCATGCCCCTGGAACCGATTCATGGCCATGGTCAACCTCGACGAAGACGCGCGTCAGGAACGAACGGGCCTGGGAAACTATTTCGTCGCCAACTACCCCCCGTTTTCGTACTGGAAGCCCGACCACCTGGGCGCGGCGCGCGAGGCTCTGCAAAGGCCTGTCGCCGGCGATAAGCCCCTGGGGCTTTACCTTCACATCCCCTTCTGCCGGAAACGGTGCAAGTTCTGCTATTTCAGGGTCTACACCGACAAGAACGCCGGCGACATCGAAACTTATGTGGCGGCGCTGATGCGCGAGGTGGAACTGCTGGCGGCGTCTCCGATGGCGCGAAACCGCGGCGTGGAGTTCGTTTACTTCGGCGGCGGCACCCCCTCGTTCCTCAGCGCGGCGCAGCTTGAAAGGCTGTTCGCCCGGGTGAAAGCCCATGTGCCTTGGTCAAGCGCGGCGGAAATCACCTTCGAGTGCGAGCCCGGCACGCTGCAACGGCACAAGCTCGAGGCCCTGCGCGCCGCTGGGGTCACGCGCGTGAGCCTCGGCGTGGAGAACTTCAGCGAGGCTCTTCTCAAGAGCAACGGGCGGGCCCACCTTTCCGAGGAGATTTTCCGGGCCTACGGCTGGATCCGGGAACTGGGTTTCCCGCAGGTGAACATCGACCTCATCGCCGGAATGCTGGACGAAAGCTGGGACAACTGGCGCGACTGCATCGCCAAAACGCTCGAACTGGCCCCCGACTGCGTGACGATCTACCAGATGGAACTTCCCTACAACACGGTGTTCTCGAAGGAACTTCGCGTCATCGGCAACGATGAGCCCGCGGGGGCCGTGGCCGACTGGCCCACCAAGCGCGCCTGGGTGGATTACGCCTACAAGGAGTTGGAAAAGGCCGGATACACGGTGACGAGCGCCACCACGGCGGTGAAGAACGCCTCGACCCGGTTCGTGTACCGCGACAGCCTGTGGCGGGGCGCCGACATGTTCGGAACCGGCGTGGCCAGCTTCGGCCATGTCGGCGGCGCGCATGTGCAGAACCTCGACACATGGGAAGCCTACCTGGGGGCCGTCGACAAGGGCGAGGTGCCGTGGGCCCGAGCCTACCCCTTGTCGGAGCGGGAGCGGTTCGTACGCGAGGCGATCCTCCTGCTCAAGAAGGGGTACTGGGACTCAGCCGATTTCCTCGCGCGCCACGGGCGCGACCCCGTGGCCGAGTTCGCCGCGCCGGTGGACGACCTCGTGGCCATGGGCATGGCCAGCCGCCAGGCGCCGGGCCTCGTCCTCTCCCGGCCCGGACTGATCCAGGTCGACCGGATGCTCCCGCGGTTCTTCGAACCGGAGCACCGAAACTACAAGCGCTACACCTGACGGGTTGAAAGGATGATGGTTGCGGGCGATGGGCGATGACAAGGTATTCGAGATCGGCAAGCACCGGGCCGTGTTGCCCGGCGGGCTGCTGTATGCCCCCGCGAACCACCTGTGGTGCGCCCCGGCCGGGCATGCCGGCGCCTGGCGCTTCGGGTTCACAAGCTACGCCCTGGCGCTCATGAAGGATATTTACTTCCTCGATTGGTCTCTTTCGGCCGGGATGCGGGTGGCCCAGTTGGGGCAAATCGGGCACATCGAGACATCCAAGGCGGAGTCCGACCTGTATTCGCCGATGGACGGCGTCGTCGAGCGGTTCAACGACCGGGCCCTGGCCGACCCCGCCATCGTGAACGCCGACGGGTATGGCGACGGCTGGCTGTACGAGATCGCCGGCGACGCTGAACCGGCGCGCTTCGTCGGCGCCGCCGCCTACCTTGAACACCTCCACGCCAACTGGGAAAACACCCAGAGGATGATCAAGGGCGGCATGAACCGCATCGTGGACGAGCCTTCGGGGGACGAGGAAGCATGAGCCGGAACCGGGTGACCGTGGTGATTTCGCAGGCGCAGGGAAAGAATCCGGTGCGCAGGGGGCTTGAGGAGAGCCTCGCTGCGGCGCTGCTCATGGAGCCGGGGGTGGAACTGTCGATCGTTCCGCACCTGTACGACCTGGAACCGGGCCACACGGGCAGGCTGTTCCTGGAATCCGTGGCCGGCGACATGATCGTCATCGGATGGTTCTATCCGCGGGCGGGCTTCTGGCTTCTCGACCGCATGGGAGTCAAGGGCCGGGAGGGTTCAAGCCCGATGCATCCCGTGGCCGAGGATGACGGGGAATCCGACGAGGGCGACGAAAAGCCCGAAAAAATGTCGCCCATCGGCGCGACCGGAACCATTCCTGACCGGCAGATCACGCTGCTCGACCTGAGGGCCAAGCCCGGGCACGAGGCTTATGTGGAGGAGGTGAGGCGGATCATCGGGGAAGCCAGGGCCCGGCAGGAGGCCGCGCGGGCCTCGCGGCCCGCGGCGCTGGTGGAACTCGGCCTGCCCAAGCCCGCGCCGGTTCCCGACCCCTCGGCGCTCGCGGCGCCCCCCGCCGCCCGGCGCTGGTACCCGGTGATCGACTACAGCCGCTGCACCAACTGCATGCAGTGCCTCGACTTCTGCCTGTTCGGCGTCTATGGGGTGGATGGCGGCGAACGGATCCTCGTCGAGAGCCAGGACAACTGCAAGAAGGGTTGCCCGGCGTGCAGCCGGGTCTGCCCCGAGCAGGCGATCATGTTTCCCGAGTACAAGACTCCCGCGATCGCCGGGGCGCCCGTGGGCGCCGTCAGCGGCCTCAAGATCGACCTGTCGAAATTGTTCGGCGGCGGCGACCCGATGGCCACCGCGGCGCGGGAGCGTGACCGCGAACTGGAGAAGGACGGCAGGCAGGCCGTTGGGCCGACCGTGGGCATGGCGCCCCGGAGGGCCACCCGCGCCACCACCCCTCCCGACGAGCTCGACGGGCTCGTCGATGCCCTTGACAAGCTCGATATTTGAAGGAGGGCATCCGCCCATGCTCGCCAAGCTCGCCTACCGCGCCGCGACGGAATTATCACCCCGCCTCGCGGCCAAGGCCGCGCACCTATGGGTCTACAAGGGCATGCTGGCGGTGCGCTCCTACCAGGCGCGGCTGGCGCGCAAGGAGATCTATCCCCCCTTCATGTTCGTGGCCCTCACCAACACCTGCAACTTGCGCTGCCATGGCTGCTGGGTCGAGAAGGAGGGCGAGGCGTTCCACCTTCCCCCCGGCGACCTCGACAACATCATCCGGTCCGGCAAGCGCCGCAGCGCCCACTACTACACCCTGCTGGGCGGCGAGCCGTTCATGCACAAGGGCATCTGGGACATCTTCAAGAGGCACAAGGACTGCTACTTCCAGGCCATCACCAACGGCATGCTGTTCACGGAGAAAAACGCCGACCGCGTCGCCGAGGCCGGCAATGTCACGCCACTCATCTCCATCGACGGACTCCAGGCCAACAACGACCTGCGCCGCGGCGACGGCGTGCATGAGTCGGCGCTCGAGGGCATGGCCCGGCTCAAGAACCGCGGCGTGATCTTCGGCACGGCCTGCACCATCACGAGGCAGAACCTGAACGAGGTGCTCTGCGACTCCTACCTCGAGGACATGATCCGCCGGGGCTGCATGTACATCTGGTATTACTTCTATCGGCCGGTGGGCGAGGAGCCGCATCCGGAATACTGCCTGAGCCAGGACGACCTGGTGGAGGCCCGCAGGCGCATGGTGGCCCTGCGGCACAAGCATCCGATCATCATCATCGACACCTACTGGACGGCCGAGGGCGAGGCGTTCTGCCCCGCGGCCATGGGCATGGGATTCCACATCGGGCCGCGCGGCAGCATCGAGATCTGCCCGCCGCTTTCCTTCGCCACCGACACCGTGCGCGACAATGGCGGCGACCTGGTGAAAACCATATCAGGCAGCCGGTACCTTCGGGAATTCAAGGACTTCGTCTCATGCCGCACCAAGGGGTGCGTCATCCTCGAGAAGCCGCAGGAACTGCACGACTGGATCAAGGGGCATGGCGCCCGCGACTACTCCACGCGCGACGCCTTCGGCGAGCTGAACTCGATCAAGCCCCGGCACAGCCAGCACCTGCCTGGCCGGGAAATCCCGGAGTCGTCGTGGTTGTACTGGTTCCTCAAGAAGAATGTCTTCTTCGGAATGGGCGCGCTGTGACGGGCGGCGCCTGACACTGACGCGCCGCCCCCGGCGGGAACCCCCCGGCAATCCGCGGCGTCACTTGCTGCTGAAGCTGCTGATCGTCATTTTCTTGTCCAGTTCCATCTTGAAGTCGTAATCGACCTTGAGCGCCTTTTCCCCGTATTGGCCCGGTTCCAGTTCCAGGTCCCAGCGAAGCAGGTTCTTCGGCCGGTCCTCGCGGAGGTACAGGGCGTCACTGGACAATTCGGGTGATGACTTGCCGAGGGTGACGCTGACGGTTTCGCCCTCGGCGAGCGGAAGCCGGTCCCACACCTGAAGCCGCGCCTTTTCCTTGAGGTAGCTCGAGACGAGGATCCTGTAGTCGTACTTGAGGACTTGGTTACCCCCCTGGGTCGCCTTTGCCTTGTCCATCAGGTTGCGCTGGACCTGGATCTGGGGTTCGGCGCCGAAGCCAGCGACGAATGTTTGCCCCACCGCGACCAGCGGCAACCTCATGCGGCCGACGAAGTCGCCGCGATGGTACATGGTGGCCACTCCGGGGAGCAGGACGAAGTTGCTGGAATTGACCATGCTGGCCTGTCGATAGACATTCGGTGTCAGCACGGGAAGGGCCTTGTAGTAGATCTCCGACGGCAAGTCGAAGCGCGCCACCTCGAGCACCTGCTCATCGTTGCGCGAGGAGATGGTGGTTTCTCCCTCAAGCCTGTAGGTGATGGTCGGCCCGTCGCCGGAGGTGGCGATCGGCTTCCCCTGCGACTTTTCCTCGCTGGAAAGGATGAGTTCCCGGGCCTGGTCGAGGGCGCCCGCGTAGTTCCAGATCGATGTGTTTCCCGTGTCGGGGCTGTTCTTGTTGAAGTCGTTCTGCGCCTTGAAACGCAGGGCCCGGGCTCCTTGCTCCAACTCGTCGATCGACTGGGCCCCGGCCGGGTTGGCGACTTCCAGTTGTTCCGCGCGTCCCTCCAGCGCCTTCTTCAGGTTGTCGCGGTTGAAGATGCCGTTCGCGCCCGAAAGCTGTGGGGCATTTTGGCCGGGGACGGGCATCGCCTGCGTCGCGCCGGCGGTGCCACGGGCGCCCGGGCCGGCCATGCCGGGCGGATTGGGCACCGCGGGAACCGAGGTCACGGCCACGGCCAGGGCCTTCAGGTCGGGGGGAGCGGCGTTCAGCATCGGTTGCGCGTTGGAAAGGACCAGCTTGACACCCTTCCAGTCCTCGCCGGTCTGTTGGCTGATGCCGGCGAGGTATTCCATCTTGGTCGCGGCCTTCGCCTCGGTGCCCGAACGCAGCCGGTACTGCGGTTTCCATGACGCGGCATCCACGAGGTAGCTCAGCCGGGCGTTGCCCTTGCCCGCCTCGGTGCGCTCCACCACCAACACCGCCTCCCTCTCGGTGCGATTGGATCCCGTGGCGATCTCCGATTTCTTCAGCTTGAGGAAGGCGAGCTTTTTGGCGTTTTCCTGCTGCTGCACGGTGTTCTCGTGCGATTGCTTGTTCTGCGCGCGCCTGAGGTCCATCACATATTCGGTCAGCTTGGTGATCTCCTTGGAATCCAGCTTTCCCTTCTCCGTCGCATGCGTGGTGCTGGCGGAGACGAAGGCCTCCATCTTCGTGAGGAAGGAGGTGTTGGACTCGATGGTTTTCGCCTCCGAGGCCAGCCGGAGGTTTTCCAATAGGATCTTTTCCTCCTGGTCGTTCAGGTCGCGGACCTCCTTGCGGGTGTCCGACTCGACGGCCCTGCTGCGGTATCGGGTCGCCAGCACGCGGATGCCATCGCTTCCCTCGCCATACAGGGAATCGACGACCACCGTCGGCGGCAGCGGCGTGACCACCAACTCATAAAATCCCTTCTCGGGAGGCAATGTCACCTCGCGGGTGACGAGCGCGGTGTCGGGGTAGACGGTGACTTGGATGATCTTGCTGGGCGCCCCCTTTTCCTTCACTTTTTCATCGTTGTTTTGCGCCAGCAGTACCGGGGCAAACAGAAGGGCGGCAGGACTCATCCTGCGTAACCAGTGCGCGACGGCGTGGACAAGGGATCGGCCCATGGGTGTGTCACTCAGGGGAATGGGTTGGTTAAAGGTTGTATTCTAGAGAAAATGGGAAGGCTTAATATATGAATATGAGAAAAATTTAATCATTTTGTTCGTCTTATGGCGCGGGATGATGACTCGCGCCTAGCGAATCGACCCTTGCATGAAATGCCTGGCCAACCTGCTGACGGTGGGGCTGGGGTCCCCCTCGGCCATTTGCGACAGTCGCTCGTTGAAATCAGTTCCGCCCGCCAGGGCCATCGCGCGCGCCGCTGCGGAGCGCACCGCCGGTGATGTGTCGTGGCTGAGGCGCTTGAGCCACATCCCCACATCGACCTGCGCGGGTCCGTCGAGGTGATCGATCACTTCCAGCCGATGGACGGGGTTGGGATCGGCAATCAGTCGGCCGAGACGGATCTGGTCGTCATTGAGTCCCCGGGCCACAAGGGCTGATCGGGCCAGGGCGGCGTTCTGCTGGTCGGGGTCATGAAGCAGGGGCAGCAGGGCATCCTCGTTGAGAACCTCGGGGTTGGGGCCCAGCACCAACAAGGCTCCCCGCCTGACCTCGGCCGAATGGCTTCCCAGGCAATGGGCCAATTCCTCGAGCATGGACAACGGCCCCATGGCGGCCAGCGGAATGGCCGCCAACTGGACCTTCGGATCGGCATCGGCGATTCCCGAGCGGGCCAGTTCGCGGAACCGCGGCAGATTCTCGTTGGTGAGGCCCACCTTGGCCAGGGAGGCTGCCAGGCGAATGGTCGCGGCTCGGGGGCCCGGCTCGGGGTTCACCCTGCCCATCTCCATCAGCCTGTTCGCTCCCGCCATGAACTCGGGGGTGGGACGGGAGTCATCCGGCGTCCGCTCGAGCATGGAGGCGGCCCACAAGGCCGCCTGTTCCCGGCCCGCGGGAGGGCAAGCCCTGTGGCCTTGCACCAACTGTTCAATCACCTGGGCCATGGCGTCGTCGGCGGCGGCACCGGCTTCGCGGCCCACCTGCGACAAGGCGTCTCCCAAAATGGCCGCCCGCTCCGGGTCGTTTTCCTCGACGAGGATTTCGGCCAACTGCCGGCACGATGCCGCGGGGTGGCGCGCCAGATCGTCCATCACGATGGCGCGGGACTGGGGATCCGCCGCCAGTAGTTGTCGCACGCGCCACCAAGCCACGGCGCGGTCAATCCCCAGGAAGAACAGGCATCCCCCGGCGACCAACCCGACCGCCAAGGTCCATCCCGCCATCGACCTGATCTTCATGAAGACTCTCCATGCCGGCCACGGGCGAAGACGATACACCCGCCGCGGAATTCGTCGCAAGCGCAGCGCCGCAACCTGAAAGAGAGGGTAAGATGGATAAGGATATTCCCGCTTTTCGCGAGCTTTTCCATGTCTCCTTGGACGGTTTGGATCGAAAACCTGGCCCGGGGCATCGCGGAAGTGGCGATGTCGGACCTCACGGCGCGATCCTCCGTCGAAAAGCACATCCTGGCGGGAATCGACCAGATCCACGCCAGGGTGGCAGCGAGGCAAAAACCCTCCGAGCGGGGCAAGGCCCTCGCCAAGGGACTGGCCATGCCCTCGGCGCTGATGCGCGCGCGCGTCCGCGACCTGGCGCGCGGCTGGGCATGGCTTCCCGACAAGAAGGAAAAGCAGGCGCTTGCCGGTTACCTCTGCCATGTCATGAGCCAGGCCAGGCACAGGGCCGCCTCACTCGGGTCGCCCCTGGGCCGGAAAGCCTCCAAGCCGATGACCCAAGAAGAACCGGCCCAACTGCTCGACATCCTGCCCTTGAGGCAACCGGGCAATGAACCCGGACAGGAAGCCGGGGGCTACCGCCTCAAGCGGTTCCGTTTCGCCACGGCCACGACCGAGTACTGGAAGGCGACCATGATCAACAAGGGGGATGTCGTTTCCCTGGCGATCATTCGGAACAGGAAGGCCCGCGAGGAGTTCGCCACCTCGGCCGGGCGGCTCAACCATTTCAGGCGCCTCGGACATCCGGCCATCCAGCGGCTTCTCAGCCACGGCCAGGACGATTCGCAGGCCTACATCGCATGGGCCTACGAGCGGGCGGTTCCCCTCACCGCTGTATCCGCAATCTGGGATCCGGGAGATGATAAAATCAACCCGGCGCGGGTGGGACGCTGGATCCGTCGAGTGGCCCGGTCGCTGGCCTTCCTTCACGGTCGCGACAATCCGCAGGCCCACGGCGGCCTGATGCCCTCGAACCTGGTGCTCGCCCGCCAGGGTCGCGGCTGGAAAATCCACTTGTCGGAAACGGGATGGGCGGATGTCGAGGCCGCGCACCTCATCAAGGTCAGGAACCTCACGGCGATGAAGGTTGGCAGGCGCATGCATGAGATTCGCGGGGGATGGGCGGCGCATTACGCCTCCCCGTCACGATTGGAGGGGAACCCGCCCGTTCCCTCGGACGATGTGTTCGCCCTGGGTGTGGTTTGGTACCAGATGGTGATGGGCCAGTGGGACCTGCCGGCTCCCAAGGGGCTCGATTGGGTGGACAAGGCGCTCGACCGGGGTTTGCCCGTGGGGCACGGCAAGCTGCTTGGCAAGTGCCTGCAGGCCGATCCCTCCAAGAGGCCCGCCGATGCCCGGGCTCTCCTGGTGGCGCTCGACAGCCTCAAGCTGGGCAAGGACTAAGCCGCGGCACATGGCGTTTTCCGCATGGCACCAAGAATGCCGCGCTTCCCCGCACCGTTGGCCAACCGGCGCCAAGGAAGTCGGGCGGTTCACGCTTTCCCGTGATTTGACTGGGACGACGCCTGGCTTCACAATGCGCCGGTTCACCGCGAACAGGCCCGGAGCCGCTCATGCGATTATCCTTGGTTTTCCTCACGTTCCTCACACAGGTGGCTTGTTCCGGGGCGGAAACAGGCAAGCCCGATATCGTCATCATCCTGGCCGATGACCTGGGCTACGGCGATGTCCAATGCAACAATCCCGAACGCGGCCGCATTCCCACGCCGAACATCGACCGCCTGGCCAGGCAGGGCATGCGGTTCACCGATGGCCATTCGTCATCAGGCGTCTGTTCTCCCTCGCGTTACGCCCTTCTCACCGGTCGCTACCATTGGCGCACGCGCCTTCAGAGTGGCATCGTCGGTGTCTGGGGCGCGCCGCTGGTCGCGCAGGACAGGCTGACCATCGCGGGGTTGGCCAAGGGCCAAGGTTACCGGACCGCCGCGATCGGCAAATGGCACTTGGGGCGGGAATGGCCCATCGAGGAGGGCAAGGCCGGGCTGTTCCGAAACTTTCCCAAGGGGGCGACGGCCACGGCAGAACACCGGGCCGCCTGGGAGGGAGCTTTTTCTAAGGCGATTGGCGGCGGGCCCACCACCCGTGGCTTCGACTTCTACTTCGGCACCGATGTGCCGAATTGGCCGCCGTACTGCTTCATCGAGAACGACCGAACGGTGGGTATTCCCTCGGAACTGCTGCCTGAATCGCTTCTCCGCAACCATCAGGCGAGCTTGCCGGGCCCGGCGATTCCGGGTTGGCGCCTTGAAAACATCCTGCCGGCGCTGGGCGACAGGGCCTGCCAGTTCATCTCCCGATGCGCGGCGGAAAAGGCCCCGTATCTCCTTTACCTTCCCCTCACCACGCCCCATACCCCCCTGGCGGTGAACAAGGAATGGAAAGGCAAGAGCCTGCTGGGCAATGACTGCGCCGACCTCGTCATGGAAACCGACGGGTTGGTGGGCCGTGTTGTGGAAGCCATTGAAAAGAGTGGCAGGGCCAACAACACCTTGGTGGTGTTCACCAGCGACAACGGGTTCGCGAGTTATGTGGGAGCCAAGGACCTGGAACGCCAGGGGCATTTTCCCAGCGGTCGGTTGCGTGGTTACAAGACGGAGGTTTACGAGGGTGGCCACCGTGTTCCGTTCATCATCCGCTGGCCGGCGGTGGTGAAGCCGGGCGCCGTGTCCGGCCAACTGGCGCACCAGGCCGACCTGATCCGCACGATGGCCGACATCCTGCAAACCACTCTCCCTGAAAACGCCGGTGAGGACAGTTTCAGCCTGCTCCCAATCCTCAAGGGAATCGACAAGCCCGTTCGCGTTCACTCAGTGAGTTGCGCCGCCTCGGGTTTGCCTTCGCTTCGTGACGGGAAATGGAAGCTGATTCTCGGGCCCGACCCGAAGGCCCCCCAAGGCGGTGGGTTCCAGCTTTACAACCTCGAGGAAGACATCGGTGAAGCCAGGAACCTCGCCGACAGGCATCCCGACCGTGTCGCCGCCATGCGCCAGCGCCTGGAAACGATCATCACGGAGGGGCGTAGCACCCCGGGCGCCAGGCAGAAGAACGATGTGCGGGTGAAGCGGTATCCCGCGGCAGCGGAGGGAAAGCCGGTTTCAGCGGATGCGTTCGACCCGGACAAGCCGGGCAAGCTCCTCACCTACAAGGAGTCCGGGGGAAAGCCCCGGCAGATGGAGGTGTATTTTCCCCAGGGGCATGATGCCGGGAAGGCGAAGGTGCCGGGAGTGATCCTGTTCCATGGAGGCGGCTGGAGCGGCGGAACCCCGGGGCAGTTCCGGGTGGCGTGCCAGTACCTTGCCAGCCGGGGCCTCGTGGCCGCCACGGCGAATTACAGGATGCTGTCCGCGAAGGAAGCGGCGGCGTTGCCGCCCGGCGAAACCAAAAAGCGAGCCTGCATCATCGACGCCAAGAGTGCCATCCGCTGGTTCAAGGCGCATGCGGGTCAGTTGGGCGTCGACCCTTCGCGGATTGTCACCGGCGGCGGTTCGGCCGGCGGGCACATCGCCGTGCTGGCAACCACAAATCCGGGTCTCAATGATCCCCAGGATCCCAAAAGCGCCGATGTCTCTGTGGCCGGTTACCTGCTTTTCAACCCGGCCTTTTCTCCCGATGACAAGAACGACCCGGAAGTGGATGTGCTCAGGCACCTGAAGCCGGGAATGGCTCCGGCGATTGTGTTCTTCGGAGACCGCGATTCCTGGAAACCCGGCTGGGACACCGCCTTGGCCCGCTGGAAGCAGGTTGGAAATTCAAACGCCACCGTCATGATTGCCATGGGTCAGCAGCACGGCTTCTTCAACCGCGAACCCTGGCGGTCCGTCACGCTCAGGGAGGCCGACCGTTTTCTGGCCCGACTGGGCTTCCTGCGCGGGGAACCAACCCTTGCCGCCCCGGCGACCGGGGAGTCCTTGTCAGGTCCATGATGGTGCCGCCGGTTCCGGGCCCGCGAGCGCGCCCGCCATCGCGTCCAAGGCCCCGCGGCCTCAGTTCTGGCCGCCGAAGGCTTGCAGGTGCAGGGGAACGCCATCGAGCAGCAGGGCGTTCCCATGGATTCCGGCGCCTTCCAGGCGGTGGTCAAGGCCCACTCCTCCCGATGGCTGGTATCCCGCGCCGCCGCTGTTGGCCAGGCGTTCCAACCATGCTTCGGCCGATTCCCGGGGGAGCGCGCCTTCGCCGGATGGCTCGATGGCGTCGAGGCTGTGGCCGCGAATGAGCTTGGTCCAATACTTGCGCAGGGATTCCGGACGGTCGAAGCAGTCAATCGCTGACAGCCTGCCATGGCAGAACACCATGACGCCGCACCAGTCGGCTTCCGGCTTCAGCTCGACGATCCGCGCATTGATTTCGCCCATGCGGTCCTCGAACGCCTTCTCCAGGGCGATGGAATGACTGTCCACATGAAGGCTTGCCAGCTTGCGTGAAACCTCGCTCCAGACTTTCCCCTGGTTGGCGGAGGCCGCGCCGCCCCGCTTGAGCGAGTGGCTCACATCCATGGCCATTTCGGCGCGCAGCTTGGCGTGGGCCGATGTTCCGGAGGAGCCAAAACCCCTGCTCTTGTAATGCCAGCGGCCCTGTTCGACGCACGAAACCGGGATTTTGGTTTCCGACGCGGCCTCGGCGAGGATCGAGGTGTTCAGAACCCGGTTCTGTTTGGCTCCGACCAGCTGCTCTCCCGCCAGGAGCAGGATTTTCCTGTCGGAACGGTTGATGAACCGGAGTTCGGGAACGGATCCCGACTCGCTGATTTCGGTGACCTCGGCCAAACCGTTGGCAAGCGCCTCATCAAGCGTGGCGTAATCGACGGGGGAGCGGGTGGCTCCCCTGATGCCGTAGACGGACAATCCGCCAGCGGCAACAGGCGCGCTCAACGAAAGGGTTGAAATCCAGGGGCGAAGCGACATGACGAATCTCCTGACCTTGGCGAAGTGGAATCACCTCGCTCTGGATGGGATTCGTCCGGACAGGTTGCCAATTCAGTCAAACGCATGAAGTTCGGTGGATTTTTCCAAGCCGCCGGCGGGAAAGGAAAGTGGTTTCAGTCTCCCTGCCTTACCTCGAAGCGAACCTGCGGTGACAAGGCCTCGGGAATCGACATCATGCGATCGATGGCGGCCTTCTCGTCGAGGGAACCACGCACGCTGATGGCGACATGGTAGAGGTTGCCCAATTGGGTCACGGTGACCTTGCGCGCCGCGCGTCCGCAGGCTTTCTCGACCGCTTTTTTCAGATCAGCGGAGGAGCGAATGGAGATTTTGGGAAAGGCAGGTGCTGTCGGAACAGCCAGTGGTTCCTCCTCGATCATCCGCCCGGAAACGGGCTCTTCGACCATGCGGGCCGAGACCGGCCTGATGGGTTGGGTTTCGGTGGAGGGGGGTCCGGATTTCGCCAGTTTGCCAGCGGGTTCCGGGTTTACCTTCACGGGATTGGTCTCATGCTTGGCTGGTTCCACGCGCGATTCACTGCCGCGCGGCTGCCATTCCCGAATGGCGGGCGCAGAAGACACCGCCCGGTTTCCAATCGATTC
>VGXS01000042.1 GCA_016873225.1 Planctomycetota bacterium | reverse complement strand
TAACAGCCAGGCCAATATCCTGGTCGTGATATACACGGGCAGCGAGGCACTGCGTTTGGAATCCCTTTCAGATTCCCAGGCAACGCAGGATGTGCTGACATCTATCCGCCCCATTTTGGGGGCGACTCCACCGGCCCTCAAATCCTCACGAGTGACCCGTTGGAAAAGCGAACCCTACACGAAAGGTTCCTACAGCTTTGCCTCGGTGGGAACCAAGGCCTCGGATTTCGACACCATCGCCCGCCCGCAGGGCCGCCTTTATTTCGCCGGCGAGCACACCAACGGCACCTACCGTGGCACGGTTCATGGGGCCTACCTCAGCGGCCGCCGCGCCGCCGACGAACTTGTGCTGGCGCTCACCTGAAACGCCATGGATAAAAGCTTCCATGGCCGGGAGATTTTGCCATGGAAGCCATAGGCAATTCGTTTGCTGCAAGGGTCATACTTTCAATAAGCCGGCTTCAATCCGGAATCCGGTGCATGGATTTCACACAATGATCCTCAAATAGCGCCTCGCCAAAAAATGACAAACACTGCATAATTAGTCCAAAAAATTTTATTGGTGGACACTGGCTCCGGGAAGCATGGCCGGGTGAATCTCCCGAAGTCATCGCACCGGCGCGGGGTGGGGGAAAATGCCAGTCATATTTCGGGAGCCGACTTGTTCGCGTTCTTGTTGGCATTGTTGGCGTCGGACTTGCGTATGGTGATATCCCGCTTCTCATCAGAATGTGGCAATTCGATAAGCACGGCGATGATGGCGATCACCACGAGCAGCTCAATCAGCGTGAATCCGCTGGAACGACGCGCATTGATCATGATGACTCCATGTCGAACCTGATCATGAAAACAGAAATGAATGACCCATAAGTTATGCCACGGCATTTTTCTTGGCCAACAAAAAAGACCGCCGCCCGGAAAAGGCGGCGGCCGCGGAAGCTCATTTGACTGCCGCGATTACTTCCAGTCGTCGGTGCGGAACGGGTAGGCCGGCAAACCTTCCTTGTTGGCCAGGTTTGGCTCGGCCGTCTCGGCCCAACCGAAACGAACGGCGGCAATTTCCGAAACGGCGTCGGCGCTCACCACCACCTCATTGCCCTCAATCACGGCCTTGGCGGGCACGAACTTCTTGTCCGGACCGGCAACCGTGAAGTGACTCAGTTCCTTGCCGTCGCGTGAGGCGAGGCCGCCGGCCACGCCATCAAAACTGATGCGAGCCTTGCCCCCTTCGGCCTTCATCGACTTGTAGAAGGGGCCTGAGATCACCAATCCCTCGCGCCCGTAGGTGCGGGCCAACGCGATCAGCGCGAGGCGGCGACCAACCTCCTGCTTGTTCTTGGGATGGATGTCCTTGATGTTCGAGATGTCCATCGTGGCGGCCATGCCGACGCCGGGAATCTTCGAGGCGGCCAATTGCGCTTCCCAGAGGAAGGGAAGGTTCGTGTTCCTGTAGGTGAATGGCGCGATCTGCACGAAGTAGAAGGGCAACGCCTCGTCGCTCCACAGCTTGCGCCAGCCATGGATCAGGGCCTTCATCTTGTCGGCATAGAGCATTCCCTCGCCGTTGTTCGACTCTCCCTGATACCAAAGGGCGCCGCGGATGCCATAGGGCACCAATGGGGCGATCATGCCATTGTAGAGAGCCAAGGGCGTCTGGTGGTTGATGTTGCCCTTGGCGTCTTTCGAAGGGAAATCGGACAGCTTGTCGGCGATATTCTTGAGGGCGGGAACGGCCTGGAAACCCTCGGGCGTGGTCCAGGGCTCGATGCGGGTGCCGCCCCAGTTGGAACCGATCAGGCCCACAGGCACTCCGGCCAGATCCTTGTCCTTGCGGAGATTGACGGCGAAATAGTAACCCACGGCGGTGAACTGGGCCACCGTCTTGGGGGAGGCGACTTCCCAGCCCTTGGTCTGGACATCGGTTTCGGCCTTGGCGGAGGGACGATGGGGAATCTTGATGTGCCGGATCAGCGGGTGGTCACCCTTGGCGATCTCCTGCTGGGGATTGTCGGAAGCGGCGACCGTCCACTCCATGTTCGATTGTCCCGAGCAGAGCCAAACCTCACCCACCAGAACATCGGAGAACGCCTTCTCGCTTGTTCCCTTCACCGCCAGTTTTTGCCCGGTGGAGTTGGCCTTCTGTGCGGGCAGCGAAGCCTTCCACAGGCCCTTGTCATCGGCCTTGGCGGTGGCCTTCGCCTCGCCCAAGATCACCGTCACCTCGGTGCCGGGAGCATCCCAGCCCCACACGGGGATCGGCTTGTCGCGTTGCAGCACCATGTGGTCGCTGAACACGGCGGGCAATTTCACCTCGGCAACCGCGGGGGCGCCCAGCCCCAGGCACGCGGCGACAACGAACATGGCCATCCGGACACGGGTCATGAAGAGGCACTCCAATAAGGCACTGGCCCCGGACCACTGTCCGGGAATCCATGATTGTAAACAGGGAATCCGCGAGGGTCAGCACCCCGGCCGATTTCATCGCCTCAGCGTGAAAGCCCCCAGTGCGGAAGCAGCAGGTCGAGAACCGATGCGGCATCCACCGGGCCACCGGCGGGTTCCGGTCCCTCGCCTATCAGCACGGGCCGGTCGGCGTCGGTTCCGGCGCGAAGCCCATGGCTGCCTTTCACCAGGCTGGCATCAAGCGGAATCACATCAATCAGCGCGCGAAACCCCAGCTTTCGCGCCAACAACTTACGGGCCACCTTCAGCATCGGAAAAGGAATCTTCGGATCGACAAACAGCTCGCACGGGTCGTACCCCGGTTTCCTGTGAATGTCGACCGTGCGGGCGAAATCGGGGGCCCTGGCGTCATCGTTCCAGTACGGGTAGGCAAACCAGGCGCCAGGCGTTGAAAAAGCGATCACCTCGCCCGATCGGGGATGATCAAGGCCGGCACGAATCCGGTCGGCTCCCCATAAAACCTCGGCGACTCCATCGAGCCCGGCAACGAAAGAGGCGACCTTCGGCACCATGACGGGATCCTTCACCCTCACATGGGCGATTTGGTGGTCGCACACGGCGAAAGCCTTGGAGGCGAAGGTGTCGAGCGTTTCGCCATAGGGGCCGTCCCTTGCCTCAAGCCATCCCCCGGCGCGCAGGGCCCTGTTGATGAAAACCGGGTGTCCAGCATCGCAATGCCCGTACTCACCAACGACCCAAGTTGCCGCGCCGGTGGCGGCGATGGCATCCATCAGCGGCGCGCACGCTGAATCGAGTTCCGCCACAAGCGCCCGCATGTCGCACCCGGAGGGGCCGGCGCGCTGCGGCTGGTAATCGAGGTGCGGCAGGTAAACCAACAACAGGTCGGGCCTCTCCTTTTCCAAGACCCGGGCTGAAGCGCGGGAGATCCAATCCGTGCTGGGCAGGCCGGCCTTGGGTCCCCAGAACGACGGGAATGGAAAAGGCCCGAGAGCCCGCTCCAGGTCAACCGGCAACGAACGGGGCGAGCCATCGATGGCGAATGCCTTCGAACCATCGGCGCCGTAAAAAGGCTTCGGAGTCACGGCCAGGTCATAGGGTCCGCCCTGGTTGAACCACCAGAACATGTTCGCCAGCCTCAGGTCGGGCCTGGCGGAACGAAGGATCGCCGGGAGGGTGGGGACCTGGATGAGGGCATGGGACTGCTGCCAGAACCGCACCTCCCCCGTGTCTTGGAAAAACCAGCCGTTTCCAACGATTCCATGCGCCGAGGGCGGCTTGCCGGTGAGGATGGTGGCCTGGGCGGTGCAGGTGACGGCCGGGAGGGGTTCGATCATCGGGCGAACCCAGCCCTTTCCGGCGAGGGCGGAAAGGCGCGGGGCCATCGGCAGCAATCGCCCGGTGAGGCCCACGGCGCTGATCAATACCAACGGTCGCGACATTCGTTGGGCCTCCCCCGTCAGATGAATAACTGGCCGGCATCCCGGCCTTTGTTATACTCCCAAGGTCATGGTTGGTCTGAATTCCCGTAGTCAAAGCCAAGGAGCGGACGGTGAGCGAGCGCTATCTCTTCACAAGCGAGTCGGTTTCCATGGGTCATCCCGACAAGGTGGCCGACCAGATCAGCGACGCCGTCCTCGACTTCTGCCTGAAACACGACCCCAAGAGCCGAGTCGCCTGCGAAACCATGGTGACCACCAACCTCGCGGTGGTGGCGGGCGAGATCACCACGGGCGCCCCATTGTCGCGCGAGGCGGTCGATGGAATGGTTCGCGATGTGATCCGTGAGATCGGTTATGTCGCCAAGGACGAGGCCGAACGCGAGGAGATCGGCTTCACGGCCGATTCCTGCCAGGTGGACTGCCGGGTCCACTCCCAGTCCCAGCACATCAGCCAGGGCGTTGACAATGGCGGTGCCGGCGACCAGGGCCTCATGTTCGGTTTCGCCTGTGACGAAACTCCCACATTGATGCCGCTTCCCATCGACCTGGCCCACCGGATGGTGGCCCACCATGCCGACCTTCGCAAGACTGGCAAGCTGAAGTGGCTGCGCCCCGACGCCAAGAGCCAGGTCACCATCGAGTACAACGCCGACGGCACGCCCCACCGCGTTCACACCGTCGTCCTCTCCACCCAGCACACCCGCGCCGTGATGACCCGCAAGGGCGGCCAGGATTACTTCACCGACGAGGCGCGCGAGGAGGTCATCGACAAGATCATCAAGCCCGTCCTTAGTGAAGACAGGCCCGACTTGATCAAGGGCAACCTGGTGATGATTCCCCCGGGCAAGAAACTGCCCAAGCTCGGCCCCAATGACATCTCGTGCCATGTGAATCCCACCGGCTGCTTCCTCACCGGCGGCCCCCATGGCGACTGCGGACTCACCGGCCGAAAGATCATCGTCGACACCTACGGCGGTCGCGGAAGGCATGGCGGCGGTGCCTTCAGCGGCAAGGATCCCACCAAGGTCGACCGCAGCGCCGCGTACATCTGCCGATACATCGCCAAGAATGTCGTCAAGGCTGGATTGGCCAGACAATGCGAGGTTCAGTTGAGTTACGCGATCGGGTATCCCGATCCGCTCAACATCTGGGTCAACACCAACGGAACCAGCGCCGACGGCATCAGCGACAACGACCTTGTCGAACTGATCCGTAAGCATTTCCTGCTCACGCCCAAGGGAATTATCGAGACGCTCAACCTGCGCCGGCCGATCTATCGGGAAACCGCCCGTCACGGTCATTTCGGTCGTGAATTGGCCAGCTTCACATGGGAAAAAACGGACAAGGCCGCCGCGCTCAAGCGGGCTGCCAAGATCTGAGGTTCCGGTTGGGCTGGATAATCGAGGGGTCCGTGCCATGGGGCGCGGACCCTTCTGTTTGTGGAATCAACCGATTGGCCTCAACATGCGTATTCTTGTGCGGAAGGTGCAATTGGTGGGCGTGGGTGCGTTTACCCCATGAACACCCACCCAGGAGGTTCCTCCCATGACTTGGATCACCTGCCTGCTGCTCGCCTCATACCCCGCCCAGGATAGCCAGACGGCCGACAAGGGCCCCATTCACGAGGCCTTCGCCCAACCGGTGGATGCCAAGAGTGTTCGCGGCCCCCTGTTGTCCAAGCGACCTCCCCAGGCCATTCGCGAGGAACCGCCTGAGGACAAGCCGGAAGGCGACAATGTCGCCTGGATAGACGGTTATTGGCACCATGATGCCGACCGGGAAGATTACCTGTGGATCAGTGGCTTCTGGAGGCAGTTTCCACCGGGCCAGAAATGGATACCCGGGCATTTCCAGCAGGAAACGGGCGGATGGCGCTGGTACTCAGGCTACTGGCAGGCCGAGGAGCAGGTTGAACAGGAACCCGAATCGGACCAGCCACCCGCCTCACTGGACATCGGCCCCAGCATCCCCGCCCCGCGCGCCGACATGATCTGGGCTCCCGGTTTCCATGTCAGGCGCGACCGCGTTTGGGCCTGGAGGCCGGGCACATGGATTTCCTACCGCCCCGGTTGGGTATGGAATCCGGCGCGCTGGGTCTTCACCAGGCGAGGCTTCGTGTTCGTGCAGGGCTACTGGGATTATCCACTCGAGTATCGCGGCGTGATTTACGCGCCGGTGTATTACCCGCCCGCGGTGATTGTGAGGCCGGGTTTCTTCCACAGGCCTTCGGTGGTGATCGTGAGCAGCGACCTCTCCTGCGGACTTTTCTCAAGGCCCGGATTTGGAAACTACTACTTCGGCAACTATTTCACGCCTGTTTATGTCAACCAAGGATTCGTCTTCTGGGCGGCCCAGCGGCCGATGTACAGGCCCGACCCGATATTCGCCTACTACAGGCAGGCCCGGGATCCGGCATGGGTGGCGGGCGTGCAGGATTACGGGCGCCTCCGGGCGCAGGGGAAACCGGCCACGGCGCCCGCACTCGCGCTTGCCCCGGCCAACGGGCCCAAGGCTCCGCTTGTCAGGCAGGCTGGCGACACGGTGCGAATTGTCCCGGCGGGACAGCAAGGCAAGGTTGTCCTGAAAAACAACTCACCCCCGCCGCAAAAGACCGATATTCCGACATCCCAGGTGGTGGTCCGTCCGCTCAAGCCTGGCGCGGTTGCCACCAAGCCGGTGGCTTCACCCGCGGCACCGGCCAACAACACCCCCAAGCCCGTTGCCGAAAAGGACCTGCCCAAGGGAAAACAGGGGCTCAAGGACTTGCCAAAGGATGCAAAACCCGCCCAAGGCAAGGACTTGCCAAAGGAAAACCCCAAGACCATCCCCGAAAAGGACCTGCCCAAAGGAAAACAGGGCCTCAAGGACTTGCCAAAGGATGCAAAACCCGCCCAAGGCAAGGACTTGCCAAAGGAAAACCCCAAGACCATCCCCGAAAAGGACCTGCCCAAAGGAAAACAGGGCCTCAAGGAACCGGCGAGGGAATCTTCCAAGGACGCCAGGCCCGGGACTGGCAAGGATATTCCCAAGGCCCCGGTGAACCCGAATCTGACTCCGGGAAGCATCCCGCCGAAGCCGTCAACCGTCCAGCCAAGGGATGCCGCCACGCCGAATCAACCGCGGCCCATGCCGCAGGCCAAGGAATCCGAAAAGGCGCCGGCGGTCGGCACCCAGCCAGTTGGCTCCAACCCCGCGGCGAAGCCTATGGGTGCTCCTTCGGAAAACCCCGGCAGCAAACCGGTTGCCAATCCGACGGCCGGCGCTTCCCGGCCAACGGGTTCCCCACAGGGAACCAAGACGGCCGGCACCGACAAAAAACCGAAGTGAAATGGTTGAAGTCAAAGTGGGGCCGATGAGTTATGCCCGGCTGACGACTCGCGGGCGCGACATTGTCAGTTCAACCGGGTTTTGCTGGCTTCCCATTGTTCGATTGTCATCAGCACATCACGGGCGCTTGATCCGTTGTAGGCGCCGACGATGCCATCCTCGGCCATGGCGTCGATCAGGCGGGCGGCGCGACCATACCCGATCCCCAAGGCCCTCTGCAGCAGCGATGTGCTGCCCCGTCCCTCGCGCAGCACCACCTCCACGGCGGGAAGATAAAGGTCGTCCTTCGGCCGCGAGGCAGCGTCGGCCCTTCCCTGCGACTCCTCCTCGGTTCGCACCTTGAGCTGGACAAGTTCCTGGGCGTAGCACGGATCGCCCTCGATGGAACCGACCACCCGCCGGATCTCCCCGTCCGAGGCGAAGGTCCCCTGGGCGCGGGCCAGTTGGCTGGTGCCGGGCGGAAGGAACAGCATGTCGCCCTTGCCGAGCAGGCGGTCGGCACCCATCTCGTCGAGCACCACGCGGCTGTCGCTCTTGTTGACGACCTTGAAGCAGATCCTCGATGGAAGGTTCGACTTGATCAAACCCGTGATCACATCCACCGTCGGCTTCTGGGTGGCGACCACCAGGTGGATGCCGGAGGCCCGCGACTTCTGGGCCAAACGGATGATGTGCCCCTCGACTTCCTTGCGCATCATCATCATGAGGTCGGCCATTTCGTCGATGAAGACCACGATGTATGGCATGCGCGCGGCATCATTGCCTCCGTCGCCGGGTTCGGACTCAAGACGGGAGGCGCGCTCCTTTTCCGTGAGTTCGTTGTAGCCCGCGATATTTCGGACCTTGGCCAGCCGGAACATCTCGTACCTTTCCTCCATCTTGTCGACGGCCCAGGAGAGGATGGCCTCGGCCTTGCGCATGTCGTGCACGACGGGGTGCATGAGGTGGGGGATTCTGCCGTAATCGGAAAGCTCCACCACCTTCGGGTCGATCATGATCATCCGCACCTCATCGGGTCGGCGGGTCATGAGGATGCTGAGGATGATGCTGTTCATGCAGACCGACTTGCCGGTGCCCGTGCTGCCGGCAATCAGCAGGTGGGGCATGTCGGCCAGGTCATGCACGAGGGCCCGCCCCTCGTTGTCCTTCCCGAGGAAAAGCGGGATTTTCATCGCCGGCAGGCGCGGCGCTCCCGCGGCCATCACCTCCTTGAGGCGGACCGTGGCCCTCAGTTCGTTGGGAATCTCGACGCCCACGGTGTTCTTGCCGGGGATGGGCGCCACCATGCGAACACTCGGCACGCGCAGGTTCAAGGCGATGTCGTCGCCCAGGCGGGTGACCTTGTTGAGCCTCAAGCCGGTTTCCAAGGCCAATTCGAACTGGGTAATGACCGGGCCCGTGTTGATCCCCACCACGCGCACATTGATTCCATAGTCGCGGAACGCCTGCTCGAGTTCCCCGGCGCGCTGGCGGAGAAGGTCTTCGTGGCGATGGACCGCGAACGGTTCCGGTTCGTCAAGTATCGACACCGCTGGCGCCTTGTAGCCCGCGAATTCTGGAGTTTTGGCATCGGCTGATGGCTTGGCCAATACCGGCGGGGGCTCGGTAATGGCGGGCGCTACCGCCGCGTGATGGTGGATGGGAATGTCAGGCCCGGCGGCGGCAACGGGCGTCGCTGCCGGCAAGTTCGCCAGGAACACCTCCGCCGCCGAGGTGGAACCAGTCGGGACGGGTTCGGCGGCCCTGGGCTTGCGGACGGGCTTGGCGGCCTTTTCGGCCGCGGCCCGCGCCTCACCTACCGAAACTTCGACGCGGGTGACCAGCCAACCGGCCAGCCTGGCTGGCCAAAGCCCGATGGCCAATATGGTCCCGGCGGCCAAGGCGGCCCATCCCGCCATCGCCAGCCGGGCCTCGGCAGGCTCCGCGCTTGCGGCGACCCATGCGGCAAGAAGGCCGCTTCCCTGCCCCTCGGCTCCACCGGCCCGAATCAGGACGCCCGTCGACGCGACGACCACCAAAATTCCGGAGGCCCTCAGGAACCAGCCGAGGTTGCCACACCAGAATCCGACCGCCAGCAGGACCATCGACACCGGCACGCCGGGCGCCGGCCACCCGAACAGCGACCATGTCAATCCTCCCAACCAGGCACCGGGCATTCCCAAAGGGTTGGAATCCACGGCGGCAGGCCATCGGCCGGCGGCATCCACCGTGGGAGGAGACAGCAAAAGCGAGGCAAGCCAGAAAAACGCCGCCATGCCAAGCCCGAGGCCCATGGCCCGGGAGGCGGAGACCCTCGCCACGGACACGGCGGGGGATATGGGTTGCTTGGCGATCATGGATGCTCCAGCATGAGTCTTTTCTCCATTATGACTCGGATTTCCAATGAAATTTCCGCATGTGGTGCTGTTTGAACCGGAAATTCCACCCAATACGGGCAATGTGGCACGGTTATGCGCTGCGACGGGGGTGGAATTGCACCTTGTCGGCCGTCTGGGCTTTTCGCTCGACGACCGTCAGTTGGCCAGGGCGGGCCTCGACTACTGGCCATCCGTCAAGCTCAGGCTTCATGTCGACCTGCCAACCTGCCTGGCCTCCTTGCCCGAATCGCGCGTGATCTGCTTCAGCACCAAGGGGGCCGTCAACTATGACCTGATTGAATACAAACCCTCTGACTGCCTGGTGTTCGGACCTGAGTCGAGGGGCCTTCCCGACGAAATCCTCGCCCGCCACGGGGAACTGGTCGCCCGGATACCCATGCCGGCGCAAGCCGTGCGAAGCCTGAACCTTTCCAGCAGCGTGGCGATCGGGTTGTATGAGGCGCTAAGGCAACTCAAGGCCTGGTGATGATGATTGTCGTTCAAAACCTTTCATGGTTTGTGCCGATAGATCAAAAATCGACATCAGGACTCAGCCCATGCCACAACTTCCGTCCCTGCCGACCTACCACGCGGTGGAACAGTTTGTGCTCTCAACCTTGTGCGAAGCTGAGCGCCTCGACCCGATGTCGACTCCCATGTTCGCCATGCCGCTGACCCGCTCCGGGCAGGTCTGCGGCCTTCTTTTTGAAATCCAGGGTCCTCGCCGGATGCGCAAGCAAGCAGTCTGGACTCCCGAGGAAAACCGGATTCTCTTTTACGACACGGAAGGCAAACGATACCTGGAAACCCGGCTCGCCATGGGCCCCACCGTGATGGATCTCCGCCTTCACATGGGCCAAAGCGGCCGGGCCGCCTGAATCCGCTGTCCTAGAATCTTCCGCGTGGGAGGATTCCCAATGCCATACACTCCAATTCTCGCCACCTTGGGTTATGTCCTGTCGAGGGACGGGCAAAAAGTGCTGCTTGTGCATCGAAACAAGCGGCCGAATGACCCCCACTTTGGCAAATTCAACGGCCTGGGCGGAAAGCTGGAACGCTTTGAGGATCCCGTTTCCTGCATGACCAGGGAAATCCATGAGGAAAGCGGCATTCTAGTCACCCGTCTCGAACTGAGGGCCACGATCAATTGGCCAGGGTTCGGCAAGGCTGGTGAGGACTGGTTCGGGTTTCTCTTTCGCGTCACGGCGTTTGATGGAGTCCCCCATGACGGAAACTCCGAGGGAACGCTGGGTTGGCACGATCTCGAATCGGTTGCCAGTTTACCTATGTGGGAAGGCGATCGATATTTCCTGCCGCTGGTGTTAGATCCCTGCGGGGTTCCGTTCCATGCGACCATGCCATACAAGGACGGCAAACCGGTTTCATGGCACCCCGTTTTCCTGACACCCATGGGGCAGGCCCGCGGGTTGTCGATTGCGTCCCCATCTCCCCCGCAATAGAATGTAATAAGTTAGCCTTAGGAACAATCATGACCGATCCCAACAACTTCGGATTTGACTCGCTTCTCCAAGATTTGGGGGTGCCAGTCGAAATCCACCGAAATCCGACCGTCGCCGATGAACCGGCCGACCCCGAACCCGTGGCCGTCCCCAGCGTCACCGAATCCGTGACGATCACAACGGAAGAAGCCGCGGCCGCCGTGATTGAGTCGGCTGAAAGCGAGGCTCCTCGGGAAGATCGGAAGCGTCGCAGGCGTCGCAGGCGCCGCGGCATGGATGACGGCTCGCCCGAAGGAACCGAGGGTGAAGGTCTCGACCGTGAGGAGGATTCCACCTCCACGGCCGTGGCCGAAACTGGTGGGTCGGAAGAGGAGGAGGAGGAACCGTTCGAGGTGGAAGACCTCACGAACCTCCAGTTTCCATCATGGGATGAGCTCATCGGCTCCCTTTACAAGCCCCACCACTAATTTGGATGCGCAAATAATTCAACAAGGCCCCGAAAAATCGGGGCCTTGTGCGTTTACCGGGATTTGCCGGCGGGCCATTTGAGGAAATTCTCAAGCAACTTGGGGCCCTCAAGGGTGAGGAAACTTTCAGGATGAAACTGGACGCCGAAGAGCGGCCAATTCTTGTGGCGAACCGCCATGATCTCCCCTTCGCTCGTCCAGGCGCAAACCACAAAGTCGGGGTTATGGAAGCTTTCCTTCTGGATCACGAGGCTGTGGTACCTTGTGGCGTCGAAAGGGTTGGACAACCCCGCGAATACTCCGGAACCGTCGTGGTGAATCGGGCTCACCTTCCCGTGCATCACCCTCCAGTTGCGGACAACCTCGCCGCCAAAAACATGGCCAATGGATTGATGGCCCAGGCAAACACCCAGAATGGGCATCCGGCCCGCAAACCTGGCCAGCACATCGCATGAGATTCCGGCTTCCTTGGGGGTGCAGGGGCCGGGAGAAATGATGATCCGCTCCGGTTGGTCGGATTCGATCTGTTCCAGCGTGATCTTGTCATTTCGAACCACACGCAGGTTGACGGACGGGTCGATCTCACCCAGTCTCTGGACCAGGTTCCAGGTGAACGAGTCGTAATTGTCGATGAGCAGGATCAAGGCGCCGGCTCCTGGGTCCCCTGTACCTGTCGGAAGGCGGGTTCCGTCAGGGTGTCGAACCGGCGAAGGAACGGCAAGGCTTCTTCGGCGGCGGATCCCCGATCGAGATAAGGGTCAACCGCCTCGACGGAAAGGGGACCGTGGTAGCCGGCATGGTTGAGCGCGCGGACCAGTTCCTCCCAGTCGAGATGGCCCCGGCCTGGTGCGCGGAAGTCCCAACCCCTCCCCGGATCGCCGGAAGGCAGGTAGCCGTTCAGGCAGCCTCGGCCGCCATCCTGCCTGATGACAATGTCCCGGGCATGGACATGGAAGATGCGGCCCGGGAATCGGCGCACGAACGCGCACGGGTCAATTCCCTGCCAGGCCAGGTGGGCGGGATCGAGCGTGAATCCGAACTCGGGGGAGCCATCCACCGCTTCCAAGGCCGATTCCGCGCTGGCCATGTCGAAGGCGATTTGGCCCGGGTGGACCTCAAGCGCGAACCGAAGGCCCAACTCGCGGAACTCATCAAGGATCGGCCGCCATCTCCGGGCGAAATCGCCGAGGCCATCCCGAATCTCGGCGGAGTTGAGCCGGGGGTAACCGAAGGCCCTGGCCCAAATGGATGAGCCCGTGAAACCAGAAACCACCGACACCCCGAGGCTGGCGGCGGCCCGGGCTATGCCAAGCACTTCCTCGGCGGCCCGTTGCCGGATCCCTTCCGGGTCTCCGTCTCCCCACACATAGTCCGGCAACAGTCTCCTGAGTCCCGTGCCGGGTGGATCACACACGGCGGTTCCAGCCCGATGACATGAGAGCACAAGGTGGGAAAGCCCGTGCCGCTGCAGGGTTTCCAGGAGTGCCGGCCCATATTCAGGGTCGGCAAGGGATCGTTGAGGTTCGAAATGCCGACCCCATGAGGCCAGCTCGAGTCCTTGGTACTGCCAGGAACCAGCCAAGGCCGCGACCTCCTCGATGGGAAGGTCGGTCCACGAACCGGTGAAGAGCAACACGGGGCGCGACATGCCTGCACTCCCGGAATCGGGGCGACTCAGCCCGCGGCAGGACCTTCACCAGGCTTGCCGCTGGCGGCCGGCAGATCCACAACCGAAAGCGGTACGGTTCCCGGCTTGGCGGGTTCGGGGACCGAACACGAGGCAGCGGGAGCGGATGGGGTGGAGACAGCGGCAGGCGGGGCGTTGAAATCCTCGTCTTCCAGGTAGACTTCGGAAGTTTCCAGGCCGTCGATGTCATGCCTGAGCCAAAGGTAAAGGGCCGTCACCGCCGACCAGAAGAATGAGTAGCCAAACCCCACGACAAGCAGCACGGCGGCGTAAAGCCAGCCGCTATTGGCGATCGAACCGGCAAAGCCGAGGCGGATATTTTTCGAGAAAGCCTTGAGGCGGGTCTCGTCCACCTTGCCGTTGATGACGACGGGAGCGCCGGATTCGCTCGTGGCGCCATCCAGAAGCAGGGCCCGCCATCCGAAGGTGGTGGGGGCCGTCACGAACAACGCCGCCGGCTTGACACCGCCGGTGGCGTAATCAAGGCCGGGGGTTTGCGAGACACTCCACTTGGCAAGATAAACACTCATCGACGAAAACACGCCCACGGTGAAGATGGATGCCGCACCCAAAAGGAGGGCGCCCACGGAATACATGAAGATCGAGCGCGGTCGCTGATAGAGGTAGCTGATGCCCCGGGCCGTGGCTTGGACATAGTCCTCGGAATCGGTTCCAACAATGGAGACCATGATTGGCCAACTGATCAGCCCGACGAGGAGGAAGGTCATCGCCAATCCGCCCAGCAGCGGGAAGCACCAGGCCAGTCCGCCAAATAGGATGTCGCCCAAAACGGGAATCATGTAGAAAAACCCGAAGATCGTTGACATGACCATCACCCCGGCCACGAGCATCAGCGGCACCAGCGGGGCCACGATCAAGTCCTTCACCCGCGAGCGCGAAAACTTGACGGCCTCGGTCATCTGGACCGACTCATGGCGCGCCAATTCCATGGCCGCCATCCGGGTGATGGCCCCGCCGAAAAACGACCACACCAGAAGCGTGGAAAGGATCACAGCCAAAAGATAAAACCTGTGAGTGAAACGGGCTTCCGGGTGGAAGAGATAGGTCACCGGCTTGAGAAACTTGACCAGCGGCTCAACAAGGACAGGTGCCTGTTCGGTGAGCAGCCAGTCGAGTATTGAGCCGGAGCCGCCCACCTTTTCCTTGCCCATGAGTAGCAGGAGGGAGTTGGGCCCGCGGTTCTCAAACCATGGCCAGGTATTAAGAACACCGCTGGGCTTGGGTTGGCCGATCCTTGAACGGATTTGGACAATCCGACCCTCACCCAACGGAGCCAGCTTGCTTTCCTTGAACGCCTTCTCGAACAAGACCGCCAGTTCACGCCCTTGATCGGCAAGGCTGAGCGATGGATCCTTGGCCTTGGGGTCGGCGGTCACCGCCAGTCCGGCGGCCACAAGGATCTGGTACTCCTCGTAGGTGTCGGCGACATCGCCAAGGTCGTAATAAGAGTCTGCCGATCCCAGCCCTGCCATCTCATGCATCAGGTTCCAGCTTCGGGTGGCGCGCTTCCGCTCTTCCCATTCCGCCTTCCTGGTCTCGGCATCTTTGTTCGCGGGGGCGGTCCCCCTCACGGCATCGCCTCCCATATTGGGGGGCGTGGGGCCAAACAGGCTCCCGAACACCACGGCAAGTCCCCACCAGGCCGTCGCCGTGCTCAAGACTCCCAAGGCGGCCAAACCCACTTGGCCGGGGGACAGCGCCAAACGAAAGCATCGGGAAAGCAGATTCCAGCCCGGAATGATGCCGTTGCTGGTGGTTTTCGCGGTTGTTTCCTCGGCCATGGTGCACCTTGGTCAATAAATCGGGAGGGCGCATTCCATGCCAACAGCGGGCGAATTGCCAGCGGCAGGAACAAACCCAAATTGAATCAAGTTCATTTATACGGAAAATACGGGCCGGGAAAAGCACCGGCGCCGGCGGTCGCCTCGAGGGAAGGCGGGCCGCCGGCGCGCGGTTCAACCAGCAAGGTGGCGGGTTGACTCTCAGAACACCAGGGCGATGCCCGCGGTGAATCCGTTGATCAGGCGGAACTGGCTTTCATAGGCGGGATCCATGGCTCCGAAGTTGAAATCGATCGGATGGCGGGAACTGATGGTGTTGAACAAGGCCATCACATCGTAGCCCACCTTCATCTCGATCCCTTCCACCGGATACCAGGAGATCCCAAAGGTGCCCGCCAATTCGGGAACAAGGGTGTACATATTGCGACCGCGCTTGGAGGCGGGCCCGACATACTTTTCACCGAGTTCAAACTTGGCCCGGGTTTTGACCACGTCGATCATCAGTCCGGCATCGGCGATGAAATTAAAGGCGAAGCCGTGGCCCAGGTACCATTCGTTCTGGCAAGCCAAGTGCGCGCCATACATCCTGTTGGAAACGATGTTCGTGTAGATCGCCTGATCGAGTCCCCCTGCTTGGCCAGTGATATCGTAATCAATGGTGCGCCATTTGTACCGTTCCCAGATCCAGAACATGCGGGCACCGACAATTCCCGAGAGGCGATAGGTCTCGTTCTCATACACGGGCATGCGCACATCGATGTTGTAAGTCTGCAGCCTCTGGGTGAATTCCTGGGTCATGGCCTCCGCGGCATTCCAGATGCCATAAGCAGTTCCACCCGCTCGGTTAATCCGGTCCTGAATGGTTAGGTTACCGAGAGTTGGACTGGAATTGATGACATCAAAAAACGGGCCAGCGTAATCGGGAAGGAAGTTGTAAACAGGCGCATAGAGGAACGAATCGGCGTAGTTGCCTCCCACTTGCAAGCCACGGGGGGCCAAAGTCGCCGCCGATGTGTAGCTCACCTGGGCAAGCCATAATCCGTTGACGGTGAGGCTTGTGCCGTCGTTGAACTTCCACCCCGCCTCGATTTTCATTCCGGGTTGGAAACTTGATGGCCCGGATACGGAATTCACATTGAGGGCTTCCTGGTTGGAACCCACAAAGCTGCCTGCAAACTGAGCGGGGCTCGTAAGATTCTGTAAAACACCCGTTTGCGGGTTGATCCCGATCCGGTTCTGGGCGGTTCCATCCACATCGACAAACCCGCGGTAGGCGACCCCTTGATGAGACAGCGGATTGGTCTGCTGGTACATCACGAAGGATGTCGAGACAAAAAGCCCACCCTTGTCGGCCCTGGGGTGGTAAAGCGGAAGGGGAAGGATGGGATCCGCCACCCCGATGTCATCTGCCTTCGCCTGCTGCACCTGGCCTGCCACGCCTCCAAGGAGGAGCGCGGCCACCCATGCGGGCCAGTTCCGCTTCTTCAGGATGAAATTGAACATAAACCCCTCGCTGGTCAGGACAAACGACACCGGGCGAAACCATTTCCCCTCGGGTCCCGCCATGTCGTTCAACCATCGCCGCGTCGGATCATCGGCACCTGATGCGCCGTCAACCGCCACGACGGTGGATTCCTACCCTTGGCTATCGGCGTTCCAGTCATGAGACTTGTGTCGGTTTTGCCCTTGATGAGGAAAATTCCGTGCGGGCCGGGGAAAATGGGCGAAAAAATCTTGATTCTTCATGATCGGCTCAAGTTCCACAAAGATTTCTTCCCCGAGCGGGCTCTTTTCGCTTGCGAATTCAGGATTTCCCTGATAGTCACATGACAAGACCGGGACATCTCCGGTCTTGTTTAAGCGCGGATTGGATGGTGGACGCCATGATTCGTCCGCTTTCTTCACCAGTCGCAGCCAAATCCGGCGCGGGTTCTTCCGCCGCCACCACCCGGAATTGTCATCACCCGGGTAAACCATGCGTTCCGTGGCCTAGCGCGCCCCGGATGAGTTCCTTCAGGCCCGGCCATTGGTTGTTGATGACGACCGGCGAGGCCATTGGCAGTCACTTTTCCCCGCATCGTGGCGGCACGAACGGGAACAAACGGTACTGGCTGTGTTTCAGTTTCGCGATGGCGGGCGCCCCTTGAGCGTTCGCCCAAGCGTTTGGGGGTCAAGGTTGCTATGTCCAAGAACATATATGTGGGTAATCTCGTTTGGGGCGCCACCAATGAGGATTTGCAGGAACTTTTCGAGCGGTTTGGAACCGTCGAAAAGGCGCAAATCGTGACCGACCGGGAAACCGGCAGGTCGAGGGGCTTCGGTTTCGTGGTGATGACCAACGACGAGGAGGCCGACCGCGCCATCAACGAACTCAACGGGCACGACCTCAACGGCCGCCCGTTGACCGTCAATGAGGCCAAGCCAAGGGAGGAAGGCGGCGGCGGCCGGGGCGGGTATGGCGGAGGCGGAGGCGGAGGCCGCGGCGGTTCTGGCGGCTACGGTGGTGGCCGGGGCGGATATGGCGGCGGCGGGGGTCGAGGCGGTTCGGGTGGTTACGGCGGTGGGTCCGGGGGCTATGGAGGCGGTTATGGCGGTGGTTCCGGAGGCTATGGCGGTAGCCGAGGAGGCTCAGGCGGGCGTGGCGGATATTGAAAATTCCTGAAAATCCGTCAAAGTCAAAAACCGTTGGTTTTCAAGGCTGAAACGCAAGTTTCGGCCTTTTTTATTGCCAAATGTGACTGTAATTCCACTTGACGACAGCTGGACTCAGCTGCAGTCTATCCCCCGCGGGGAATGATTCCCCTTTTCGATTCAAGGTCGAAACTTGCCAAGGAGGGTTTTCATCATGCATTACCAACAGGAAGAACGGGCCCAGAACTGGCGTGCGGTGGCTGTCTTTCCAGACCGTCCCGAGCAACTCATTTATCTCGGTCTTTCATGCCAGCAGGTCCGCGCCGGAATGGTCGCCTCATTCTTCGAAATGTTCGACGATGAGGAACGCTCGCTGGTGACATCCATCTCCCTGCAGCGCTGGACGGGCACCCCCGACATGGGCAAGTGGCAGCAAACCGGCACCATGGCGGTTCCCGAGTCCAAACTTTCCGTAGCCGTGGCCTGATTCGGCTAACCGCCCCGCGGGCGGATTCGGGGGGAAGGTCATGGATGACCTTCCCCCCGTCCTTTTCCATCAAGCTCTTGCTGAATTGGCCTGAAACGCCAACAATTCAATTGGCCCACTCCTACAAGGAAAGGCGCCGCAAGGCCGCCTCCGGGAGTTGGGCCGTCCCGGGAAGGGCAGGAGCCATGACCGCATACGGGTCCCTTTGCGATGACTTCGGCATCTACAGCCACATTAACTTCAAGCTCGAACAGGCTTGGACCAGGGAATCCGTGCTGCATTTCTGCGACTCCCTGAGGCGAGCCTTCCCGAGCATGACCGACTTCGACCGCAAGGAAGGCGGCGAATACACCCTCGAGGAAGACCGGGAACTGGGCACCCACAAGACGGTGACGCTGGAAGCCAAGCGACTCAACGCCGGGTTCGTGAATCCGGAGGATCTCGACTCCGCCGACCAATTTCATGAAACCCTGTGGGACCTCGCGCCGGCCTATCTCAACATCAGCCCCTTGGATGTCGAGGCTTTCGACGCCACCGCCTGCTTTGACTTCAACTACTCGGGCAACCACGATGAGGTGGTTGCGGAGGCGTTGGGATTGGCCAACCAGTTCGACACCCTGCTGGGCATGCCGGGCGCGCGCATCCTCAATTACGAACCGACCATCCTCATGGCGCTCGATGAGCAGTGCAAGTTGCAGTGCCGGCTCAACATCGAGACCCGAACCTCGCCATTCATGGTCCGCACCGGCCAGTTCGGCGACGCGCCAATTTCAGTCTATTTCACGATCAGGCAATACTGGGCGCGAAATCCCTCCTCCGACTTCAAGGCGGCGTACCAGTCGCTCCGCAAGCAGGCGGCGGATATCATCGACGCCCATGTGATCCCTTCGGTGATCAGGCCCCTGGCCCAGACCATCGCCACCCGTCAATAACCATTTCCCTCCCACGGATGTTCCATGAGCGCTGCCACACCCTCACTCAGTCGTTTCGCCCAAGGTCTCCGCACCGAAACCGCCTTCGATGTGTTGGCCGTCGCCCGCAGGCTCAAGGCGCAGGGAAAGGATGTCATTGAACTTCAGATCGGTGATAGCCCCTTTAACAGTACCGCCGGGGCCCTTCGCGCCGGCGTGGAGGCCATTCAGCAAGGCGCGACCCACTACTGCCCCTCACCCGGATTGCCATCCTTCCGGCAGTCGGTGGCCCGGTTCCTGGGCCGTGAACTGGGCATTGAAATGACGCCGGAGGAGGTGGTCGCCGCGCCAGGCGCCAAGGTTTTCGAGCAATTCTTCTGCGAGGCGTTTCTCGATCCGGGTGATGCCGTGCTGGTTTTCACCCCTCATTTTCCAACTTATCTGCCCAACATTGAACGGCGGGGGGCCACGATCGTTTTCTCGGCGCTCCGGCAGGAGAATGAATTTCGTCCCAACCTCGATGAGGTTCGGGCCTTTGTCAGGAACCACCCAAGGGCCCGGGGAATCTTCCTGAACTCGCCCCACAACCCCACGGGGGGCGTGGCGACCCGCGAAGACCTTGAGAACCTCGGAACCATCCTCGAAGGCACGGAGGTCGCCCTGCTCAGCGATGAGCCGTACATGCACATGGTCTGGCGGGGCGCGCACGCCTCGCCCCTTCAGGTTCCTTCCCTGCGCCAGCGAACGATGGCGGTTTACACCTTCAGCAAGAGTTATTCGATGAGCGGCTGGAGGCTGGGATATGCCGTTGCCCCGCCTGTGGTGGCCGACAGCATTTCCCGCATGATCAACACATCCCTGAGTTGCACGCCCCCGATCGTGCAGTTGGCGGGACAGGCGGCGCTTGATGGCGACCATTCCGAACGCGACGGCCAGATGGCCCAATTCCGCCGGAAGGTGGAATTGCTCGTCGGGGCGCTGCGCAAGCATCTCGAGATCGAGGTTCTCGACCCCGCTGGAACCTTTTATGTGTTCCCCAAGGTGGAGAAGATCTGCCGAAGGCTGGGCATCAAGAGCCATGGCCTGGCGATGTACCTGCTGGAGCATGCCGACGACTCCAAGGGCGTGGCATGCCTGGGAGGCGAATGTTTTGGCGAGGCCGGCCAAGGGTTCCTGCGCTTCAGTTGCGCGGAACCCGACGAGCGCCTGCTTGAGGCGGTGGCCTTTCTCACGGAAGCGGCGAAGCGTTCCGATCGGGTTGACGCGTATTTGGCCAAAAATCCGCGCTATCGCCTCGTGCCTTGATCGGCGAGCCCATGGGGGATATGCTGGCGATGCCATGATCGGCGCCACGGAGAGGTGGCTGAGTGGCCGAAAGCACCGGTTTGCTAAATCGGCGTAGGTGTAACAGCCTACCGCGGGTTCGAATCCCGCCCTCTCCGCTCCTTGAAAATTCCCGACGCAAGTCCTTTGCAGCAAATGGGTTAAAAACATCGCTTTTGCCAAATATGACCACTGTGCCAAAAGTGTGCCAAAACCGGCGGCAGGGCCCGCCTCAATTCGGTGAATTTGAATAATGATTATAACTAAGAAACAAAAAGAGCCCCAGCGGAGCCGATGACGGAGTGAATGGGGGTGTATTGAATTTCACCCGCTCAACCCGGTGCTTCGCACCTCCGCTTGGGCTCTGTTTAATACAACCAGACACACCTCGCTTTTATTTATCAGTGTTGTCCTTAAAACTGATTATTCACTCCAGCGGCTTGACGCGGATGCGGCGGAACAGGACGACGCTTCCCGGGTCGTGGCTTTGGATCGCGAAGGTTCCGCTGGAAAGAAACAATCCGCTTTTCGCGTTGACGGGCAAGTCCACATCATGGGTGGTCTCGCCGTTCACCTTCAATGTGACATGGCCGCCGCGAACGGTGAGATGGCACTCGAACCACTCATCGTCCTTGACAAGCACCTTCTCCAAAGGCTTGGTGGGATAGATGGCTCCCGTCCGATACCGCTTGTCGCTGCCCGTGTTGTTGATCTGGAATTCAAACCCCTTGGCCGGAATTCCCTTGGGCTGGTGCACGGTGTGAAAAAAGATGCCGGAGTTGCCTTTGGGCTTGGTCATCACCTCGGCCTTGAGCTCGAAGTCCTTGAAATTCGCCTTGTGAATCGGGCCCTGATAGTAGAGGTGGGTCAGCTTGGACGGCCCCGCCACGATCAAGCCGCCTTCCACCTTGAAAGCCTTGGGATCCTCCGAAGGTTTCCAGTCATCAAGGGACTTCCCATCAAAAAGATCCAGCCATCCATCCTTGTCGGCAACCGGTCCGGCGGCTCGGGCATTCGGGCCCGCGAACCCGGCCACAACCATCACCAGAAAGCCGGATGCCACCGCCGAGGCCAGCAACCCGCGAACGACCGACCCGCGAAATGACAGCACTTCCATGAACTACCTCCCTATGGAAAACCCTAGATCGAGCTTCAAATAGATGAGTTGGATTGATAAACCCGATAAAAATGCAATTCGAGCATATTCTAATATGCCCCACTTACTTCGGCTCCACCGGGGGCTCTTTTGTTTCTGCTACGGCTCCTTTAGCTGTTCCTTGATCGACTCGCCCCTCACTCCGCTGGGGGCTCCTAAACGATGAAAGAATCTCAAAATGAAGGCCAGACAAAGGCTGACGATGCTTAGGAGCCCCCAGCGGAGTGAGGGGTCCTCGCGGACATTCAACAATCTAGCGCCAGTTCAAAGGTCACTCGCGCCGTTCAACGCTTCAGGGACATGAAAGGGCTAACAGGATGATGGCGGGTGCCGGGGTCTTGAGCAGCTCAGTCATTTGAAGTTTGCTCTAACCAACGGTTAAAGCTGACCGAAGCCGCCTTCACGGTTTCGCGCACCATGAAAGTCTTGCAGGCGGCCCCCGCTGCTGAACTGGGTCCATCGGCCTGCAGGATCCTCACGACCTGGTCGCCGACCTGAAGCAGGCGACTGGGACATGCGGCCAAGAATTGGGATGCGATCGAGGCCGCCTCAACAGATCAATCAAATCTTGCTTGAAGAAAAGCCATCGACCTACCGCAGCAACTCCCCGACAACCCTGTCGGCGTCCATGATCGGCGTGACGGCCTCGCCAGCCACGCGACGGTTCAGGCCGTCCACTGAATCACGGTAATGAAAACGAGGGCCGGAAGGGTACCATGATTCCCTGATCGCCATGCCGGGCACCACGGCTTCGTGCGGATAACGGACATAAGGCGAGTCAAGCATGGCATCGTGCCGAAGGCTGCCGCGGGCGATCACGACACGAACGGGCTCGAGAGAGCCGAGGAGGGCCGCCAGCGCTCCACCATTCGGCTCGGAAATGGCCAGCGGACTCGCGGCATCAAGGGGAACCGCGAACCGCGACGAGGGATCATTCACCGGGGCGAAAGAATCCCCCCACACGGCCACGCGATTGACATCAACCAAAGCCTCCCTCCCGAGCCAGCGAAGCACGGTTCGCAGGTCTCGAAGCTGCGAACCAAGGACCGCCTGCCCGAGCATCAGGTTGGCCTGCGAAACTGAAGTGCGGGCACTGCCTCGATCGGCGGAGCTACCCGGGCTCGTCTCGCCGGTACCCCTCACATCGGGCAAGCAGACGGCGATTCCTCCCTTGAGGAATGCCGCGATCACCTCGCTTCGTTGTTTGAGAAAGCCAGCCTTGCCGCCTTGTGCCACCATGAGCACCAGGGGCGCCGGTCGCTTGCTTTCCCGGGGCGTCAGAAGCAGAAGCGGAACAACAATCCCTTGATCGGTTTCCATGATGAATCGCCGCACGGTTGCCTCGGGAACCGATTCCGAAGCCTTGTTGATCACCCGCGGATCGGCAACCGGGTCGATGGATCCGAGGATCGAGGTCCGTTCATCGGGGCTGGCCGGTTTTTCGGCGCCCGCTGACAGGAGGCGACGGCGCGCCACCCGCATTTCGGAAATCACCTCGCGGAGTTTTCCGGGTTTCCATTCGCCCCGGGTTGCCTCGGTCCAGCAATCCAACTCACTGGCTGCCAACGGCTTGCTGTACTCGACAGGCACCGGCATTCCGAACCAGGCGGATAGCGCCGGATAAATCATTTTCCTGTGAACCTGACCGACATGATTGCAATGGGTGTTCTCCGGGCCCCCGGGACCGCGCACTCCGCCCTTGCCATGGGCCACGGCCAGGGAGTCGGTCGCCCCGAGGAATCCAAAGATTTTCCTGATCCGCGGCCAGGCGGGGTCCATGGCCTGGTCCCAGGCAAATTCATGGCCGTAAACCAGCTTGCGAGGGGCGATGCCGCCGACGATGAGGAAGTGGGAAAATCCATCGCGGGCGCCATGGCGCAGGCCTCGGGTGCTTTCCCAGTATCCATCGCCGAACCATGCGAAGTCATGCTCGGGGTCGTCAAGCGGGCGCGATTCCGGCTGCCAGCCGCCGAAGTTGAACGGCACCGCGCAGGCGACACGGCGGTCAAGCGCGGCGGCCACGCCCACGGGATCCCCTCCCCCGGCCACCGATCCGATCATGATGATCCGGTCCGGGTCGATCCGCTCCTGCGCCAGCAAAATATCAACCCCCCGCATCAGGTCCCAGGTCATCCATCCCATGAGCGAATCGCCTATCAACGACAACTGAAGATTGGAATTGTATCTGTAATAATAATCCTGCCGACCGGCACGGAAGTTCCCGGGATAATCGTGCTGGCCGTTGAAGCCGTGTTCGCGGCGTTCACCGTAGCCCACCTGGTCGGGCACGAGGACGGCGGTTCCGGCCCGGGCCCAAGTCATGCCCATGTCCTGAAGTTCGCCGCCGCTTTTTCCTCCGTGGTGCGAATGGGCGATCACGATTCCCGGCATTTTGCCTGGTGGTTTCTCCGGCAGGTAAAGGTTCGCGCATGCCCAGAAATGGGGACGGGTCTCATACACCAGGCATTTGATGACAAAACCGTCGCCCGGCAGCACCCGCGTGACCTTCACCTTCATGCCGACGGGTTGTTCGGGCCAATATCCGAGGGATTCCTTCAGCCTCGCCAAGCGCGTGTCGCGGTAGGCCAACCACTGTTCCTTGGTAACAAGGCCGCCAAAGGCTTTTGATTCCCGGGCCCCGGCTTCCCGCATGCGACGATTGGCATCGGCGGCCATCATCCCGGCCATGGACCTTTGTCCCGCGGCATCCTTGGGAAACAGGTCGGGATCGATGTCCTTCAGGTCCGCCGCGATCGCGAAAGGAACCAGAAACACAAGGGCGGGAAGTGCGCAACGCATGGTCATGCCCATCCTCGGCGAAAATGATTGCCACCCGAAACACCCGTTATGGTGTCATGGCCGTTGTGGCGGGATCATCCCATTTTTATGCCACAGAAGATATCTTTATGTCCGACCAAGTCCCCCACTGGTGAATCTAAACCGCTCCCAGCGCCAGCCACACCATCCAGAACCACGGCATGGGAAGGGCCCGGGGATCGGGCCACGCGCCCTTTCCGGCCAGCGCGTTTTCCAGGGCTCTCGCGGGCAGGCCCCGGTTTCGCCACCATGAGCGGACGGGGCCGTCGAGATGCCGGCCCGGGGGCAGACCTTCCGAGGCCAACCGTTTCCGAAACGCCTCGCGGGTTCCCGGCCACGAGAGGGCCAGCCACATTCTCCAGGCGACCCACCCCAAGGGCATCATCCACCAGGCCGCCGCCAACAGGCGCACGATGGCGCTTTCGGCTTCAAGTTCCCGAACACCGTGGCTCGCCGGCAGAACCGAAACCCTCGGTCCGTCAAGGAAGCGGAGCAGCGGCACCGATTCCCTCAACGGAGTTCCGGAAGCCACATAGCGAACGGGGATATCCGGCATATCCCATGATCCGGGCCTTGCGAAAACCACGCGCCAGGCATGAACGCCGGGCCCGGCGGAAGGCAGCGGTGTCAATGTCCATGGCCCCTCCTCGTAACCTTGAGGCAGGTCAATCACCTCCGGCAAGGTCCCTCCGGGAGTGCGGTTCACAAGAGCCACCACCAAGGTGGCCGGTTCACCGATCCTTGGCGCTGGCGGGTCGATCCGCACCGAACCCCGGATGTCACCCACGGGAAGCTGACCGAAGGCAAGGAAGGCCACCAGGAGAATCACCAGTCGGGCACCCCCGGGCCGGCGGAGGATTTCCGGTTTGACGATGGCGGGCTGATCCGTTCCGCGGCGGCATGCACCAATCGCCTGGCTTCATCGGCGGAAATGGCCCGGGGCGGGCCCACCTCATTGACAAGCGGCAGCCTTCCGGCGCCCGGCAAGGCATTCTCGGTTTCCGCCGCGCCAGCGGCACCCGGCCGCGACCGGCCCCCCCGGGATGCACCCCGGCCGGAATCCCCGTCACCGGGCGTCTCCCCGGGCCCGTCATCTCCCATGTCGCCATTGGCGCCCGATGAAGGACGGTTTTTGGCGAGGGCCTCAAGCCAGCGGGCGCGCGCCCTGAGCGGGCCCGCCCGTTCAGTGGGCAGCCGAACCGAGATTTCCGCCGCCAGCCTGGGCGCCCTGGGATCGGATTCCGCTTGGTCCAACAGGCAAATGACGAGGGTTTCTAGCAGGTCGGGATCGTCGCTCCGGATTAATGCCCGTCGCAAGGCGTCCTCGGCCCGCCGCAACACCGGGCCCCGCTCCGAGGCTGGCCAATCGCGCGCCTGAAGAATCAGGAGGCCGGCCTCCTCGCGGGGGGCGCGTGATGAGCATCCGGAGACAAGCATCAGGCATGCCGCGAGCCATCGCGAGGGAGCGGCCGAGGCCAAGAGAAATCCAAGGCCCGTCAGGGCGAAACAGAAGGCCCAAGGCGCCGGTGCGACTGAAACGCCATGGCCGCCCAACCCCGGAAGCGCGGGCGGGGCTTCGCCTGATTCAATCACCTCGCCCCGAGTCAGTTCCCGCAAGCGCTCCGGACGCGTCGTGGAAACAACGGAGGCATCCTGCCCCGGAACCGGATCCAACCGGCCCGGCGCCCCGATCACCCAGGCCCGGTCGGCGCGCGGGGCGCCTTCGGGAGGAATCCGCCGAACCGGGTCGTCGCCATCGGAAAACATCCAAACCGAACCCCGCATCGGCCATGAACGCGCCAACGCGATCCCCGAGGCCAAGTCGGTTCCGGATGCGTCTTTCGGGCCGGGAGCCAGCGCCGAATCCTCGGCCAGCGAATCTAGCCGGGCCACTTGGGAACGCAGCAAACGGCCATCGTTTCCGGGAGAAACAACCATGCGGGCATGGGCCCCGAACACGATCAGGCCGACAGGCCGGTTCAGCAGAGGTCCCTGCGCGGCAAGCCACGAGTCGAGGCCAAGGCGCGCCAGGTCGAGCCTCGGTGGAGTGCCGGCTCGCATCGACCTGCTGGCGTCGACCACCAGCCATAGGGGATCCGCCATGACGACGATAGGGCCGCGGCGTTGGGGAACGAACGCCAGCGCTGCGGCCACCGACAACATGATGACCGCGAGGGTTTCAAGCCGCCGGCGTTTCCGGGATCCGGGCACGGCTTGCCATGGCGAACTCGACATGGTCATGGGGTCGGTCTCTCCCGGCGGATGGGATCAGGCCACGGCCCTCTGAAGGGGGATCTCAAATGCCAGCAATGATTCGAAGCGCCCGGATTCGGGATTGTAGCGGCGCCGTTCACCCCGAATCCGGTCCTGGGCGAGGTCGTAGGTGCCATATGACCAGCGCCGGGTCTGGGTGACGCTTCCGGCGCAGATGAGCGCGAACGGCCTTCCGGGTGCCGGAGGCAGGTGATAGGCGTTGTGCCGATGGCCATGCAGCCACGCCCTCACGCCTCCGCGTTCCGCCGTTCGGACAAGCTTGTCGAGGTCGAGGAGCCTGCGGGAACTCCATTCGGGGGAGCCATCCTGAAGCATGGCCGGATAATGAGTCACCATGAGCCGGGGAGAATTGTCGAGCTTGTCGAGCAGACTGTCCAAGCGGGCCAGTTGCGCCGCGCCAACCCTTCCCTTGGCGTCCCAGGGAAACCGGGTCGGCGCGGAGGAATTGACCGCGATGATCCACCATCCCCCGACACGCTGGGCGAAGGGGTAAATGGCATCCTCGCCCGCGCGGATTCCCTGCTGCCAGGGGGCGAAGCGCGTCTCGAACTCGCGGTTGTCCACTGAGCGCTGCACCAGGTGGTCGTGGTTGCCCGGCACGGCGACTCCCGGGCGTTGCAGCAGGCCGCCAAGCCGGTTGAGGGCCAGGTCGAATTCCGCGCCGCTGCCAAGGCAGCCGGCGTCGCCAGAAAACACAAGATGATCCGGGCGGGTTTCATTCAGGTCGGCAGCGAAAGCCTCGAGCACCTTCCCGGCATGCCGGAATCGCCAGGCGCGGCCCGCCAGGCGGAGGTTGGCCCAACCGGCCACCCGCTTGCTCAGGATGTCCCGCCACGAAAGGCCGTATTTGGGAAGGAAAACATGCATGTCGGAGAAATGGGCCAGGCGCGGCCCGCCGGACGGAATTGTGTCGATCTTGGAGTCCGTCATGCTGGGTTCCGCTAAAAGAAAACGCCCCTTCATGCTAACGGGTGGAACGGCCCCCGAATGGGACTTCACGAAAACTTCCCCGGAGGTTCATCCCTGCCGGAACGGATAAAACCAGATCGGCTGCGGTTTGGCGTCGGGAATCATGGGAACCGGCAACCGCCGCGGTTCGGCAAGGTCCCACTCATAACCTTCGCGGCCAACCCGGCAGCCAACGACATTCACCGAACCGACAACCGCCCCGCGCACCAATCCTTCGGGCTTCAACTTCGCCGAGGAAAACGCTTCGGCCGGGCCGGGAATCCGGCTGGCATACAGGAGAACCCGGCCACGGACCGTGGTGGGAGTGGAACGGTATTCGACTTTCTTGACTCCGCGGAGAATCAACTCCACATAGGGTTGCCTGACACTGAGCGCCCGCATCGCCATGATGTCCGCATCGGGAGACTCCGACACATCGGGCGAATGGGTGACATGGGCCGCATGGGCGAAATTGCTTCCCAGCAGCGTTTCGAAAACCGCCCGGGATTCGTCGCTCAGCCGCCGGATTCCCCGAAAGGTTTGCGGGTCGGGGCCGTTTTCACGCATCGCGGGCCCTTGGCCATCAGCAAATCGAATCCCGGCAACGAGTTGCGGAGGAAGCAGGCGATTGGGGTCCGCCGGTGTGCTTTGGCGGCGGTCGGCGCGCACCGCGTCACGGAAACCTGAAGGATCCGCCGCCGCGCATTCCTCGACTTGCCTCACCGTGATCCGGCCCCACAACCAGACCGAACCCTGCCCGCACGAAAGGATGTAAATCGAGTCTCCCGGCGCCACCCCGCGCGCCCGGTAGGCATTCCCAAATGCCGAGGTGAAAACAGTTTGGCCAGAGTCGAGCCAAGCCTGCCTTTCCCGCATTGTCCAAAGAACCGTGAACGCGCTCGGCATGGTTTGGATGCCTCCGAAAACGGACTTGAAATCGTGATTCTGGACTGGCGTTCATTCCTGAAATGACTATTGTTCCGCCCTCGAATTGGCCGATCCCGTTGGAAGGCAGGAGATTCGCTCATGAGCCAAAACAAGGCCGGCACGACCCGTTATCCGCTGTCGCTGCGGCCCCTGCATGCCGCGATTGTCGCCGGCTTGCCGCTTGCCGCCATCGCGTTGGTCGCTACCCGTTTCGCCCCGTTTGGCAGGGAATTGTTCGACCGCTACCTGGCCCACCCGCTTGAACAGGTGGAACTCGCCCTGTTCTGCTGCGGCATGGGTGTTTTCATCGTGAAGTTGTGGTCGCTTCGTTCGGAATGGCAGGCCCTGGACAAGGACGATTGGCTGCCCGCGCACAACGGCGCGCCCCTCGCCGCGGGGGAGGCGGCATCGATGGCGAGGCACGCGGCCGCCGCCGGCATGGAACAGACCTGGCTGGCCCGCAGATACGCCAACGCGCTCGGACATGTCGCCAGGCGGCGCAGCGCGGCGGGCCTGGACGAGCACTTGCGCGGACTCGCCGATGCCGACGCGATGACCCTCGAGGGCAGCGCCTCGCTGACCCGGTTCATCACATGGGCGATCCCGATCTTGGGGTTTTTGGGAACGGTCCTTGGAATCACCGGGGCCATCTCGGGCGTCACCCCTGAAAAGTTGGAGGCCTCGCTTTCCACCGTGACCGACGGTTTGGCGCTGGCGTTCGACGCGACCGCGGTCGCGCTGGCCCTCACCATGGTGCTGATGTTCACGGCATCGATGGTGGAACGGGCCGAGACGCGGGTTTTGGAGGAAGTGGACGGTCGCGTGGACCGCGACCTGCCCCCTCGCTTCGAGACGGCGGAAACCGCCGGAAGCGAAGCCGCCTCGGCCGCCGGAACGGCTGCCCGCGCGGTCGCCGAGGTGATGTCGCGGCAGTTTTCCCACCTTGCCAACGAGATCGCCGGCAAGGTTCACGAAGCCGTTTGCTCGGGCTTGGCGCGCGTGGCCGAGCAAACCATGGCCATCGACAGGTCGATGGCCATCCGCATGGAGGAGTCGAGGCAGTTTCTCGACCGCTCCGCCGCCACGGCCGACCAGATGTTCCGGGCCCACCACGCGACCTTGGCGGAAATGGGGGCGCAAGTGGCCCGGCAGGTGGCCGCGCCGGTGGATGCCCTCGAACGGATCCGGCTTGGCATGGCGGAACTGTCCAGCCTGCAGGCCTTGCTGGCGCAAAACCTCGGCGCGTTAAGCCAGGGGAACTCCCTCGAGGAGGTGTTGCACCAGCTTTCCGCCGCCACGCACCTCCTGGCGGCAAAGGCGACGCGCATGCGCGACGCGCAAGGCGTGGAAGCCGGGCACGGCTTGGCCGGTCCCCGCGCTCACGCGAGCGCGGCGAGGGCGGCGGACTGACGCGGTTCAAGACGCTGCGGAGGGTGCATGCGCAGGCCACGGTCGCGATTGACAGTCTCGACCTTTCCATTCTTGGCGGTGCTGCTGTGCGCCATGGGCGCGCTGATCCTGTTGCTGCTGGTTTTCGACCGCAGGGCCAAGGAAGCCGCCAAGGCTCGGGCGGAGTCGAAGGCGCAGGCCGCCCACGACGCCGAACGCCTTGAGCACCAGCGGCGCCTGGAGAAAATCCTGGCCCACAACGCCGCGGCGCGGCAGGAAGACGGCAAGCAATCGGCCGAACGAAAATCCGCGCTGGAAAAGGAAATCACCGCGAACAAGAACCGGGAGGCATCGCTTCGTGACGCGGCGCGCAACGCCAGCATGATCCTCGCTGAAGCGGCCGCGGCGACGGCCAAGGACCTTGGCGCCGTCGAGATGGCGCGCGATGCCATCGGCCGGCTCGAGGCCCGCAGGAACGAAGTCCATGAACTGCGGCGCAAGGCCGGCGAACAAAAGACCCGGCTGGACGAGGAACGATCCCGCCAGGAACGCGACCTGGCCCGGCTGGAAGCGGTTTTGGCCAGGGTGCGGGCGGAACGCGAACGCGACAGGCAAACCTATTCCATCGTGCCCTACAGGGGAAAGCAGGGCGAGAATCGCAAGCCGCTCTACATCGAATGCTCGGCAAGCGGGCTTGTTTTCCTGCCGGACAGGCTGGAAATCGACCCGGTCGCCCATCCCCGCAGGGCCCTGGATGAGATCGACCGTCGCGCCGACGAGCAAAACAAGAGGCTCAAGGCGATGGGCCTTCAGGCGACGCAGAGGCCCTACCTGATGCTCCTCGTGCGGCCCGACGGCATCGGTGCCTACTACAGGTTCCAGGTTCTGACCAAGCCATATGACATCGACTTCGGATACGAATTGGTGGATGCCGACTGGGTGCTCGACATTCCCGCCGAGGTGGAACAACAGGTGGCTGGCGCCACCTCGGTTGACAACCGACCCCGCAACGCGTTTCCCGGGGTAAGGATCCCAGGAAACGGCGCCGCCGGTGGCGGATTTGCCTCGGGAACAACGGGATCCACCATGGGCGGGTCCACTCGCGGAGGGACCGGTCCGCTTGGTGCTACGACTGATGGCGGATCGCCCGGGGGAACCTCGCGCGGCAACGCGAACACTGGCGCGGGAGGAATTCGCTTCGGTTACGGACCGGGTGACAGAACGGAAAACGGCAGCGGCATCGGCGGTTTGCCGGGCATTCCGGGCGGGGGAATCGGCCTCGGTTCCGGCGGACGGGGGCCAACGGGAGCCACTAGCGGCAATGGCGTGG
>VGXS01000041.1 GCA_016873225.1 Planctomycetota bacterium | reverse complement strand
GGCGGCAACGGGGGAAGGGCCCTGCCGAACCGACGCACGACGGCCCGCTCATGCGGCGCCACGAACACGATGCCCGAGGCGATCCAGGCCGCCAGGGCGAGCAAGGGCAGGACTCGCGCGACGGTGCTCATGGGGACGGCACCGGCTTGGGGGCGGGGCGGGGCGGGGCGAACAACGCGTCGAACAATTCGCGGTGGGTGGAAAGCAGCAGCGTGGTGCGGTTGTCGCCGAGGATTTTCTGGTATTCCTCGAGCTTGCGCAGGAAGGAGTAGAACTCGGGGTCGGCCATCTGGGCGCCCGAGCGCACCCGGTCGGCCTCCGCCTCCCCCTCGCCGCGGATCCTGATGGCGTCGGCCTCGGCCTTGGCCCGCAGCGTGCCGACCTCGCGGTCGGTGTCGCTGCGCAGCTTCGCGGATTCCTGCTCGCCCAGGCTTTGGTATTCGGCGGCCTTGCGTTCGCGTTCCGCGATGATCCGGTCGAAGATGGCCTGCCTCACCGGCGCCGGATGGCTCACGCGCCTGAGGCGCACATCGACGACGCGCACGCCGTATTCGGAAAGCGCCGGTCCGGAGAGCCGCTCCATGAGCCGCGAGCGGAGCTTGTCCCTCTGCTCCTTGACGCGGCCGGGTTCCCTGCTGTTGACCAGGTCGTCCATCTGCAGTCCGCCGCAGGCGGCACCGAGTTCGCTGCCGAGTTTCTGGGCGAGCAGGGTGCGGGCCTCATCAAGCCCGCCGGCGGCCTTGAAGAGGCGATCGACGCCCTCCGAATCGGCGATGCGCCAGGCCATGTAGGCGTCGATCGTGAGCGTCCTGTCGATTCCATCCTTCTGGGCGTCGCGGGTCAACTGCTCGATTCCCGGAAGTTCAAGCACCTGAAGGCGGCGGTCGATCCTCCGGATCTCCATGATCGGCCAGGGCCAGCGGAGGTGAAGTCCGGCCTCCGCGTCGTTCGCCCCGTCAAGCGTGCCGGCATGGGCGCCGAGGATCGTCAGGTAGGCGAACTCGGCCCTGTCGACGGTGAAGAGGCAGGTCCAGGCGAGGCACGCCGCCAAGGCCGCTGCAAGGATGATTTTCCATGTCATGGTTCCCGGCCCTCCGGTTCGACGCGGCTTGTCCGGGGGGGGGCTGGCTGGCGGAACCATTCCTGCGGCAGCAGCCAAAGGTTCCGCCTCCCCCTGATGTTCTCGGCGTCGATCACGATCTTGTCCCGTCCGGCAAGGGCCTGGCTCACGGCGTCCCACAGGAGCCTGAAATCGGAAAGCGCCTCGGCGCCCTTGCGCGCGGCCACCCTGAGGGTGAACGCCACGGCCCTCGCCGCGGCCGCCGTCGTCCTCTCGGTTTTCTCGACATCCGCCGCCGCCACCGACTGCAGGTCGCGCGCGACCTGCTCGCCCACGCGCCTGAGGCCCTGCGCTTTGGCCTGGAGAACCTTCTGCGACCGGCCTTCCATGGCGCGGGTCACCTCGTGGTAGGCGCCGACCACCTCCTGGGGGGGATGAAGGTCGTGGAGGGCCACTGCCGTCACCGACAATCCCGGGGCGGCATCGGCGGCGCGGCCGGCGATGAGCCGAAGCGCCTCGGCCTCGAGGGCGGCCCTGCCGGTGGTGAGCAGTTCGGCGAACGGGTGGGCGCCGATGATCTCGCGCAGCGCGGCCTCGCTGGCCATTCGGAGGCCCTTGGCGGCGTCGCCGGCCTCGAAGGTCGAGGCGAATGGTTCCTCAGCGGACATTGAAAAGCGGACGCTGGCCTGCACCTCCACGAGGTATCCGTCGCCTGAGATCATGACGGCCTCGTCAGGGAAGCGGAGGATGCCGTCGGATCCATGGGTCGCCGACCACGACCTTCCCACGGCGACGGTGCCCTTGCCGCCGGAGCGGAAGCCGAGTTCAAGCGTGTTGAGCCTGCCGGGCGAGACAACCACGACCCTTTCGACGGGGGCGGGCCACCGGAGGTGCCACCCTGGGCCGAGCGGTGCCGGCAGGACCCGGCCGAAGCGGAGCACCCGGCCTTCCTGCCAGGGCATCAGCACATGAAAGCCGGTCCAAACCCAGGCGAGCAGCGCGAGGCCAAGGGCGCCGGCGACCACCTTGCGCCAATGATGCTCGACCGCGTGGACGATTTCGCCTGGGGCCAGCCTGTCGAGCAGCGAGGCCAAGCGCCCGGCGGAGGCGGCCAGGCCGCCCAGCCAGCGAGGTGCCGGCCGGTTGAACCCGAGCAGACGCATCGAGTTGGCCAGCACCAAGAGCGATCCGAGTTGATGGTAAATGACCGCGGCGAGGGGTGATTGCAGCTTCCAGCCCGAGGGCGCGATGAACGGCCACAGCCAGGCCGTGATCACCACCCCGGCGATGTTCACGCCAAAGGCGAAGACGGTGATGTTTTGCCTGATGGTGGCCTCGGTGGCCCTGGCGAGGCTGACCAGAAGCGGAAGGTTTTCCAGGGGCGGCCCCATGAGGACGATGTCGCCGGCCTCCGCCGCGAGGTCGTTGCCCGAACCGGCCGGGCAGACGGCGATCCCGACATCCGCCGCGGCCAGGGCGGGCGCGTCGTTGATGCCGTCGCCTAGCATGGCCACCCTGGCGCCGGCGGCCCTCAGTTGACCCACGCGGGCGCTCTTGTCCGCCGGCAGGAGTCCCCCGCGCGATGATTCATCGGCAATGCCGAGTTCCGCCGCCACCCGGCCGGCCACCGCCGGCCTGTCGCCTGAAAGCAATTCGATGCCGCTGATGTCGAGGCGGCGCAGCAGGCCGATGACGCCGGCGGCCTCGGGGCGGGGCGCGTCGCGAAGGCCCAGCACGCCCACGGCGGCATCGCCGAGGGAAATGATGACCGGGGTTTCGCCGCGTTCCTCCACCCGCGACGACGCGGCCGTCGCCTCTCCCAGGCTCACCCCTTCCGAGGCGAGCCAACGGGCGTTGCCGGCGCGGATGAGGCCTTCGGCGGTCGCGGCGCGCATCCCGCCGCCGGGCGAGGCCGTTCCGGGTTGTCCGGAGCCATCCCCGATGCCCCTTTCGCGGGCCGCCCGCCTGATCGCCAAGGCCAGCGGGTGTTCGCTGCCGGCCTCCACGGTGGCGGCCAACCGGAGCAGGTCGACTTCCGTGAGGTCGGCCCTGAGGGAGGCGAGGCTGGCCAGTTCGGGCTTGCCCGCCGTGACCGTGCCGGTCTTGTCGAAGCAGAAGGTGTCCACCCGCGCGAGGCGCTCCAGGGCGGCGCCGCTTTTAACGAGGATGCCCGTGCCGGCGAGCCGTCCCAGGGCCGCGATGATCGCCGCCGGGGTCGCCAGGAGCAGCGAGCAGGGGCAGGCCACCACCAGCACGGCAAGCGACGGATACGCCGCCAGCCTGAACAGGTCGGTCCATGAATAGGGCAGGCCTTGGGAACGGCCCGACCACGCGTGGCCGGCCATGGCGCCGATGAAGGTCACGGCCGTCATCGCCAGCACCACCGGCAGGAACCAGCGGGCCAGCGAATCGGCTTGCCTCTCCAGCGGAGCCTTGTCGGCCAGCGCCCGCGTCGTGAGTTCCGCCACCTGTCCGGCGACGGTGTGCTCGGCCACCCGCCTCGCTTCCAGAACCAGCACACCCGTGCCGTTGATGCTTCCGGCAAGGGCCTCGTCACCCGCCGTGACATCCCGCGGGATGCTTTCGCCGCTGATGACGCGGGTGTCGAGGGATGACGAGCCTTCGAGGATGACGCCATCGGCGGGGACCTTCGCGCCCGGCCTGACCTGCACGCGGTCTCCCACCCTCAGGTCGCTGACCAGCACCCTCTCCTCGCTGCCGTCGGGAAGAAGGCGCCAGCATCTCCGGGGAGTGAGCCTGGCGAGGCCCGCGAGCGCGGAGCGTGTTCTCCTGAAAGTCCAGTCCTCGAGGATTTCGCCGACGAGTCCGATCACGAGGACCTCGGCGGCCACCAGCGGTTCGCGAAGCAGGATCGCGGCCAGCACCGCGATCGCCACGGCGAGGTCGGCCCCGACCCGGCCTTGCAGCAGCGCCTCGAGTGAGCCGTACAGGGTTCGGGCCCCGCCAATGACGGCGGCGGCGAGGGACAGGCGAATGCCCCAGATTTCATTGGGCCAGCGGGGAAGGCCGGCGCCCCAGGGCCCGAGCCAATCCACCAGGGCGGGCCACAGGTCGGCCGCGAGAAGCAGGCCGAGGAACACCGCGACGGCATAAAGGCCGGCCGGACTCTCGTCCTGCAGTTGCGAATCGGCGTGGGAGATCTCGCGATGCATCAGGGTGATCCGGCGGTGCGGAACCAAATGTCAAATTAGCGAAGATCAGTCCGTTCCGGGAGAAAATCGCAAGAAAATTCCGGTGCCGGCCCCAGTGATTCCATGAATTGTTCCAGGAGCCGCCGGGAGACCCGGGGAACCGCCACCACATGCGCGGCCTCGCCTTCCACATGAAGCTGCCAGCGTTGGCACAGGTGGTCGGCGGGCTTGGGAAAGACCACGGTGGCCGAGTGGGGGTGGCGCAGGGCGGTCCAGCCCTCCTCGCGCAGGGATGCGGCCAGCCACCGGGCGTTTTCGAGGCATTGCCCGGCTTCCCGCGAGAGCCGTTCCCGCGGCCAACGGCACAGTGCCAGCCAGAGCGCTCCCGCGGCCAAGCCTGCCCGTGAACCGGCAAGGGTGATGTCGGGGCCGCCCAGGTAGCCGGGGGTGGAGCGATCCCACGAGAAGGCCCCGTCGAGCCAGACGGATATGCCGCATGGAACCGGCACCCCCAGCATCTTGTGGCCGCTGACGGAAAAGCTGTGGCCGCCCGAGGCCAGGTTCCAATCCGACGCCCCCGTGTGCGGCAAGAGGAAGCCGGCAAGGGCGGCATCGATGTGAAGGCGGTGCCTTCCCGGATGCGATGCCTCGAGGGCACGCGCCATGGGACCAACCGGATCGACGGCTCCCAGGAAGGTTGTTCCGCTGGTGGCGACGGCCAGGCAGGGATGGTCGGGCCATGCGGAGAGGATCGAGGCCAGGGCCGGGATGTCGAGGGCGCCGGACGGTCCCGAGGGAACGGGAATGAGTTTAAGGTCGAGGATTTTGGCGGCCTTGGAAACGCAGCCATGGGCCTGGTCGGAGGCGACGACGAACGGACGGACTCCCGTGACGGACCGCAGCGTGTCCCGGCCGGCCGCCAGGGCGTGCATGACCGATTCGGTGCTGCCCGAGGTGACATAGCCGCGGCATTTTTCGGGGTCGGCGCCCGCGACCCGGGCCACGGCGCGGACAACCTCCCTCTCGAGGTCGTGCGCATGCGTGGCCGAACGGGATGGGGAGAACGGATCGCCCAGGTTGTTCAAGGGAAGGGCCAGCAGGTCGGCGAGTTCCCGGTTCGTGAAGCCGTGGTGGCTGGGGTAGCCCAGGCACTCGGCGCTCCTGGCGGCGAGTCCCTCGAGCCAGCCAAGGGGCCAAGGATCGCCGCTGCCTGGCTGCGCCGACACTCAGCCCCCCGCGACCGTGACGGTCTTCACCTCGGTGTAAAGCTGCAGGGCGTACTCGCCAAGCTCGCGTCCGATTCCGGACATCTTGAATCCGCCAAAGGGTGCCGCCGCGTCGAAGACATCGTAGCAGTTCACCCAAACCGTGCCGGCGCGGAGTTCATGCGCGACCCGGTTCGCCTTGCGGATGTCCCGGGTCCAAACGGCGGCGGCGAGCCCGAACATCGTCTCGTTCCCCCGGCGGATCACCTCGTCGATGTCCTTGAAGGAAAGCACATTCATGACGGGCCCGAAGATTTCCTCGCGAGCGATGGTCATGTCGTCACGGACCTGGTCGAAGACAGTCGGCTCGACGAAGAAGCCTTCGCCCTGGGGCGCCTTCCCGCCGGTGAGGAGGCGGGCCCCCTCGCGCTGCCCGGCGCCGATGTAGCGGAGGACGCGTTCCTGCTGTTCGCGGGAGACTTGCGGTCCCTGGGTGGTGCCCGGATGGAACGGGTCCCCCACGCGGGACGATTTCGACCTTTCCACCAGGCGCGCGACCACCTCGTCGTGGACCCTTTCCTCCACGAAGAGCCTGCTGCCGGCGCAGCAGCATTGACCCTGGTTGAAGAACAGGCCGAAGTAGGCCCCCTCGATGGCGGCGTCAAGGTCGGCGTCGGCGAAGATGATGTTGGGGCTCTTTCCGCCCAGTTCCAGGCTGACACGCTTGAGGTTGGAGCGGGCCGCCGCTTCCATCACCAGCCTGCCGGTCGTGTGCTCGCCCGTGAAGGCGACCTTGTCGACATCCATGTGCCCGGTGAGCGCGGCGCCGGCGGTGGGGCCGAAGCCGGGCACCACATTGATCACGCCATCGGGAACGCCCGCTTCCTGCGCCAGCCTGGCGATCCTCAGGGCCGTCAGAGGCGTCTGCTCGGCCGGCTTGAGCACAAGCGTGCAACCGGAGGCGAGGGCCGGGCCCCACTTCCAGGCCTGCATCAGCAGCGGGAAGTTCCAGGGGATCACCTGCCCGACCACGCCCACCGGCTCATGCCGGGTGTAGCAGAAATAGTCGCCGTCGACGGGGATGGTCCTGCCTTGGATCTTGTCGGCCCAACCGGCGTAGTACCGGTAGCACTTGATGGTGAGAGGCAGGTCGGCGGCGAGGGAATCGCGGACCGGCTTGCCATTGTCCAGCGACTCGAGCGCCGCCAGTTCCTCCTTGTGCGACTCCACGAGGTCGGCCAGGCGATACAGGATGCGCCCGCGCTCCGAGGCGCTCATCCGCCGCCATGGCCCCGTTTCGAAGGCGGATCGCGCCGCGGCCACCGCAAGGTCGATGTCGGCCTTGTCGCCTTCGGCGACATCGCAGATTTTCCTGCCCGTGGCGGGGTCGAAGGTCTCGAAGGTCTTGCCCGACACGCTGGGGCGCCATTGGCCACCGATGAGCATTTGCTGGCCGGGAACCGATGCCGGCTTGGCGGGTAGGTTTCGGGAAGTCATGACGGGTTCGCCTTGATATTCGGGGAGAGGGAAGGGCGCAAGGGAATTCTCCGGACGGGCGCCGGGGCGGTCAAGCGCCTTGACGGCGTTGCCGGGGGGCACCCGGCCTGGCCGGGACAGGATAAACCCTGTCCTGCGCCTGCTGGCAGATGCGCGCCGCGACGGCCATTTTCAGAAATCCCACTCCCGAGCGGTACATGAACAACGAGAGGATGCCGAGCGCGCCGCCGCCGATCACCTGGCGGTTCACGATCAGGCCGAGCGCGACGAAGAAAGCGTAGAGGCTGGCCAGCGTCATCAGCCAACCCAAAATCTCGCGTATCCAACCGCTCAGGCCGATCATGGCTTCGTCCTCCCCCGTGACAATATCCGCCAGCGGCGCTCGGCGCGCCGCCGGGTGCCGACCCTCATCCAGGTGAGCCAGCGGTTGAGGGCGCCCAGTTCCACGGTTCCCTCCCGCCAGGCCGCCTCCTGGGCCACCAAACCGGCCTCGAGCACCGGCATGGCGTTCCAGTGGAGGTAGCTTGTCACGGTTCTCACGCCCAGGAAAATCAGCAGGAATCCACCTCCCAGGCTGGCAAGGCGAACCCTCAGGAGCGCCGAGTAGCCGGCTTGCTCGCCCAAGAAGGCCGTCTCAAAAATGATCACGACGAGGATACCGGCCCCGAGGGCCAGCATCTCGATGGCCGCCCAGCCACGCCCCCCGGCCGATGGCATCGACCTTGGCAAAGGCGAGGGGCCGCCCCGGCCTGATGGCCCCGGAAATGGATCCGACTTCAACATCGACAGGTGAGCCAGTTCCCGAAAGCCGCTGATCCAGCACAGTCCGATCGCGAGCCAAAGGAGAACCGAGACAAGTTCGTCCGCCTGAAGGTCGAGAAGGCTGGCTTCGCCGAGGCTGCCGCGGCGAACCGGCGCCCCGAGCAACGCATCGAACCATTCCTCAGGTCCGCCGCCCGTCGTTTCCAGCAGCAGGCAAACGGGCAGGCACGCAAAAAAGAAACCCGGAGCCACCGGCAGGGGCAGGAATCCGGCCAGTGCCAGCACCGCCGGGGGGACCAGCATCCATGTCGTTCGTCCCGTGAATTGAAGAAGGACGAGCAGGGTCAGGGCCCAGCCCAGGGCGGGGACGAAGGCGGGCAAGGGGGCGGCGGGGCGGGAGGCGCTCATGATGACCTCCCCGACATGCGGCGAACGGAGGTGATGAGCTTGGAGACTTCGCCCTTGGCGAGTCCCGTGCGCGTGAGGATGACGGGAACCCGCAGCCGCGCCATGGCCTCGACCAATTGGCTGACGCCCGCGCGCTCGGGTCCCTCATCCAGGATGACAACGAGTTGGTGCCGCCGCGCCCTGACAAGCCGGGCCGCCGATACGAGCACATCGAGGCGAGCCGGAAGCCCTGAACTGTCGGTGAGCAGGAAATGGCATTCGGGGTCGCGGGCGCGGGCCACGGCGGCGCGAACCGCCCGGGCGAGGCGTTCGGCGCGGGCGCGGGAAAAGGTTGTCAGCGGAGGGGGTGGAGGCATGGGCAGGAATCGGTCGCGGCGATGCTCGGCGAGAAAGGCGCGCAAGCGGGTCGCCAGCAGTGTGTCGTCCTCGAGCATGGCGTCCACCAAGGCCGGGTCGCCGCCTTGCCGCGCCGCGAGCACGGAGGCGAGGCGCTTGCGCTCCCTGAACCTGAGGGTGTGGTGGGCGGTGATGGTTCGGATGATCGCCCAGAGGATGGGCCCCGACCATGTCGCCGCCATGCACAGCCAGGGACTTGCCATGGCATAGGCCGCGACAAGGATCGCTGGTGGAGCCAGCCAGACATATCCCCGGTGGCGGAAAATCCAGCCGGTCCAACCGCCGTGGCGCGAGAACCCCGGGCGGCCCGGGCCGATCAGGAGCCTGTTCCACCCGGGCAGCAGATCCGGGGAGCCGTAAAGCTCCGGATAAATCTCCATGGCCAGCTTGGCGGCGGGTTCGAAGAGCGGCCAGGGATCCTCGTCCACGGGAGGCTGGTCGGCCGGCACGGAGGATTCCCTGGCCAGGCGCTGGAGCATCCGGAGCGAATGTCGGCCTCCGCGGTTGGGCCTTTCAACCGAAGCCTCGACCTCGCTCGTGATGATCATGCCGACAGGGTCGCGGAGTTCGTCGCACACCTCCAGTATTTCGGCCGCGGCCATCGAAAGGCGGCAGAAGGCGGACCCTCCCGGTTGCCATCGCCTGACCGGAGTTGTGGCGTCGATGATCACCTGGCAGCGGACCGGAACCTCGTTCTCGAATTCCTTGACCAACACCCGGTCGCGGCGAGCCGATTGCTTCCAGGCGATCCAGCGCGGTGAATCGCCGATCCGGTAGTCACGGATGTCAAGGATTTCCGCGCTTCCGCCGGGCTTGCGGTGCCTGTGTCCCCCGGGCGGAGGCATGAGGTTGGCGCGCTTGACCCCCGTGCCATCGCCATCGCCGGCGGCGCCCGCGGGCAGCACTGGATACTCGGTGCCGTCGCGCAGGAACATCACTGACGCCACCAGTCCCAGGCTGTCGGCGACCGTGAGGCGGAGTCCCTCGAAGCGGGCCACGCCGGGGAGCGGGAAATCCAGCGGCCATTGCGCGGCAAGTTCGCCTCCGGCGGGCAGGGCGCCCTCGACTCCGGGCCACCAACCCGGCGCCCCGTTCCAGGCGCCATCATCGGGAACGCGGTCCTCGAGGCGGACCAGCGGCCAGCCGAGCCTTCCCCGGTGGCGAAGGCGCACCTTCACGACAACCCTGCGGCCGGCGCGCAGCATGCGGACCGCGCCGCCCCTGTCGGCCACCTCGCGGGTCATCGACACCACCGCGGGGAAGCCGGCGCAGCAAAGCCTGAGCCGCACCCAGGAAGCCAGCAGCCACGCAAGGCCCATGAATCCCAGGAACGAGATCCCCTCGAGGCGAAGCAACAGGCCAAGCCCCGCTGTCCACGAGGCGTGAAAAAGCCACCACCATCCGCGGGTCGTCAGCATGGTGGGGAGGGTCCGAGGTGGATCATGATTCCGTGAGAACCGGAACCTGGTCGAGCAGATCCTGCACGATGTCCCGCGTGCGGCGGCCCTCGATTTCGGCCTCGGGCCTGAGGATCAGGCGATGCCCGAGAACCGGTTGGGCAACCGCCTGGACATCGAGGTGGGTGAAGTATCCGCGTCCGGAGAGAAGGGCGTGGGCCCGGGCGCACCGGAGCAGACAGAGGGCGCCGCGCGGACTCGCGCCGAGCATGAGGTCGGCGTGCTCACGGCTGGCCAGGGCCAGGTCGACGATGTACTCGAACAAGGCGGGTTCCCCATGCACGCGCGGGCAAAGGGCCTGAAGCCGGCCGATCGAAGCGGCGTCGAGAATCCTGGCCGGGATGGCGGGGGCGCGGCTCAGCAGCCGCAGCATGTCCACTTCCCGTTCCCGGCCCGGGTAGCCCATTTCAACGCGGACGAGAAACCGGTCGAGTTGCGCCTCCGGCAACTTGTAGACGCCCTCCTGCTCGACGGGATTCTGCGTTGCCAAAACCATGAACGGCCTGGGCAGGGGCATCGATTCCCCCTCGAGGGTCACCTGGCCTTCCTGCATCGCCTCGAGCAGCGCCGCCTGGGTCTTGGCGGGAGCCCGGTTGATTTCGTCGGCCAGGAGCACCTGGCAGAAAACCGGACCTTTGCGAAGGACGAAGTCGCCTGACTTGCGGTCGAGGATGCTGGTGCCGGTGATGTCGGACGGCATCAGGTCGGGCGTGAACTGGATCCTTTGGAAATCGAGCCCAAGGATGTTGGCGAACGCCTTGGAAAGCGTCGTCTTCGCGACTCCCGGCACCCCCTCGAGGAGGGCGTGCCCTCCCGCCATCATCGTCATCAGGATCTGGTCGACGGCGGTTTCCATGCCGACGACGCAGCCGGAAATGCCATCCTGAACCCGACCGCGCATGATGGCGGCCTCGCGGCAGACTTCATCGGGCAGAGGCGCCGGTTTTTCAGCCGTCGCCCGGTCCCATTCCTCGAGATTGTCGATGTTATTCATGTGCGGATCACCTGACTCCCCCAGGTTCGCAACCGATTGACGGCTTGCCTCATGAACTCACCCGCCCGGCGCCAAGCGGAGAGTTTGGGAGCGGCGGGCTTTGCCGGAATGGCCATGGCGGGGAAACGGCTCCGCGCCGTGGAACCCGCCAGGAACCTGATGATGAACCCGATGAAACCGACGACTCCCAAGGCGCCCAGGAACTCGATCCAGCCGCGGGTGGTAATCCTCGCCGAAGCCTGGTTCAGCGCGTCCCGTTCGTCGAGGTCGGCCAATCCCTTTTCCACGCCCTGAACGACGCCTTCGGCGCCCTTGTACAAGGCCTCGAGCAGCTTTTCAGGAGGCGGAATCGGCACGGGTGGAATCATGAGCGGGGGCATGAAAGGTTTCTGGATAATTTCACCCTCCACAATCAGCAGCACTCGTTTGCGCGTTCCTTCGGGGCTTTCCCGGGCCCATTCCACCACATTGAAGGCGAAAGGAAGGTTGTCTGGCGCCTGCAGCATGAGGTTTGAGAATAGGCCCGTGTCCCCCAGCAGGGCCGCCCGGCCCTTTTCAACCTCGGCGGAAGCCGCCAGGAGATCGGAGGGAACAAGGCCGTCGCGGACGATCCGACCGGCGAAGCCCGCCGCTTCCCGGCCGACGCGGGCTCGCATGAGCACGGTGGGACGGTTGGTGGCTGGGCGATATTCCTTGCCTTGCCTGAAAAACCAGGGATGTCCAGCCACCCCCTTGGCCAGCGGGCATGCGGCCTGCCCGCCATAGGCGTGTTCGGGATTGTCGGGAGACTCGGCGCGTGCCTCGACTGTGGTGGGAATGGCGCCGACGAGGGAATCGAGCGCGGATTGCAGCCTGCGCGGAGCGCTGTTTTCCGTCGCGATAACCACGGCCCCGCCATTCCTGACAAAAGGCCTGATATCCACGACTTCCAGCATGTCCGCCGGTCCGAGGCAGAAAATCATCGTGGAGGCCGGATGTTCCATCGCGTCTTGGAGGCTGGAAAGGAACTCCGGGGCGCCGCCTTGCCAGCCGGGAAACGCCAGGACATAGCTGAACCACTCATGCCCCGCCGCCGGGATCGTCACAACCGGCGCCTCGGCATCATCAGCAGGCGCGCAGGCAAGGAGGGCTATCACAAGCCAAGTGGAAATCATGCCTGTTGCCCAGCCGAGATGACTTCCAAGGCCGTCCTGCCCCGCGCGACCTCATTCGGGTCGGGGTGCCAGTTTTCGGGAAGGTATCGCCACCTTTCGTAAAGCCCCGCCAAGGTGTTCAGGGCCTCGCGGTGGGGGGCGGAGGGAAACATCCCTGAAAGTTCCGCCTCGATATGCCTGATGTTGTGGAAACGCGCGGAGGGGCCGAGCATTCGCAGCGCCTCCCTTTCGAACAATTGAACCAGCGTGGCGATGTCGGCCACATGGCCCAGCGAGCCGGCCGACGCCCGGGGCTCCCGACGCGCCAGCATGGCGAGCTTGTCGCGCCAGATGTAGGCGAGGATGGCCAGCAACGGAACAAGCACCGCGAGCATCCACAACGCGGCATTCTCCCGGCTCATCGACGGGGTGCCCAGCGAAATGGAGGGAAGACTTGGAATCGAAGCTGTTGGAATGCGCGGAATCTTCAGCGCGGGCAAGTTCTTGAGAAATCCCAGGTGCGGCTTCATCCAATCGAATGTCGAGACCACCCACGGGGGAGACCAATCGCGCCACTTGCCGGGTGTGAGCTTCGACCAGTCGACCTTTGATGCCCAATCGGCCAGGTTGCCGTTGAGCCCGGGGGCCGGCAAGGCCTTGAGCCAGCTTGTGACTTGCATGACCTGATCATGGTTCAGGCCCAGTTTCCCGAGGAACTCCCCGAGTTTTCCCAACTCCTTAAGGGAAAGGTTTAATGCCTTGCCGGCGACGCCAGGATAGTTGGCGTTCTTGATATTGGAGGGGTCGATTGGAGACATGCCATCGATCGACTTGATCCGATCGAGAAGCGACTTGATCGAGTCGATATCCTGTGGACCGAGTGAGCCACCGGCCGCCTTGAGGACCTCAAGGAACCGCATCAGCGCCATCATGTCGCCGGCGCCGGGGTTTGATCCGACTTTCCGGGCAAGCTCGGCGAATTTTTCCCAATCGAGTTGCGGGTAGGCGGCCTTGAGCGCGTCTTTCTGGGAATCGAGGCGCGATACCAGCGACATGAGCTCTGAAAGGGTGGATGGATCGATCTTGAGCCCCCCGGCGCCCATGCCCAGGGAGGCCAACCATTGGGCCAGCGCCGGGGCACCGGCGGATTGCCCGCCGGCAGCCATCGGCCCGAAGAGCTTCATCAGGGCCGCAAGCGAGGCTGGATCGAAACCGCCCGCGCCCTGGCCGGGGCCGCCGCCTGAAAACCATCGGGCCCATGGGGGAGCGCCGGGCCGGCCGAAGCGTGTCCTGAAGGCGTCGTCAACCTGGTTGCGGGTCACCGGGGGAAGGTCGAATTCCTCAAAGAGGCCTCCCGTTGGGGGGGCGCTTTCCTGGGCTGGGCAAACCAGCAGGAACAGGGCTGCGGCATGGGCGGCGGTGGCGGCCATGACTCCATCCGTGGGACATATCCATGCTATCCGATGGGAGAGGCAGGGTCGACTGTCAGGACCTGAACTCGTCGATCAGGTTGGCGATGAGGCCTGTCCAGCCGGTCTGGTGGCTGGCGCCCAGACCGGCGCCGGTGTCGCCGTTGAAGTACTCGTAGAAAAGCACATGGTCCCGCCAGTGGGGGTCGCCTTGGAAGACGGGGCAATCGCCGAACACCGGCCTGCGGCCCCGCTCATCGAGCGTGAAGACGGAGATGAGCCTGTCGGCGGCGAGCTTGCGCAGGTCCTCGAAGCCGGCCAGCCTTCCCGGCAGCGCGGGCACTTCGAGTTTCAGAGAGCCATGGAACGCCTTGTCGAGCTTCTTGAGCGATTCCAGGAGGAGGTAGTTGATGGGAAACCAGATCGGGCCGCGCCAGTTGCTGTTGCCGCCCTTGAGCTTGCAGTCGCTTTCCGCCGGTTCGTAAATCACGGTGGTGCCGTCGTGGTGGAACGGTTGGTTGAGGTGGGCCCTGGAAAGGCTGCGGATGCCGGCGGGCGAAAGGAATTCCTCGGCGTCGAAGACCCGGGTGAGGATGCGGCGAAGCTGGTTCTCGTCGAACACGGTCAGCGCGAACGAGACCCCTTCCTCGCTTTCCACCCGGTGGATGACCCCCTCGAGCATTTCCTTGCGGTTTTCCAGGAGCCATGAGAAGTCGCGGTGGAAGTCGCGGAACGGTTCGATCCATGACAATTCGAGCCGTTCGACGGCGAACAGCGGGATGAGGCCGACCAGCGACCTCAGCCTGAACTTCCTGAAGGAACCATCGGGCCGCCTAAGCACATCGTAAAAGAACCCGTCCTCCTCGTCCCAGAGTGAATAGCCCCTGTCCCCGTGGCACTTCATGGCGCCGGCGATGTAGGCGTAGTGCTGGAAGAACTTGGTCGCGAGGCCCTCGTACACATGGTTGGTCTTGGCCAGCTCGAGGGCGATCCTCATGAGGTTGAGGCAGAACATCGCCATGTAGCCGCTGCCGTCGGACTGCTCCAGCACGGAACCGTCGCCGAACGGGGCGCTGCGATCGACGACGGTGATATTGTCCATTCCGAGGAAGCCGCCCTCGAAGACATTGTTCCCCTCGCGGTCGACCTTGTTGATCCACCAGGCGAAGTTGACAAGCAGCTTGTGGAAGCAGCGCTCGAGGAATGGCAGGTCGGCCTTGCCGTTCCTGATCCGGTCCATGTGGAACACGCGCCAGACGGCCCACGCGTGAACGGGCGGATTGAGGTCGGAAAACTCCCATTCGTAGGCGGGGATCTGGCCGTTGGGATGCTGGAACTGCTCCAGGAGCAGGAGTTGCAGTTGCTCCTTGGCGAAAACGGGGTCGGCGACGGCGACGGCGATGGCCGTGAACGCCAGGTCCCAGGCGGCGAACCAGGGATATTCCCACTTTTCCGCGGGAATCATGATCCTCTTCGAGTTGAGGTGCTTCCAGTGGGAGTTGCGGATGTTCTTCCTCGATGGCGGCGGAGGAAATTCCGGATTGTCGCCGTCGAGCCATTGGTGGACATCGAAGAAGTAGACCATCTTCGTCCAGAGGAGGCCGGCGATGGCCTGCCGTTGTACCAATTTCTCATCCGCCGAGGCGTTGGGCGGATGGATTCCCGCGTAGAAGGAGTCGGCATCGGCCCTGCGGCGGCGGATGACCTCGTCAACGCCCGCCACGCCCCCCGGCACCCCGTTTGGCGACATCCGCAGGCGAACCACCACCGTCTCGCCCGGGGCGACGGATGCGAACCGGTAGTGCAGCGCCGCCTTGGTTCCCGTCGCGGCGGGATTCACCGCCGATGCCTCGCCCCCTACGAGCAGGCGGTGGAACGCGTCCTTCACATGGGAACGGCGACTGAGGTTTCCAGGACCATAAACGGCGGCGCCGTTGGTCTCGTTGTTCGTGAACAGGAATTGCGCGCCGGCGGTGGCCTGCAGGATCCTGGGCCCCAATTCATAGCGCATGGGCAGGCCCGGCACGGGGCCCAAAGGAGTGTCGTCGGCATGAAGCGCCGGGTTCCCGTCGGGGTCGGTGCCGACGCGGATCACGGGCTCGGCCGGGCCGGGAAACTCCCAGGCGTTCGCATCCCAGCCCCAGCGGTTGCGGAACCAGAGTTGCGGGATGATGTGCAGCGGCGCGGGTTCCGGGCCGCGGTTGGTGGCCGTGATGCGGACGCAGATGTCCTCGGCGTCGGCCTTGGCGTGTTCAATCTCGATGTCGAAGTAGCGGTTTTCGGCGAAGCAACCGGTGTCAAGCAACTCGAATTCGGGGCCGGTGCCCTGGCGCGCCCGGTTCGCGTCCACCAGTTGCCGGTAGGGGAACTCCGCGTGCGGGTACTTGTAGAGATACCGCATGTAGGAGTGGGTCGGGGTGTTGTCGAGATGGAAGTAGTATTCCTTCACATCCTCCCCGTGGTTGCCCTCGCTTCCCGTGACGCCGAACAGCCTTTCCTTGAGGATGGGATCCTTTTCGTTCCAGAACGCCGGGGCCAGGCAGAGAATCTGGTAGCGGTCGCAGATGCCGGCGATGCCATCCTCGCCCCAGCGGTACGCCTTGGCCCGGGCGAGTTCGTGGGGAAAATAGTCCCATGCCGACCCGTCGGGGCTGTAATCCTCGCGCACGGAGGCCCAGGCGCGCTCGGCCATGTAGGGCCCCCAGCGCCTCCACCCCGAGGTGTCGCCTTGGCAGGCGTCGAGCCTGCCGCGTTCGGGGTCTGACGCTTCGCTGTTGGACATGCTTCGGATCCGCCCCTGTTCAGCGCCTGTTCACGAGATGAAAAATATAATAACCGGATCCAAGGACCGGCGTGTTCGGATTGGTCGCGACACGCACCGGCAGCGTCTTGAGCAGGCTGGCGAACCTGCCCTTGGCGAGAAATCCCTCGATGAACGATCCCGACTTGAGCGCGTCGATGATCTTCGGGGCGATCCCTCCGCCGATGAACACCCCCCCCGTGGCCATGCACTTCAGGGCGAGGTTTCCCGCCTCGGCGCCATAGATGGAGGCGAAGGTCTCGAGCGTGGCCTTGCAGACATTGTCGGTGCCGGCGAGTCCGTGTCGGGAGACCACGGCGTTTCGCTGTCCGAGGTTGGAGCAGGCCGCCAGTTCGGCTTCAAGGGCCGGGTTTTCCTCGAAGCGGCCGGATTGGCGCAGGAAAGCGAAGAGATCGGCGAACCCGGGTCCGGACAGGATGCGCTCATAGCTCACATGGCCTGAAAACCGCGACCTGAGGTACCGCCACAGTTCCACCTCAAGTTCCGTCTGGGGTGCGAAGCTGCAATGGCCGCCTTCGCTGCCGATCGGCATGTGCCGCGCGCCGTCCCAGGCGAGGATGGCCTCGCCCAGTCCGGTGCCGGCGGCGAGGACGGCGGCGTGGCCGCGCGCAGGGCCGGGCTTGCCCGAGGGATTGAGTTCCACGAAGTCGGATGGGGCCAGGAAAAGCATTCCGTAGGCCATCGCCTCGAGGTCGTTGAGTAGCTTCACCCGGGGAGCGCCCGCCGCCTTGGCGAGGCCCGCCTCGCTCATCTCGGGCCAAGGCAGGTTCGTGGTCTTGCACCTGCCGTCGATGATGGCCCCGGCGACGCCGAAGCAGGCTCCCTGGATCCCGGTTTCCCGGCCGCGGGAAAGGAACTTGGCGATGATCGATTCAAGCGAGGATTCGCTGGCGCTGGTGAAGGTTTCCGTCCGGCGGATCGCGAGCGCGCCGGCGGCATCCGCTTCCATCATGGCCAGGGATGTCTTGGTTCCGCCGATGTCCCCCGCGAGGAACAGGTTGCCCTGGCCCATCACGCGCCCTCCACGCTGCTGATGAGGGCCTTCAGGCCCGCGGCCACGCCCCCCGAATGTCCGAACACGCTTGACCCGGCCACCAGCACGCGGGCGCCCGCGGCGACGGCGCGGGGCGCGGTGTCCGCCGTGATGCCGCCGTCGACCTCAAGTTCGACGGGCCTGTCGCGCTGGTCGAGAAGCCGCCTCAGCACGCGGATCTTTCCCTCGGTTTCCGTGAGATAGCGCTGGCCCCCGAAGCCGGGATTCACCGTCATGACCAGGACGAGGTCGACAAGGTCGAGGACCTCCTCGATCGCCCATGCCGGCGTGCCGGGATTGAGGACGACCCCGGCGGAAACGCCAAGGTGGCGTATCGCCTGGATGGTCCGGTGAAGGTTGGAGTTGGCCTCGACATGAACCAGCAGCGAGGTTGAGCCGGCCTTGGCGAACGCCTCGATGTAGCGGTCGGGTTCGCTCACCATGAGGTGGGTTTCGAGGGGCAGCGAGGTGACCCTCCGGACCGCCTCCACCACGATCGGCCCCATGGAGATGTTGGGGACGAAATGCCCGTCCATCACATCGACATGAATCCGGTCGGCGCCCGCCTTGGCCGCCTGGATGACATGGTCGCCCAGCCTCGCGAAATCGGCCGCGAGGATGGAGGGCGCCATCCTCGCCGCCTTGTTGTCAACCGGCATGCTCGGTAACCCCCAACGCGCAACCGGCCGGAATGCCCGCCGCGGCGGCCTTGTCAATCACCCAGGTCAGCGAACCGGCCGGATCGATTCCGCGTGACGGGGCCGTCGAGATATCGCCGGCGGGCGCCAAAACCTTGCTGAGCGGATCGGCCTTGTCGGCACCCGCGGCGAGGAAGACGACGGCACGCGCGGCGTTGAGCAGGGTGTAGGTCGCCGTCAACCGCCGGGTTGAAAGTTGCGGCACCTCGTTGGCCACGAACCACGAGCGGGTTTCCCCGAGGGCGCGCGTGCCGGGAAAAAGCGACGCGGTGTGCGCGTCGGTTCCCATGCCGAGGAACACCAGGTCGAACGCCGGCGGCGGGCCGTCGGCGTCGACCTTGAAGGCCCGGGCCACCACCCTCTGGTAGTCGGATGCCGCGGCGGCGAGGTTGGGATTCTCGCCATGGAGGCGGTGAACCTGGTTGGCAGGTGGAGAAACCGTGTCGAGCAGGGCCTCGCGGGTCATCCGGTAGTTCGAGTCCTTGTGGTCGGGAGGGACGGATCGTTCATCCCCCCAGAACAGGTGGACCGATTCCCAGGGTATCCCGCCGCGGGCAGGCTCTGTCGCCAGCAACTGGAACAGTCGCTTGGGCGTGCTTCCGCCTGAGAGGAGAACCCGGAAGGCGCCGCGGGCGGCGACGGCCTCGCCGGCGCGCTTTTCGAACAATCCGAGGGCGCGCCTGGCGACGGCCTCGGAGTCGGGCATGATTTCAATCAGGCGGTCGGGCATCGGTTGGCTCCGTCGCGTCAGCCGCCGGTCGGACGCTCGATGTGTCCGCCGAACTTGTGCCGCATGGCCGAGAGCACCTTTTCCGCGAAGGTGTGTTCCTGCCGCGAGCGGAAGCGGGTGTAAAGCGACGCGGTGAGGACATCGGCGGGAACGGCCTCCTCGACCGCCGCCATGACGGTCCAGCGGCCTTCGCCGGAATCCTGCACGAAACCGGAGTAATTGCTCAACGAGGGATTCTCGATGAGGGCCATCGCGGTGAGGTCGAGCAGCCAGGAGCCGACGACGCTGCCGCGCCGCCACACCTCGGCGATCTCGGCGAGGTCGAAGTTGAAACGGTGGCCCTCCGGCAGTTCCTTGCTGGCGGCGCCCTTGAAGATGTCGAATCCCTCGGCGTAGGCCTGCATGATGCCGTACTCGATGCCGTTGTGGACCATCTTGACGAAGTGGCCGGCGCCGGCGGGGCCGCAGTGCAGGTAGCCCTGCTCGGCGGTGCCCTGGCCCGCGGGACGGCCCGGCGTGCGCTCGACATCGCCCATGCCGGGCGCGAGCGCCGACAGGATCGGGTCGATGTGCTTCACCGCGTCATCGGGTCCGCCGATCATCATGCAGTAGCCGCGGGTGATGCCCCAGACGCCGCCGGATGTTCCCACATCGATGAACTTGATTCCCTTGGCCGCCAATTCATTGGAGTGGCGAACATCGTCCTTGTAGTAGCTGTTTCCTCCGTCGATGATGATGTCGCCGGCCTCCATGTGCTTGGCCAGCTCGTTGATGCAGTTTTCAGTCGGCGCGCCGCACGGCACCATGACCCAGGCCACGCGCGGCTTGGCGAGCTTCGAGACGAATTCCGCGAACGAGTTCGAGCCGGTCGAGCCCTTGGCGACATAGCGCGCCACGGTTTCGGGGTTGAGGTCGAGCACGACCGTGGAGTGGCCCTTGTTCATGAGCCGCTCGACCATGTTGCCGCCCATGCGGCCCAAACCGACCATTCCCAGTTGCATTGTTGCCGTCCTCCCTATGTTGTCCGCCACCATCTCCCCGGTTCCGGCGAAGTCCGGCCGGGATCGCCTCGCGCGGGTCAGCCGACCCGTTTCCGCTCATGTTCCTCCAGCAAGCGGAACTCCGCGTCCCCCTCGAGCACCCTTTCGGCCATGCCGAGGAAGAATCCCGTGCCGACCACCCCGGGCAGCGCCCTGATCGCGGCGTCGAGGGCCGCGGGGTTCTCCACCGGGTCGGTCTTGCAGTCGAGGATGTGGTTGCCGTTGTCGGTGAGCCCGGGCTTGCCTTGCGTGATCCATGGAACGGGTACGAGGCCCAGCCTCTCCAGTCCCTTGGCGACGAAGACTTGCGCGAAAGGGACCACCTCCACCGGAATCCTTCCCTGTTCGCCGGCATGGCTGTTCTCGCCGAGCCTGGCGACCTTCTTTCCCGATCCCAGGACGATGACGAACCGCCTCGCCAGCCGGGCCACCACCATCTCGCGCAGCGCGCAGCGCCCGAATCCCTTGATGAGGTCGAGCGACCCGGGCGAGAATTGGTCGGCGCCGTCGACGGCGATGTCCAGGCCGGAGGCGGCGTCCTCCGGTTCAAGCAGGGGTATGCCCAGCGACAGCGCGAGTTTCTCCGAGGCCACGGATGTGGGAAAGCCCTGGATGCGCAGGCCGGCGCTGACGCGGGCTCCCAGGGTCTCGATGAAGCGGGTGGACGCCTTGCCCGAGCCGAGGCCCACGCGGTCGCCGGGCCGAACGAGGTCGGCGGCGCGTTCGAACACCGTGGTGTGGGCGGGGGTGGGCATGGGAGGTCCGGTCTTTCGGGGAAGGGCTTTCGGGCGGGTCAGCGGGCCAGTTGCCGCTTCGCCGCCGCGACGACATTGTCAACCGTGAACCCGAAGTGGACAAGCAGGTCCTTGAGCGGCGCGGAGGCGCCGAAGGTTGTCAGGCCGATCACCTCGCCCTCGGCGCCGGCGTACTTGGCCCAGCCCAGGGTGGATCCCATCTCGACCGCCACGCGGGCCTTCACGCCCGAGGGGAACACCTGCTCGCGGTAGGAGGGATCCTTGGCGCAGGCCTCCTCGAAGATGTCCCACGAGGGCATGCTCACGACCCGGGCCTTGACGCCCTCGGCGGCGAGTTTCTCGCGGGCGTCGACGCAGAGGGCGAGTTCGCTGCCCGTGCCGATGAGGATGACCTGGGGCTTGCCGTCGGGGGCGTCGGCCAGGACATAGGCGCCCTTGTGGAGGCCCGCGGCCGGGGCATACTTCGTTCGGTCGAAGGTGACCAGTTCCTGACGCGTGAGGATGAGGCAGACGGGACGGTTCTTCCTGGGCATAATCCAGCGCCAGGCTTCCGAAACCTCGTTGGCGTCGCCTGGCCTGATGACGGTGAGGCCGGGCATGGCGCGCAGCGAGGCGAGATGCTCGATCGGCTGGTGGGTGGGGCCGTCCTCGCCGACCCCGAGGCTGTCGTGGGTGAAGATGTAGATGACGGGGATCTCCATCACGGCTCCCAGGCGCAGGGCGCCGCGGCCGTAATCGGAGAAGATCAGGAAGCCCGAGCCATAGGGACGCACCCGGGCCAGCGACATGCCGTTGATGGCGGCGCCCATGGCATGCTCGCGGACACCGTAGTGGAAGTTGCGCCCGCAGGGGGTGGCGGCCTGGAAATGGCCGGCGCCCTCGAAGCCGAGCAGGGTCTTGGTGGAGGGGGCCAGGTCGGCGGAGCCCCCGATGAGCCAGGGGACATGCTTGGCCACGGCGTTGAGCACCTTGCCCGATGAGTCGCGGCTGGCGGCGCCCGCCTTCTTGGTCTTGCCCGTCTTGGGGTCGGTCACATCGCCCCAGGGGAACTCGGGGATATCGTTGTCCCAGCCGGCGGGCAGGTCGCGTTTCTGCATCAATTCGATGTCGCTGGCCTGCTCGGGATACTTTTCCTTGTATTTGGCGAACAATTCGCCCCAGGCCTTGCTGGCGGCGGCGCCCTTCTGGCCGACGCCCTTTTCAAAGGTCGCGTACACCTCCGGGGGAACATGGAACTTGGCCTCGGGATCCACGCCGTAAAACGCCTTGGCCGCCTTGATGGCATCCCATCCGAAAGGTTCGCCATGGGCGGAATGGTGGTCCTGCTTGCCGGGAACTCCCCAGGCGATGTGGCTGTCGGCCACGATGAAGGTGGGACGGCAGCGGGTTTCCCTCGCCTGCTTGAGTGTGTGCAGCAGGCGGGGAAGGTCGTTGACATCCGCCACGCGGAGCACATTCCAGCCGTAGGCGAGGAAGCGGGCGCCGACATCCTCATTGAAGGCCAAATCGGTTTCGCCCTCGATCGTGATGCGGTTGCTGTCGTAGATCCAACAAAGGTTGTCGAGCTGGAGGTGCCCGGCGAGGCTGGCGGCCTCGGAGGAGACCCCCTCCATCATGCAGCCGTCGCCGGCGACCGAGTAAACCCGGTAGTTGAACAACTCGAAGCCCGGCTTGTTATAGCGGGCGGCGAGCCACTTCCCCGCGATCGCCATGCCCACGCTGGTGGCCACGCCATTGCCCAGGGGGCCCGTCGTGGTTTCAACGCCCGAGCAGAAATGATATTCGGGATGCCCGGCGCAAACGCTGCCCAGTTGGCGGAAACGCTTGATGTCGTCGATTGTCACCGCCGGCTTGTCGACGACATGGGTCTCGTGCTCGACCGTCTTCACCTTCATCAGGTGCAGGATGCTGTAAACCAGCATCGACGCGTGGCCGGCGGAAAGCACGAAGCGGTCGCGGTTGGGCCATATCGGGTTGGCCGGGTCGTAGCTCATCTCGTCTTGGAACAGCGAATAAACGACAGGGGCCAGCGAAACCGGGGTGCCCGGGTGGCCCGAGTTCGCCGTCTGCACGGCGTCCATGGCCAATGTTCGCATGGCGGTGATGGCGGCGTACGCGGGTGTGGTGCGGGGGTCGACGGTTGTGGTCGGGGCGGACATTGAAAGGCTCCCATGAACGGGGTCGACAGGCTGTGGATCGGACTTCCTTTGAATAAGCTATTGATTTCTATTTAGGAAAAGGACCGAGTCGGGGCAACCGGGGCGGAAGCGGGCAACCTGAAGATTCCGAAGTGCTTGCGGGCCCGCGTGCCACTATGCTGTTGGACAGGAAAGCCCGAGGGGGTTTTCCACCCACCCCTGCAAACGAGGAAACCCCGATATGCGCACCCCCGACCGTCGAGAAGTCCTTCGTGCCGCCCTGGCGGGCGGAGCGGCCCTGGCCATTCCCGCGGCTTTGAAGGCTCAGGAAGCCGGGTTTGCACTGCCCAAGCTTCCCTATGCCTTCGACGCCCTCGAGCCCCACATTGACGCCGCTACAATGGAGATTCACTGGGGCCGGCATCACAAGGCTTATGTGGACAACCTGAACAAGGCGCTCGCCGGCAAGGATGACTGGCTCAAGAAGCCGATCACCGCCATCCTCAAGTCGATCAATGATGTTCCCGCGACGATCCGCCAGGCGGTGATCAACAACGGCGGCGGCCACCACAATCACACGCTCTTCTGGGAGTCGATGGCTCCCAAGGCGGGCGGCGAACCGGCGGGCCCGCTGGCCAAGGCGATCGACTCGGCCTTCGGCAGCTTCGCGAAGTTCCAGGAGAAGCTCACCGCCGCCGGCTTGACCCGCTTCGGCAGCGGTTGGGCCTGGCTGGTTGCCGACGACCAGGGCAAGCTCGATGTCATCTCCACCGCGAACCAGGACAGCCCGCTGATGATGACTCCCGCCCTCACGCCATTGGTGGGCGTAGATGTGTGGGAGCACGCTTACTACCTGAAGTACCAGAACAAGCGCGTCGATTACCTCGCCGCGTGGTTCAAGACGGTCGACTGGAAGGTCGTGGCCGAGCGCCACGCCAAGGCCGGCAAGTAACCTTGAGCGCGGGCCGGGACCGATGGGGTTCCCGGCCCCGGTCGGGCCGCCGGCGGTTCACTTTGCCGGCAGTTCGATGATGGAGATATCCTTGTAGCGGGCCACCGTCTTGGCGCCGCCATGCACCTGCAGCGCGATGATCCCGTCCTTCTCCACCGACTTGTCGGTCTCGGTGTAATCCACCGTCGGCACCCCGTCCACCCAAAGGCGGATGCGGTCTCCCTCGCATCGAACCTTGTAGGTGTGCCAGGCGTTGAGCGTGGCGATCTTCGCCACCGTTTCCTTGTCGGGCCGGGCCAGCACCTTCTTGCGGCGCGACTCGTCGTACAGGGCGCCCCAATAATCCTGGCCGATGTCGGCCTGGAACCCCGACACCTCGTGATGGTTGGGGATCCGTTTCGTCCGGAACTGGATGCCCGCGTTCGACTTGGCCGCGTCGCCCTCGATGCGGAACGACACGGTAAGCTCGAAGTCGCGGTAGGTCTTGGTGGTGGCCAGGAACTCGTTGCGGGGCACGACGGCATCGAGCGACCCGCCGACGATCGCGCCGTCCTCCACGCGCCAGGTCTTGGCCGTGTCGCCCTCCCAGCCCGCGAGAGTCTTGCCGTCGAACAGGCTCGCGGGCTTGCCTTGGGAAAGTGAAAGCGCCGCTAGCAGCACCAGATTCATCATGTTCTCATCCTCCATTCGCCAGAGCAGCACAACATTGTGCGCCGGATGGCGATCGTTGCAAGTGCCCGCGGGGGATTCATGGACGGCGAAGAGTTTTCGGGGAACGAGGTTTCGGGAAAGCGGTTGATGGTGTCCTTCGGCGGCTTGCTGACCCCGCAGTTGTTCGGAAGAACCACCTTCACGCTGGAAAATGACCGCCTCGTGGAGAGATCCTCAGGGATCGTGGCCCGCGAGAAGTGCCAGATTCCGCTGGCCATGATCTCGGCGATGGCGGTGAGCACCCGGGGCAACCCGGTGTTCCTGGTGTTCGGTATCCTCACCCTGCCGCTTTTCGGACTGGGCCTGCTGTTCATTCTGCTGTATTTCCTCCTGCCCCGCCACTTCCTGGTGACGCACAGCAACAACGACATCACGGCCCTCAACTGCCGGGGTGACCTGCGGCCTTACCACGATTTCGCTGACGCGGTGACACGGGCGGCGATCGAGGCGCAGGAATCGTCGCGTGGTTCCCACGCGGCCCCCCATGCCGCTCCGCACGCGCTGTTGGCCTCACCGGCCCAGGCGCCCGCGTCGAAGGTGACATGCCCGGGTTGCGGCACCGAATACAAGCTGCCCGCCGGGGCGGCCGGACGGCGCCTGCGGTGCCAGAAATGCCAGTCAATCGTGGGTTGATGACGCCTTCAGCCAAGCCTTGATTTCAAAGGGCCTCAATCCGGGCCGGAGTTCGAGGAGACGCGCGGCCAGCGCCGAGACATGCGCCGCCGCCCAAGACGATGCCGGCCGCCGGCCTAGAACGCCGATGTTGGCCGTGCCACGCGCCGAGAACTCCACCCACGAATCGCCGTGGTAGTCCACCCGGAACGGATCATCCCAATCCCCCGCCGCCACTCCCACCAGGGGAGGGGCCCTGTCGGCGGGGCAGGATCGGGCCAGCGGATGGTCGTTGTGGGCGGCGGCGACGACGCAGGTGCCTTGCTCGTACGCCAATTCCACCAACCGGGTGATCTTCTGCCGCGCCGACCGGCCCAGCGGCGTGTCCCAGCGTTCCTCGGGCCACCCGAGCGAACAGTGGAGGATCTGCTCCCGGGGCGAGCCGAGGTGATCCTCGAGGAAGCCGACGAGCCTTTCGGGGTCGGCGGATCCTTTGCCGGCGAAGATGTCCGCCACGCGGAGGCTGATGCCGGGAGCCACGGAGAGCAGGATGTCGGCGACGAGGGTGCCGTGGGATGCCGGCACGGCGTCGGGCGGGCATTCGAGCCGGCAACCGGGATGCCTTGACTCGAGGAGTGCGGCGTCGACGCCGGTGTCGAGCATGGTCACCCGCGCGCCGGCGCCCGTGACGCCGGGCGAGCGGACCAGTTCGGGCAGGGGGCTGGCGGCCTGCCAGGCGGCGAGCCTGTCCCCGGCCGTCGTCCGGCTCATCCGGGGCCTCCCGTGGTCGAGTCGAGGAGATCGGCCGTGGCGGCGATGAGTTTCGCGGCGTGTTCCAAGGCGGCGACGCCATGGCGGCTGGCCAGTTCGGCGAGGGCGCGCGCCGCGCGCAGGCCGGCCTCGCCCGCCCCCGGCGGAAGCACCTCGCGCCAGCAGGCCTCGAGGTTGTCGCGGACCCGCGAGGCCACGCGCGTGTCGTCGGCCAGGCCGGAGGCTTGCTCCATCGCCGAGTCCACGGCGGCCCCAAGCTGGGCGATCGCCTCCGCCATCGCGGATCCGGCTTGTTCCAGCGCGACGCCGACGGGGCCGGCCAGTCGCGCCAGAGCCTCCGCCTCGGGCCCGAACGGCTTGCCTCGCGTTCCGAAAAGCTCGAGGGCGTGGCGGAGACCCAGCGGAATCGCCAGCAGCGGGCCCGTCTCCGGCTCGGCGGGCAGGCGGCTCACCGTCGGGTCGTCCGCCAGGCCGGCGGCATCGTCCACCGGGATCACCGCGCCCGTGGCCAACGCCTGCGCGGCGAGGGAGCGTTCTCCGCCGGCGCATGGCCGGGGGGGGCCGTCATCGGAGACCGGGGCGACCGACGCGCCGCCGGCGCCGTCGAGGGCGACGAGCATTCCGCCCGAATTGGGGATGGCGCGCGCCACCAGCCGGGCGAGTTCCATCACCGGCCTCGCCGTGGCGCCGGGCCTGAGCGCCCCCGCCTGGCTCAACAGCGGCATGGCCTCGGACAGCGCGTCGCGGAAGCGGACCAGCCCGGCATGGAACGCCCTCTCCCGCTTGAGCGGCGCGATGCGCTCCAGTTGCCGGTTCACCGCGGCGAGGAAGGCGGCCCTGTCGAGCCCGGCGTGCTTGTCGAGGTAGTCGCGCACTCCCAGCCTGAGCGCCTTGAGCGGCGTGGCCAGGTCGGCATGGCCGGTGACGAGGATCGCCACGATGTCGGGACGGAACATCGACAGCGACTTGAGCACCTGCAGGCCGTCGATGCCCGCGCCGAGGTTCCAGTCGAGCACGGCGAGGTCGACCGGATGCCGGCCGGCCAGGTCGAGCGCCTCGGCGGCGTTGCCCGCCTCGATGAGGTTGAGACGGGGAACCCCGGACTTCAGCCAGTCGCGGAAGGTGGCGCGGACATCGGGCTCGTCCTCCACCACCAGGATGTGAAACGGATCGGTCATGGCTGCCGCTCCGCGGCCGGGGACGAACCTAGGCCGCGCTCGCCGCCGGCCCGCCCGGGAGTTCCTTGCTGCCGACGATCGTGAGGTTGAGGCCGATCTGCACCACCACGGGCTTGCCGTCCACCTCGATGGTGGTCTTGGTGTTGAGGTACCACCCCAGCGAACCGGTGGAAAATTCCTTCACTTCGGCGGGCAGGTTGGCGTTGCCGATGGCCACGGTCACCGGGCGGGCCTTGGCTCGGAATTCCTCGCGTGAAATGGGGCAAACGCTCTTGGCCATGGCGGATTCAGCCTCCTGCAGGCACCACGGGATCGTTCCTGAGGGGCCGATATTAACACGGGGGGGGCCGGCCGGAACAAGGCCGACCGGCGACCGGCCCCGCGCGGATAGGCTAAACTGGTTGTAAGGCCTTCCGGCCAAGGGGTTAGCCGTGTCCGACGCCAGCAAGACCACCCGCCTGAGCCTCGCCCAGTGGCACGAGGCCCACGCCCGCCCCCACGCGCCCATGACCGGCGCTGAAATGAGGGAGCGCGGCTGGGACGCCGTGGATGTGGTGTTCGTGACCGGCGACGCCTATATCGACCACCCCAGCTTCGCCATGGCCATTTTGCACCGGGTTCTCGAGGACGCCGGCTTCCGCGTGGCGATCCTCAGCCAGCCCGACTGGAAAAGCGCCGACCCCTGGCGACAGTTCGGCAGGCCCCGGCTCTTCTTCGCCGTCAGCGCCGGCAACATGGACTCGATGATCAACCACTACACCGCCAACCGGAAGGTGCGCAACGACGACGCCTACTCCCCCGGTGGCCGCATCGGCCTGCGGCCCGACCGCGCCACGCTGCCCTACTGCCACCGGGCCCGCGAGGCGTTTCCGGGCGTGCCCGTCATCGCGGGCGGCGTCGAGGCGTCACTTCGACGCTTGGCGCACTACGACTACTGGTCCGACACCGTGAAGCGGTCGATCCTGCTCGACTGCAAGGCCGACCTCGTGGTGTTCGGCATGGGCGAGAACCCCATCGTGGAGATCGCCCGGCGGCTGCGGGCGGGCGAGTCGGTGCGCGACCTGCGCGACATGCGCGGCGTGGCCTACGCGCTGGGGGCGTCGGAATGCCCGCCAGAGGAGAGGCGCGCCGAACTGGCGCCCGCGCTGTTCACCCGCACGGGGGCGGAGCGTCGCCCCGCCGAGGTGGAGTTCCTGCCCAATTTTCAATCCGTGGCATCCGACAAGATGGCGTTCGTGGAGGCCACCCGGCTGTGCCACCACAACACCAGCCCGTTCAACGGCAAGACGCTGGTGCAGTACCACGACCGCCAGGCGGTGGTGGCCAATCCGCCCGGCCTGCCGCTGCCCCAGCAGGAGATGGACCGGATCTTCGGGCTGCCCTATTCCCGCCGGCCGCACCCGTCCTACTCCGAGCCGATTCCCGCGCACGAGATGATCAAGGATTCCGTCACCATCATGAGGGGGTGCTTCGGCGGCTGCACCTTCTGCAGCATCACCGCGCACCAGGGCCGCACGATCCAGTCGCGCAGCAAGAAGTCGATCCTCAAGGAATTGGCCCTCATCGGCCAGGACCCCGAGTTCAAGGGCGTGGTGAGCGACCTGGGTGGCCCGACGGCGAACATGTGGAACATGCGCTGCACCCGGCCCGAGGTGGAGAAGAAGTGCCGCAGGCTGTCGTGCGTGCATCCGGGCATCTGCAAGCTGCTGGGCACCGACCACGGACCGCTGGTGGGCCTGCTGCGCGCGGCGCGCGGGCAGCCCGGCATCCGCAAGGTGCTGGTGGCCAGCGGCGTGCGCATGGACCTGGCCCAGCTTTCGCCCGAATACCTCAAGGAGATGGCGGCGCACCATGTGGGCGGCACGCTCAAGGTGGCGCCCGAGGCGGTGGATCCGCGCGTGCTCGACCTGATGAAGAAGCCCCGCAATGTGAATTTCGAGGGGTTCGCCAAGGCCTTCCGCAAGGCTTCGGCGGATGCCGGCAAGCCCAAGCAGTTTTTGGTGCCTTACTACATTGCCAGCCATCCCGGCAGCGACCTCGAGGCGATGATCAACCTGGCGTTGTTCCTCAAGCGCAACGGCTACAAGCCGGATCAGGTTCAGGATTTCATTCCCGCCCCGTACGACATCGCCACCTGCATGTACCACACGGGGATCGACCCGCTGACCGGCCGCGAGGTGCATGTGGCCAAGGCGCTCAAGGACCGCAAGATGCAGCGGGCGCTGCTGCAGTTCTTCAAGCCTGAGAACTGGTTCGAGGTGCGCAAGGCGCTGCTGGAGGCGGGCCGGGCTGACCTGATCGGCAACGGCTGCGACTGCCTGATTCCGGCCGATCCGCCGCGGGAAGCCATCGAGGCACGCCGCGACAGGGCCATCGACGCCGTCCGCGGCGACCATTACCACGCGGTTCGGCGCGCCCCCCGGCCCGACGAGCCCCGCAAGGGCTACCGCCCGGGCCGGAAGACCCGGCAAAGGCGAGACAAGAAGTGACGGCCCCCGCCCCCGGCGGCTGACGCCGTCCGGGTCGCGTGTCCGTGGCCGATGGGGCCGGGCGCGGACAGTCGCCGGGCCCTTTCGCCTTCTGCTTATTCAAAGAATCTTCTACTGATGTTTTTTAACGCCGGCACCGGGCGCAAACGGCTGGAAAATCCATGCCGGCGGGCCTTGAGATGATTGCCGGCATCGTTGGCGATTCAGGGGAAAAACCAAGACTTGCCTGAATAGATTCAATAATCTGGGGAATTATTGCAAGGCAGAGGCCCTCCCGTTGCAGGAGACCTCGGGTAACTGCCAGTTGCAAACATGAAGGAAGTTCAATCGATTTGTTGTCTTCAGGAGTCCAGACTCAATGAGCGATCAACTTGACCTTGCCAAGCTTCTGGAACTGGTTCGAACAGGCGCGGCGGGGCGCGTCCGGCGCCCGCGAGGCTCTTCGCCCGAGGCCGATTCGATCACGGCGAGGCGCGAATCAATCTCGGAAACTTCAGCCTCGAGCGCCGCGAATTTCGCCTCTTCATCGGGCGTCTAGGCGCGCCCCGCCGCGGCCTGATGAAGGCTGCGAATCTGGTCAACGGCGGCGTTTCTTAATGTCATCAGGCTCATATCAGTTCCCCCCGTATATGTGTGGCCATACAAAAGCGCGTTCGTGGCCGAGGGATCGGTCTCCCGCAAAGCCGCGGGCTTTTCGCCCCCCCTAGCATGCAAACGCGTGGCGGGCGTGGCGACAATTCCGAATTGGCCAACATCATCAAGAATTCAGCGCGCCGGTTCTAGATGTCTTGAACTCTTGAACTCTTGAACTGTTGAAATCTTCTCTAAATCTTAACAATTCATTGGATTTTATTTGGCCAACATAAGCCATTATCAATAATAGACTTGTGAATGTTGGCCAACAAATTGGGCATGAACAGGCGCCGCGGCCAAGAGTTCAAGAGTTCAAGAGTTCACGGCAATACAGGGTGAACTCTTGGCGCTCAGTCCTTGCGTTTAAAGAAGCGGCGAAGCGATATCCCAAACAATGCAAAAGCAAGGGAGATCAGTCAAATTTTGCCGGTTGGAATTTCTGACATGATGACCTCCAAACGAAAATCAACACCACAAATAGCAATAAAAAGATATCAAACAAAATCAGAAGTCCAGGGGGAGGAGAACCCGGAAACCGTAGTAGTAGTAGCGGTAGCCCGGAAAGCTCCTGAAGCGACACGAGGCCCGACAGCGCTTGGAGATGCCGTTCCAAGACCCGCCCCGCCGCACCCGATAATCTCCCCTTTGTGGACCTTGTGGATCTATAACCCCAAATTCCGGATATTCCCCATACCAGTCCGAACACCACTCGAACACATTGCCATGCATGTCGTGAAGGCCCCAGGCGTTGGATGGATACTCGCCACAATTGATTGGTTTTTCCAAATAAGGCCCCTTGGTGGTGGTTCCGTAGGGATCGTTCCCATTGCAGTTGGCCTGGGTGCCATTGAGTTCCTCGCCAAAATGAAACGGCGTTGTCGTTCCCGCCCGGCACGCGTACTCCCACTGGGCTTCCGTGGGCAATCGGTAAACACGCCCAGCTTTCTTCTCCTCCGGGAAGTCTGATAACTTCTTGCAGAATTCAGTAGCATCGTTCCAACTCACCATTTCGACAGGCTTACGGGCACCTTTGAATTTGCTTGGATTTTCACCCATCACCTTTTCGTACTCGGCCTGAGTGACCTCATAGATTCCAAGGTAAAAATCCTTTGTTAAAATCACCTCATGCCAGGTTTCATTATCTTCTCTATCAACTTCCCTTTCGGGGCTACCCATCATGAATTTGCCCTTGGGTATCCGCACCAGCTTCATGCCGATGCTGTTGGTGATTTCCTTGCTGTTGGTGATTTCCTTGCTGTTGGTGATTTCCTTGGACTTATTCTCCGCACTCCCGCAACCGATAATGAATTCCGCGACCAAAGGCAGCAGGAACCAGTGCCAAGGCTTCATGTCAATGTTCCTTGAAAAGTAGTGAATCGAGAATGTTTCACTAGGGCTATATTGCCGTCTGAACAATAAAAATCATCCCGCATTCCCCAAC
>VGXS01000040.1 GCA_016873225.1 Planctomycetota bacterium | reverse complement strand
GCACCGTCGCGCGAGTCCTGCCCTTGCTCGCCCTGGCGGCCTGGATCGCCTCGGGCATCGTGTTCGTGGCGCCGCATGAGCGGGCCGTCGTGCGTCGGTTCGGCAGGGCCCTTCCCCCGTTGCCGCCAGGGGCCCATTGGCTGCTCCCCCGCGGCATCGACCGGGTGGACAGGGTTGCCGTCGACCGCGTCCGCTCCACCCCCGTCGGGTACCTCGAACTGGACGACTCGGCCCAGGTGCCGCCCGGCCAGATGGTGACGGGCGACCTGAACCTGGTGCATGTGCGGGTCGTGGCGCAATGGAGGGTCGATCCGGCGCGCGTGGTGGATTTCGCTCTTGCCGGATCCTCGGCAGAGGCTTTTCTGGCCCAGGCGATTGAGGGCGCCCTGGTCGACTGGGCCGGGGCCCGCCAGGTCGACCGCATCCTTCTCGAGGGAAAGCTTCGGCTGGCCGACGAGGTGCTTCCCGACGCCGTCGCCCGGGTGCGCGACCTCGACCTCGGCGTGGAATTGCTCGACCTGAGGCCCGAGTTGCTGGCCCCGCCCGAGGAGGTCAAGCCGGCGTTCGCCTCGGTCGCCAGGGCCGAGACGGCCAGGCAGACCCTTGTCACGCGGACCGAACAGGAATGCGAGAGCCGCAGGCGCACCGCGCAGGCCGACGCCTATCGCATGGAGCAGGATGCCCGGGTCGCCTCGGAAACGGGAAAGCGCCTGGCCACCGAGGATGCCAGGAGGTTCCTGGCCAGGCTGGAAGGCTACAACCGGGCCGGGAGGTCGGCGGCGTACCTGCGCCAGGTCTGGGAGGATGAGCGCGGCCGGGTCTTCTCGAGGATCAGGCAATCGGGCCGACTCGGGCTCCTCGACCATCACCTCGGCCCGGACGGCCTCGACCTGCACGCGGCCCCGGTGGCGGCCCCGCCCCGATAGCGCCTCACGGAGGAAAGATGCACCAGGTCTTGTTCCGCATCCCGGTGCCCGGATGGCCCGACGGCATTCCCGTGCAGGGCTTCGGGCTCATGCTGCTGGCGGGATTCCTGTGCGCCAACTGGCTCGCCACGCGCCTCGCGCGCCGCGAGGGCGTGCCCGAGGGCATGGTGCAGGACATCGGCCTCTGGCTTTTCCTCGGCGGACTCGCCGGGGCCCGGGCCCTTTACATGTGGGAAAACACGCGCGATCCCGCCGACTTCATCACCCGGTATTTCAGGTTCAACGAGGGCGGGATCATCCTTTACGGGGGCTATGCCGGGGGAGGCCTGGCGCTGTTTCTCGGCTGGTATCTCAAATACCGTTGCCAGCCCGTCACGCCATGGAGGCTGGCGGATGTCTACGCCGCCCCGCTCGCCGTCGGCGTGGCCCTGGGGCGGATCGGCTGCCTTCTCAACGGCTGCTGCTACGGCCAGCCCGTCCCACCCGATTATGGCACTATCCCGATTCATTATCCGCTGCCGTCGGCCGCGCGCTTCGACCTTTCCGCCCGGGGCCTGCAGTCCCCCGCCGGCTTCACGCTCGACCCCGGGTCGCTCCCTGAAGCCGTGGTGGGCGCCGTGGAGAAGGGCTCGGGGGCCGGGGACCTGCGGCCGGGCGACCGGATCGTCGCCGCCGCCGGAATCCCCGTGAAAACCGCCGAGGACATCTCGCGAATCCTGCTTGAGGACCTCTCCGGCCCCTCTTACCGGGGCGTCAACACGCTTTCCATCTCCGTCATGCGGGACGGGGAACGACTCGATTTCACATATTCCCCACGCACCATCGGGCTTCATCCGGCGCAACTGTACGAGACGGTCAGCATGGGCCTCCTGGCATTGCTGATCCTCGCCTACCTCCCCGTGCGGACACGGGAGGGACAGGCCGCCGCCCTGTTCGTTGGCTGCTACGGCGCGCACCGCTTCCTCAACGAACTGCTGCGAAGCGATCCGCGCCCCGTCGGGCTGGAAAGCAACACAAGCCTGATGATGGTCACGGGCGGCGTCCTGATGTGGCTCGGACTCAGGTTCCTGACGCTGCCGATCCGAAGGGCGTGGCCCGGCGAAAGGGACCAGGATGCACCGCCGGCCGGGCCAATGGCTGATGGCGGCAAATCCGGTTGAAACCGCTACTTCCTTGAAACTTCCAAAACCACGACCACCTTGGTTCCGAGCTTGGGAATCCTTTCGGTCCAGGCCTGAAAGTCGAGGTTCGCGTTGTCCTTGGAACTCGCCACGGGAATGTCGAGCATCGCCGTGTCGAAATTGGAAAGGCAGATGACATCGCCGTCGTTGGCGAGATAGACCTTGCGCCCCGGCATGTTCATGTCGTCAAGGATCTTGCTGCCGGCGAAAACCCAGTCGGAATCGAGTTCCTTGCCCGTCTTGCGGTTCCTGACCCACGATTTGCCGGGGATTTCCGAAACCTTGCCGTCTTCCCCCGTGAGTCGGACGGAAACCTTGACCTTGCTGCCGCTGGCGGGCTTGTAGACCGGGGCGAACTGCACCGGCGCGCCGGATTCGGCGCCGGCGAGCAGCAGGGCCTTGTGGGCGTCGCGAGCGTCGATGTCGGCCTTCAAAATGCTCTCATGCTCCTTGGTCCGCGACCGGCAGAGGAACTCCTCGAGTTCCCCCTCGCGCTTGACCACCTCGGCCTCGATCAACACCCGGCGGGTGGGCCCGGCCACCTCGAGCCAGACTCCCGGCTTGTCGCCAACCTGAACCTTCCGGACCTGCGCCGCCGGTTCCTGCGACCATGCCAACAGCGCCAATAGCAACGACAATGACAGAATCATGTTGGTTTTCATGCCGATAGTGTATCCTGCGGGTCATGTCGGACAAAGGGAGCGAGCGCATGGGAAACAAGACGGCCGCGTGGGTGGGCACGGGACTGCATCTGCTGATTGGCGCCCTGATGGTGTGCAGCGGGATCATGAAACTGGCGATGCCCGCCGACATGATTCCCGCGGATGTCAGCAACGGCGTCAGGGACCACTTCAGGATCATCGGGGCCGGGGAGATCGCCGCGGCGGTCATGCTTCTTCCGGCAGAGTTCCTGCCCATCGGCATGCTGCTGTGCAGCAGTTTCTGGGGTGGCGCCATCTTGGCCCACATGGCCAAGTCGGAAGGTTACGCGCCGCAGGCCGTGCTTTTGGTGCTGACATGGGCCGGCGGCGCCCTCAGGCGACCCGACCTTCTGCCTTTCGGCTCGGAAAAGCCCCTGCCCACCGAACCCGAAACCCGTCGCCCGGCGGCCTGACCGCCCGGGAGGCCGGTTGCCCGGCCTATGACTAGCAGGTAATCTGAATTTTCGGCCGGAATCTTCCCGGCCCGCCCATTTTCTGAAGGACTTCATGGCCGGCTTCCCGCGGGTGATCGACTGCTCCACGGCAGATGGCGCCGGGGAACTGCTGCGCCTCCGCTCCCTGCTGGGCGCCGAGGGACAGGTTGTCTCCGAGCGCAGCAGGCAACTCACCCGGCAGGTCTTCGGGGAGGAACTCACCCCCCAGCAGGTGGTGGAACGGGTCTGTCAGGCCGTCAAGTCCGAGGGCATGGAAGCCCTGCTGCGTTTCACGAGCCAATTCGACCGGCGATCCCTCACGGCCGATGCCGTCCGGGTGCCGGCCACGGAACTCGCCGAGGCGCGTTACGCCAGCCTCAGGGAGGCCCCCGGGTTCCTCGGGACATGCCGCCGGGTGAAGCGCAACATCATCGCGTTCCAGTCGGGAATCCTTCACCGCGACGCGACGATGCGGCAGCCCGGAACCATGGAACTGGGCCTCCGCTACCGTCCCGTCAGGCGGGCGGCCCTGCTGGTTCCCGGCGGCGCCGCCGCTTATCCGTCCACCCTGCTCATGACGGCCTGCCCCGCCATGGCCGCCGGTGTCGGGGAAATCGTCGTGGTCATGCCGCCCACCCCGTTCGCCGGGTACAACCGCGACATGCTCGCCTTGTGCCACGACCTGGGAATCGGCGAGGTCTACCGGGTGGGTGGGGCGCAGGCCGTCGCCGCGATGGCCTATGGCGTCGAGGGAATCGAACCGGTCGACATGATCGTCGGGCCGGGCAACCTTTTCGTGGCGCTGGCCAAGAAGCATGTTTTTGGAACGGTGGGTATCGACTGCATCGCCGGCCCCAGCGAGGTGGTCGTCCTTGCCGATGGCGACGCGCCGCCGGAGTTCGTGGCGGCGGAACTGCTGGCCCAAGCCGAGCATTCCCCCGGTTCCGCCGTCCTGGTGACCTGGTCGGCTGCGCTGGTGGCCGCCGTGGGCGACGAACTCGAGGCTCAGGTGTCGCGGCTATCGCGGGAGTCGCTCACGCGGGATGCCCTTTCCAGCTATGGCGCCCTCGTGCTGGCGCGCGATGAGAGGGAGGCCGTGGGCATCGTCAACCTGCTGGGGCCCGAACATCTCCAGATTGCCGCCACCGACGCGCAGGGCCTTGCCGACCGCATCACCAACGCCGGGGCCATCTTCATCGGGCACCACACCCCCGTGGCCCTTGGGGACTACGCCGCCGGCCCCTCGCATGTGCTTCCCACCGGCGGCAGTGCCCGGTGGGCCAGCGGCCTGACGGCCAACGATTTCCTCAAGCGCACCAGCATGATCCGTTTCGAGCCGAACGGCCTGCGCGGCATCGCGCGCGATGTCGTCGCCTTGGCGGAGGTCGAGGGACTCACCGCCCATGCCCAAAGCGTGCGCGTCAGGCTGGAAGCGCTGGATCGACGGCAGGCGACGCCGTCATGACCAGCATTTGCTCCTACCTTCGTCCGGATATCGCCTCCATGGCCGGTTACGCGCCGGGTGAGCAACCCCGTGTCGCGGACATCCTCAAGCTCAACACGAACGAGAACCCGTACCCTCCGCCCGCCTCGGCCATGGCTGCCATCGCGGCATTCGCCGAGGGCGGCGCCGAGCGCCTTCGCAAGTACCCCGACCCGGTGGGCACGGATTTTCGCGCCGCCGCGGCGCGCGTTTTGGGCGTTCTTCCCGGGAACATTCTCATCGGCAACGGATCCGACGACATCCTCACCATCCTCACCCGGTCCTTTGTTCCCCAAGGCGGCGTGATGGCGTCGCCGACGCCCAGCTACCTGCTCTACGAAACCCTGGCCAGGCTGCAGGGAGCGCGGTTTGAAACCGTTCCGTTCACAAGCGATTGGGGCCTTCCCGCCCCTTGGCCCCTCAAGGGCGCCAACCTCACCTTCCTGCCCAATCCGAACTCGCCTTCGGGAACCGTCGTCTCCAACGATGTGCTGCGAAGGCTGGCCGGGGAACTGGGCGGACCGCTCGTGGTGGATGAGGCCTACGCCGATTTCGCGGACACGAACGCGCTCGAACTGGTTCGGGAAGGGCTTCCCGTCGTGGTGACGCGAACGCTGAGCAAGGGCTACGGCCTGGCGGGCCTCCGCTTCGGGTTCGCCGTCGCCGACGCCGCCCTTGTCGACCAACTTGTGAAGGTGAAGGACTCCTACAACTGCGACGCCCTATCGCTGGCCGCGGCGACAGCCGCCATTGCCGACCAGGCTTGGCTGGCGGACAACCGGGCCAAGGTCGTGGCCACCCGGCGCCGCCTCGCCGAGGCCTTGGCCCGCCTCGGCTTCCTGGTCACGCCCAGCAGCGCCAATTTTGTCTGGTGCCGCTATCCTTCCAAGCCGGCCGAGGAGCTTTATGCCCGGCTCAAGGAAAGGGCGATTCTCGTCCGATTGATGCGTTATCCCAACCGAGAACCCGGGTTGCGCGTGACCGTGGGCACCGAGGAAGGCACCGACCGCCTTCTCGCGGAACTTTCACGCCTCCTGACCTGACGGAGTCACCGCCGTGCCGCGCACCGCCTCACTTGAACGCCGAACCGGTGAAACCCAGGTCTCGGTGGATATCTCCCTCGACGGCCAGGGCGCCGCCAGGGTGGAAACCGGCGTCGGCTTCCTCGACCACATGCTCCACCTGATGGCCCGGCATGGCTGCTTCGACATCAAGGTCAGCGCTCAGGGAGACCTGCACATCGACAGCCACCACACGGTGGAGGATGTCGGAATCGTGCTGGGTCAGGCGATCCGCGTGGCCTTGGGCGACAAGGCGGGCATCAGGCGCTACGGCCACGCGATCGTCCCCATGGACGAGACGCTGGCCACGGTCGCCGTCGACCTTTCCGGAAGGCCGTTCCTCGCGTGGCAAGCCTCCATTCCGCATGTGATGCTCGGCACCTTCCCCGCGGAACTCGGCGAGGAGTTTTTCCGCGCGTTGGCCAACAGCGCGCAGATGAACCTTCACGCCATCGTGCACCATGGCTCCAACACCCACCACCAGCTTGAGGCGGTGTTCAAGGCCGCCGGGCGCGCGCTGCGCATGGCCTGCGAGATCGATCCCCGCGCCCCGGGCATCCCCAGCACCAAGGGGGTTCTCTGACCCCCTCGATGTGTCCACGCGCGTCGCGAGGCGCCCCATGCCCTTCGGCATCGCCCGAAACCAGCCAAAAACAGCCTGCCCACGGCCGCTCCGCCGATGGGACCATTCGGTTGTTTGGCTAAGGCGCCAGCCCGGGCCGCCAATTCTGAAAACCGGCCCGATGGGCCGCCCCGGCGTTTCCCGATGAGCCCGTGGTCGCGTCTGTCCCCTTGATTTCCAACGGCAATCCGTCACAATGTGGTTTCACCACGAGCCGAAGTGGCGGAATGGCAGACGCGCCAGCTTGAGGGGCTGGTATCCGTAAGGATGTGCAGGTTCAAGTCCTGTCTTCGGCACTCCCCAATCTCATCACAGCCAACCGCGGGACCGGTAAAACCAGTAGGTTATCGTCCCCGCGCCGATCATCAGAAACAGCGCCATCGGGTATCCGAGGCTCCAGTGCAGTTCCGGCATTTGTTGGAAATTCATCCCGTAGATTCCCGAAATCAGGCTCATCGGAAGAATGATCGTTGAAACGGCGGTCAGCACCTTCATCACCTCGTTGAGCCGGTGCGAGGCGTGCGCCAAATGGTTCTGGAGCAGGTCGGATATCATCTCCCGGCTTGTCTCGAGCATCTCGGCGAAACGGAATAGGTGGTCGGAAACATCCCGGTAATAGGCCACCTCCCGGGATTCGATAAGTTTGAACTCACCGCGGACCATCCTGTGCAGCACTTCCCGCTCATGGAGCACCGTCTTGCGGAGGCTGACGATCTTCCGTTTCCAGCCCAGCAACTGGTCGAGCACGATGCACGCGCGGGAATGGAAGAGGGTCTGTTCGATGTCATCCAGTTTGTTCTCGATGGTTTCAAGCAGGGGCACATAGGCGTCCACCGTCGCGTCTAGAACCAGATGAAACAGGTAATCGGGCCCTCTCTGCGCCAATTCGCCATGCCGGTGAAGTTGGCCCATGACCTCCTCAATCCCTTCCAGGTCACTGTAATGAACCGTCAGCAGCACCTGGCGCGTCAGCACGGCCGATAGTTGCCCCGCCTCGAGGGCACCGGGGGCGTCGATCTTCCCCGACAGCACGGGATTCGTGATCACGAACAGGTAATCCGGGAATTCCTCGACTTTCGGCAAGTGCGGCGACTGTTCGGGCATGCGCGCGGGCCGGCAAATATCCTCATGGGTGAGGGTGTGCACGGGAAACCAGCGGTTGAACAGGAAGTCGTCCTCCTCGGCCGATGGATTCAGGGCATCCACCCAAACCACATGGTCCGGTGAATTCGCCGGCAAGGCGGGAAGGAGATCCGGGCCCCCCCACTGGCCCACACCAGCCTTGCGGTCGAACAGGTAAACTCGAATCATTCCAGGCCTCTCCAGCAAGCCCACGCCAACGAGACCAAGATACCCGCACCGTGCTGGCGCGAGCCAACGGAAAGGCTAATATCACCGTTGCGGATGGCGGACTCCCCATTCCCATTAAGCCTCGGGGTCATACCGTCCATCCAACCGGGAAGCACTCCATGCCAGCCTTCATCAGCCGACGCTCGTTTTTCAGCCATGCCGGCGCCACCGCCGCGGTTCTTCCGGCCGTGGGGTACTCACGAGTCCTTGGCGCCAACGACCGACTCCGGATCGCCTCCGTGGGTTGCGGTGGCAAGGGCTGGTCCGACCTGACATCCACGGCCGCCTGCCCCAAGGTGTCCGTGGCGGCCTTGTGCGACATCGACGAGTCGGCCCAATTCTTGGGCCGCGCCGCGGAAAAATACCCGGTCGCCTCCCGGCAGACCGACTGGCGCAAGCTGTTCGACCAGGCGAAGTCCTTCGATGCCGTGATCGTTTCCACGCCCGACCACATGCACGCCCCGGTCTCGCTGGCGGCGATGGCGCTGGGTAAACATGTCCAATGCCAAAAGCCGCTCACCCACACGGTGCGCGAGGCCCGGCAAATGCGGCTTGCCGCCAACCGACACAAGGTCGTCACCCAGATGGGCAACCAGATCCAGTCGCATAAGGCCTACCGGACCGCCGTGGCGATGGTGCACCAGGGCGCGATCGGCAAGGTGAAGGAAGTGCATTCGTGGCAGAGCGGCGCCATGGGATGGATCCTCGCGGACGACCGCCCCGCCGGCGGGCAAGCCGTGCCCGAGGGGGTCCACTGGAACGAATGGCTGGGCGTCGCGCCCGAAAGGCCCTACCAGCCCAAAATCTACCACTCCTTCAACTGGCGCGCCTGGCAGGACTTCTCCAACGGACAACTGGGGGACTTCGGCTGTCACATCCTCGACCCGGTGTTCATGGCCTTGAAGCTGACGGCACCCACAAGCGTCATGGCCGAGGCCGCGCCGATGAACCGCGAGGTGTGGTACCGCAAGTCCAAGGTCCGCTATGAGTTTCCCGGCACGGATCTCACCGCGGGGCCCTCGGTGGCGGTGACCTGGCATGACGGCGCCGGCCACCTTCCCGACCTGGCGGCGCTGGGCTTGCCGGCCGGTTTCAAGCTGCCGGGTTCAGGCTCGATCCTGTCGGGCGAGAAAGGGATGCTGTTGATCCCCCATGTGGCCATGCCCCGGCTGTTGCCCGAGGAGCGGTTCAAGGACGCCAAGGTTCCCGAGGTGGAAGCCCGCGACCATTATGTTTCATGGGCCCTGGCGTGCCTGGGAGAGGACAAGGCGACTTCCAACTTCGACTATTCCGGTCCGCTCACCGAAACCGTGCTGCTGGGAACCATCGCCATCAGGCATCCGGGAGCCACGCTCAGGTGGAATCATGCCACCATGAAGCTTTCGGGCGCTCCGGATGCCGGGCGCTGGCTCACCAAGCCGTACCGCAAGGGATGGGAACCGGCCTGGATTTGAGTCCTCCGGCCGGGCACCGAAAAAGAATCAGAACAACTCGTCGACGGGCTTCGCCTGTTCGATGGGTGAAACCGGCCTTCCGGTGGGGTCGGTCAGCATGAGGTCGTTGGGAATGCCCAGCACCTTGTAGACGGTGGCATGGAGTTGGGCCGGGGTCACGGGACGGGACTTGGGGGCTTGGCCGAGCTTTTCGGTCGAGCCGACGATCCGGCCGCCCTGGACACCGCCACCGGCCATCACGCAAAACATCGCGTTGCCCCAGTGGTCGCGTCCCGGGGTTCCCATGCTGCGGGGCGGTCCGCCATTGCCGCCGTCGTTCATCTTGGGGGTGCGGGAGAACTCACCCATCACCATGACGAGGGTCTTTTCCAGCATGCCGCGCTCGTCGAGGTCCTCAAGCAGGGCCGAAACGGCCGTATCCACCTGGGGCAGGTAGTTCTCCATGCCCTTTTGCAGGTCCCAGTGGTGATCCCAACCGCCGTAGGTGAGGGTCACGAAGGTTGACCCGGCCTCGACGAGCCTCCTGGCCACCAGGGCCGACTGGCCCCAACTGGTGCGGCCGTAACGGTCGCGGAGGCGGACATCCTCGCGGTCGATCTGGAAGGCGGTCCGCGCCGCGGCGCCGCGGACAAAGTCGATCGCCTGCTGGTCGAACTTGTCCATGGCCCGCACCGTCTCGGAGCGGTCGAGCGCGGCGGAAACCTTGTCGAACCGCTGCTGGAGCGAGCGGCGGTCATCGAGTTTTTCCAGCGACAACCCGCCGGCCAGGTCGAGGTTCTTCACCGAATAGCGGGGTGAGTTGGGATCCCCGCCGGGCATGAACGGATCGAACGCCTTGCCAAGGAAATGACCGCCAAAGTAGCCGGGAACCAGCCCGATGCTCGAGGCGTTGGGCAAGCCCACATAGGCGGGCATGCCCGTCCTGCGCGGGCCAAGCTGCATGCTGGCGATGGCGCCCAGCGACGGGAACTTCGGCGCGTTGTTGGCGCCGCTGACGCCCATGTCCTTGGCGGTGAGGATGCGGTGGCCGCCACCGAAGTGGTCGCCGGTGCCATGATGCAGAGACCTGATGATGCTCATGCGGTGGGCCGTTTTCGCCTGCCGCGGAAACAGTTCCGTCATGTCCATGCCCGGGACATTTGTCCTGATGGGCTTCCAAATGCCCCGGTATTCGGCCGGCGCGTCCGGTTTCATGTCGTAGAGGTCCATGTGGCTGGGACCACCATCCAGCCACAACAGGATGACACTCGTGTCGGAGGCGGAGGATGAGGCCGCCGACCGCGCCCGGGCGATGTCGGCCAGCGAGAATCCCGCCAAACCGGAGGCCCCCAACTTCAGGAACGACCTTCGGCCCATCGGCCCGGCATGTCCGGATTGTCGGTTCAGGCTCAGGGTCAGCATGGCTTGAACTCCATCATCAACAGGGGCGCGGCGGGGGGCCGAATGCGATGCAAGGCGGGGCGGGGCGCAATACAAATATCACTGAAGTCATAACCCCGCCACGGGCGCGGGGCAAGCGAAAAGCTCCCTTGGCGGGAGGCCAACCTCGAATCAATTGTCCGGGGTGCCGATTTCGCCACCCTGGATCGAACAAAGGCCACGGTAGCTCGCAAGGTTGACGCTTTCGCGCACGAAGCGGACCGAAGCATCGGCAAGGGCGAATTGGGCGCCCCCGGTGTGCATCGATCGGAAGGAATAGTTATTCGGCCAATTGGTGGGTGTGTAGGGGGAACCATTGGCCTGCTTGGAATTGATGGCGATGCCGCAGGTGCCAACGGCATTGTTGCTGTAAGGCCACGACACATGTGTCACGAGGTTGCCGACATCCTCTCCGACCATCATCGTGTTGCTGGTGCCGTCGGTGATGTCGGAAAGCCTTAATCTGCGAAGATAATCGGCGCGGAAGAACATGCCGTTGCCATTGGTGATTCCCGAATGAGAGCTTGTACCAACAGGACTGGAGAATGGTCCGTTGGGCGCTCCGTTGAGCCAGCGGGCCTCGCCATCGCCCCAGTTGCCGCCCGAGATACCCTTGTAGCTGGTGAGGCCGACCGTCAACGATTCAAGGTTCGCCCGCCCGGTGAGTGTTGGCGGGGTAATGTCGCTCGGGCACCTTAGCGACTTGACAGGCGTGGCGATCGCCGCCAGAACCGTGGCGTTGGCGTCGAGGTTGGTGGTGTCGCTCACATTCGCCTGCTTGAAAAGCGCCTCCTGCTCGATGTAAGGCAGCACCCGCGAAATCCAACTCCATCGCGGGGCGTTGGCTCCGCAGCAGCTTTGTCCCGCATTGGTGAAAGTGCGCGAGCCGTTGTAAGGCAAGCTGCCGTTGGCGTCGCCATAGCTGTGGATGGCGATGGCCAACTGCTTGAGGTTGTTGCCGCAACTCATGCGGTTGGCGGCCTCGCGGACCTTCTGCACGGCGGGAACCAGCAGGCCGATGAGCACGGCGATGATGGCGATGACGACTAGCAATTCGATGAGGGTGAACCCCTCGCGACGCATGGCCTTCATGATGGGAACTCCTTGGGATGACAAACGGATCAAGGCTTGGATGTCAGTGATAAGTCGTAATTGGCCGAGGGGACATCCAGGGACAGGATGGCCTTCTCCGCGTAGCGGCGCGGAATGATCGACTTGGGCGCCGCCGATGCTTTCTTGGGGTCGAGATCCTCGTAGGCCGTGACGAGAACCCCGAACTTACCCTTGGGCGAACCCGGCCGGCCCTTGGTCATCACCTTGAAGGTGCCATCGGCCTCGATTTTCGCATACGGCTCGTCCTTGATGGAAGGATCGGTGGACCGGAGGGAGATGTCGCCTTTCGACATGGGAGTGCCATCCAGTGTCACTTTTCCCGACACGGGAGTAAGCGGCGGTTCACTCGAACATCCGGCCAACACAAGCAACAGGGTTGCGGCACCAACAATGCGCGGGGACATGATTCGACCCAACCGGGAATATCTTTAAGATTTAATCGACCTAACAATCTATCTTCATGTCTTCATAAATCAAGAAAAAACCAGAGAACCACCCTACGCGTGAAGGCCTCCTCCCTCCATCATGAACCAAAAGGCGATCAACCCCTCATTCAGGATCTTTCCCATGGTTTCCCGAATCACCCGGCGCAAGGCTGTCTCAAGCGCCCTGGCCGGCGCCGCCTCGCTCCTGACCGTTTCCTATTCGAGGGCCCTTCAGGCCCAAGTCCCCCGTCTGGCCTTCATCGGCACCGGCGGTCAGGGCAAAAGCAACATGGGCGGACTTGGCAAAATGGGCCTAACCATGGCCGTTTGCGATGTGGACAGCGCCCGCCTCGCGGAGGCCGCCGCCATCGTGAACAGGTCGCGTCCCGGCCCCGTCATCGCCGAGAAGGATTACCGCAAGTTGCTCGACCGCAAGGACATCGACGCGGTGGTTGTCACCACTCCCGACCATTGGCACGCCCGCATCACCATCGACGCGTGCGCCGCTGGCAAGGATGTGTACTGCGAAAAACCTCTCAGCCTCACGGTCGCCGAAGGCCGGGCCATGGTGAACGCCGCGCGCAAGCACGGACGGATCGTCCAGACCGGCAGCCAACAACGCTCCGCCACCAATTTCCGCGACACCTGCGAACGCGTCCGCAACGGGCTTTTGGGCAAGATCACCCATGTCGAGGTGGGAATCCCGGGCGTCAACTTCAAGGGGCCTCCCGTCGCCGACGGCATGCCACCCGCCGAACTCGACTACGACCTCTGGCTGGGGCCGGCCCCCCAGCGCCCTTACAACTCCAAGCGGGTTCATTACAACTTCCGGTTTTTCTGGGACTATTCGGGCGGCCAAATGACGAACTTCGGGGCCCATCACCTCGACATTGCCCAGTGGGGCCTGGGCAGGGACCAGTCCGGCCCGGCCAAGATCGAGGGAACCTTCGAGTACCACCCCGAGAAGTGGTTCGAGGTGCCGATGAAGTGCAAAATCCAGTACCGCTACGACGATGGCGTGCTGATGACCCTGGCCCAGGGGGACGGCACCATCCGCCAGGGAACCAAGTTCATCGGTGACAAAGGCTGGATCTATGTGACGCGGGGCAAAACCGAGGCTTCCGATCCGTCGCTGCTCAAGGCGCCCCTGCCTTCCGGGGCGATCAAGCTAATCGCAAGTTCCAACCACCACAAGAATTGGATCGAATGCATCCAATCCCGGGAAAAGCCGATTTGCGATGTGGAAATCGGTCACCGCAGCGCCACGGTGTGCCACTTGGGCAACATCGCGGCCCGGGTGGGCAGGGCTATCGCCTGGGACCCCGTCAAGGAACTGATTGTGGGCGATTCCGAGGCCGGCAAGATGCTCTCGCGTCCCTACCGGGCCCCTTGGCAGGATCCGGTTGCCTGAAGAAATTGCCATTTATTGCGAATTATTTAAGCAATCCTTCTTGACGGCACTTGTTTTCTGACGCATCAACCTCCCCATGCACTTGAACCTGGGGATTGGCAGGATGTTTCTTTGGCTACAAATGGTCGCGTTCGCGCTTGCGGGCATGACGACATTGGCCATGGCGGAGGAACCGGCACCGGTTCCTTTGCCTCCGCCCGTTCCCGTCGCGGCCGAGCCTGCCATGGAAACCGAGGCGCAACCGCCGGCCGAACCTCCGCCGCGAACCGGCCTGCTTGAGCGTTTCCGCGACGGTCCGGCGCCCATTCCGCCGGAAGGCCCCCAGCCGAACCAGTACGGCGAGCCGATGGTTCTGCCACCCCTCATCGGGGGGGACGGCAAATATCCCATCGTGAAAATGGGTGGGGTTTTCCAGATCACCTCGGTGTTTTTCTCCCAAACATCGTTGAACCGGGAAGTGCTCAAGAACGACCTCAACCCGACCGGAGTCGAGCTTGATGGCACGGGAATCAAGCGGGCGCGGCTCACCGCCTTCGGATCGGTGGCCGAGAATGTGGACTACCGGTTCCAGTTCGAGTTGGGAGGCTTCGGCCGTCCCACCATCACCGACATGTATCTCGACATCAAGGAAGTGCCCTTATTGGGCTTCGTCAGGATCGGCCAGTACAAGCAACCGTTCAGCCTCGAGGAACTCACGAGCTTCCGCTTCAACCCGTTCATGGATCGCTCAAGCATCTTCATCTTCCACCCCTTCCGCCGCACCGGCGTCGGTTTTTACGACTGGACGGAGGATGGCAGGTGGACCTGGTTCGTCTCAGCCTTCCGGGGGTTCCAGGATTTCTACGGCAACGACCTGACCGACAATGGCGGCTACGGGTTCGCCGCGCGCGGCACCCATTGCCTCTATTACGAGAACGATGGCGCTGATGTCTGGCATTTCGGCGCCGTTTACTCGCTCATCGCCCCCTCCGGTGGCGGCATCCAGTTCGGAAGGTTCGGCGGCAACTCGCCGGAACTGGGGCTGATCCAGGGCCAGTTCGGAACCGAGAGCTTCCGGCAGAACCAGTCGATGGTGAACACCGGCAAGCAACTCCTCAACACCTACGACCCCAAGACGGGAAAGGGGAACCGCGGCACCGCCTACTACCAGGACTTTCACCTCGAGACGGCCGTCGTTCGCGGGCCGTTCTCGTTCCAGGCCGAGGGCGACATCGTCCCCGTCAGCATGAACGATGGCAGGACGCCCATCTTTGCCGGCGGATACCTGTTCATGACCTGCTTCCTCACGGGCGAACACCGCACCTACGACCGCAACCTGGCGCTGTTCGACCGCGTCAGGCCCAAGGTCAACTCGGGCAAGGGACATCCGTTCGGCGGCGCCTGGGAACTCACCGCGCGGCTCAACTACATCACGCTCGATTCGCAGGGCGTCAAGGGCGGCACGCTCCTCGACCCGACCTTTGGCTTCAACTGGTACATGAACCCCTACACCAAGCTCACCTTCAACTACATTCCGGTATACCTGAACTCGCCGGAAAAATACGGCGACGGCAACTCACCTTCGGTCCGCTCGCAGGCGAACGCCTGGGGATTGCAGGCCCAGGTTGATTTCTGATCCTAGAACACCGGCATCACGGCGCCGTGGTAGAGGTGGTGCGGCCGCTTCTCGGCGTCGTGCCAGGCGACCGTCGGCGGCAACCCGAGCGCCTGGAAAATGGTGGCGGCGAAGTTCTCCGGTGATTGGGGCTCGAGGATCGGATAGCCACCCGTCTTGTCGCTGGCACCCACCACCCGGCCGGGGCGGGTTCCCCCGCCGAACAGCAGCACGCTCTGGACGGCGCCCCAGTGGTCGCGCCCGGGTCCCTTGTAAAACTTCGTCAGCGTGCTCGTGCGCGGGGTGCGGCCGAACTCGCCCGCCACCACCACCAGCGTGCTGTCGAGCAGGCCCTTGGCCGTCAAGTCGTCAAGCAGCGCTGAAAGCGACTTGTCCATCGGCGGGAGCAACTTGTCCTTGAGGTGGGGGAAGGCGTTGCCATGGGTATCCCAGGACTCGTTGTTGCCCAGGTTCACCTGCACCAGCGAGACGCCCGCCTCGGCCAGGCGGGCCGCCATGAGCAACGACCAGCCGAAGGCGTTGCGCCCGAACAGGTCGAGGTCGCGGTCGGGAGCCTTGCCGATGTCGAAGGCGGATCGGACGCGGGAGTCGGTGAGCAGCGACACGGCATCCTGCCGATGCCTGTCGAACCCGCCGGCCGCGCCGTCCAAGGCCTTTCTTTGCGAGTCGATGTGGTTGAGGATTCCCAGGCGACCGCCGAAGCGGCCGCCATCAACGCCTTGGGGAAGCGCCAGGTCGGGAAACTCGAAAGCCAGCCTCTTGGGCTTGTAGTCCCTTTGCTGGTGGTCGAATTCGTGGGTGGGATAAGCCCCGTAGGCCTTGGGCTCGAATGCCGAAACCTCGAGGAACCAAGGGTCGTGCCGGCGGCCCATGACGCCGGCGAACTGCCCGGGAATGACCCGGCCGGAATTATGCACGATTCGGTCGGGAAGCACGATCGCGGGCGGAAGGTTGTTGCGCCGGGGCAGCACGCCGCCGGCGAGCGCGGCGATGGCGGGGTGGTCGGCGGGCCTGGGCGCGGAGGGGTTGAAGCCAGTCGGCAGGTCCGACCTGCCCGTGAGCATGATGTGATGCCCCGCCGAGTGGTCGTTCGAGCGGTGCCCGAGGCTGCGGACCAGCGTCGTGCGGTGGGCCCGGGCGGCCAGCATGGGCAGGTGCTCGCTGTAGCGGACGCCCGGAAGCGTTGTCGGAATCGTCCCGAATTCACCTCGGATCACATCAGGGGCGTCGGGCTTGGGATCAAAGCTCTCGTGCTGCGCCAAGCCGCCCGATAGGAACACGAAGATCACCGAGCGGTGGCCCCTGGAACCGGCGGCCCGGGCCAGCATGGTCCTTTCGGCGATCCCGAGCCCGAGGATCGAGGACGCGCCGGCCTGCAGGCTCAACCGGCGGGTAATCGAGGGATGATCGAGCATCTTTCCAACTCCTCGCGGGGGCTTTTCAGCCCATGAGGGCCTCGACGGGCCTGCCGCCATCGGTGACGGGGACCGGCCGCGTTGCATCCATGAGTTCCAAGGCCGGGTTGACGCCCAAGGAGGCGAGGATGGTCGCGTGGAAGTCGGGGATGGAAACTCCCGCCTCGAGAACCTTCTTGCCGGCGTCGTCGGTCACGCCGTGGGCGCCCTTGTGCCTGAGGCCGCCGCCGGCGAGCACCATCGTGAAGGCGGAACCCTGGTGGCCACGCCCCCCCCGGCCGTCGAACTCCGGCGGCCTGCCGAACTCGGTGGCGACCACGACGAGGGTGGAGTCGAGGATGCCGCGCCTTTCCAGGTCGATCACCAATCCGGAAAGGGCGGTGTCGAGTTCGCGGATAAGCAGGTGCTGGTTGCGGATTCCCTCGTTGTGGACATCCCAGCCGGTGCCGTTGAGGAAGTTCAGGTTGTGTGAAACCTCCACGAAGCGAACCCCGGCCTCGACAAGCCGCCGCGCCAGCAGGCAGCGCTGCCCGAACTCGCCGCCATAGCTGGAGCGGACATCGGCCGACTCATCCTTGAGGTTGAAATGCCTGAGGAACCCGGGGCCGGAAAGCCTGAGGGCCTGCTCCTGGGCCTGCCTGTAAGCGGCAAGCGGCACGCCGCCCGGCGCGTCAGCCGACAGTCCGGCGAGCAGGCCCTCGCGCTCGGAGGCGCGCCGCGCGTCGACCGTCGCCGGGCGGGAAAACCCCGAGGGACCGGCCTCGGTGTCGGTGAGGTAGACATGGTTGGCCTTGGCGCCGAGAAACCCCGGCCCCCGGCTCACATTCGGATAGCCGATCAGCATGTAGGCCGGAACATCGGGGGCCCCGGCACCCCGGGTGTGGGCGATGATCGAGCCGATGGAGGGATAGGTGACATTGCCGCTGATCATCCGGCCCGTGTGGACAAGGTTGGTCGCGAACGCGTGCTCGTCGATCACCTTGTGGTTCACCGAACGCACGGCCGTCAGGCGCTCCATGATGCCGGCGACCTTGGGCAGGTGCTCGCAAACCCTCACGCCGGGAACGGTGGTGGGTATGGAGGGGTACAGGGACCCGGGCTTTCCGGTCCTGGTGCCGTTGCCGACGGCCTTGGGATCGAATGTGTCAACCTGCCCCATGCCGCCGCCCAGCCAAAGGAAGATGCAGGCCTCGGCGCGGCGTCGGGCGGGCGCGGCGGCGCCGGCCACGGCCGCCATGGCGGCGGTTCCCAGCAGGGCGCGGCGGTCGATTTTCGTTTCCATGATGTCGCCTCAGCGCGCGTGCGCGAATTCGGGTGAATTGCAGATCGCCCAGATCACATTCTCAAGCCTGCCTCGCCAACCCGGCTCGAGCCGCGTCGTGGGCGGGTCGCCGGCCTTGGCCCGCGCCTCCTGCGCCTGCCGCGCCACGGTGGCTTCGGGGTCGAGGTGGTTCGACCATGAGACATACGGATCGGGCAGGCGCGGCCCCGTCGGCCCCCGCGCGCCCTCGACCTTTCGCGACTCGAAGCCGGGGGAAAGGACGGCGGCCAACCGGGCGGCTTCGGCGGGAGTGGGCTTGCGCGTCAGGTAGCGCAGATAGAGCCGCTCAACCAACCGGTCGAGCGGGGCGTCCTCAAGGGCCATCGCGGTGGCGGCGTGCCCGTCGGTGAGGGTGGTGAGCCACAGGCCCATGGTGCCGTTGGCCAGGATGGCCGGCTGGATCACCTCGGGACTGTCATCGCGGGTGGCGCGGGGGTCCTGCCTGGCCCCCCGCCAGCCGAACGCCTCGAGCACATCGCAGACGGCCTGGATGCGGGGAAGCGAAAGGCTGGGCCTGTCGCGTTCGTTCGAGGTGGAGGTGAGCATCCAGGCCCTGCCGGGATTTCCCAGCGAGATCGAGTTGCCCTGGTCGCGCACGCCGTCGATGTCCAGGCTGACCTCCTCGAGCCTCATCGGCATGCCGGAGGCGGCGAACAAGCCGTCCACCACCTGCTCGGCGGAAAGCCTGCGGCGGGCTGGGGCGCGGTAAAGCGGGTCGGTGGCGACCAACGACGGATCGGAGCCCCGCTGGTACGCCGCCGAATTCATGATGAGCCTCCTCAGGGAGGTTTCGTCGTAGCCCGACCTCACCAGCTCGCGGCCGAGCCAGGCCAGCAGCTCGGGATGGCTCGGCCTGGCCCTGTCCCAGTCGTCGGGTGGCTCGACGAGGCCGCGCCCCATCAGGTCGCGCCAGACGCGGTTGGCCTGGACCCTGGCGAACCTCTCGTTGGCCGCGGAGGTGAGGAGCCTGCCGAGCTTCTCGCGGTCAGCGAGCGAGTTTTCCACGGAACCGGCCGGCACGATGTCATCGAGCCTCCACCGCGGCTTGACCGATGAGCCGGGCTTGAGCGAGACGGTGATCAGCGCCTTGCGCCCCCCGGCATGAAGCTTGTCAGCCGGCACGCTGCTGGTGGCCGGCACGGTCACCTCCTTGCCGGCGAGCATCGCGGCCAGGGCGAACAGGTCTTCCTGCGGGCGGCCCCCTCCGGGAGCATCGTGGCAACGGGAGCACTTGAGCTGCACTCCCAGGAATGCCCCCGCCAGCACCACGCCCTTGGTGGCCATCGGCGAATCGTTCTGGCTGGCCACCGCGAATCCCGCCGGGCCCCCGTAGCGTTCGCTTCCGCGCATGCGGACCAGTTCCATGGCCATCAGGTCGAGGGGCTTTTGGTCGAGCAGCGATTCCCTCAACCACCACCGGAAGGGCCCGGTGTTGTTGAGCGTGGGATTGAGGATGTTCGGGTTCTCCGCGAGCAGGTCGAGCCAGGCGGAAATCCCGCGGTCGGCCCGGCGGGGGTCGGCCAGCAGGCGGTCGACGGCCTTGGCGCGCCGCGTCCGGGCGGGCCATGCGAGGTAGGAGCGGACCTCGCCCTCCGATGGCGGAACTCCCACGGTGTCGAAAGTCGCGCGCCTCAGGAAGGTCAGGTCGTCGCAAGGAGGAGTCACGGCGACCTTGGCCGCGTTGGCCAACGGTTCGGCCCAGGGCGCGCCGGCGCCAAGCCAGCGAGCCAGCAGCGAGACCTCGGAATCTTTCAACGGATCGCCCTTGGGCGGCATCCGGTCGTCGCCCGTGGACCTCAACCGCGACATCAGGTGGCCCTTGGCCGGCGCGGCCTGGTCGAACGCGGCGCCCGAATCACCCCCTGCCAGCAGGGCCTGCCTTGAATCGAGCCTGAGCCCGCCCTTGGCCTTGGTTCCCGAGTGGCACTGGAAGCATTTCGATTCCAGCAGGGCCACCGCCTCGCCGGCATCGCTCCCCTGCCCGGCCGCCCCAAGGTTCCAGCGGGACTCGAGGAAACGGTCGATCGGGTGGCCTCCCGTTGCGCCGATCGCAGGCAACGCGATCTCCGCCTGCCCCGCCAGCCAACGGGCGTCGGCTTGCCTCTTGCCGGCCATCGCCTCCGAGTCCGCCTTCCGGCACGACGCGCGCGCCGACGCGTCGACCGCGTCGAGGTGCGTGTTGCGCTCCGCCTGATACGACTCCCATCCCTCATCCGTATAGGGCACGGTTTCGCCCGCCGGACTCAACAGTCGCCAGGAACTGGTGCCCTCGGGAGCCCAGGCCACCACCGTTTCGCCCGGTTCGGGCCGGCGCCGCGACTTGCCCAGGATTCCCCCGACGATCGTTTCCAGCACCACCACCACCGGCCCGCCGGGCAGGCGCGCCTCGATGACTTCCTCGCGGTTGCCCGGTGGGGCGAAGCGGAAGTCGGGCGACAGGTTCAGGTACTGCCCGGGGGGCTTGATGGTGCCGTGGCCGCCGGAATCCGCGGGAGGGAACGGCGTGGTCAGGACGACCTTTCCGTCCAAGGTCACGCGGGAAGCCCCGCGCGCCCTCAGGAGAAACCGGTGCTTGCCGGGCGGCAGGTCCACGATCGCCGAGGCGCGAACAAAAAGCGGATTGGGGCGGTCGGCGCGGATTCCCGTGTCGATGTACCGCTGCGGGAACCGGAACAGCGCGAAGGCCCTTTCCGGATATTGTTCGCTTCCCGCCGGTGGCGATTCCGGCCATAGGTTCTTGTCGGGCGAAAGGCCCGACTCGCACAGTTCCACAAGCACCATCGCCTTGGGCAGCGCCCCGGCATCCACCTTGGCGGGGGGAAAATCCTTGAGGCCGGGCGCCTTGGCGGCGACTTTCGGATCGGGCGCCTTGGCCGGCTTGGTCGAATCACCCGACTGCGCCCAGGCCATCTGGACGGCAAGAAGCAACGGCACCATCGCGAACAATGTTTTCATGTCGTGGCTGGCGGGCGGGAGGGAGTGAATCCAATCAATAGTTTGCGGCCTGATCGTCATCGGCGCAAGCCGTCGATTCGTGGGGCAGATGGTTGACATCAGGTGATATCCGCATACACTACGGTTATTGAATATCATCAGGAACCGCACCATGACCAACATCGGCATTCGAATCCTCCTGGCATCGGTTTTCGCGCCGCTGGCGCTGGTTCCCGACGCCATCGCCCAGCCTCGACGGAATCCGCCGAAACCCGCTCCCGGAGCGCCCTCGCAACCCAAGCCGACCCCCGCCACCTCCGAGGCGGAGCAGGCGATCCGCAAGGCCGCCGACGATTACGCCAAGGCCTTCAACGCCAGGGACTTCGACGCGATCGGCAAGCAGTGGACCGACATGGCGGAACTCCACCAGGACAACGGGGCCACCCTCCGCGGCAGGGAGGCGATCGTCGACATCATCAGGAAGGCCTCGGCGCACCGCCCCAAGGCCGCCATCAGCATCAAGGTGGAATCGGTGGACATGCTCGGCGCCGGCGCGGCCCGGGTTAAGGGGACGCTGGTCCTCAAGGACGACGGGGAAATCGGCGTGTGGGCCACCCGGTTTTCCAGCCTTCGCGTGCTCGAAGGCGGCCAGTGGCGCCTGGCTGATTCAACGGAAACCGCGATCTCCACGGCCTCCATCGATGAAATGGCGTGGCTTGTCGGCAGTTGGTCGGCGGAGAGTCCCATGGGAAAGGTGACGGTCTCCTACGAGAAGGCCCTCGGAGACAGGGGTCTTGTCGGCAAGATCTCGGTCAAGCCCGCCGAGGGCCCGGCCATGGAGGTCTTGGAGGTGATCCAGGTCCGCGATGGAGAAATTCACACCTGGGTCTTCGACTCCACGGGCCTCTCGGGGGAAGGTTACTGGGAACACGACGGCGCCCGCTTCAACCGCACCATTCACGGCGTCACCGAGGATGGCAGGCCGGCCTCATCGGTGATTGTGCTCACGCGTGTCTCCCCGGAAACCGCGCTGTGGCACCCCATTGAGCGCATCCGCGGCGATGTCCGCATGCCCGACCTGCCTTCCATCAAGCTGACCAAGTTGAAATAACCGCGAGCGAACAAGGAAATTTATCATGGGAAATACCCGATACTGGTTGGTCTCGGTCACCCTCTTCGCGGCCGCGGCGCCGCTGATCGCCCATGGAGTGGGGGGCGGCGGATTCAGGCCGCCCACGGGCGGCATGGGCGGAGGGCCCAGGACCGCTGGCGGCGACTCCGGCAGGACCAGCGGCGGCAGCAGATCCGGTGAGGATTTCAGACGGCCCAGCGACGGCGGCAGACCCGGTGACGATTTCAGACGGCCCAGCGGCGTTGGCAGACCCAGTGACGATAGCGGCCGGTTTGACGGCAACCGCGACATCGACGCCAACAGGCTTGTCAACGACCGCTTCCCCGGCGAAATGAACCTCTCCCGCGTCGCCTACAACAACCAGTTCCTCAGCAACCGCGTAAAAATCCAGTCGTTCTCGATGAACAACCTGCAAATCCGCGGCAATCTGGTTCGCAATAACTTCTACGGCAACAACTTCGGGGGCGGCTGGTACAACAACCACTTCAATCCCTGGTGGGGCGGCGGATTCGGCTCCGGCTTCTGGCTTGGCGCCACCTGGGGTCGGCTCGTGCCCTTCTGCGGCTTCAGCTCATTTCCCGTCTATTACGACTACGGAACATCCGTTGTCTACTCCGGTGGCTCCGTCATGGTGCAGGGGGAATCGGTCGGCACCCCGCAGCAGTACTCCCAGCAGGCCTCGGCGATCGCCGGCACCGGTTCCGCCGCCATGGAGGATCCCAAGGACACCTGGGAATCCCTCGGGGTGTTCGCCATGGTCCGCGCCGAGGAGAAGGACCCCAGCAACTACATCCAGCTCGCCGTGAACAAGGACGGCATCCTGCGCGGCAGCTACTACAACAGCATTTCCGACACCAACGAGAAGGTGAAGGGCGCCGTCGACAAGAAAACCCAGCGCGCCGCCTGGACCATCGGCGACAAGAAGCAACCCGTCTACGAGGCCGGGATCATGAACCTCACCCGGGAGCAGACAACCGCCCTGGTGCACAAGGGCGACGACAAGGTGGAGCAACTCCTCCTGTTCCGCATCAAGCCGGAGGACGGACAGGAGCCCGAGGCGCCGAAAGGCCGCTGACGCGTCGATCCGACCCATCCGACAAGGCCGACCGCCCCATGCCGGGACGGTTGGCCTTGTCCCTTTTTGGCCCGCCGGGACACGATGTGGGCATGGGCGGCAGCCTGAAACCGCCCGGCACGGGAGGCCCGTTATGGCCGACATCACCCGGCCCGTTCCGTGGCCGAGGACATTCCTGGGAGACCTGCTTCATTTCTCCCGGCGGGTTCCCGCCGTCACCTTCGAACGCACCTTCCGGCTGCGATCGCTCCGGCTGATCCGCGACGCGATGCCCGACCGGCCCGGCTGGACGGCGCTTTTCGTGAAGGGTTTCGCCAGGCTGGCCTCCGAGTTCCGCGATTTTCGGACAAGCCATATCGAATACCCATGGCCGCGGCTTGTCGAGCACGGCACCCAGGTGGCCTCGGTCGCCGTCGAGAAGGAGATCGACGGGAGGCCCGCCGTCATGTTCGCCAAGATCCGCTCGCCCGAGGCGCGGACGCTGTGGAACATCGACGGGAAACTGAGGCGCGCCAAGGAGTGCCGCTTGGAGGAACTCGCGCCGTTCAGGGCCGCCAGGGGATTGGCGCGCCTGCCGAGGCCGGTTCGGCGGTTCCTGTGGTGGATGGCGCTCGAATGGTCCGCCCGATGGCGTTCACGCAAGTTCGGAACCTTCGGCGTGAGTTCGTGCGGGATGCTGGGCGCCGAGTCGCTCAACCTGCTTTCCCCGCTGACGGCCAACCTGACCTTCGGCCCCGTGAGCCGCAAGGGCGTGGTGCGCGTTCGCATCGTTTTCGACCACCGGGTCTGCGACGGGGGCGTGGTCGCGCGGGCGTTGGCGCGCCTGGAGGAGATCATGGAGGAGGAAATCACGGCGGAACTCAAGGAACAAGCCGTGATTCCCATGCCCGCCCAAAGCCCGGTCCGCCGCGTGAGGCACGGCCAGCTTCGTTTTCCAATGGGTGAGTCGGATTGATAAGGCCGATAAAAACACAAGTCGGGTAGATCCAAATAAGCCCCGAACGGAGGTGCGAAGCACCGGAGTGAGCGGGGCAATTTCAATGCGCCCCAATCACTCCGCCTTCGGCTGCGCCGGGGGCCTTTTGGTTTCTGCAACGGAATCAGTTGATGAAGTTGAAGCCCGCTGCAAGCCGCGTCGCGCCCGGAACGGCCGCCTGTCATCGGGAAAATTTCTGAATCCCGCCCCTGTCCGTGCGAAACTTGATTGAAGGGGGGCGCGGGCAGGCGATTGAACGCCGCCGCACCTTCCGCGCATGGAAGACCACCTCGCATGGCCGTCACCTTCATCCACACCGCCGATTGGCAGCTGGGGAAACCTTATTCCCGCATCGACAACATCGAAAAGCGCGCCATCCTGAAAAATCACCGCTTTGAAAGCCTCAAGAAAATCGGTGAGCTTGCCGAACAGCACGGGGCCTCCTTCATCGTCGCCGCCGGCGACCTATTCGATTCTTCCCAACCCACCCGCGAGGATGTCTCCCGCGCTTGCGACATCATTGGCGGGTTCAAGCGACCCGTCTTTGCCATTCCGGGAAACCACGACTTCGGAGGGCCGGGCGGCCCCTACAGCCATGACTATTTCAACAGGGAACGGGAATGCAGGGCCCCCAACCTGAAGGTGCTGCTCACGGCGGAACCCGTCGAGGGCGAAGGGTTCGTGCTATTGCCATGCCCTCTTCTCAGCAGGCACGAAACGGGCGACCCGACCGAATGGCTCAGGATTCCGGGACTCGCGGACAGGTTCGCGGGCAAGGCCCGAATCGTATTGGCCCACGGCAGCATCAGCACCTTCGGGACGGATGCCGCCGATGACGACGAGGTGGGAGGCCATTCCACTCCGAATGTCCTGAACCTGGAAATGCTCGACCCATCGGCGTTCGACTACATCGCCCTGGGCGACTGGCACGGCACGCGCAGGGCCGACAGCCATCCCTGCGCCTGGTATTCGGGAACCCACGAACCCGACAGGTTCCCCAAGGGTGATGACTACAAGTCCGGCCAGGTTCTGCTGGTGCAAGCGCGGAGGAATTCGGCCCCGGTCGTGCAACCGCTTTCCACCGGCCGGTGCCGCTGGCACATCATGGAACACTCGGTCGATGATGCCGATCCGGCGGCCCGCTTCCTGGCCGCCATGAACGCCACCGTCGCCGGACACCCGGCCGACTCGACCCTAGTGAGGCTGTGCATCAGCGGCAGCCTTTCGCTGGCCTCCGCGTCGAAACTGGAGCGGGAACTTGAGTCCCAGAAGGCGGCGCTGGCCCACATCAGGATCAAGGACCTGACGACAACCACACCGACCGACGCCGAAATCGCCCGTCTGGGTGACGCCGCGGTGAACCCCCTCGTGGCCGCCGTGGCGACGAAACTCCGCCAGATGGCCGCGGGAAATGGCGCCGAAGCCGTCACGGCCCGCGCGGCGATCCGCGAACTCTTTAACTTGGCACACGAAACCAGGGCCTGAGGGAGACACCATCATGCGCATCAACAAGGTCACGGTCCGCAATTACCGCATCCTCGAGAACCTCACCGTCGAGTTCGACAATGCCATCACGGTGATTGGCGGGCTGAATGAAACGGGCAAGAGCACGCTGTTCGAGGCGATTCACCGGGGCCTCGTCCTCGATCCGCAGGCGGGAGGCCAGGTCCGTGAATCAATGAAAACCGCGTTCGCCGACGCGCCACCCGAAGTCACCGTGGAATTCACGACAGGCGGCACGCGCTACACCGCGCACAAGGTTTTCTCCGGCCAGACGGGTAGGATCAACCTCACGGCCCCGGGACAACCCGCCCTCAACGGTGAGCCCGCCGAAAAGAAACTGGCGCAACTGCTCGGCATGGAAGAACTGTTGGGAGCCCAACAGAAAGCGCTCGATGCCTCGTTCAGCATGCTTTTTGTCAGGCAGGGGCGTTCGCTCGAACATTCCGGTGAAATCATCCCGCCCGCCGGCCAGCTCATGGAACTGCTCCAGCGCGACGGCAGCGCGGGCCTTCTGGCCTCGGAAGCGGACCTCGGCGTGGACAAGGTGGTCCGCCAGGCGGTGGACGGGCACTACACCCAGAACAGGAACCAGTACCGGGCCAATTCCCCGGCCCAAGCGGCCAATGATGCGTTTGCCACGGCTCAGGCCAAGGCGACCGCCGCCGCCGCCAATCTTGCCAAGCTCGACACCCTTGCCCGCGAAATCGGCGAGGCCGACAGGCAACTGACGGAATCCCGCAAGGCGCTCGAGGGCTTGGCAGCGAACCTGTCGATGCAACGCGACAACCTCGCTCGCGCCCTCGAGGCGCGCCGGAACGCCGAACTCGCCGAGGCGCTGGCCAAGGCCGAGGAGGATAAGCTGGCGAATTTCAACCGCTCATGCGACGACTTGCGCGCCAAATCAACCGAATTGGACCGTGCCGTTCAAGAACAGGCGCAGCGAACCACGCAACTCACTGCCGCAAGCGCCCGTGTCAGGGATAATTCAAGCCGTCTGTCAGACGCCCAAGCCGAAGCCCGCCTTGCCGAGGAGGCCGTAAGCAAGGCCAGGTGCAGCCTCGCCGTCGCCGAGGCGTTTGTCGAGGCCATCACGGCCCAAACCAACCATGATCTTTTGGTGAAGCAGTCCGCCGACATCCGCAAGCTCCGCGAGGAACGCGCCTTGTTGGCCGCGACGCATGAATCGCTGATGCCCTTGACCAAAAAGGCCATCAACGACATCCGCAAGCTGAATGAGAATCTTGTCGGCCTGCGCGCCGGGCGGGATGCCGTCGCCACGGGCATCACCCTGAATTCGGCATCCTGCGGGGTCACGCTCGATGGCAAGGAGATCGCCGTCGGCGAACGGGCCATAGTCACCAAAGAGGCGCACATCGCCGTGGGCCCCCATGCCGTCATCCAGATTTCTCCCGGCGGGGGGAAAACCCTGAGCGATCTCGAGGATGCGATCCGAGAGGCTGACAAGGAACTCGACGCGAAACTCGAGAAACTCGGCGCGCCGAACCTGGCCAAGGCCGAGGAACTGCTGGCATCGAAAGAAGAGGCCAAGCGCAAAATGGATGGGATCGATTCCACTCTGGGTGAGTTGATTGAGGATCCGGAACAATTCGAGGAAAAGCTATCAAAGTCGGTTGTTGCCCTCGAATTAGCTAAAAAAGCCTTGGAGGGATTGTTGGAGGGTATGGAAACACCTCCAAAGCCCGATGGCGCCGACGCCGCCCGCGCGCTGGTTGCCGACGGCAAAGTCCAACTCAAGAGGGCTGAAACCGCCGAGAGAAGCGCCCGGGATTCCTGTGAACAAATCCGCACCCAATCGGAAGGCGACATCAAGACCGAATCAACTCTCAGGGAAAGCATCAGCGGCCACAAGGCCAGGACCGATGGGCTGGAAGGTCGCATCGCCGAACTTGTTCGAGACTTGGGAGATGAAACCCAAAGACAGGAGCAATCCTCCCGACTTCGCGATGCCGCGACAAATCTGAGAAGGCGGGCGGAAGCCTGCAGCCAGACCGCGACAGCCAACAATCCTGATGACATCCGCCTCCAGATCGAGGCCCTGGAAAGGGACGAAGTGGCGGAATCTCGACGAATCGATTCAGCCCAGAAGAAGCGCATCGCCAACCAGACACTGCTTCAAGCCAATGGAGTGAACGACCCGCATGAGGAAGCGGCCCTGGCGATGGCCCGGCAGGAAGAGGCCCGCTTGGCTTTCGAGGCGGCCAGCGGCAAGGCATCGGCGCTATTGCTCCTGGAAAATCTGCTCACGCAACAGAAAAAACTCATCAACGATCGCCAAGCGGCGCCGCTGGTGAACAGAATCTGCGGCTACCTGACCCCGCTATTCGGGCCCGGGGCAACCGTCGAACCCGTTTGGGACGACAAAAATGCCGGATTCAAGACCTTGCGCCTCTTTAGGCCCGACCGGCCGAAAGAGGGAGCCTTGGCGGTCGAGGTGCTCAGCGGCGGGGCCAAGGAACAGGTGGGCGCGGCCTTGAGGCTGGCCCTGGCCGAACTTTCGCTCAAAGCCAGGGATGAGGGCATCACCGTGGTGCTTGACGACGCCTTCGTCAACACCGACTCCGACAGGGCCCGAAAGCTGATGCCCATGCTGCTCAGGGCCAGCCAGAAGGGAATTCAGGTGATCATCCTTTCCTGCAATCCCAGGGAATACTCGGGCCTCGGAGCGGCGCGCGTCGACATGCCCGCGCCACCGGTCCGCTAGCCGGGAGCGCGGGCGACCCGCTTCACTTCCATGGCGCTTCAACACCTAGCGACGCCGACGCCCCGGCGTCAGTCGAGCTTGAACTCGAACCGGCCGGCGCCTTCCTTCAGGTCCACCACCAGCGGCGTCGTGGCCGGATTCTTGAACTTCTCGGGTATCACCAAGGCCGTCGCGGTTTCCTTGGCATCGGCATCCACAACCAGCGACGGCGCCGGGGCAAAGCTCACCTGGTACTTGCCCGCGGGCAATCCGGTGGAACCCCTCGGGCCGAACATCTCGAACGAGCCATCCGCGGCGGTGCGCGAATTGCCCACCACGGGTCTCTCGTCATCCTTTTCCCGGACCTTGGTGAACAGCACCAGCAACCCCGGGCGAGGCTTGCCTTCCATGGTGACCACGCCGCGGGCGGGAACAAGGTTGGCGGGATTCACCCGCGGCGGGGAACCCGATTCCTCGGTGACGATCGCCGAGAGGTCGTCGCGGTAAATGCCGTGCAGGCCGATGTGCGAAATCACCGGCCCCTTGTCCTTCATCGTCACCCAGGCCACCTGGTCGAACTCGCCATACTCGGCGCCGCGCATCGAGCTGCCGCCGCCGGTGGTCGCGAGCTGGTAATGGTTGCGGCCGTTGCGGATGAATTTCCTGAACACATGCACATGGCCGCAGAATGCAGTGTATTGCCGGTCGGCGAGCGTTTTTTCGACATCAAGCCAGCCGTTCTTCTCGAGGTCCTTCGCGTTCCAGATGGGGTGATGCATGAACAGGAAGGTGTGGCGGGCCTGGGAATGTTTTTTGACCGCGGCGGCCAGCATCGCCTGCTGGGGCTTGCTCACGCGGGGACTGCGGTAGCTGGCGTCCGCCTTGGGGTCATCCGTCCCCTCGTCGTTGGTGTTCATGCAAACAAAAAGGCAGTTCTTGTAGGCGAAATAGTACATCCGCCGGCCGTAATCCTCCTTCCAGGTGTTGGCGGAACCGGCGTTGGACGCGTCATGATTTCCGGGCACATAAAAAAACGGCATCTGCAACTGCTTGACGAAACCATTGAACTCGGCCCACTGCTTGCGGTTCGTTTCCATGTCGCGCGAGCCCTCGATGAGGTCGCCGACCGACATGACGAATTCGGGCTGGAGCAGGTTGACCTGCTGCACGGCGCGGGAGAACACCCCGGCGCGGTGCGCGCCGGTGCGGTCGGAGACAATGGCGAACTGGAATTGCGCCGAATCGGCGTTGGGTTTGAGCGATGTCCACGGATTCCTGGCTTCAACCTCGATGTCAAAGCCTTCCTTGGCGGAGGGATTGGCGCCCGGGTCGGTGATGCCGCGGGAAAGCATGAGCGTGGCCACCACGCAAAAACCCGCGACCGCCATGAGTGTGAATCGTCGCATCGGAAACCTCGAACCGGGTGGAATGAAAACCAGATGCCATTGGGTTCCGGCGAGCGCGCAAGGTCAAGCCCGCAACCCTTCAACACACGATATCTTCATCAAAAACAGTGAAAACACGCCCTTGGCTGCTGATGGGCGGCGAAAGGCGTGGCATAACGGCAGTTGGCCACCATGGAATGGTTGTTTCATACGCTTATCAGCATGGGGCAGGGAGTATTCTTCTAGATTAGCAGGCAAAAGTTGTCGCTATCGCTGGGGCATAAGGCCAGTCGCTCAACCGAGGCCCAAAGGCTCGGGTGGAGCGCTCGAAATGGGGGTTTGAGATCATTTTCGGCTGCGTCGCACAAGGAAATCATGACCAATCAATAAAACACAAATATCTTATGAATGAAAATGATTGACATGCATCATCATGACCCTTTGCATCTTGTCTTACCCAGTCCATTCATTTTTTCTAGGAGTCGTTCGATGCTGTCCCTGCTTCGCTCCCTCGGCCTCGGCACCGGCAAGGCGATTCGCAAACCAAACACCAACAAACCCGCTCTTGTGTCGTTGGAAGACAGGATAACCCCGGTTGTCACGGCGCTGTACAACAGCGCCACCCCCAGTCTGCTCACCATCAACTTTCAAAATGCCAACGACACGGCGACGGTCACCTATGATTCAACCAATGGTTATCGGATCAACGCCGGTGGCAGTTTCATCACCATTCTCGGAGGATACACCAGCGCCGACACGGTTGACCGCCTTGTCATCCGGGACTCTGGCGATAGCGCCAGGGGCCAAAGCGTGACTTTGGGAACCTCGGGAACTGACAATTTTTCAGTCGATAAAGGCGTTTCCATCACGGGCATCGAAACTGTTATTCTAGACAAAAGCATTACAGTCGCATCTAACAACGGCGTTTCCATCACAGGGGCAACGACCAGCATTCAATTGGGCGCTGACATCACTGCTGATGACCTTCCCGTTGTCCTCGACGGTCCGGTGGTGCCCTCCGCCAATGTGACGATCGACACCGACGACACTGCTGGCGGGAATGTCTCGTTTACCGGCACGGTGAACAGCTTTACTCCACTGCCACCAACCTCGCCAACCCCGCGAAATCTAACGGTCACAGCCGGTACTGGTTCTGTTTCATTTGGAGAAAAAATTGGTGCCACGCAAAGTTTGGCCAATGTGGGCATCACAGGTGACACGATTTCGCTCACCGGGAATGTGACTTCATCGGGAAATATCACTTTCACAGGTGATCTGACTCTCAATAGAAATGTCACGATCAGTAGCACTTCAGGCGCCACAGGTGCCATAACATTCACCGGCACAATTGACAGTGATACATCCAGCACCCCACGGTCCCTGACATTGGGTACGGCATCTCCATCTCAGAGTGGCGCTACGACATTCGGAGATTCTTTGGGCGCAACGAATCGCCTTGGCGCCGTGACGGTGCATCGAACGGGAACCATCAGCATTGATGGCAATATCAGCACCGCCAACGCGGCCGTATCGTTCAAGGGTGCAGTGGCCCTCACAGGCGATTCCTCCATCATCACCAAAACCGGATCCAATGTGGGGGGCAATGTTTCCTTCTTGTCCACCTTGAATGCCACTGCTAGTGGCGCTCAAGACTTGAGAATCGACGCTGGGAGCAATGGAATAGTAACCTTCGGATCCACCGTTGGCGCAACAACCAAGCTGGGAGAAATTCAGGTAAATGCCAAAACCATCGCCATTGGCGGCGATATAACATCCAACAATGCTAACATCACCCTAACCGGTGGCGTCATCCTCAACAGCAGTCCCACCATATCTTCCACGGGCGGCAACATCACCCTCAACGGGTCGGTCAACGGCAGCGCCATCAACACCCGATCCCTCACC
>VGXS01000039.1 GCA_016873225.1 Planctomycetota bacterium | reverse complement strand
TAGTCCTGCGTGAGTCACACATCATGTCACGCCATGCCCGACAGGGATTCACCCTGATTGAACTTCTTGTGGTCATCGCCATTATCGCCGTGCTCATCGGCCTTCTGGTTCCCGCCGTGCAAAAGGTGCGCGAAGCGGCCAACCGGATGAGCTGCTCCAACAACCTCAAGCAGATTGGGATCGCCTTCCAGTCCTATCACGATGTCACCGGCTTTCTGCCAACGGCGGGCAGCGATGGGGGAGTGGGGAACAATCCCGCCGTCAACCGCCTCGATTTCGGCTGGGCGTATGAAATTCTCCCATTCATTGAACAGGAGGCCCTGCAGAGGGAGCCAAACATCGTCATCATGCGCGCCACGCCCGTGAAAACCTTCGGGTGCCCCACGCGCAGCGGGCCACGGGTGGTCAGCGGAAGTGCCATGAGTGATTACGCGGGCAACGGGGGAACCAATCCGAATGCCAACCCCGGCACTTCATGCAATGGACCGATCGTCCTGAGCCGAAACGGAACAAGCACCGCGTTGCAACCGGGCGTGCTGAGGCTTTCCGCCGTCATCGACGGCCTGTCGAACACGATGTTCGTGGGCGAGAAGATCAACAATCCCGGCAAGACCTGCTGTGCCAACAATGAGTCATGGGCCGGGCCGGGAATTGACGGCGACATCTTGAGGGGTTGCCGCGCCAACGGCGCCAGTTGGTGGGGGCCCGCCCAGGACTTCAATGATCCCACCGTTCCCGACGACGAGAACTACCGGTTCGGGTCCGCCCATTCCGGCGGACTCAATGTCGTTTTGGGAGATGGATCCGTCAGGATGGTGAAGTACAGCATCGACCCCGTCGTCTTCATGCGGTTGTGCCATAGGGCTGATGGTGGAACGGTCAACCTGGATTGAAAGGACATCCATGAAGGTGCGTATTGTGTCTTGGGCCGCCCCGGTGGTGGTTTTCGTTCTTGGGTGCGGCGAAACGGCCAAGCCCCCCGCCACCGACCCCGAATCGCTCCGCAAACTCGAGGAACTCCAAAAGAACGCCGCGCAGGGCGAGAAAAGCGCGAACCCCAAGAAAAAGGCCGGCCGATAGGTGCCGGGTTGCGGCAGGCCACCAGTTTCCAGGTGTTTCGCCAACATAGGTTGTGCCAAACCCGCAAAGGTGGCTGGAGACCATTCGAGGAGGGCGCGCTTCTTCACTCTCATCGAATTGCTCGTGGTGATCGCCATCATCGCGGTGTTGGCCGGCCTGCTGGCGCCGGCGGTGCGCCAAAACTGTTGGAATAAACGAAGGCGGAACTACACCCATACTTAACCACAAAGGATTCGTCGCCTTTAAGGGTATTTCCTGATAACCATTCAAGCCGTAACGGATCAAAAGTGGCAACAATCAGTGGTAAAACCCGGTGAGCAGGTCGATTAGTCCAGCATCCTTAAGAAATCGTAATAAATTGTTTGGCTTTCATCGAATGGTAGTGATATACAAAAGCATGATATGCCGTTTCGGCAATCATTGTCTCATTTTACTATCACATCCCCCGCCGAGACTATTTCATGATCCCTCCCCAGTCTAAAGAAAGGCGTCATGCCTTCACCCTCATCGAACTTCTTGTGGTTATCGCCATTATCGCCGTGCTCATCGGCCTTCTGGTTCCCGCCGTGCAAAAGGTGCGCGAAGCAGCCAATCGCATGACTTGCACAAACAACCTCAAGCAACTTTCGATCGCAATTCAAACACATCATGATTCCAAGGGATTCTTTCCCGTGCGCGAGGGAAGGTATCCTGATCCCAGCTACAGAGACCGGAAGAGCGGACTCATCGAACTACTGCCCTTCATCGAACAGGACTCGATTTTCAGGCAAATCATGGGCAGCCTCACGGTAGGCGCAACCACATACCCTCCGGGCGGGCCGCATCCATGGGATGGCAACTACACGCCGTGGACCAGAAGCATCAAGACTTTCCTATGTCCCTCGGACATCAACGACTCTGCCAGTACCATCAAACACACCAGCTACATGTTTTGCGGCGGAGATTCGATCGACTTGCATACCTCGAACAACGCTGGCCGGGGGATGTTCGGAAGGGGCATCGACGGCACGCAAAACTCAAAAGGTTTGCGAATCGCGGACATCACCGACGGCACCAGCAACACCATCGCGATGGGTGAAAGGCTTCGCGGCAACAGCAATGTCCAGATAACGCGAACCCTCGCCCGGCCAGGAGGGTGGTTCACGACTCCGCAACAGTGTCTTTCACAATTCAATTTTTCCACGCGGCAGTGGAATGGCACTCCGACAAACATCGGCCCTTGGTCGGGAATCAGGTGGCCCGACGGCGGCATGGGGTTCGGTGGATTCACCACCAACGCCCCTCCCAATTCGCCATCGTGCGCATGGAACAACCACGATGCCCAAAACGGTCTTTATCCCGCCAGCAGCAAGCACTCCGGTGGAGTCAATGTGACCATGGGCGATGGTTCGGTCAGGTTCATCACCGACAGCATCAGCGTTGGCAATCTGAGCGCCACGGCGACAGGATTGACTGGCCCCAGTCCATTCGGTGTCCTTGGCGCCCTTGGCACGCGCGCCAGCGGTGAACCCGTTTCGAATTGAATAAAGCCTCGTCATCGTCATCGGCCCAAATAGTCGCATCCGCCTTGGTTCCCCTCTTCCATTCGCATCCCCACCTCAGGAATCCGAATCCATGAAAAACCCCTTTTTTCCGCCACTGGCTTTCGCGCTGATCGCATCGACGGGTTGCTCGGGGGGATCTTCATCCCATAAGGACCTTCCGAAGGAACCGACCGTTCCGGTCACCGGCATGCTGAAATACCAAGGCAAGCCAGTGCCCAATGCTTCGATCAACTTCCAGTCCGCCGACGGAAAGGTATCGGCCCGGGCGACATCCGACGCCGCCGGGACATTCAAGGTTTCCACCTATGGCAACGGGGATGGAGCGCCCGTGGGGACCTACAAGGTGGTCGTGGCCGTCAGTGGCGTCCAGGAAGTCTCGCCTGGCGTGTTGGCACCGGAACCACCCGGAGGTTTCAAGTCCCCGATACCACTGAAATACGGCGATCCTTCCACCACGAATCTTTCGGTCGAGGTCAAGTCCTCGGGGAGTAACGACCTGCAAATCGACCTGAAATGATCAACTGGTCGATTGATCATTTCATCCTTTCTGATGGTGAACGCCGCGGTCGTCCCAATATGGTTCCGCTCATCATCCCGGCTTCAGGTGGCTTGGTCTGGCAAAGCACTGTGAATGCCCCGAACAACATCTCCAGCCGTAATTTTTCCAATGGCCGTTTTACGATTCATCGCCGCGCCTTCACCCTCATCGAATTGCTCGTGGTGATCGCCATCATCGCGGTGTTGGCCGGCCTGCTGGCGCCGGCCGTCCAGAAGGTACGGGCGGCGGCGGCGCGCATGGCCTGCTCGAACAACCTCAGCCAAATTGGACTGGCGATCCATCATTACCATGACGCGCTGGGCGCCTTCCCGCGCTATCGCCGGTGCGACACGAGATCGGGCCTTTACGATGCCGATTGTCTTAATCTCCCATCGGCCACCATCTGGACGGGGCCGGGTGAGGTTTGGTGGGCACCCTACGACAACCGGCCAACGCCATCCACCACCACCAAGGCCCAAGGGGTTCCCAACGCCGACAACACCTATTCACCTGGCGGATATCCCGCCGGCCTCCTTTGGCCGTATATCGAACAGAGCATCCGCATCTTCAAATGTCCGACGGGATTCGACCCTGCCACCGGGCAGGCATTCCAGTGCGGCTACGGGATGAACTATGTCAGCAGCGGACCCAACGGAAAAACCCTGGGGGAACTTTCCAACGGCAACGGCACATCCAACATCCTGATTGTCTAGGACCATGGCAGGACACCCGGTTGCGCCGATTCAACCCAGGCCTCGACGCCGGCCAATCCAAGGGCACCATGGCCCTTCCCTGACACAACCAACCCCAGGACGCACTATCCCGACCAGCGCCACGACGGCGTTTTCAACGCGCTTTATTGCGACGGGCACACGGCGGCGGTCGCATCCGGGATGCTTCAAACCAGCCTTTTCCTGGCAAGCGGATCGGTCCCGGCATACCCGTGATCCGAACCCGGTCCGCCATGGGTCGGCATCGGCCCGGTCCCGGACAATCAACAATCGTTCATTGAAATGGCGCGGGCATGCATGAAGCCAGTTCACAAGCTCTTGCATGCGAATTCTGGCTTCAAATGAATGAGCAGGATGATAACGCTGACAAATAAAATGAGAATGTGTTTATCAAAAAGAGCCAATCGTGAGGGTGCGAACCGCAGGGGTTATCGGGGCCGATAAAAGGCAGCCCCACCCACTCCGCCTTCGACTCCGCTGGGGGCTCTTTCGTTTCTGTTATGGCTCAATTATATGTTCCTTGATCGACCCGCCCCTCACTTCGCTGGGGGCTCCTAAGCAGGCTTCAAATAGGTGAGTTGAATTGTTGGCGCCAACAGAACAAACACAAATGTGCGTTGAGTAAATCCAGTAAAGCCCCGAACGCTGTCGAAGGCGGAATGTACGGGTTTGGATCCGGAATCGTCCCGCTCACTCCGGCGCTACGCGCCTGCGTTCGGGGCTCTTTCGTTTCTGTTATGACTCAAGTCTATGTTCCTTGATCGACTCGCCCCTCACTTCGCTGGGGGCTCCTAAGCGATGAACGGATCTCAATATGAAGGCCGGACAAAGGCTAACGATGCTTAGGAGCCCTGAACGAAGTGAGGGGCCCTCGCGGACATTCAACAATCTCCTGCCAGTTCAGAGGCCGCTCGCGGCGTTCGAGGCTTGAAGGGCATGAAGGGCTAACAGGATGGTGGTGGGTGCCGGGGTCTTGAGCAGATCAATCATTTGAAGTCTGCTCTAGGAGCCCTGAACGAAGTGAGGGGCGCCTTTTGATTCTGAATGTGGCCCTTTCATTTTTTCGACTTATCCAATTAAAAATAGCCACGGAAAACCGGGGATCACTTCGCCTTGGGAGGCTCCTTGGAATCCTTGAAGGTTTCCCAGCGGAACTTCGTCTTCTCGGGGTCGAATGGCTTGAGGAAATCCTTCTCGTCCTTGCCCGCCGACCAGATGATGCCGCGGATGAGCATGTCGAGGAAGATGGGATCGGCCATTTCGCTGTTGTAGTGCCCGATGGTGGTTCCAAAGACGCGCCCCTTGCCGTACTGGTTGGTCCACACGCACACCTCGTCCTTCTTGGTCTCCTTGCTCAGGGCCGTGGCCAGTGGCTTGCAGTTTTCGCCCGTGGCCACCACCTGGTAAAGCTCTCCCTGGGGAGTCTTCCAGCGTTCGGGAAACTTGCCGAGGATCGGATGCTTGTCGCCCTTGGCGGGCACCACATCGAAGGGATAGTGGGCGCCGTGCCGGTGGGAGGTGACGCCGCAGAACTTGAACCATTCGCCGGTGCCGTCGCGGTAGCAGTGCATGGCGCAATGGATGAGGACGGCGCCGGTGCCCTCGCGGTGGGGCCGCACGATGTTCTCGGTCCACTTGGGATCCTTCACATCGGCAAAGCATTCGTTGTGGACAACGACATCGAATCCCTTGGCCCAGTCGGACTTCTCATGGAGGGGAATCTGGCTGTTCGTCTTGTTGCCTCCCTCCTGCACCACCACCCACTCGATGCGGGCGCGCGCGGCGGTTCCCTCGCTGATGATGAGTTTCTGGATGTTGTAATCATGGCAGCAGCCGCCGGTGACCAGCAGGGCCTTGATGGGCGGGGTTGCGGTTTCAGCGGGCGCCAGGAATGAAAGCAGCAGCAGAAAGCTCTTGCGGGATCTCCAAGGCGGAAGGGGAAAGGCGAAATCACCACCCCAGGCAACAGCCCGGGCCTCCATAGCCGGAAAGCGACAGGCCGCGGCGCGCCAGGGGAAGCTCGAGGTATTCCGAGCGATTGTATACCACCTTGCCGCCGACGATCGTGTGCGTGGCGTGCGTGGCGTTTTCCAGCGGGTCGCCGTCGAACAGGGCCAGGTCGGCGGCCTTGCCCGGGGCGATGGTACCGCGGTCGATGCCCAGCGCCTCCGCGGCGCGCGATGTGATGGCGGCCAGGGCCTCCTCCCGGGGCCAACCAGCGGCGGCGGCGGTGCCGGCCTCGGAACGGATGTTGCGGATCTTGGGCACATACCCCTCGAATGAGCTTCCCAAAACCACGGGAACACCCTTGGAGGACAACACCCGGGCCGCCCCGGTGAACACATGGAGCGTCTCCATGCTGGTTCCGGCGCGCAGAAGCGGCGGATGCAGGAACACGGGCACCTTGGCCGCCGCGATGGCGTCGGCCATCAGGTAGCCTTCGCCGGCGAGGCCCAGGCGGGCGTCGAGCTTGAACTCGCCGGCCAGGCGCAGCGCCGTGTTGATGTCGTCGGCGCGGTGGGCGCACAACAAGACCGGCAGCTTGCCGGTGGCGGCCAGGGCCAGCGCTTCCATTTTGGGATTCGGCTGGGAGGGTTTGTCGCCCTTGCCCGACTTGGCGGCGTGCGCCCTGCCCTGCTCGAACAGTTGCCTCAAATGCGCCGCCACCGCCATGCGCGTAGTGATCTTGCCGGCATGGGTTTCCCTTGCCGGTTCCCCGAGGTTGCAGACCAGCATGCCGGGGGACGGCAGCAGCATGGCCTCGGCGGTGCGCCCGTGGGAAAGGAACACCGCCGATCGGCCCGAAACCAGCGACTTGCGACCCGGCAGCACATGGACCGCCGTCACGCCATGGCGGCGGACGAATTCCAACAGGCCGTCATCCGGATTGAAGGCGTCGAGCACATGCAGGTCGGCGCCGTTGGGGTCGGTCGTCTCGTCCTGGTCCTGGTCGGCGGGAACATTCAGGCCGCCGGAAACGCCCGCGCAACCGTGGCCGTCGACCAGGCCGGGGGTGACTTCCCTGGCCGCCAGAACGGGAAGGTTGGCCGGCACGGGCAACTTGCCGGACGGTCCCACCGCTTCAATCTTTCCATCGGCGACGATGATCGTCATGTCGTCAAGGAAGCGGGTGCCGTCAAAAAGGCGGCCGGCGCGCACGGCATAGCGGGCTGGCGAGCCGGTGAACGGGGCGCCCTTGGCCTCGGGGACCTTGGCCGCCGCGGGCGGAACCACCGGAGGGACAAGCGGCGGATAACGCGGATCCTGCCCGGGCAGGGCAAACCCGCCGGCCTGGTAGCGGGCGTCCTCGGGCCTGGCGCGGCGGAAGCGCGCCTCACCGTCGATCCAGGTTTCGAGCACCTGCGTGTAAACCGAAAAAGGAGGGCCGGAAAGGATCACGAGGTCGGCGTCGAGCCCCGGCTTGATGGCACCAACCTTGTGGTCGAGGCGCAGCATCCGGGCGGGGTTGACCGTGAGCGCCTCGAGAGCCTGCTGCTCGGTCATCCCCCCGCGAAGCGCGATGGAACCCGTGCGAAGGTAGAACCGCGACTCGGTCACCGGGTCGTCGGTGTTGATGGCCACGCGCACCCCGGCGTCGGCCAAGGCCTTGGCGTTTTCCTCGATGAGTCCGGCGACCTCGGCCTTGCCTCCCGGGCTATCGACCACGGTGAGCGAGACGGAAGCGCCCGCCGCCTTGAGTTCCGGGATGATCTTGTACCCTTCCGAGGCATGCTGGAGGACGATCTCGAAACCGAACTCACGGGCCAGTCGCAGCGCCGACATGAGGTCGTCGGCGCGGTGGCAGTGGAAATGCACGGTGCGCTTTTTCTCGAGGACTTCCACAAGGGGTTCCATGGCGATGTCGCGTTCGGGTGGCGCGGCCTTGGGATCCTTGGCCAGCGCCTCCTTGTGGCGGGCCCACTGGGCCTGGTAGTCGCGGGCCTTAAGGAAGGTCTCGCGCTGCAGGGCGAAGGTTTTCATGCGCGTGGCTGGCGCGGCCTTGCGCGAGGCAAAGTTGAAGTTCTTGGGGTTTTCTCCATTGGCCATCTTGAGTCCCCCCAAAACGCCGCTGGCGTCCACGCGCATGGCCTCGATGGTGCCGCCGCGAAGCTTCACATAGATCGTCTGCCCGCCGATGGCGTTTCCCGAACCGGGCATGATGTTGGCGGTGGTGAGTCCGCCGGCAACGGCCATGCGGATGCCGGGGTCGTCAGGATTGACCGCGTCGAGGGCGCGCAACCCGGGTTGAACCGGGCCGGAGGCTTCATTGCCGTCGCTGTTGGCTTGGACTCCCGGCCTGCTGAAGATGCCCAAATGGGAATGCGAATCCACCAACCCGGGAATGATGACCATCCCGGCCAAGTCACGAACGGTGGCGTCCTTGGGAATGGCGACCTTTCCCGCGGGGCCCACGGCGAGGATCTTGCCGTCCTGAACCAATACAACCCCGTTGACAATGGCCGGCCCGTCTCCGGGATGCACCGTGGCGTTGGTCAACGCCACGGGCGCCGCGGAAAAGCCCGCCAGAATCACGGCGCAGACCTGAATCATCGGGAAATCCCTTGGGCTTTCGGCATGGATGGGTCACCCGCACTCTAGGCGACCCCGGGGCATGACGCAATCATCACAAAAATCCGATGCCGACGGAAACACATCAGGGCGTTATCATAGGACGAAATCCGTCGGTTGGACCCAACATGACTCCACCCCGCCACACCAGGCTGATCCTGGCCTTCGCCTTTTTGCCTGTCCCTTCGGGATGGGCCCAGGACCTCGACCCGGCGCTGAGGTCGGAACCCGCCGCGGCCTTGGCCGCCGAGGCGAGGCGACTGGGCGACCCGGCGCGCGGAGCCATCGTCTTCCACCAGCCCTTCATGGCGTGCGTGAGGTGCCACGCGGCCGGAGACGGCAAGGCCTCACCCCTTGGACCCGACTTGGCGGCGATCGACAAATCCGCGAGCGATGCCTCCATCGTGGAATCGGTGCTCCTGCCCTCCAAGGAGATCAAGAAGGGATACGAATCGGCCACGGTGTCCACCGTGGGCGGAAAGCTTGTTTCAGGCATCGTCGCCTCCCGCGACGACACCAAGGTGGTGATCCGCGATCCGGCCAAGGGTGGCGAGGCGATCGTCATACCCAAGGCAGACATCGCGGAGCTGACGCCCTCGGCCCAATCGATCATGCCGGCGGGCCTTGTCAACCAGCTATCAAGCCGGCAGCAGTTCCTCGACCTGGCGCGCTACCTGATGGAGTTGCGCGACGGCGGCGCGCCCCGGGCCGTGGCCCTCAAGCCTCCCGCCAACCTGATCGCTCCCGAACCCCCCGAATACGAAAAGCGGATCGACCATGCCGGCCTGGTGCTCTCCTTGGACGGCAAGGCCCTCGCCCGGGGCGAGGCGATCTACCGCAGGGTGTGCGCCAATTGCCACGGCACGCTGGAAATGGCCGGTTCGCTGCCGGCGGCGCCGCGGTTCGCCGAATCCACCCTCAAGAACGGCCACGATCCGTTCGCCATGTACCAGACACTCACGCGCGGGTTCGGGCTGATGCCGGCCCAAACCTGGATGGTTCCCTCGCAGAAATACGATGTGATCCATTACATCAGGGAAACCTACATGCGCGACAGGAACGCCGCGCGCTACAAGGCCGTCGACAACCAATACCTTGCCGGCTTGCCCAAGGGCGACACCCGGGGGCCGGCCCCCTCGAAAATCGAGCCATGGAGCGCGATGGACTACGGTCCCACGCTCACCCACACCTACGAGATTCCGGGCCGGGAGCGGAACTTCGCCCACAAGGGCGTCGCCGTCAGGCTTGATCCCGGCGCCGGTGGCGTCGCGCGGGGAAGGCAGTGGATGGTCTTCGACGAGGACACGCTGCGCGTCGCGGCGGTGTGGGAGACGGCGGCGGGCCCCGGATCGAACGCGGCCGATGCCGGCTTCATCAACTGGCGGGGCATCCAGTTCAACGGCGAGCACGGGATCCACCCGTCGATCGCCGGCAACATCCGCCTCGCCAATGGCGCGGGCGCGGGATGGGCCAACCCTACTACTGGATCATGGGACGACTCCGTCCGCATGAAGGGACGCGATGACCGCCTTTACGGTCCGCTCCCCAAGGATTGGGCCCGCTTCAAGGGCCTGTATCACCATGGACAGCAGGCGGTGTTCTCGTATTCCGTGGGCGACGCGAATGTCCTGGAATCCCCGCGACTCCTGGAAACGGCCACGGAAAGGAAGGAAGCGGCCTTTGGCCGCATTTTCGTCATCGGCCCACGCGAGCGGGATCTCGAGGTGCAAATCGCCGAGCACCCCGACAAGGATGCCCGGTTGGAACAGGCCAAGGAATCACCGGGCAGGGTGACCCTGGCCCCCGGTATCGATGCCGCCGCGCCGACCCCGGAGCCGTTCCGGTTCGGCGCCGACAGCCACCTCGAGATCACCGACGGGGCGGCCTTCGACATGACGGACAAGCCGTTCACCGTGGTCGCGCGCGTGAAAGCCGGCGGCGACGGAACCCTGTTCGCCAAGGCGCCGCCCGGCCCGGCATGGACTCCCGGGGGTCAGGCCCTGTTCGTGCGCGACGGGCGTTTGGTGTTCGACATCGGCTGGGTGGGCGCGGTCAGTTCCCGCGCCACGATCAACGACGGGCAGTGGCATGTGGTGGCCGTCACCGGGGAACCGTCCAGCGGCGCCATCAGGCTTTTCATCGACGGCAAGCCGGCCGGATCGGGCACCCTCAAGGCCAGGCCGGCACCGGAGGGCGCCGTCGCCAGGATCGGATTCGCAGCGTCCAACTTTCCCGCCGTCTCCCGCTTCAAGGGCGACATCTCGGATATCCGTTTTTACCAGCGCGCGATGCAGGCCCGCGATTTCAAAGCGCCGGCCGACCTTCCCGATGCCACGGGCGTCCTGGCCCACTGGAAGCCCTCCGACATGAAAGGCGAACTGTCGCCAGACCATGCGGGGCGGAAACTCGACGCCCGCGTGGTGAGGGGGCAGCGAATCGCGGGGGAGAAGGTGTCGATCACGGCGGGTGTCTTTCCCGCGGATGCCAGGGCGACATGGAAGAGCTCGAAAGGGAAACTGCGCCTGGGCATTCCCGCGGGCAAGGAAACCGTGCGCCTGTGCGTCTGGACTTCTTCAACCCCCTCCAGGCAAGCCAGCGCCTCCGCTCCCGTCATCACCCCGGACGACCTGAACCTGGAAGCGCTCACCAAGGGCGGCCCGTCCCGTTGGCCCCAGGCGCTGGAAACCGCCGTCACCACGGGATCGGACGAGGGCGCCTTCGCGACCGATGGGCTCGCCGCGCCGGAGTCGAACCCGTGGCTGGCGCAGACTCGCTTCACCGGCCTCGATTTCCTGCCCGACGGAAGGATCGCCCTCTGCTCCTGGGATGGCGATGTCTGGATCGCGAGGCAGGATCAGGCCAAGATCCAGTGGCGGCGCATCGCCTCGGGAATGTTCCAGCCCCTGGGCATCAGGTATGTCAATGGCGCGATCCATGTCACATGCCGCGACCAACTCGCCGTGCTCCACGACCTCAATGGCGATGGTGAAACCGACTTCTACCAGTGCCTCAACAACGATCACCAGGTGACCGAGCACTTTCACGAGTTCGCGATGGGCCTGCAGACCGACTCGCAAGGCAACTTCTATTACGCCAAGTCGGCCCGGCACGCCTTGCCCGCGGTGGTGCCGCACCACGGAACCCTGCTCAAGGTGAGCGCCGACGGTTCCCGCACCGAGATCATCGCCAACGGCTTCCGCGCCGCCAACGGGGTATGCCTCAACCCCGACGGATCATTCCTTGTCACCGACCAGGAGGGACACTGGAATCCCAAGAACCGAATCAACTGGGTGAAGCCGCCGGACAGCCAAAGCGGCGGCAAGCCCCGCTTCTACGGCAACATGTTCGGTTACCACGACAAGACCGACCCCGCCGACTCGGCGATGGAACCGCCCCTCTGCTGGATCACGAACGCCTTCGACCGCTCCCCGGCGGAACTGCTTTGGGTGAACAGCCCCAAATGGGGATCCTTGAATGGAGGATTGCTGAACCTGTCCTACGGCTACGGCAAGGTCTTCCTGGTGCCCCATGAGACCCCGGCCACGGGATTGCCGCAGGGAGGCATGGTGGAGTTGCCGATCCCGCCATTCCCCACCGGCGTCATGCGCGGACGATTCAACCCGGGCGACGGGCAACTTTATTTGTGCGGCATGTTCGCCTGGGCAGGCAACGCCACCAAGCCCGGCGGTTTCTACCGGATCCGCGCGACGGGCAAGCCGGCGCGGTTGCCCGTGGGCCTCAGGGCCACGGCAGACGGGATGGAACTCACCTTCAGCGAACCGCTCGAACCGGGCTCGGTTGTCCCATCCAAGGCCCAGGCGCGCGCCTGGGCGCTCAGGCGTTCCGCCAGCTACGGCTCCCCCCATGTCAACGAGCATCCGCTGCCTGTGAAGGAGGCATCCCTATCGGCCGATGGCCGTACCGTGCGACTCAGGCTCGGGGGCATGGCGCCCACCTGGTGCATGGAGATTTCCTACTCGTTCACGGCCGCCGACGGAAAACCGGTGACCGGAACCATCCACAACACCGTGCATGCCCTGGGAAAGTGACGCCCTTGCCGGCGGCGCTTCTTTCCGGTTCCCCGGTCAGCGTCCCAATGCCTTGTCAACCAGCGGCTTGAGCCTTCCCGCGTAAACCCGATAACCCTCCACCGACAAGTGGATGTTGTCAGGTGCGTAGAGCGCCTTGCGGAGGGTTCCATCGGTATTCACGAAGTCCTTCGTCATGTCGAGCACGCTCACCTTGGGATCGTTGTCAAGCTTGAGGGGATCAAGCGCGGCGTTGGTCCTGATGATGTCGTCGTGGAACTTGTTGCCGGGAGCATGGCAGGGAAGGATCTTGGCCACGATGATATCGGCCTTGGGAAACTTGCCCCGCAGGTTGGTCACGACCATCGCCGCGCCCTTGGCCGCCGCCTCGACGCCCGTTTCCGGCGTGAAGAACATGTTGTTGTTGCCGATCATCACGACCACAACCTTGGGATCGAGGCCGGCCACGCCGCCATGATCGAGGCGCCAGAGCACATTCTGCGCCTTGTCTCCCCCGATTCCGATGTTGACGGCCTTGAGGCCCCCGAAGGCTTTCCTCCATGGCTCGTTGAACTCGCCCTTGTCGAGCGGGCTGCCCCACTGCTGGGTGATGCTGTCACCCACCAGAAGGATGTCGATGGGCCCCTTGTTCGCCTCAGCGTGCCTCACCAGCTTGGCATGGGTATCGAGCCAACTGGTGCCTCCCCAGAACCCCGCCGACGGCACCACCGGCCAAAGCTCGGGATGGTGCTTGTTCGACTCGCGACCGGGCCTTCGTTCGAATTCGGGTTTCAGAACATAGGCCTTCTGTTCCCCCGTCAGGGGCCAGCCGGTTTTTTGCGGATCCATCTTCCCCTCGTTGTAAGGAGGGTAGGGGTATTCGATAGCGGACGCTCCCAAGCCGACGAGAATGCTTGTCAACGAAACCAACAATGGCCGGTGCATTCGCATGGGAATCCCTCCGCGAAAACATCGATTTTTTATCAAGGCAACAGGTGGCTTTTCAATGATGTAGCCACCCCAAGACACAAACCGGAGTCATCATGACAACGCCCGGATGGGTGTTCCCTCGGAAAGCGGAGACGGGCGGCCATCGGCGGTGGTGTAGAAGATGCCGTGGGGGTCATACCCCAAGGCGGCAAGCACCGTGGCGTTGAGGTCGGCGGGAGTGACGGGAAAGTCGCGCGGAGCCGAGCCGGTTCGGTCGGAAACTCCCACGATGGCCCCGGCCTTGAGTCCGCCACCGGCGAGCACAGCGGTGTAGCAATGGGGCCAATGGTCGCGGCCGGTGTCCTTGTTGATCACCGGTGTGCGGCCGAAGTCGCCCAGCCAAAGCACGATGGTTTCCGCGAGCAGGCCGCGGTCGTCGAGGTCGTCAAGCAACGCGGCGAACGCCTGCTCCATCGGCGGCACGAGGCGGTTTTTCAGGCCGTTGAAATTGTCCTTGTGCGTGTCCCACACGATGCTCGGCCCGTTCACCGTGGTGACGAACCGGCAACCGGCCTCGAGCAAGCGGCGGGCCAACAGGTGCGACTGCCCCCACGGATGCCGGCCATACCTCTCCCGGACACGGTCGGGTTCCTGATCAAGCCGGAAGGCGTCGCGCAGGCGGGGGCTGGAAACCAGTCCGGCCGCCTTTTCGCGAAGCGCCGCCATCGACGGATCAACGGTGGAAAGTCGGGCCAGCAAACGGTCGCGGTCTTCCATGCGGGCGGCATCGAGGCCGTCGGCGGGTTCGAGCGCCTTCATCCGGAATCCGGGTCGGGACGGGTCCTCGCCCACCACCAAAGGATCGTATCGGCGCCCGAGGCAACCGCCGAACTGCCCGGGCGACAAATAGGCGAAGCTGTCGCAATGGGGTTGCGGGGTGATGACATAGGGAGGCACCATCGCCGCCCCCTCACGCGCGGCAAGCCAGCCGACAAGGGTGCCCAGCGACGGGGTGTCGGTCGGCCCCGGGTTCACCAGCGTGCTGTCCACCCGGTAGGGTTTGCCTGTAATGCTCCATGTCATGCCCGCGTTGTGGGATGAATGCTTGTGATGCATCGTGCGGATCAAGGACAGGTGCCGGGAGCGGGTAGCCAGGCGCGGCAGCAGTTCGGTGAAGCGCATGCCGGGCACGGCCGTGTCGATCGGCCTGAAGATGCCGCGGATATCCTCCGGGGCATCGGGCTTGGGGTCAAAGAGGTCGATGTGGCTCGGGGCGCCGCTGTTGAAGATGCAAACCACGCGCTTGGCGCCCGTCCCGGTCGACGCGGGAGTGGCGCGAGAGACGCCCGGCCACCACGCGGACAGGATGGCGGGCGCCGACTTAAGCCATGCTCGGCGGGAGATCGCCATGGGCCATCCTCGGATTCGTGGAATTTCATTGTGGAAATTATGGGAGGTTGGAGAAGATTAACCCGTGGGCACGACCGGGTCAAGGAATGCCGGCGGCGCGGCTTCCCCGTATTCAATCGATGGTCATGAATATCTCCGGCAGGCATCATCGCCGGCACCCAACCGGGAACCGAAACATGGATCGATTGCCAACCCGCAGGCTTCTCCTTTCCTCCTCGGCCGGCATGCTGGCGGCAACCGCCACCGCCGCCAAGGCCAACATGGGCCTGCCGGAAGCCTCGCCGGAAGACATCGGCATCCATCCGCGCCGCCTCGCCCGGGCCCACGACCTGCTGGAACAATGGACCAAGGGCCCCGACGCCCCGATGCCGGGTGCCGCTTTGGCGGTCGGCCGGTTTGGCAAGGCCCTGAAACCCCGGCTGTTTGGCAGGCAGGGCCCGGAACCCGACGCCGAACCAATCCGCCCCGACGCCATGTTCTACATGGCCAGCGTCACCAAGCCCGTCATCTATTCCTGCGGGATGATGCTCGTGGAACGCGGCCAGTTGAACCTGTCCGATCCCGTCAGCAGGTACCTTCCCGAATACTCCGGCAAGAACAAGGACGAGGCCCGCGTGCTTCACCTGTTCACGCATGCCTCCGGCCTGGCGGATGAACTTCCCGACAACACCGAACTGCGCAAGGCGCATGCGCCGCTGTCGGTGTTCGTGGACAAGGCGCTCAAGTCGCCCGCCTCGTTCGCTCCGGGCACAAGTCAAAGCTATTCCAGCCTGGCCACCATCCTCACCGCCGAGATTGTCAGAAGGATTTCCGGAATGCCGATCGATGAATTCGTCAGGAAGGAATTTGTCGATCCCCTTGGTCTGAAATCCACGGGGCTTGGCTCCCGGGGTTTCGACAGGGCGCGCATCGTCCGCTGCACCCTGCCCGAGTACCAAAAGGGCGGCGACTTCGGATGGAACAGCCGGTACTGGCAGGAATTCGGCTCACCCACGGGAGGCCTGTTCAGCACCCCCGCCGATTTCGGGGTTGTTTGCGGCATGATGCTCGCGGGAGGCCTATCGGGGGGCATGCGGCTGCTGTCAGCCGCCACAGTCCGCATGATGACCACCAACCGCCTCGATGACATGCCCGAAATGCCCGAACCGATCCGGCGGACCAAGCCATGGGGTCTGGGCTGGAGGCTCAACCACCTCGGGCAATCCGACAGTTGGGGCGACCTGATTGGCCGCGAGGTCTACGGCCACACCGGATCCTCGGGGAATGTGGTGTGGATGAACCCGGCCACCCAAGGCTTCTGCATCATTTTTTCGAATTACCTGAGATCGCGCGCGCCGTGGAGACTGGTTCACATCTCCAACATCGTCGCCTCGGCGTTCGAGTGAACAACCGGGGCGCCGACAGGATAGACGCTGATGACGGTGAAGGACCTGATCCAACTGCTGCGGGAGTTTCCAGAAACCCTGCCGGTTTATTTCAGCCCCGGCGACGGTTCGGACCGGGTGATCCAACCCGTCGACGCGATCATGAACCTGGTGAACACGGACCTGCGAATGGAATTGCCTGACGATGATCAGGGAAGGCATATTCCAGCGGGATATGTTGATTCCGTTGTGGTGTATCCGCATGTCATAAGGGACACTGGCAACTAGGGGAGGTCGCCATGGACACTTTGGTCAAGAAAGCCCGGGATTTCGCCGAGAAGGCCCATGCCGACCAGAAATACGGCATGTGCCCCTACCTGCGCCACCTCGAGGATGTGGCGGCGATCGCGGCCCAACATGGTCCAGAGGCGATGGCGATCTCCTTTTTGCATGATGTGCTGGAGGATGTGAAGGGTTGCTCCCTCGAGCAGCTTGAAGAACAATTCGGACACAAGATTGCCAAGTGTGTGGCGATTTGCACCGATGAACTGGGTGAAACCAGGATGGAGAGGAAGCAGCGGACCAACCTGAAGATGGCGGCGGTCTCGGGCGAATGGGAGGTCGCCCTGGTGGTGAAGGCCGCCGACAGGCTCGCGAATGTCCGTGAATCGGCGCGCTCGGCGCTTCTTGATCCGGGCAACAAGCATTTGCCGAGATACCGCACGGAACATCCCGAGTTTCGCAAGGCCGCCCATCGGCCGGGCCTGTGCGACGCGATCTGGGAAGAACTCGACCGCCTTTTGGCGTGACAAACCTGATTCCTACCGCGCCAGGTCGGCCGCGGCATGCTTTTCCAGGCCGGCGCGGCCGATCACCCTGGGCTTGAACTCGCCGGGTGCCAGCTTCACCAGCTGGTTGTGGATGCGCTGGCGCAACTCGCTGGCGAGGTCCACCAGTTCCTCCAGTTCGCCGACCGCGACCTCGCCGTGAGGATGGATGATTTTCATCAGGCCCGAGCTGACGCGTTCGATCGCCGTCATGTCTCGCTTGGTGAGTCCCGGCTGGAACTGGAGCGAGCGCACGCTGTCGATGAACGACTCCTCCCTCAGCTTCACCAGCACCTCGCCGAAGTGGTCGGTGACGAACCCCACGCCCGTGGCCATCGAGTCGGGGCCGATCTTGGGGATCTCCCAGCCGGGCAGGTAGGCATGGATGCGATCCTGGAAAGCGGTGTCCTCGAGGGTGTCGGGCAACGGTTCGAGGAGGTGGCGGTAGCGCGCGTGGGGCAGGCCGTCGGTGACATCGATGTTGCCACTCATCACCACCCCGGCATCCGAGGCGAACGAAAGGGATCCGCGGGTGAAGGTGCCGCTTTCCATGTAGTCCTTGAGCATGGTGACGGTACCGTCATCGTCGGAGAAAGAAGCGTTGGCGATCTCGTCGAACACCACCACCTTGCGCGTTCCGAGGATGCCGACGGCCTTGGTCGACAGGTTCACGAACAGGTTGGCGGGAGTCGCCTTGCCCTCCGAAAGGGTGAAGACGCGAGGAGAGAGGTTGCGCAACAGGAAGGTCTTGCCGGTTTGCCGCGGCCCCAGTTCCAGCAGGTTGACATTCTTCTCCACCAGGGGAACCAGCCTGGAAAGCACGAGCAGCTTGACCCGCCGGGAGGCGAATGAGGCGGGGTTGTAACCGGCCGAGGTGAGGACGAGGTCGATCCACTCGTCGGTGGTAAACAGCTTGCGGGCCTCGCGGTGCGTCCCCAGGTCGGGGGGGCCGATCTGGAACGGGGTGAATTTCGTGATCTCGTTGGGCGCCTTGCTGTCGGCCTCAGGCTTGTACGCCACGACCACCGTGCCCCACAAGCCCCCCAGCAGCAGGCCCACATGCTGCTCAAGCAGGCGCGGTTCGATGCGGGCCTTCGATTCGTTGAGCGCCGGTACGCTGGCCCAGCGCTGCCCCTTGGAAAGGTCGACCTTCACCTCAACCTGGTCGATGATGGTGAGTTCCCCGCTGCGAAGGAGCCGCTCCTTGAGAAGCTCACGCTCCTCGAAACTGGGGAGCAGCAGCTTGATGCGCTCCTGCAGGTCGGCGAGGTCGGCCTTCCAGGATTCCCGACGGACCTTCTTGGCCACGAGGTATTCGCTCACATAACGGGGAAGGCGGTCCAGCGCGCTTTGCCGGGCCAACGCCTTCAGCACCACCCTGTCGCCCAGGTTGTCGAGCGCCTTGGCGTCGAGCGTTGTGAGGTTGAAATCCGCGAACTGGGACATGGGACGCCGCCTGTGAAAAAACCTTCATGGGCCAATCTTGTCCAGAATACCGATCATCATGGTGCCGCGCGAGGGGCGCCCGGCCGTCACATTCATGAAGATTTCGACAAGATTGGGGCGGTGAGGCTCCCAACCATTCAGAAATGAAACCGTTTCAACTAGGATCAAGTAGGAATTGATGGAGGAATCGCGCTCATGTCATCCTTGCTCCTTGCCGCCATCCTAGGCCTTTCGCATTCAGCCGATGCCAAGGCGCCGCTTGGCGCCCACCTGGCCGAACTTGCCCTTCCCGAGGCCGTCAGCGGGAAGCCATGGTCTTTGGCCAACGAGACACGCGGCGCCAAGGCCATCGTTCTGGCCTTCATCGACTCGTCCTGCCCCGTCTCCCAGAACCACCTGCCAGGCTTGAACCGCCTCAAGGCTGAATATGGGGACAAGGGCCTCCGTGTGGTCGGCATCTACAGCCATCCCGGCGACACGATCGCCGAGGCGGGCCAGCATGCCGGGAAAATGAAGCTCTCGTTTCCCGTGCTTCACGATGAGGGAGGAAAATGGGCTCGCAAGCTGGCCATCGACCGGGTGCCCTGCGCGATGGTTCTCGACCAGGGCCTGATCGTCCGCTACCGGGGCCGCATCGACGACCAGTTCGCCCCCGGTGTGTCGCGGGCCAAGCCCACGCGTCGCGACCTTCGGGATGCCGTCGACGAGGTTTTGGCCAACAAGCCGGTGACAACTCCATGGACCCAAACGCTTGGCTGCCTGCTAAGCCATGCCGAACCGAAGCCGGCCAGGGCGGATGGCCCCACATGGACAGGCCGGGTGGCGTCGATCATCCAGAAGGCCTGCCAGGACTGCCATCGCCCCGGCGAGGCGGCGCCATTTTCCCTGCTCACCCACGACGACGCCCGTGACTGGGCCGCCATGATCCGCGAGGTGATTGACAACAAGCGAATGCCTCCCTGGCATGCCGCGGCCCCCCCTGGCCATTTCAGCAACGAGCGCACCTTGGCCGACAAGGATCGCCAATCGATTTTGGACTGGATAGATGCCGGGTGCCCCAAGGGGATCGGCGAGGAACCCAAGCCTCGCGTGTTCACGGAAGGATGGCGCATCGGCAATCCCGACAGGGTGATCCGCATGGGCAAGCCCGTCGAGGTGCCGGCCCAATTCCTGCTGGGGGTGGTCGGGATGCCCTACCAGTACATCATGTCCGACACGGTCGTTGACAAGGATCTCTGGGTGTCCGAAATCGAGGTCAGGCCGCAGAACCGCGCCCAGATCCATCACATCATTGTTTACATCGTTCCGGAGGGCAAATCGTTCCCGGGGATCCTGCGGGGTTCCCCCGACGGCCTCGGGGGAGGCATGCTCGCCGCCTATGTGCCGGGCGACCTGCCCGTGGTGTACCCCGAAGGCCTGGCCAAGAAGATTCCCAAGGGAGCCAGGCTGCTCTTCGAGATGCACTACACGCCCAACGGTGTTCCCGTGGCCGACAGGTCGGGCGTGGGCATCAAGCTGGCCAAGGGCCCCGTCAGGCACGAGGTGCGCACCAGGGCGATATTGAACCGGCGCCTCACCATCCCTCCCGGCGATCCGGCCCATGAGGTGCGGGCTGCCAAGGCTTTCGAGAAGGAGTCCGTCATCCTCACCCTCAGCCCGCACATGCACCTTCGCGGCAAGGATTTCGCCATGGACATCGCCGAGCCCGGCAAGCCGGCGGTACCCTTGCTGCGCGTGCCCCGCTACGACTTCAACTGGCAGGAAAGCTACGCCCTTGCCAAGCCGCTGCGCGTGCCCGCCGGAACACGGATCGACTGCGTGGCCCACTTTGACAACTCGACAGGCAACCCGGCCAACCCCGACCCTTCCAAGGAGGTGCGCTGGGGCGACATGACCTGGAACGAGATGATGATCGGGTTTCTGGACTATTACAATCCCTGATTTGTGAACCTACAGGAACCTGATGCAGGCCGCCCCGGCGACCACCAGCAGGGCCCCCAGCGCCCGCCCGGGGGTGAGCGCCCGGTGCTCAAGCCCCATCAGCGCCAGGTGATCAAGCAGGATCGACGAGACTAGCTGGCCGGCGATGACCGCGGAGATGAACGCTCCCGCGCCCAGCCGGGGCGTCAGCGCCGCCCCCGAAAGCACGATCATCGCGCCAAGGGGCCCTCCGATCCAATTCCACCACGGCGTGGCCCGGATGACGGGCAGGGGAGGCATGGGCGGCCTGTAAACCAGCATCAGCGCGCAGGCGGTGATGAATGTTCCGCAGATGCTGAAAAAACTCGCGAACGCCGGATCCCCCAGATTCCTGCGGAACGAACCGTTCGCCGATGCCTGCATCGAGATGAAGGTTCCGGCGCAACCGGCCAGGAAGAGGCAAATTACCTGCTCGATCATCGGCACATCCTCGTGGGCCGCCGCGTCGACGCCTCGCCGGGAGGGTCGCCGCGGCGACCGGGCATGGCATCCATGGGTGGCATGAATTATGATTGAAAACTCAAGCCGGCGCGGCCACCACCACGGGCCCCAAGCCGGCGCCAGCCGCCCGCGAAAGGTGTTTGCCGACATGCTCTCCGCGATTTTAATCACGGCCCTGGGCGCCCCGGCCGGGCCGATCGACTTCAACCGCGACATCCGCCCGATCCTCACGGCCCACTGCGTGGCCTGCCACGGGCCCGACGAGAAGAACCGCAAGGCCGATCTCCGCCTCGACCGGGCGGACCTCGCGAAAATCGCCACCTCCGGCGGACATCTCGCGGTGCCGGGCAAGCCCCTGGAATCCGAAATCGTATCCCGCGTTCGCGACACCCGCCGCGACAAGGTGATGCCCCCGCCAAGGCATGGAAAACCGCTCTCGCCCCTGGAAATCAGTTTGCTGGAGCAATGGGTGGCCCAGGGCGCCAAGGCCGCCGCCCACTGGGCGTTTGTGCCCCCCGCGAGGCCGCCGGTGCCCATGCCTCGCGACGCCTCGCGCCTCCGCAATCCGATCGACGCGTTCCTTCTCTCCAGGCTCGACCGCGAAAAGCTGGCCTTCTCGCCCGAAGCCGACAAGCCCACCCTGTTGCGCAGGGCCAGCCTCGACCTCACCGGCCTGCAACCCACTCCTGGGGAACTCGAGGCGTTTCTCGCCGATTCCCGGCCTGACGCCTACGAGCGGCAAATCGACCGGTTGCTCGCCTCGCCCCGCTACGGCGAACGCATGGCTCTCGAATGGCTCGACCTGGCGCGATACGCCGACAGCAACGGCTTCCAGACCGACTCCAGCCGGCAGATGTGGCCGTGGCGCGACTGGGTGATCCGCGCCTTCAACGCCAACATTCCGTTCGACAGGTTCACCATGGAGCAGGTCGCCGGCGACATGCTGCCGGGCGCCACCCGCGACCAGGTGGTGGCCACCGGGTTCCAGCGCAACCACAGGCTCAATGGAGAAGGTGGACTCATCGCCGAGGAGTGGCGGATCGAGACGGTGATCGACCGCGTGGAAACCACCTCGCTCACCTGGCTGGGCCTCACCGCTGGCTGCGCCCGCTGCCACGACCACAAGTACGACCCGCTATCCCAAAAGGAGTTTTACGGGCTCTTCGCGATCTTCAACAATGTGCCCGAGTCGGGAACCCTCGCCTCCAACCGCCCCGGCGGCAACAGCGATCCGGTGATCGAGGTGCCCGGCGATGGCCATGAGGCCGAACTGGCGCGGTTGAACGCGGCCCTGGAAAAGGCACTGGCCGCCGCGGCGGCCAGCGCCTCGACGATCCCGGGGCAAATGAAGGCGTGGGAGGAGGCGGAAAAGGCGCGCATCGGCAAGGCCGTCTGGACGGGCCTTGATGGCGAAAAGGTCTCCGCGGAAAAAGGATCCCGTTACACCAGGCAAGCCGACGGCACATGGCTGGCCACGGGCGGGAACAATCCTCCGCGGGAAACGACTTCCATCACATCCAGGCTTTCCCCCGGGCCCTTGGGGGGCATCCTGCTCGAATGCCTTCCCGACGCGTCCCTGCCCCAGTCAAGCCTCGGCCGCTTTTCCAACGGCAACTTCGTGCTCACCCGCCTGGAGGCGGAATTGACCAACCCGGCCGGGACCAAAACACCCATCCGCCTGGCGCGCGCCGAGGCCGACTACTCCCAAAACGGCTGGCCCATCGAGGCGACCGTCAAGGGCGACGCCTCCAAGGGATGGGCCGTGGACGGGCCCACCCGGAAGCAACCCGTCCGCGCCATGTTCCTTCCCGAGGCGGCGGTGGAAGTGCCGGCGGACAGCACCCTTGTCATCCGATTAGTGCAGCAAACGCTGGACCGGCACAACATCGGCAGGTTCCGCGTCTCCCTGTGCCGGATGGACCCGTCGCGGGCATCCCTCAAGGGGGAATCGCTCGGCGCCGAGGCGAGGCTGGCGCTGTCCACCGAACCTTCCAAGCGCACCGTGGCGCAGCAAAAGGCGCTGGAAGCCGCTTTCAAGGCCCAAGCCGTCGGCCCGTTGGCCCAGGCCGACCGAGCGGTCGCCGCGGCCGCCAAGGCCATTGAATCGTTCAAGAACACCATGCCCACGGTCATGGTCATGCGCGAGGGACCGCCCAAGCCCACCCACCTGCTCATTCGCGGCGAGTACGACCGCAAGGGTGAGTTGGTTCAGCCCTCGTTTCCGTCGATGCTTCCCAACCCCGGCGCCAAGCCCGACAGGCTGGCGTTCGCCCGCTGGCTGGTCAGCGCGGAAAACCCTTTGCCGGCGCGGGTGTGGGTGAACCGGGCGTGGGAGCGCTTCTTCGGAATCGGATTGTCGCGCGACACCGGCAACCTGGGCACCCAGGCCGAGTTCCCCGCCCATCCCGAACTGCTCGACTGGCTGGCCGTCGAGTTCCGCGAATGCGGCTGGGACATGAAGAGGATGCAGCGCCTGATGCTCACCAGCGCCGCCTTCCGGCAATCGGCGCGGGTGTCGCCGGAATTGCTGGCGCGCGACCCGGAAAACCGGTTGCTGGCGCGGGGCCCTCGCTTCCGCCTCACCGGGGAGGTGCTGCGCGACCAGGCCCTTTTCGCCGGCGGCTTGCTCGTCGAGAAAACGGGCGGCCCCTCCGCGCGGCCCTACATGCCGGAAGGCGTGTGGGACGAGACCTCTCGCTACGGCGACCTCCGCGGCTACAAGCACGACAAGGGTGATGGCCTTTATCGCCGTTCACTCTACACCGTCTGGAAGCGCACCGCCGCGCCGCCCACCATGCTGCTGTTCGACGCCCCTTCCCGCGAAGTCTGCTCCGTCAGGCGCGGGCGCACGAACACCCCGCTGCAGGCGCTGGCGCTGCTCAACGAGGTCACCTTCGTGGAAGCGGCTCGAGGCCTGGCCGAACGCATGGCCGGCGCCGGCGGCGACGCGCGCTCGAGGCTGTCGCTGGGCGTTCGCCTGGCGCTGGCGAGGCCGGCCACCGGGCGGGAACTCGACATTTTGGAATCGGGCCTTCGCGACGACCTGAGCCGCTGCCGAGCCGACGCCAAGGCCGCGGCCAGCCTCGCCTCGGCGGGCGACAAGCCGGCCCGGCCCGGGCTCGATCCGGCCGAGGTGGCGGCTTACACCCTGGCGGCGAATGTCCTGCTCAACCTCGATGAGTTCGTGACTCGGGAATGACGAAGGAACGCATGCGATGAACGCCCAGGTACTCTCGGACAGGCTCAACAGGCGCGTCTTCCTTGGCGCCTCCTCCGCCGGACTCGCCGGAAAGCTGGCCCTCGCGGGCCTGGCCGGCGACGGCAAGCCGTGGGCCGCGGGCGCCCCCAAGGCCAAGCGGGTGATCTACCTGTTCCAGTCGGGCGCCCCCTCGCAGATGGACCTGTTCGACCCCAAGCCCGGCCTCGAAAAGCACCGCGGCCAGGATCTTCCCGATTCCATCCGCAAGGGCCAGCGCCTCACCACGATGACATCGGGGCAATCGAAATTCCCGGTCGCGCCGTCCATTTTCAAGTTCGCCCGGCATGGGCAATCGGGACTCTGGCTCAGCGAATTGTGGAAATACCTGCCCCGCGTCGCGGACGAATTGTGCATGGTGCGGGCCATGCGCACCGAGGCGATCAACCATGACCCGGCGATCACCTTCGCCCAGACAGGCAACCAGTTGCCGGGGCGCCCCAGCATCGGCGCCTGGGTGAGTTACGGGCTGGGCAGCCCCAACCGCGACCTGCCTTCCTATGTGGTGCTCACCAGCTTCGGCAGCGGCCGGCCCGACGACCAACCGCTTTACGACCGCCTTTGGAGTTCCGGATTCCTGCCGTCGGTGCATCAGGGCGTCAAGTTCCGCAACAAGGGCGACGCCGTCCTTTACCTGTCGAATCCTCCCGGAGTCGACAGGCAGGCCCGCCGGGGAACCCTCGACAGGCTCTCGGCGCTCAACCGCGAGCACCTGGGCGCCGTGGGCGACCCGGAGATTGAAACCCGGATCAGCCAATACGAGATGGCCTTCCGCATGCAATCAAGCGTGCCCGACCTCCTGGCCATCGACAAAGAACCCCGCTCCACGCTCGAGATGTACGGGCCGGATGTCACCCGCCCGGGAAGCTACGCCGCCAACTGCCTGCTGGCGCGCCGCCTGGCCGAGCGCGATGTCCGCTTCATCCAGTTGTTCCACATGGGCTGGGACCACCATGGCGGCCTGCCTAACGCCATCCGCGGCCAATGCCGCGACACCGACCAGGCCACGACTGCGCTCCTGGTCGACCTGCGCCAGCGCGGCCTGCTCGACGACACGCTCGTGGTGTGGGGTGGCGAGTTCGGGCGCACCATCTACTCGCAGGGAGGCCTCACGGCCGAAAACTACGGCCGCGACCACCATCCCCGCTGCTACTCGCTGTTTTTGGCGGGCGCCGGCGTCCGCAAGGGGCACACCCACGGCACGACCGACGACTACTGCTACAACACCGTCGAAGGCGGCGTTCATGTGAATGAACTCAATGCCACCATCCTGCAACTGCTCGGCATCGACCACGACAAGCTCACCTACCCGCATCTCGGCCTGCAGGCCCGGCTCACGGGGGTTGAGCCCGTCAAGCCGGTGCGGGAAATCATGGCCTGAAAACCAAGGCCGTCACCGGAGCGCGCCAATGCCAACCCGCCGCGAATACCTGGCCGCCTCGGCGGCCACCGTCCTTTCGGGCATGGGCAAGGCTGCGGACAGCCGCCCATCCATCGCCTTTTTGGGAACAATGGTGCGGAACCTTTCCCACGGGCAGCACTTCCTCGACCGTTTCACCGCGGGATACGCCTGGGGAGGCCGCTGGCAGTCGCCCCGGGTTCGACTGGCCGGCCTTTACATCGACCAGTTCCCCGAGTCCGACCTGGCCCGCTCCCGGGCCCAAAGGCATGGCCTTGTCCTGCATCGCTCGGTGGAGGAAGCCCTCACCCTGGGCACCGGCAAGCTGGCGGTCGACGGCGTTGTCATCATCGGGGAGCACGGCGACTACCCGAAAAACGAAAAGGGACAGGTTCTCTATCCCCGTTATGCCTGGTTCAAGAGAATCGTGAAGGTATTCGAGCAATCCGGCCGAGCCGTGCCCGTGTTCAATGACAAGCACCTGTCCACCTCGTGGAACGAATGTGCCGAAATGGTTGCTGACAGCAGGCGACTGCGGTTTCCCCTGCTGGCCGGCTCCTCACTGCCCGTCACCTGGCGCATGCCGCAGGCCGACATCCCGCTGGGGGCGCCTCTGCGTGAATGCGTGTGCATGGCCTATGGCGGGGTCGACAGCTACGATTTCCACGCCTTCGAATCGACCCAGTGCCTGGCGGAAAGACGCAAGGGCGGGGAGGTGGGCATCAGGTCGGTTCATGCCCTGCGCGGCGAAAAGCTTTGGAAGGCGCTCGAGGTTCCCGAAAGGGCGCGCACGCGGGAGTTGATCCTCGCGGCCCTGTGCACCTGCCACACGCTCCCATCCGAGTCGGGATATCCGACGGCGCCGGTCTCTTGGGAATGGTTCAGGAAGACGATGCCGGAAACAACCGGATTCTTGGTGGAACACCGTGACGGGTTCCGCTCGGCGTCATTCCTCACGGGCATCCGCGACTTCACGGTGGCGGCCAGCATCGAGGGCCAGGCCGACCCGTTCACCTGCCTGTTCCACTTGCCGATGCCCAACCGGGGCGCCACCACGGCGGACTTCTTCAATCCGCTGATCCGGCACATTGAGGAAATGGTGCTGACAGGGAAAACACCCTACCCGGTGGAACGAACGCTGCTCACTTCAGGCATGGTGATAGCCGGAGTCGATTCCCTGCATGCCGGGCAAGTTGCCGTGGCAACGCGTGAAATGGGAATGGCTTATCAGGCACCGTCAGATTCGGGATTTGTGAAGCGCTGACAGATCAATGAGGAAATGCGAACCAGTCCCGACCGCAGGCGCATAGCGCCGGAGTGAGCGAGTCGGCTCCGGATCCAAACCCGCTCACTCCGCCTTCGGCTGCATGTGGGGCTCTTTTGAATTTTAACGACTAGTTTTTGTTCGTTCAAATTAGTCAGCGATTCAACTCACCAATCTGAAGCCTTCTCCATACCTGTCACCGCGCCAAGTTCACCTGCACAGGTTGCCTTTCTATGCCCTCGGTCACCAGCAGCGGCAGGCGCCTGAGGCCCGCCAGGCTGGCAACCCAGCCCTCGGGGAATCGTTCGGCGCGGGTGTTGGCGTTCGTGATGGCGTCGTTGAGGTAGTCGCGCGCCATGGCGATGCGCTGCTCGGTGTCGGCGAGTTCCTTTTGCAGGCTTAGGAAGTTCCCGTTGGCCTTCAGGTCGGGATAGGCCTCCGCCATTCCCATGATGCCGCCGGAAAGCCCCGTGAGTTGTTCCGCGGCGGCATTGGCCCGAAGCGCCGCGAGGGCCTGTTGCGCTCCGGCCTCGTGAGCCCGCGCCGCCTCCACCACGCGGACAAGTTCGGGAATAAGGTCGTTGCGCCTCTTGAGCTGGATATCCACCAGCGACGACGCCTGACGAACCCGGTTGCGCAGGTCGGTCATGCTGTTGAACACCTGCCACAACCATGCCACCAGCAACACGCCTGAGGCGCCCAGGGAGAACCATCCCGCCGGCAACAAGTCGGGCCAGTCGGCGGGCCCCATCTGGTTGCGGTCGATGGCCCACCCCCCGGCCGGCAGCGCCAGCACCAACAACCCCGTGAGCCAGATGGTCCAGCCATGGCCACCGGCCACCTGTTCCTCGCTTCGGGTGCTGATCAGGAACATGGGCGCCGACGGATCCGCGGCGATCTCCGCGGCCACCACATCCTCACGCTGCCGCGCCTTTCCAACCACGAACACGGGCGCGTGCAACGGCACCGCCGACTCCGTGAACATGCGCCTTCCCGTGCTGTCGACAACGCCACCGGGGGGGCCCTTGCCATAATACAGGTCGCTGAACGCTGTGACCGTCTCGCTGAACACCGAACGCCCCTCGATGGTTGCGCCCTCTGGCCTGACGAGGATCGAGCCGGTGTCATCCACCAGGTGAAAGGGAGATGCGAGTCCGCCCGAGGCCACCGTCGTCCAGCCGCTTTCCACGCGGGTTTCCGTCCGGGAGTTGCCATCCTTGTCGGTCACGGTGTAGGTGACGACCCGGCGCCATTCCTCCGACACGCTCCAGCCGAATTGCACGCACGCCGTCTCGGCAAGGTAACTGGTGAGGGGTTCCTCGATCTCGGCGGTTCCCTTGAGTTCCACAAGCCCGATGAAAACCCCTCGGGCCTTGGAGGTGGGAAGGTCCTGGATCAGCCGGCGAAGCCGCAGCGCCCTGGACCAGAACCAGAGCGGCAGCAAGGCCAAAACCGATGCTCCCAAGGTGAAAGGCCAAGGCATCTGTCGGACCCCGGGGCGGGCCTCAGAACTTCACCTTCACCGCCTGGCGTTCCTCGGGGTTGTCGATCTCGAACAGCGAGGCGGGTCCAAAGCCGAGCATGCCGGCGAAAGCGATGGCGGGAAACACCTCCCGCGAGGTGTTGTAAGTGGTGACCTTGTCGTTGAAGTCCTGCCGGGCAAAGGCGATGCGGTTTTCCGTCTCTCCCAGTTCGCCCTGAAGCTGGAGCATGTTCTCGTTGGCCTTGAGGTTCGGGTACGCCTCGGCCAACGCGAACAGCCGGCCCATGCTGCCCCGCAGCACGGCCTCGGCCTCGCCAACCTTGCGCATCGCCTCGGGGTCGCCGGGATTTTCCGCGGCCTTCTGGCTCACGGCGAACGCCGTGTTGCGCGCCTGGATCACCGCGTCGAGCGTCTGCCGCTCGTGCGCCATGGCGCCCTTGACGCTTTCCACCAGGTTGGGAATCAGGTCGTAGCGGCGCTTGAGCTGCACATCGACCTTGGCGAAGGCGTTCTTGTAATCGTTTCGCTTGCCGATCAGCCCGTTGTAGATCGAGATCACCAACAAGGCGACCACGACCACGGCTCCTCCGGCCACCAGGAGGCCGATCATCAGTTCCGACATGGCGCTGCTCCGTGGAATGCGAGGACAGGAAGGATTATTCCCCTCGAAATGCCTGAAATTGTCAAGCCGACAGGTGCAAGTTCAGGTCAACTCACCACTCCGACGGTTCGGAACGGACAAGCTGGCCATTTGACAGTTCACCCTGCTGGCTGGCTACGATTTCATCGCGCCCTGTGAACTCAAGCTGCCCCTCCGGCCCGGAAGCCTTCCTGATCCGCGCAACAACCCCGTTGTCAAAATCCACCACGACAGGAACGAGCCGAACCACTCCCCCCTCGACCAGGAAAACACAGGCGCGAAGAACGCGGGTTGCTCGAAGGCAACAGCCAGGTCCGCGTCGCAGCGCGGCCTGATGGTTTTCACGCGGACGAGTTCAGCCGCTTCACGAACATTAACCCGGGCCTGCCCATGGCAACCTGTCAGGAAAAGACCGATGAACCCGAAGGGAACCGTGGCCTTGATGACCAGCGGCCCGGCCCACCACCTGAAAGAGGTAACCGGCAGCGGGTAAACAAGCAGGGCCGCGGGCACCAATCCGCCCGCGAGTCTTCCGAATGTCTTCCCCATCCTTGCGAATTCGGCCTTCAGTCGCAGTTGCATGCCCTGAGGTACCGAAACTCTCTTCAACGCCTTGGACAAACCACCTGCCACAAAGGTGATGTCGCAACCATCCGTGTTGACCAGCACATTGGCGACCCGCCGCAAGCCGGAATGGTTGATCTCCACCGCATCCGCCAGCTCTAGCTGACCGAGACGATGTCTTCGGGTTGCTTGTGCCGGCTTGGCCAGGCGCCTTCATGGGATCAGCGACCGAGGACGGCAAGCGCCCGCTCAAGTGGCTCGGTAGAAACCCGGATGATTCCGGACATCGGACCTTCCAATTCAAGCATGAGAAACATGGCGCTCGCCACGAAGAGCGCTACGCAGACCGCGGTCAGGATCACCAAGGCGTTCTCAGGTGAATTCAGTCCGATATAGAAGAAATCAAAAGCAACCCAAACGAGGACGAACAGCAGGAACGCGATCGGATACCCCGCCGCACTATCAAGGCGAAACATCCACCGCGAACGAAGCAATTCAGCAACCAGATCCCGCGCCCGTTGGAGCTCTGTAGCTTCAAAATTGGACTTGGGCTCAAATGATGCCAATCGTCGATTGAATACTTCATATTCTTCAACCTTCTCAATGATGGCCGTAACCGAGTCGGTTGACTCTACGGTTGATCGCATCCGGTTCACCTGCCGCTCGAGAATGAGCTTAAGCTCATCACGCAGGTCGGCCGCCCGCTGGCCAAAACTCGCGAGAATGCGATCCAGCGTCGCGAATCGCATAGCCGATTCCGCGACGAGGGTAGAGGAGGCATCAAAGTTGCTTTTGGCGGAGGCCGTGACAAAGCCAAGGACCACGGTTGCCAGGATCGCCGTCTGCCCGACCGATTGTTTGACGCTGGCCGTGGTCGCCTCGTCGGTGTATCGCCGTGGTAGCACCCGGCGGACACGAAGACCGAGGAGAAATGCTCCAAATGCAACGATGACTAGAGTCGTTGCTACAACCAGATCGATCATCGTGTATTCCAAAATGCAATTAATTGCTGTGTGAAGTACCCATATCTACCCAATTTTTCGGTAGACGCCCATCACAATTGGGACAAGGTAGCAGCCCACGAGGCATGGCAAGCCCGGGCCTATATCTCCACCTTGACATGGGAATTGCCAACTTGTGGTGCCGCGATTGGTACGCCATTCACCGCGGAAACGGATGAACGATGGTCATGCGTGCACTGCCTGCCTTCCGATTTGCCACCTGTTCCCGGTATGTCGGCCGATGGCTGGTGACGGTGGTGATTTCGATGCTATCCGGGTGCCTCGGCCCCGCCGCTATCCGGGGAACGCGTCTGCACTACAACCAGGCGTACGAGCGGACCGCTGATCAGGAATTACTGCTCAACATCGTGCGGATGCGGTACGCCGACAGCCCCGTCTTCATTGATCTTCCGGCGATTACCAGCCAGTTTGAGGCCGCCTCCAACGGTATCAGCGGTACCAACGACATCTCCAGCGGATTCGGCTATCTGTCAGGAAACTTCCACATGCGTGACGCCCCCACGCTGTCATACGCACCGCGGTCAGGCCGCGAGTATGCGAAGACACTGATCACGCCGTTGAAGGCGGAAACTCTCATTAATACGAGCCCGGGAGGAAACACCCGCAACTTATTTCTGGCGGCGGTCGATAGCATCAATGGCATTCGCAACGCCCCGCTCGCCACATCTCCCAACGGATGTGTCATGGAGGACAACCAGACATACCGATTCGTTGTGGATTTGATCATGAATTTGCAAGCCCGGGGGGCCATCGAATTGCGGGTTGCCAATGAAGAGCAGTTCGTCAAGGGAGAAGTACCACCAAACTCGGTAACACCCCAGTTTTTGTTCGATAGCCTTGAGAAGAACTATGTTGTCCAGGTAGCCGGGAATTCAGTGCGAATCGCGAAGGCGAATGCAGTGCTTGCGGTTGTAGTGATCCCGGAGGAAATCGACTCGCCGGAGATGCGCAACCTATGCGAAATACTCCAACTGACTCCCGGACTCAAAGCTTATCGAGTCGTCTCTCAAGAACACGATCCCGTCGCGCTAAACACTCCGGACTCAGCCGCTTCAGCCGGCACAGAACTGCTGCCGACGCCGAAACCCGTCAGGGGAATCGGGGATGCGGAGCCAACGCCCGGAAGGAGTTCCAGGCGCGGCGACACCATCAGCCTGAATATGCGATCGCTTTATCAGGTCATGGCCTTCCTTTCAAAGGGAGTGGTGGTACCACCTTTGCACACCAAAAGAGGTATTGCCCAGACATGCTGCACACCCGAAGGACATCAGGACGACTGGATTCGGCTCACCAAGGGGTTGTTCCAAGTCCGGGTCCAGAAATTCCGCCCCTGGCATGCGGAAGTCGCCGTGCCCTACCGAGACCACTGGTTCTACCTCGCCCCGGACGACATCCAGAGCCGTTCCGTCTTGGCCCATCTGCACCTCGCTCTCGAGCACCAGGCCGCCGATGCAAAGACGGCCGCTCCGGTACTCACGCTTCCGATCCGCTAAACCGGATGACTTCAATTGTAAACAATTAAATTCGCTTTAAACCTATATTTTTCTTTTTCGAATGCTTTCAATTCATGAAATGAATATTCATGAAGCCGGTTTTTTCTCTTGTGTCTCGCACGAATCCTTTTAGCGAAGATCGGTATGGATGGATGCCGTGCAATATCACAGCGTCCCATAGCGCCAGACATGGGCACAGGGAACACAAACCGGTAGCACCGGCGCCATGGCTTACGACATCAGGACCTGCCTCATGCCTATCCTCGACGAGGACAACCAGCGGTGGATGTGCCTTGGCTTTTCCGGATCGGTGCGCGGCAACCCCTACATCCGCGGCATCGAA
>VGXS01000038.1 GCA_016873225.1 Planctomycetota bacterium | reverse complement strand
AAGTTCTGTAAATTCCGCCCAGTTCAGCCCCGACGGAAACCGCATTATCACCGCAAGCTGGGACAAAACCGCCAATGTGTGGGATGCCAAAACCGGAGCGGAACTCCTTTCCCTCAAGGGGCATACAGATGAGGTAATATCAGCCCAATTCAGCCCCGATGGAAACCGCATCGTCACCGCAAGCTGGGACAACACCGCCAAGGTGTGGGACGCCAAAAACGGTAAGGAACTGCTTTCCCTCAAGGGGCACGCAGATGATGTCAATTCCGCTCAGTTCAGCCCCGACGGAAAGCGTATCGTCACCGCGAGCAATGACGAGACCGCCAAGGTGTGGGATGCCAAAACGGGTGCCGAACTGCTTTCCCTCAAGGGGCACACAAATGATGTGAATTCCGCCCAGTTCAGCCCCGACGGAAACCGCATCGTCACCGTCACCGCAGGGGACAGCACCGCCTTGGTGTGGGACGCGCGACCGTATGCCGAATCGTTCGCCGAGCGCGAGGCTGCGGAAGCGGAGAGTCAACGGAAGGATTGACGCCGCGGCACTTTGATCGATGGCCTGTCGGCCTGATCACTTTGACATTTCTCACCCGCATTCATGGTTTTTGTTGAATTTGCGCCAATTTTCAATCCCCCGCATTTTCCTTCGAGCGATGGAATCCGAATCATCGGTTCCTAGAACATCATGGGAGGGCACTTGTGATGGCGCGGCCCGAGAAGTTCACTTTCTTCTGGCAGGACCACTTCAGCCAGTGGGCCCACAGCCCGTTTCTGGTGGCCGGCATCCCCTTCTCCCACGCCGAGCAGTTCATGATGCACGCCAAGGCCGTGCTGTTCGGCGACGCCGACTCGGCCGCGAAAATCCTCAAGTCTCCCGACCCCGCCGAAATGAAAAAGCTGGGCCGCGGCATCTCCGGCTTCGACCCGGGCCGGTGGGAGATGTTCCGCGAGGGGATCGTGCTCACCGGCAGCTTCGCCAAATACACGCAGAATCCACCGCTTCTTGAGGCGCTCCTGGCCACGCGCGGCACCATTCTCGTCGAGGCGTCGCCTTACGACACGGTGTGGGGCATCGGCCTGGCCGGGGACGATCCCAGGGCCCTCGACCGCGCCCAGTGGCGGGGCCTGAACCTGCTGGGCCGCATCCTCACCCGCGTCCGCGAGGCGCTGGCATTCGAGTCGGCGGGGAACGCACCCCCATGAGCCGCGCCGCCATCGCCGGGGACATCGCCGGTTCGCGATTCGAATGGTCGGTGTGGGAAGGCGCCACGGTGGCGTCGGCCTCCTGCGCCGGGTTCGAGCCCGAAGCGCCCACCCGGGCGGCCCTGGGCGAACGCGCCGCGTCGTTCGACCTCTTCCACGCCGACGCCCACCCCACCGACGATTCGGTGCTGATGCTGGCCGTGATGGACTGGCTCTTGGAGGGTGGCGACCCGCGGACCCACCTTCGCCGGCAATTCCGCTCGGCGCCGCGGCCCGAACTGTTCGGCAAATTCTTCCGGGCCTGGGCCGAGGCCGACACCGACTCGCCCTGCGGCAGCGTCGGCAACGGCGCGGCCATGCGGATGGCACCGGTGGCCTATGCCGCCGGATCGGCCGACGAGGCCTTGGCCCTGGCGCGCGAGAACGCGCTGGCCACCCACGCCACCGCCGAGGGAATCGCCGGGGCGCAGGCCATGGCCCTGGGGGTGTTCCGGGCCCTGGAGGGCGAGGCGCCGGATGCCATCGGGGGAGAGATTTCGGCCCGCTTCGGCTACGACCTCGACCGCCCGCTCGACGCGTGGCGGCCCGGCTACCGCTTCACCAGCGCCTGCCCGCTCACCGTGCCCGTCGCCTTCAGGGCGTTCATGGAGTCGTCAAGCCACGAGCGGGCCGTGCGCGCGGCGGTTTCGATTGGAGGCGACACCGACACGATCGCGTGCATGGCCGGGGCCCTCGCCGGGGCGCGCTGGGGCTTTTCCGCCGGGGCGGGCGCGCAAGTGGCCGCCAAGCTGGGACATGGCCTCATGCGAACCGTGGACGAATTCGAGAGGCGGCATCCGCGCCGCCTTCCCGCGGGAAACGGGTGAGGGCATGTGGACGCGCCTGCGGAATTCAAGACAATCAGGCCGGCGGACCGGGGGGCCCGCGAGCGCGTCCCTTGCGTTACCTGGAGGAAACCATGAACATCAGCATCAAGGCGGCGGGCGCCGCGGCGGGGGTCTCCCGCGACCTTCTCGTCTTCTCGGGCGGCGAGGTGCAGGTGCGCCTGCTCGATTTGCCCGCGCAGGCCGACTCCGCCACCGTCACCCAGCACATTTACGACAGCAACCAGTTCATCGAACTGCTGCTGGTGACCAACGCGCTGCGGGAACGGTACGGGGCCGATTTCCCGGTCGACCTCGTTTGCCCCTACCTGCCCTACGCCCGGCAGGACAGGGTCTGCTACCCAGGCGAGGCATTCAGCCTGAAGGTCGCCTGCTCGCTCATCAACGCGCAGAATTACCGCACGGTGACGGTGTTCGATGTCCACAGCAAGGTGGCGCCGGGCCTGCTGGAGCGCTGCGTGAACATGGCTCCCGCCCAGCTTCTCGCGGGGTATTTCGCCGGGCTGGAGGAACGCGACCTGCGGGACGGAACCGGCCTGCGGCGCGAAACAGGCATCGTCTCGCCCGACAAGGGCGCCGTGGCGCGCGCCTCGGAGGTGTCGAGGCGATACGACCTCGAGCTGATCATGGCGGAGAAGGTGCGCGACCCCAACGACGGGAAGATCGTTTCCACGCGGGTGAATTGCCGGCACCTGGCCAGCCGCAACCTGCTCATCATCGACGACATCTGCGATGGCGGCAGGACCTTCATCGAGCTGGCGCGCGAACTCAGGAACATCACCAACGGCCGGATCGGCCTCTATGTCACCCACGGCATCTTCTCGAAGGGCTTCGGGGTGTTCCGCGGCCTGATCGACGAGATCCTCACGGTGAACCTGTTCCCCGCGGCGGCGGAGGCGCTCAAGTCGGCCTCGCCGGAGGATCCCTCAGTCACCGTGCTCACCCCGACCTGACCCGCCGTCCCCACGGAGCCTTGCCATGCGCGTTTATCCGGCCCACGCCACCGACTTCTACAAGACCGGGCACATCCGGCAGTATCCCGCCGGCACGAGCTTCGTGTACAGCAACCTCACCTGCCGCAGCGACAGGCTGGCGAGGCTGCTGCCCGACTTCGACCACAAGGTGGTGAGCTTCGGCATCCAGGGGGTGTGCAAGTGGCTCTTGCGCGACACCTGGAACCGCGAGTTCTTCCAGCGGCCCAAGGCCGAGGTGATGGAGCGCTACTCACGGCGCATGGACTCGTCGCTGGGCAAGGGCGCCGTCGATGTGGGCCACATCGCGGCGCTGCACGACCTGGGCTACCTGCCCATTTTGGTGAAGGCGCTGCCGGAGGGCAGCCGCGTCAACATCCGGGTGCCGCTGTTCACGATCCAGAACACCATACCGGAGTTCTATTGGCTGTCGAATTACCTCGAGACCCAGCTTTCGGCGGAGTTGTGGAAACCGTCCACCACGGCGACGGTGGCCTACGAGTACAGGCGGTTGCTGGAGCGCCACGCCCATGAGACGGGCGCCCCGCCGGAATTCGTCGACTGGCAGGGCCACGATTTTTCTCCCCGGGGAATGTCGGGCATCCACGACTCGGCGCAGTCGGGCGCCGGGCACCTCTTGTCGTTCCTGGGCACCGACAGCATCCACTCCATCGACTACCTCGAAGACTATTACGGCGCCGCGGGAACCTTCGTGGGCGGGTCGGTCCCGGCCACCGAGCACAGCGTCATGTGCATGGGCGGCATGGACGACGAGTTCGAGACCTTCCGCCGGCTCATCGAGGATGTCTATCCGTCGGGCATCGTGTCGATCGTCAGCGACACCTGGGACTTCTGGGGAGTGGTCGGCCACGAGGGTTTCGCCGAGCGCCTCAAGGACAAGATCCTCGCGCGCCGGCCCGACGCCATGGGCATGGCCAAGACCGTCTTCCGCCCAGACTCGGGCGACCCGGTGCGCATCATCTGCGGCTACCATTACGCCGATGTGCCGTCGCTCGACGCCGGCGCCATCGCCTCGGCCCGGCAGGCCGGCCACGACGCCGTCAGGCACCAGGGCCGCTACTACGCCATCGACGGAAACGACCCCGTTTTGCTCACCGAGAACGAGGCCAAGGGGTCGCTCGAGTGCCTGCATGACATCTTCGGCGGCACCGTCACCCCCAAGGGCTACAAGGTGCTGCACGAGCGCGTGGGCCTCATCTACGGCGACTCGATCACCCTGGAGCGGGCCCAGGCGATCCTCGCCGGCCTGAAGGCCAAGGGGTTCGCCTCGTGCAACATGGTGTTCGGCATCGGGAGCTTCACCTACCAGTACTGCACCCGCGACACCTTCGGCAGCGCCGTGAAGGCCACCTACGGGGTGGTCGAGGGAGTGGGGCGGCCGCTGTTCAAGGATCCCAAGACCGACGGCGGCACCAAGAAGTCGGCCAAGGGACTCTTGCGCGTGGAAAAGGAGGGCGACGACTTCGTCCTCCATGAAATGCAGACTCCCGAGCAGGAGAAAACCGGGGCCCTTCGGCCAGTCTTCCGCGACGGGAAGATCGAGAACGAGGAAACCCTCGCGACGATCCGCCGCAGGCTTCGCGGCGAGGCTGTCTGAGGAAGCCCGGGGCGGGCCAAGCCCCCTTGATGCCTCCACGCGGGCCGATCAACCCGTGATGATGATGCGACCGGGCGCGGCTCTAAATAAAGTAGATTGTCAAAAATCATTTTGCCAAACGGTCATTACAAGGAGCAATGATTAGTAAGAATATATCCAAATAAAAATGTTTACTAAAATATTAAATTTCATTATATCTAATTAAAGATAAATAACAATGTCTATTAAATTATTATTTAACGGATTGGAATTCCTGTACACGCTTCCTAAATGCGGATGGGTTCGAAATAAATGAAAATGTCTGTTTATCACCCATTGCGGAAACAATAACTGTCCCAAAATCAAAACACATCCCAATTATATCCTGAATTACCGATAACGAGGCAATCTTATTGTGAAGAACTTCCAAAGTTCGGACAGATACAAATCCACATTTCATAATAACCCGCTTATTTGTCACAGCATATTCATTAAAAAAGTACTGAAAACTCCTAGATACAAGAGAGCACAATGAAATTACTGCTACAGGTATTGAAACGAATGCATAGCAAGTCAATTCTGCCGGCCCAAATTTAAACATTAATACTAATCCACATAATGTTGTAAAAAACAGAAAAAACATTGGTAAAACAAAAATAAACCAATGTGTGTCTGCGTAATATAATACAATTTCATCTTTTTGCAAATTAGAATTTGCATATCCGGCTCGAAATGGAGCGTCACAAAGATCAATTTGAGTTAAATTAGGATTATCTATATCATTTATAATGTTTTTGCTAGTTATATTTTCTTGCTGCCTATTTGCAGAGTCATTTTTTTCGTGAATCGTTGGTTTATTTGAAGAATCCAAATGATTTCCACTTGGTTTTCCAAAAAGCCCTTTAACTTTCTTTGCTTGAATCCATTCACCATTCTTATCCAATCTAACAAACATTTCCGGACGGAGTTTTCCTACTGCAGCAAGACTTGCCAAGCTTGCGTCATTGATCGGCCCGTACAGCTTTTCATCTAATTGGACATACCAATTATTTGCCATAATGTTTCTCTTGATTAACAATAAAGTTTGCCGAACACCTAAAATGCAATAAATTAAAGTGTATTTAACCAGCATCGTTTCAGCAAGGTAATCTACTTAGTATCCTTCCTAATGCTTCTTATTATGTTGTTTGATTTTCTTTTAATTATCCGTCATAAACGCTTGAATTTCGCCAACTTGACCTTTCAGACCGCCACAAGGGAGCCGCCGGCGTGCGCCGAGCGGACCAGCGCGTCGAGCACCTGCTGCGTCTTGAGGGCGATGTCGCCCCAGAACGGATCCGGCTTGCCGGAGATCGCCAGCTTGGAGAAATTGCGGATCATGTTCGTCTCCTGGCTGTCGGGAGCGCCGTCGGGCTGCTCGGGCGCGGCATGGCGGCGCGGATGCGAACGCATCCGGAACGAGCAGCCGCTGATGTCGAAGTGCGCGTTGTTGACCTCGAACGCCGACTCGCACCCCTGGTAGGGGAGCACGAAGTCGGGAATGTGGAGCCAGCCCTTGTCGCCGCTGATGTGGGCCCACTGCTGGTGCTGGGTGCGGAACGAGTTAAAGAACGAGGCGGTGACCCCGCCGGGGAAGAACAGCTCGGCGGAAAACTCCACCGGCACCAGCTTGCCGGGCTGGCCCTGGCCGATGAGCAGTCGTCCCGCCACCTGTTCGGGCATCTGGTAGCGCATGATGAACAGGGTGAGCCGGGTGTTGTACCAGCCGAGGTCTCCCAGGCAGCCGAGGGGCTCAAGCGCGTGGTCGGCGCGGATGTTGCCGGTGAAGAACTCGGGCGGGGCGGCGAAGCTGAACTGGCTGGTGATGCGGCGGATGGCGCCGACCGAGCGGCCGTCGTCGAGCGCCTGGCGCACCAGGGGCAACCGGGCGCTGTGCATGAACATGACGCCGTCCATGAACTGCACGCCCGCCTTGGCGCACGCGGCCACCATGGAGCCGACCTCGGCGAGGTTCGAGCCGCAAGGCTTCTCGCACAGCACATGCTTGCCCGCCGCGGCGGCCTTGAGCACCCACTCGCCGCGGATGCCGGTGGGCAGCGGAATGTACACGGCGTCGACATCGTCGCGGCGCAGGAGGTCGTCGTAGGCGACGGCGGCGACGGGGCCGCCGGGAGGCACCTCGGCGGAGCAGGAATCGATGAAAGCCCCGGCCCTTGCCGCGTCCCGGCTGGCCACGGCGGTGACCCGGGCGTTGCCCGACAGGCGGATCGCCTTCCAGTTCTTGCGCGCGATGGTGGCGGCGCCGAGGATCCCGAAGCGGCAGATGGTCATTGCGGATGCTCCTTTGCCAATGGGATCAGGCTATCGGGCCGGCGCCCGAGCGCACACCACCGGTTTTCCCTTGCCGGCGGGCCGGCCATGCCTTGCAATGGATTCACACGCTCAGGTTCGCCCTCCCGAGGAGACCTCCGCATGACCTTGCTGCTGCTGATCGCATCGTTGGCCAACGGCGCCGACGCCCCCTCGCCCGCCCCCAACAAGGCCGAGGAGAAGGCCGCCGCGTCGTTCGACCCGGCCCGCGCCGCGGTGTTCCTCGACCAGATCAACCTCGCGTGGACTCGGCAGCGCAAGTGCGGCACCTGCCACACGAACTACCCGTATGTGGTGGCCCGTCCGCTGGTTTCCAAGCCGGGGGCGGAACACGCCGAGGTGCTCGGCTTCTTCCAGGACAGGGCCCGCAACTGGGACAAGAACGCGCCCCGCTGGCCCGCCGAGGTCGTGGCCACGGCGCAAGCCCTGGCGCTGCACGACCGGCTGACGGGCGCCAAGGCCGCCAGCGAACCGGCGAGGATGGCCTTGGAGCGGACATGGAAGCTGCAGCGCGCCGACGGCGCGTGGGACTGGCTCAAGTGCGATTGGCCGCCCTCCAAAAGCGACGACGGCTACGGCGCCGTGGCGGCCCTGCTGGCGGCGACCGCCGCGCCCGGCTACCTGGAAGGCAACAGCGAGGGCGTGGCGAGGGTGGAAAGGATCGTGGGCTACCTCAAGGCCGTGAAGGACCTGCCTCTGCACCACAGGCTGCACCAGGCCTGGGCCGCCACCTACGACGCCCGCGCCATGGGGGCCTACGACCGCGACAACGCCCTGGACGCCCTGCTGAAGCTCCAGCGCGCCGACGGAGGTTGGAACCTCGCCTCGCTGGGCAAGTGGAAGCGCAAGGACGGCACCATGAACGACGCCGAGGCGGCGGCTTCCGACGGCTATGCGACCGGATTGGCGGTGCTGGTGTTGAGCCGGTGCCGGGGCGCCTCCGCCGCCACTCGCAAGGGAGTGGAATGGCTGCGGAAGGAGCAGAAGGATTCGGGCCGCTGGTTCACGAGGTCGCTCAACAACGACAAGGCGCACTTCATCACGCACGCGGGCACGGCGTACGCGGTGCTGGGCCTCCACGCGGCGGGCGCGCTTCCCGCGGCGGACTCGGTGAAGCCATGATCAGCCTCGCCGCCGCCCTGTTGGCATTGGGAGCCGACGCGCCGGCGCTGGGCCGGTCGGGCGCGGCGGGGGTTGAGGCGCGCCCCAAGGCGTCGCAGGCGGAGGCCAGGCCGTCCCCGGCGCCGGGTTCCGCGGCCCGGCCGCGGGCCCTTTCAGGCCCGCCCCTGCTGCCCATCTCGGGGCTGGCCGAGGCGAGGATCACACCCAACCTGTGCCTGTACCGGTATCCCGTGGTCACCAGCGTTCCGCTGTGCCAGGAGCACATCGACCAGGGCCTCGGATATTTTTACTCGTATGTGTGGATCGAGGCCGTCCGCTCGTTCGAGACGGCCACGAGGCTCGACCCGGGATGCGCGATGGCCTGGTGGTGCCTGGGGAGGGCGCTGGAAAAGCACGGGCCGCTGGCGGCGCAGGCCTCGAAGGTGTTCAAGCAGGCCGGGGCGCTACGCCCGGCCGCCGATGCCCGCGAGCAGGGCCTGATCAAGGCGGCGCTGCTGGAGCGCGGGCTTGAGCCGGGCGCCGGGGACGCCGAGGCCCGCAAGAAGGCCGCCATCAGGGCCCTCGACGAGTTGATCGCCCAGTTCCCCGACGACGAGGAGGCGCTCTATTCCCGCGCCCAGCTTGGCGGCGGCGCGGGCGGTTTCGGCGGCGCCGTGGGCGGCGTGCCGTTTTACCACTCCCTGCTGCGGGTCAACCCGCTGCACCCCGGCGCCAACCACGAACTCGTCCACTTCTATGAGTCGTTCCGCCGGCCCGCGCTGGGCTGGGACCATGCCGAAAGGTACATCAAGTCGTCGCCGGGCCTTCCCCACGCCTTCCACATGCAGGCGCACCTGGCCACGCGCCTGGGCCGCTGGGACCGCACCACCGACCTGTCGTGGCAGGCCATCGAACTGCAGCAGGCCTACCACAAGTCGATGAACCTCAAGCCCGCCGACGACCACCAGTACGCCCACCACATGGAGATCCTGATGGTGTCGCTGATCCACCAGGGGCGGTTCGCCGAGGCGAGGCAAAGGCTCGCCGAGGAGCGCCGCGACGGACTCAGGCACCATTCATCCTGGATCCGTCTGGCCATCGGCACGGATGATGCCGCCCTGGCCTCCGAGGCCATCGAAAAACTGCAGAAGAACGACCGGCCGCAGGCGGCCTTCGCCGCGGGAATGTGGTGCTGGCGGCAGGGCGACACCTCGGGCATGCGGGCCCACGCCGATGTGCTGAGGCAGGCCAGGCAGGCGGGCAAGAACGACAAGCCCAACGAGTTGAGGATGTTTGAGCTCATGGGCCTTTTGGCCTGCGAGGAAGGCGACGCCAAAACGGGACTCGACCTGCTCAAGCGCTGCGTCGACCGCACCAAGGACGACCACCAGGCCCACGCCTGGGGCAACGGTGCCCACCACATGGAATCGTGGGGCCTGGGCGCCCTGCGGGTGGGCGACCGCGCCGCGGCGCGCGAGGCGTTCCTCGAGGCCTTGGCGCACGACCCGGCGAGCGCGACCGCCGCGCTGGGCCTGCAGGCCCTGTGCGAGATGGAGAACCAGGCTTCCCAGGCGGCCCGCTACAAGGCGCTGGCGGCCAAGGCCTGGGCCAAGGCCGACGCGGCGGATTTCAAGCGGCTCGAAGCTTGGGTGAGAAGCAAGGCGGCGGGGCGGCCCGGCGCCCTGGCGAACGCGCGGTAACGAGCAATCGGTTCGTCACTTCACCCAGAAATCGACCACGATCACCTTCTCGCAGCGATCCTTCACGACCTTCACGAAGTCCTGGTGCGCCGGGTGAACGATGTAGGCGTCGCGGTCCTTCTCCGTGGCGAACGACACCACGAACGCGTGCGTGAACCCCTCGCTCTTGCCCTCGGGGCTGACATTGGTGCCGGCCTCGAAGCCGACGATGCCCGGGATCTTGCCCGGCAGCGCCTTGAACGCGGCGGAGACCTCGTCGATTTGCGCCGGGGTGGTGGTGTCCTTGAACTTGTAGAGCACGATGTGGCGGAGCACGGGAGTTGTCCTCGGGGCGGGTTCGGCGGCCACGCACGCGGCGGTGAGCACCATGGAAAGAAGCGGAAACGGCATGAAAGGAGACCTCGTGGAGCCGGTATGGAGGCGATCAGGCGCCGGCGGGCCGCCGGGTGTGCCAGCCGGTGGCCTTCTCGTGCATGCGGGCGGCGCGCAGCAGCGTCTCCTCGGCCATGGCCGGGGCCTGGAGCTGCAGGCCGACCGGCAGGCCCGAGGCGGTGAAGCCGCACGGGATGCTGATGCCCGCGATACCCGCGAGGTTGCATGAGATCGTGTAGATGTCGCTCAGGTACATCGAGAGCGGGTCGCTCGACTTCTCGCCCAGCTTGAACGCCGCGGTGGGGGAGGTGGGGCCGGCGAGGACATCGCACTGGGCGAAGACCTTGTTGAAATCCTCGAGGATGAGCCTGCGCGCCTTGAGGGCCTTGGTGTAGTAGGCGTCGATGTAGCCGCTGGAAAGGGCATAGGTGCCAAGCATGATGCGGCGCTTGACCTCGGCGCCGAACGCCTCGCCCCGGCTCTTGCAGTACAGGTCGATGAGGTTGGTCTTTTCGGCGGTGCGGTGGCCATAGTGCACGCCGTCGTAGCGGGCGAGGTTGCTCGAGGCCTCGGCGGTGGCCACGAGGTAATAGGTGGCCACGGCGTGGGGGCTCGTGGGCAAACCGACCTCGACGATGCTCGCGCCCAGCGACTTGTACGCGTCGAGCGCGCCGCGCACCGCCTTCTCCACCTCGGGGTCGAGGCCCGGGCCGAAGAACTCGCGCGCCACGCCCACGCGCAGGCCGGCGAGCGGCTGGTCGAGCGTGGAGAGGTAATCGGGAACCGGCAGGTCCACCGAGGTGCTGTCGCGGCGATCGTGCCCCGCCACCACCTGCAGCAGCATCGCCGCGCCGGTGACATCGTGGGCGAACGGGCCCACCTGGTCGAGTGAACTGGCGAACGCCACCAGGCCGTAACGGCTGACCCGGCCGTAGGAAGGCTTGAGCCCGACAATGCCGCACAGGCTGGCGGGCTGGCGGATGGAACCGCCGGTGTCGGAGCCCAGCGACAGGGGCGCGAGGCAACCGGCGACCGCGGCGGCCGAACCGCCGCTGGATCCGCCCGGAATGCGTTCATGATCCCACGGATTGCGCGTGGTCTTGAAGGCGCTGTTCTCGGTGGACGAGCCCATGGCGAACTCGTCGAGGTTGGTCTTGCCGAACGGCACCCCTCCCCCGGCGATCACCCGCTCCACCACATGGGCCGTGTAGGGGGGCTTGAAGTTGGCGAGCATCCTGCTGGCGCAGGTCGTGGGCACGCCGCGCTGGCAGAGGTTGTCCTTGATGGCGACGGGCAATCCGGCCAGCAGGCCGGCCGCCTCGCCGCGCGCGCGGCTGGCATCCGCGGCATCGGCGGCGGCCAGAACGGCATCGGCGTCGAGGTGCAGGAAGGCACCCAAAACGGGGTCACGCGCCGAGGCGGCATCGAGGAAGGCCCGGCAAAGCTGCCGCGAGGAAACCTCGCCGCGCCGCAGCATTGGAACCAGTTCGCTGGCGGGCAGGCGGGTCAGGCTCATGGGATGTCAGTCCAGGACGGCGGGAACGGCGTAACAATCGCCCAGCTTGCGCGGCGCGTTGGCAAGGGCCTCCGCGACCGGCAGCGAGGGAGACACCTCGTCTTCCCGAAACACATTGCTCAGGGGCAGGGCATGGGAGAGGGGCTCGACCCCGGAGGTGTCGAGTTGGCCAAGCTGGTCGACATAGGCGACGATGGCGGCCATTTGGGGGGTCAGGGCGGCAAGCTCGGCGGCGGACAATTCCAGCCGGGCCAAGTGGGCGACCCAGCGGACCTGCTCTTCCGTCAGCTTCATGGTGGTCAGGCCGACTGGACTTGGAACGGCTTGCACTTGACCGGACGAACCACGAGGCCCGAACGAATGCACTTGACGCACACGCGGATGGTGGTGACGGCACCATCAAGTATGACCTGCAGGCGCTGGAGGTTCGGATTGAAGACGCGCTTGTTCTTGCCCGTCACCTTGACGCCGTTGCCGCCAAGGTACTTCGCCTTGCCGCGCTTGGTGTAGGTGTTGCCCACGACGGGTTTCTTGTGGCAGATGGCGCACTGCTGGCCCATGACGAATCACCTCGCATGCGAATCAATTTCACCAGCATAGCATGATCGGCCCGGCGGACAAGGCGACCCGCCGCCTCAGAAGGGCAGGCCCGTCTCGGGCGGGGGAGAAGCGGGAGGGGCGGCGGGGGGGGACACCGCCCCGCGCTGGGCATTGAAGAACGCCTCCTGGCACCTGATCAGCGCCAGGCGGCGCAGGTCGAGGCTGACAGACTCCCCGTTCGTCAACGAGCGGCTGGCAGGTTCGAGCAGGGCAAATGGCAGCTGCAAGGCCAGAACCTTGAAGCTTTGGCCAACCAGTTTCTGGCTCGAGCTATCCTCCCAAGGCATGTCGGCGTTGGGCTGGGTAAGCATTCCTTGGATCAGCACCAGGTCGCCCGTGGCGAGGTCGTCCTCCCTGAGCAGGTTCCTGCCGCTGCGCTGGGCCTTTCCTTCCCAATACAGGATGGCTCGCTCCACCGGAAGTTCGCCTAGGCCGGGAAAACCGTCAATGATGAGATCGTCGAGCGTGTGCGACGCGCGGATGCGCGCGACAAGACGCTGCAACATCTCGTCCTTGCGGATGTCGATGCGGCCGGCGCGGAGGCGGGCCAGACGGTGCTTCAACATCTGAATCGCTTCCATGGTCCAAACCCTCCAAGGGAACCCCACAAGATTTTATTGTATTCGAAGCGCCGGCGGGCGGATTCATTCCAGGACCGGGACATTTCGGGAAGGGGTGAGACGAAACTCATGAATCGGGCGGGAAATCCTGTCAGGATGTCGCGTGTAGCCGGGCTTGAAAACCGGCACAGGTCGACCGCGTTTCTTGGGAGAACCCGACATGAATCGTCTCGGATTCGGCTTGGCGGCCCTTGTGGTGGCCGCGGTTTTCATGGTCACCAGCGCCTCCTCGCAGCCTCCGGGCGGGAAGGACGAGAAAGATGGCAAGGATGGCAAGGGAGGCCCGCCCCGTTTCGAGCTGGGCCAACTGATTCCCCCTCCTCTGCGTGGCGAACTCAAGCTCACCCCCGAGCAGGAAAAGCAGCTTGACGATCTCAAGAACGAGGTGAAGGGAAAGCTGGCCAAGATCCTGACCCCCGAACAGGTCAAGGCGGCGGAAAACTTCCGGCCCCGCTTCGGGGGCCCGGGCGGACCCGGGGGCCCCCCCGGCGGCGGCAAGGGAGGGCCGGGAGGAGACAAGGGCGGCCGCCCCGCGCGCCCCGCCAGCGAGTAACTGGCTTCATCAGGCGCCGGGTAAGAGACGAGCGCCGTCAGGCGCCGGGTTGGAGCCGAGCGCCGTCAGGCGCCGGGTTGGAGCCGAGCGCCCCTTTCAAACCCCCTTCCACTCAGGGAATCCGCATTTCCTTGGCCGCGGCCTGCTCGCGGAGCATCGCCCGCACCGCCTCGTCAAAGCTCTTCTCGCCCGCGTCGGCGGGCAGTTTCTTCTCCGCCTCCTCGATGAACTTCGCGCGCCTGGCCGTCAGGTCGGACATCTTGCCCTGAATCTCGACGCGTTCGGCCATCTTTTTCCTCACATGGGCCTCGCGCTGCTCGGCGGACATCTCCCGCATCTCGGACGGAAGGTCCTCCGCCTTGAGGGAACGGAGGTCGAGCTTGGGGTTGGCCTTGAGTTTGTCGATCAGGTCCCACTCGTTGAAGTACAGGCCCGAGGCCTTGAAACCGCCCCGGTCGAGCGCCGCTCCGGGCGCCGCCTGGAGGGCGTTGTTGTCCTGCTTGGCCTGGTTCTCCTTGCCGGCGCGCCCGGCGGCGCCAAACGGCACATAGGTGTCGTTGATGCGGCCGGAGAGGTCGCGGATATCCTTGTCGAACGGGGTGTCGATCACCGGGCGCTTCTTGTTCTGGTCGATCACCGCGTGCTTTCCGCCGCACATGCCCGAGAACAGCTTCCAGCCCGACTCCTCGTCGGGGCGGCCGTACTGGCAGTAGATGGTGTTGACCACGACATCCTTCTTCTTGGCCAGATTAACGACGCTGGGAAGGCCGACCTCCTTGTCCTGGTCGGCTGGCTCGTTGCCGCAGACAAACACAATCTTGAGCGACCCCTTTTGTTCCGACCACTTGAGGTCGACAAGGGCGTCGCGGCAAACGCGGGCGACAAACTCGTTGCCGCCGTTGGTTCGCAACTCGAACAGCTTGCGGTAGACCTCGTCGATGTCATGGGTGAGTCCGATCTCCTGGCGCACCCAACCCTTGGACGGATCATTGGCGTTGTTGCCGTAGCTGAACAGGGCCACCCGCAGGCTGGGGGCGGGATCGATCCTGGCAAGGTCGTTGACGACGCGCCAGAGCTTGACCTTGGCCGAGTCGATCAGCCCGTCCATGCTGTTGGAGGTGTCGAGGCAAATGGCCAGGTCGACCTGCTTGGCGCCCGGACGCGGATCGACGGCCTGCGAAAACGCCAGGGCGAGAACCGGCATCAAGTTGAACATCGCGCTTTCCTCCTGAGTGGGTGAGAACGGGCCCCATGGAAGTGACGATCGTGGACCGGCGAAGGATTCTCCGCTGAATCCCCGGGCCGGCGGAAGGCCGGAACATCCTCCGGGCCGAAAGATGAGTTGCCGATTAGCGACTCTCCAGCCACGAAAGCGGCACGCCGTCGAGGCGGCGCGTGGCGACGCGCGCGACCTCCTGGAACCTTCCTTCCGCCTTGCCCCAGCAATCGAGGGTGACGGCACCGGCGCGCAGGGCCTGCTCGAGCGCGCCACCGGCACCCAGGGCATCCGCGGCGGCGACAATTTTCGCCACCTGCGGGTCCTTCCTCAGGTTCAACACCACGGCCGGGTCGGCGTTGGCGCCCTGCCCCTCGAAACGCGCCTGCCAAATGACCTCGGGAACCGCGCCCCGCAGCGAAACCAGGAGGTCGGTCACCTGAACCCTGCCACCGGCAAGGTCGGGGTCCACACGGCTGAGGCGGAAGACGGGCGCCTTCCTCGCGCGGGCGATCGCGACCGCTTCGGAGGGAACAGGCCCCTCGGGCCGCCTCGCCTGGGGTGCCGCCTCACCCAACAGGTCTCCAATCGCCTTTTCCAAGGTCGACTTTCCCACCCGGGCCATGAGCGCCTCGACCTGCCCCGCCGCCAGCGCGGCGCCCCGGGCGGGCGTTTCAACGACGATGTTTCCGGTTCCCTGCAGGTGCAGCCTCGACGACGACTGATAGTCGAGGAACGCCAGTCGCACCTTCCAGTCGGCCTCCGACAGGATCGGCAAGCCGGGCAACCGTTCCAGCAAATCGGGTGTTTCCTTCTCCCAGGCAATGCCCCCCTCCTTGAGGGCCGCGGCGATTTCAGCGGCGGGCCGGCGTTCCACTCCTTCGAGGTTTTCCCGCCAGGCCACCAGCGCCAGCTTGGCCAGCCCGGCCCTCGCCGGCACGACGCGGGCCACCTGGCCGGCTTCCACGACCGTGGCCACGAATGAGCAGGACCCGGGCTCGGCCGAGTAGCGTTCGATGAGCTCATCGGCGATCGGCGCGAGATCGTTGGCACCGGCCAGGGAGGCCTTCCATGCCTTCAGTCGCCCGACAATCTGGGCGCGTCCCTGCTTCTCCCGCTCCGACTGCTCCTTCGCCAGCCTTTCTCCCAAGGCGGGCTGGTCCGAGCGAAGCCATGAGGCCCGACAGACATACCAGACGGCCCGCGGCCCCGCGGGACCCCAGCGCACCCCGCGGATTTCCTCGCCGGACTTGAGCACGATCACATCGACGGCCGGTTGCCCCCACGCGAAGCCCCCAACCGCCAAGGCCAGCACCCAAGCCATCACGCCACGCATAGCCTCGCCTCCAACGGTGTTCCTCGCGGCCCGGGCGTCAGCTAAGCTGTCTGGATGAACGACTCAGCCGAAAGCCTGCCGGGATGGGATCCGCTCGAACCCCTTCAGCGACGCATTCTTGGCGTGCTGATCGAGAAAAGCAAAACCACTCCCGACACCTACCCTCTCAGCCTGAACGCCCTGACGACGGGGTGCAACCAGAAATCCAACCGGGATCCGGTGATGGATCTCGAGGAGGAGGATGTCGAGAACGCGATCGCGCCGCTGCAGAAAAGGGGGCTGGCCAGCCGGGTTTCGGGTGGCCGGGTCGACCGCTGGAGGCACCATGCCTACGAGGCCTGGACCGTGGGCCGGATCGAGCTTGGCATCCTGTGCGAGTTGCTACTGCGCGGGCCCCAAACCGAAGGCGAGCTTCGCACCCGCGTGGCCAGGCTCGACACGCTTCCGGATGGCGACACGCTGGGCAACGCGCTCAAGGAACTGGCGCGTCGGGCCCTGGTGGTGTGGCTGGAACCGGAGGGACGCCGGGGCGCCCGGGTGATGCATGGTTTCCATCTGCCCGCCGAGCTGGAGGCGCTGAAGGCGGGCTCGGGAAGCCCCCCCGCCATTGAACAAGCCCCCCGCGCCGCCGACCCGGGCCTGTTGGCGCGAGTGGAGGCGCTGGAGGCGCGCGTGGAGGAACTGGCCCGCCAGTTCGACGAGTTCCGCAAGGCGGTGGGCGGATGATCCCCGGAGACCGCCTGAACAAGGCGCTGGCCGCCGCGGGAGCCGGCTCCCGGCGGCATTGCGACGACCTCATTCTGGCAGGCCGCGTTTCGATCAACGGCCAGCGCGTGACCGAACCCGGCCGGCGGGTGGAGGAAGGCGACCGGCTGGCGGTGGACGGCAAGGCGGTCGAGCCCGAAAAGCTGGTCTACTGGGCCGTCCACAAGCCGCGCGGCGTGCTTTGCACCAACCACGACCCGTCCGGACGACCGCTGGCGACCGACCTGATTCCCCATGTCGACCAGCGCGTCTACACGGTCGGCAGGCTCGACGAGGACAGCGAGGGACTCCTGCTGCTGACCAACGACGGCCCGATGGCCCTGAGGCTCACCCATCCGCGCTACGGCATCGAGAAAACCTACCGCGTCCAGGTCGCGGGCAGCCCCGACCGCAAGGACATCGACCGGCTGCTGGAAGGGGTCTGGCTGAGTGACGGACCCGTCAAGGCCAAGCGGGTGAGGCGGCTGAAGTCGCAGGGGCAGAGCGCCTGGCTCGAGATCGTGCTGTCGGAAGGCAAGAACCGCGAGATCAGGCGCATGCTGGCCCAGTTGGGCCACAAGGTGATGCGGATCCTGCGGATCGCGATCGGGCCGCTCAGGCTCGACCGGTTGCCCGCGGGCAAGGCAAGGCGGGTTTCCCGCGAGGAAGAGCTCTGGCTCAAGAAGATGTGCGCGCAGGCGGAACGCCGGCGGCAACGCCTTCTGGAGGGTGACGAGATGGCGGCCGAGGAACCGAACGAGGAGACGGCGGGGGAATCACCGGCGCCGGAGCCAGCCCGGAAACCGCCCATTCCGCGCACAGGCCGCAAGGGAATGCCGCCCAAGCGCCCGGGCAAGCCCGACCCAAGGCTGGCCGGCGCGCCTCGCCCGCCCCGGGAAAACCGCGGCGATAGGCCTCCTCACAGGGGCGAACGGCCAGGACAGGGCGACAGGCCGCCTCGCGGCGATAGGCCTCCTCACAGGGGCGAACGGCCAGGACAGGGCGACAGGCCGCCTCGCGGCGATAGGCCCGGACCCGGCGCCCGTCCGCCGCGCGGCCCGCGGCCCGGCCAAACCCCCAGGGGGCCCCTGAGGGCCGACAGGCGCGACGATGGCCCCCGCCCGCCAAGGCCGGGTTCGCTGCGCTTCGAGAAGGGCGAATCCATCCCTTCGGGCTACCGCCCCGGAACCAGGCCCGGACGCAAGCCCGGCTGGAAAAAATCGACAAAGCGCCGGGAAGAAGAGGAATGACCCATCCCTGCCGGCCCGTCACCTGCTCCGCCACCGTCCTGGCCAACACCCCGCTCGCTGAGCGCACCTGGAAGGTGGACATCGACGCTCCGGAACTGGCGCTGCGAACCCGCCCCGGCCAATTCATCATGGTCCGCCTGCCGGGGCAGACCGATCCGCTTCTGGGCCGGCCTTTCGCCTTGTGCGACACGCTTCCGGGTGGCCGCGGCATCTCGTTCGTCCACCTGGTGGTGGGCAAGGCGACCGGCATGCTGGCGCGCCTGAGGCCGGGTGACCCGCTCGAGGCGTGGGGGCCGCTCGGACAACGCTTTCCCGAGCCGGCCGACGGAGCGAGGCGGGTGGCCCTGGTGGCTGGAGGCATCGGTCAGACGCCGTTTTTGGCGCATACCCGCGAGCTCTTGGGAACCATGGGATTCGCTGGAGACCGGGCCCGCCGCAGGGTGGATGCCGTCGATCTTGTTTATGGCGCCCGGACCGCCTCCTTGCATGCCGGCGTGGACGCCTTTCGCGAGGCCGGCGCCACGGTGCACCTGGCCACCGACGACGGCAGCGCCGGCACCCGCGGGCGGGTGACCGATGTCCTGGCCGCGCTGCCCCGTCCCGACCATGTGTTCGGATGCGGGCCGGAACCGATGCTCAAGGCCTTGGCGCGCCAATGCGCCACGCTCGGACTGCCATGCCACCTGTCGCTGGAAACGCCCATGGCCTGCGGCCTGGGCATCTGCTACTCATGCGTCGTGAAGGTGCGCGACCCGGGTTCACCCGCCGGGTGGGATTACCGCCGCGTGTGCGTCGACGGGCCAACCTTCGCCGCGGGGGACCTGGTGGATTTCGGATAATCCGGGAGGATCGCGTCAGCGGCCCTTCTCGCCACGGCCTTGGCCAGCCTTTCAGCCGTCGCCGCCGAGGGTTACCAATCGCCTTACTCGCTGAAATACACCCATCCGCTGGAAAGCCTGATCGGCGATCTGCAGAAAACCCCGCGGGGCGACCCCAAGCTGACGGCCGAAATACCGTTCCACGAATGGTATTCCAACGCGGCGAGGACGAAATTCGGCGCCTGGGGCCCGCAGCGCCGGACCTACCCCGAGCCCGCAGAGTGGCCCCGCTGGAACGCCTCCTTCAAGCGGGAGAGGATCATCGCCACCGCCGCGCGTTTGATCGGGCACGGTTACCAGCACCACCATGTGCCCGACTGGAACCCGCCCCAGGGTTGGCCCTGGAAGGAAACCGCCGTCGGCCGCAACGGACCCGGAGTGGATTGCAGCAACCTCACCGCCTTCACCTACGACCAGGCCGCCGGCATCCTGCTCGACGGCGATGTCCACAAGCAGGCGGAAATGAGGGAGGCCCGCCAGGGAAACGGCCGTTTGCCCGCGGCGCGGATCACGCTGCCGGGTTCGCTCGAGGAAAGGGCCGCCGCCCTCCGCACGGGCGATCTCCTGTATGTGCGGAACAAGTCGGGAAGCATCAGCCATGTGGTGCTCTGGGCGGGGGACATCGGCGCCGACGCGGCGGGAAAGCCCGTCCACCTGGTGCTCGACAGCCACGGCGAGGGAGAGAAGGATGACGCCGGCAAGCCCATCCCCGTGGGGGTGAGGCTGAGGCCCTACCGCTCCGGGGAGTGGTACCACAAGTCGGCCAGCCACGCCGTCCGGTACATACCCGACTGACCGCCCGGGGACTTCAGCGTTTGCCGTGGTGCATGTCGGTCTCGACATGCACATCTGAAAAGACCTTTTCAAAGTCTGAAAAGGGCATCGTGAAGATTCCCTTGTCCACCTTGTAGCCGTGCTGCAGTCCGGGCGGGCCGCCCTTGGGCTCGAAATGGTTTCCCCAAGGGTTCCAGATGGTGAGCTGGTTGCCCTTCACGGCGAGAACGGCATAGGCATGGTCGCCGGGGATGCCCGGGGGAAGCGGATGCTTGGAAGCGGCGTCGGTGCCCGCGGAAATGAGCTTGCGCGCCGCCGAGGCGCGCAGCATGGCTTCATGGAGTTTTTCCGGGGGTGTCTTGCGAACAGGCAGGTAGTCGGCCTTCTTGCCGGTGAGCATCGCGATCACGGCGCCCGGGTCACCGCCCTTGGAGATCTTGTCCACCGCCGCCTTGGAACCTGAATCGGTCGCGGCGCCCTTCTTGGCCCCCTTCACCTTGCCGAAACCTTCCTCGAGCACATTGAGCCACAACCCCTGGCCGTGCGCCGAGCTTCCCAGGCAGATGAGGGAGTCGGTGAGCGGGGCGACCTTGGTGTGCCGGCCGTCGCCGAAATCGACCTCGGTCGAGCCGTCGCCGCCCACCTTGGCCAGGCGCTTGATGGCGGCCGGGTCCCGGTGGCAGAAGGCGCCGACCGTCGAAACGAAGTAGCAATCGCCGAGTTGCCCCTGCGACATGCCATCGATGGAGGGCGGACTGGAGGTGAACACCTGCCGGGGAACCGTGGCCAGGTGCTTGCTGAAGGAGTTGAAATCGGACTGGAGGTGGTTCGACTTCTGCGCGACATCGCGCCGTTCCTCCTTGCCGTCCTTGGTGTTCTTGAAGAAATCGGGGGTGAGGGGCGCGTGGCCGGCGTGGTTCCGGAACCAGACATGGATGCTGGCGACGGCGGCGGCCTCGTCACCCTTCACCTTGTGGGAAGCGACGAGGGTTTCCACCTCGGCATGGCTCAGGGCCCCGTCGTTGTTGGCGTCCCAGCCCTTAAAATGCTGATCCACAACGGCCTAGAACGAGCGCTTGCCCCCCTGGGCCGGCAAGCGTGATGCGGGAAGGGACACGAACAATACGGCAAGGACGGCGAGGCCGGCGAATGCGCGATGGGCCATGGTGGTAATGCTCCCCGGGCAAGAGTGTCATTCCGACATTCCAGCCTTCCAGCCTGAAGGGCCGAATGCAATACCCAAGTGGTGAAGATGCCCGTATCCTTAAGTCTTGATATAAGCGCCACCTGGGCGCCCCCCTTGCCTTGGGAATCCCGCGACATGAAAATCGGTAAGTTCTCCGTCACCGGCCCGCTTGGAAACGGGGCCAACAGCTCGGTCCTGCAGATCCGCCGGATGGAGGACGCCAAGGCCTACGCCCTGAAGGTGGTCCCGATCACCGAAGAGGAGGACAAGAAGTTCCTCGTCCAGGCCAAGCACGAATTCGAGATCGGCCAGAGGCTCAACCATCCCCACCTGCTCAAGGTGCTGGCTTACGAGGAACTCCGGGCCTGGTTCTTCGGAAAAGTCATTAAGGTCCACCTGCTGATGGAGTTCGTCAACGGCAAGCCGATGGACCAGGTGCGCTTGAGCCTACCGCAGAAGGTGCAGGCTTTCCGCATGATCGCCGACGGCATGGTTCACATGCACAAGAAGGACATTTTCCACGCCGACCTCAAGCCGGGAAATGTGATGGTGGGGGCCGGTGGCGCGCTCAAGGTGATCGACTTCGGCCTGGCGCAGGTGCGGGGCGAGGGAGCGATGCGCATCCAGGGAACCCCGCAATACCTGGCGCCTGAAACCGCCAAGGGCAAGATCATCAACGAGCGGACCGACATCTACAACTTCGGCGCCACCATGTACACGACGCTGACGGGCAAGACCCTCATGCCCTGGGTGAACGATGGCGGCGAAATGATCAAGCAGGTGACCTGGCTGAAGTATTACAAGCCGGTTCAGGAGCTAATCAAGGGATTGCCCGAGCCGCTATCCGCGCTGATCGGCTCCTGCCTGAGCATCGACGCCAACCAGAGGCCTGAAAGGATGACAGCGGTTCAAAATGTACTGAGCCAGCTGGAAGACAAGCTGGTGACATCGCCCGAATTGGGCCTCGACGGACTGGAAATATGATCCCGGAAATGAAAATGCCCCGTCGGCAGCCACCCTGGTGTCGCCCAACCACCAGGGAAACCTCGACGGGGCAACGGTAAAAATACCGCTCCCTGATGAAAGGGCAAGAAAAAATTCAACAATTATTCATGCTTTTATTTCCCAATCTTCACGAATCCGACCACCACCCGGGAGACACCCACCATGAGCGATACCGAAGCCTGCGGGTTGCTGGAGCAGGCCCTCGCCCAAGGCGGCACCGCCTCGGCGCTTGACCGCCTCGAATCCGTCCTGATGGACAAGGGAGATTTCTGGGGCTGGTTTTACGCCCGGCTCATGCGGGCGAGGACGGCAATGGGAGCCTGCCCCACGCCCACCGCCGGATCAACCGACCTCACCCCGGCGCAGCAGGAACAGTACGAGCAAGCCATCCGGGAGTCGGCTCATTTGGTGGGGGGCAAGGCCCTCGAACAAGGACTGCTTGACCAGGCTTGGCCCTTCTACAAGCTGCTGGGCGACGCGCAACCGATCCGCAACGCTCTGGTCCAGTTCAAGGCCGACGACGATGGCGACTGGGACACCCCGATCCGCCTGGCGTTTTACGAGGGACTCATGCCGGTGGAAGGCTACGGATGGATCCTGGCCCGCTACGGCCTCTGCAATGCGATCACGGCGCTCAGCCAGGGGGAAATCCCGTCGCATCCAGACGACCGCAAGGCATGCATCAGGCAACTCACGCGGGCGCTCCACCATGAGCTGACGGGGCGGTTGACGGCCGACCTGGCCCGCCAGCAAGGCAGGGAACCGACGGCGGAGGAAACCGCGCCGATGGCTCCCGGGCGCCTGCCGGCCCTGCTTGAAGCCAACCCCGACCTCACGGCCGAGGATGTCTATCACATCGACCTTTCCCACCTGCAGTCGACCGTGCAGTTGGCCGGGGGCATGGGGCCGTGTCCGGAACTCGACCTCGCCTGCGAGCTGTGCGATTACGGATCCCGCCTCAAGGGCCGTTTCGCGCCCCGGGGCGAGACACCGTTCGACCCGTTCTTTGTCGGCTGGAGGCACTACCTCGAGGCGATCGCGGGGCGGGACGCCGAGTCGCACATCAACCACTTCCGCGAGGCGGCGCGAGCCGGCGCGGAGGAAGGCAACACCTACCCCTCCGAGGTGCTCCACCGCCTGCTCGAGACGATCGGACGCGAGGCGGAGGCGCTGGAGGCGGCGGTGACCTGCCAGTCTCCGCAATCGCTGCGCGAGCGTTGCCAGAAGGTCGGCGATTTCCGGCCGATGATCCGGGCGGCGCGCCTCCAGGGCGACCCGGTCCATTTCCTGGCCGCTTGCCTGGAACAGGAACGCCTTGGAAAGCCGCGGGCCTGAGCCGATGGCCTTGCCAGAGCTGCCCATCGACGCGCTGCTGCCGGGGGCGGTGGCGTCGTTGCGCGGGCATCCGTGCCTTGTGCTGCGCGCGAGCACGGGCGCCGGCAAGACAACCCGCCTGCCTTCCGCGCTGCTTGATTCCACCGCTGGCGCGATCCTCCTCGTGGAACCCCGCAGGCTGGCCGCCCGCGCCGCGGCCCGGCGCATCGCCTTCGAGCGCGGATGCCGGTTGGGATCGGAGGTAGGCTACCATGTCCGCTTCGACCGCCAGGCAAACTCCTCCACGCGCCTCGTGGCCATGACGCCCGGCATCGCCCTCAACCTGCTGCGCGACGATCCCGCGCTGGAAGGGATCGGCTGCGTCATCCTCGACGAGTTCCATGAGCGGGGCGTGGAAACCGACCTCATCGCCGGGTTGCTCAGGGTGGTGCGCGAAACCCTCAGGCCCGACCTGCGCGTGGTGGTGATGTCGGCCACCGTGGATGCCGCCCGCGTCTCCGCCTACCTGGGTGGATGCCCCACGCTCGACAGCCCCGGCCGGCTGTTCCCCGTCTCAATAGGGCATGAGCCAGTGCCCCAAGGGCCCGACTGGCCCGCGGGAGTCGCCCGGGCCGTCACCCGCGTCCTCGACTCGGCCGCCGGCGACATCCTTGTCTTCCTGCCCGGGTGGCGTGAGATCCGGCAAGTGGCCGAACGCCTGCCCAGGCGCCCCGGACTGGCGACCATGCCGCTGCACGGCGACCTCTCGCCAGAGGAGCAGGACGAGGTCTTGGCTCCCCGGGCCGGCGCGAGGCGTGTCATCCTGTCGACGAATGTGGCTGAAAGCTCGGTCACGGTGCCGGGGGTTCGAGCCGTGGTTGATTCCGGCCTGGCGAGGCAACTGGCCCACGACCCGGCCACGGGCCTCGACCGCCTCGTGGTGCGTCCCGTCTGCCGCGCGTCGCTGGCCCAGCGGGCCGGCCGCGCCGGCCGCGAGGCGCCGGGCACATGCCTGAGGCTCTTTTCGGAGCACGACGATTCGAGGCGGCCCGAACACGACCTCGCCGAGATCCTGCGCGTCGATCCGTCGGCGGCGCTGCTGCAACTGGCCGCCTTGGGCGAACTAGACCGGTTCGAGTGGCTCGACTCCCCGCCCGCGGCATCCAGGGCCCGGGCGCTTTCCACCCTGGAGGCGCTGGGCGCCATCCGGGAAGGCCGGCTCACCGCCCTGGGCGACCTGCTGGGCCGGTTGCCTTTGCCTCCGCGCGCGGGAGTGCTCCTGGCCGAGGGGGCCCGCCGGGGAATTCCCAGGCTGGCGGCGCGCGCCGCGGCGCTGCTTTCGGAGGGTGAACCCCAAAGGACGGAACGCCCCGACCATGCCGTCGATTGCGACCTGCTGCACCGCCTGGACGAATGGCTGCCCGAGTCGGGCCCGCCGCGCGACCGCAGGCTGGCCCAAATCGCCTCCGACCTCGAAAGGCAGGTGTCTCCCGGCCCCGGGGCCCCCGACTCCCGCCGGGCCTTCGCCGGGGCCCTGATGGCCGCCTTCCCCGACAGGCTGGCGCGCCGCCGTGACAAGGATCCTGGCAAGGCGATGATGGCGGGAGGCAGGCCCGTGAGGCTCGGCCCGGCGTCGGCGGTCAGCGAGCATGACCTGTTCCTCTGCCTCGATGTCGATGACCAGCCGGGTGAGGCGGTCGTGCGCATGGCCTCGGGCATCGTCCCCGAGGACCTCGACCCCGCCCGGCTGAAGGTGGAAACCGCCGTTGAGTTCGATGAGCGGACGGAGCGGATCGTCGGCAGGCGACGGACCAGCTTCGGCGGACTGGTCATTGACGAGCGGGAGGCGCCGGTGCCGCTCGACGACGGTTCCGCCGCCATCCTGGCCGGGGCGGCGCGGGCCCGGCTCGATTCGCTCCTTCCGGCGGAGGGCACGCCCGCGCGGCAGCTCCTGGCACGGTGGAAATGGCTCGCCATCGCCATGCCCGGCACGGTTCCCCCTATCGACGATTCGTTTTGGCCTGATTTTTTGGCCGGGCTTTGCCGGGACGAACGGTCCCTGGCCGCCGTGCGGGGCAAGGACTGGCACACGGCCCTGCTGGAAACCCTCGACCACAAGCAGCGCCGCGACCTCGACGCGTTGGCGCCGGCGCGCCTCACCCTGCCCTCGGGGGGCATGGCGGCGCTAGCCTATGAACCCGGCAGGCCGCCGGTGCTGGCGGCGCGGATCCAGGAACTGTTCGGCTGGAAGGAAACGCCACGCATCGCGGGCGGCCGGGTGCGGGTGCTGCTGCACCTGCTGGCGCCGAACTTTCGCCCGCAGCAAGTCACCGACGACCTTGAAAGCTTCTGGAACACCACCTACCAGGTCGTGCGTAAGGAACTGCGCGGCCGCTATCCACGCCACCCGTGGCCGGAAGACCCATGGACGGCCCAGGCCGTCCGCAAGCCGGGCGGCCCGAGGCACTGACCGGGCGCCCTCGTTGCGCTATAACGACCCTCATGCGCAATCTCCCGACCATCATCGTTACCGAAGGTTCCGACCCGGCTCCCCTGGCATGGCTCAAGGAACGCGCCAGGGTCATCGAGGCCGGCCCCGGCTCATCCGCGTTCGACGCAGCCCTGCCCGAGGCGGCGGCGCTTGTGGTCCGCACCTACACCCGGGTGAACCCCGAACTGCTGGCGCGCTGCCCCATGCTGAAGGTGGTCGCCAGGGGCGGCGTGGGCCTTGAGAATATCGATGTGCCGGCCTGCCGCGCCCGCGGCGTCGAGGTGGTCTTCACGCCCGACGCGAACACGCTGGCCGTCGGTGACTTCGTCATCGGGTACGCCCTTCAGTTGCTGCGCCCCTGGGCCTTCTTCAAGGACCGCGCGTACGATCCCAAGGAGTTCAAGCGCATCCGCGACACCCAGCGCGGCTCGCAGTTGAACGAACTGACCATCGGCATCCTCGGCATGGGACGGGTCGGAAGGCGGGTCGGCAGGATCGCGGCCAACGGTTTCGGAATGCGGGTCATTTACAACGACCTGGTCGATGTGCGGGCGCGCCTCGATTTCCCCGCCGAGTCGGTCGACAAGGACACGCTGTTCTCAACGGCGGACATCGTCTCGCTGCATGTGGACATGAAGGCCGGCAACGAGAACCTGGTCGGCGCCCCACTGCTGTCGCTCATGAAGCCAACGGCGATCCTGATCAACACAAGCCGGGGCGAAGTGCTCGACGACGACGCGCTGGCCGACGCCATCCGCCACAACAGGATCGCCGGCGCCGCGATCGATGTGTTTGATCCCGAACCGCCCAAGGCGGATTACCCGCTGCTCGGCCTCGACAATGTGCTGCTGACTCCGCACATGGCCGCGCGCACCCGCACCGCGATCGAGAACATGAGCTGGGTGGTAAGGGATGTGGTCGAGGTGCTGGCCGGCCGGCAGCCCAAGTATCCCGCGCCGAGGTGACGAGGATCCTGGCATCACAATCCGCACTTCGATCTCTTGAAAATTCGTTTTTGTCATTCATCCCATTGGCGTTTGACGCCATAGGAATCAAATTGGGCATCGGAGCCAATCAAGGGGATGTTTTCCGCCTATGCCTGGGAAATCAGCATCCTGTCGAAGGGATCGCGGTGATGGAACGGCAAGGATCCCAACTTGTCGACATGATCCAATTTGATCGGCAGGACGGAACAAGCCATGTCCGCAAGGGCCGTGTCAATCCATGAGCGAAAGGATTTAGCCAGTGGCAATTTGCCCAAGGCCACCTTGATGCCGATTTCCCATATCGAGACCACGCTCACAATCCGGTCGTTCAACGGGTCGGAAAGTGCGGATATCACCTGGCTGGGAAGCCGTGATGGATCTTCCTGGCTCCAGATCAGCGTGTGTGTGTGTCAAGCAAATATCTCAACCCTGGTGCTCCGCAAAATCCTCAAGGGGATCATCGAAGCGTTCCATGGAAAGCACGCAACCGCGCTGTGTGCCCAATTTGGGAACGGGTCGTTGCGAGGCGCCACGGGTCGAAATCAGCTTGGCGACAGGTTCCTGTCGTTCCGTGATGACCAATTCCTCACCGGGAGAAAGACTTTCGATGAGGCCATGAAGGTTGCCTGAAGCTTCCTCGATCGAGACACTTGGCATCGGCGAGCCCCCCGGGACCAATCGTTGAATTGTACGCGGATTTAACCTGATTGCGCCGACTTCTCGGTCAGCGCTTGGCGCCGACGCAGTGGAGGTTCTTCTCGGTGCGGATGAAAAGGCGGCCGTCGGAAACGGCCATCGAGGCCTGGGTGGGTTCGCCAAGAGGGTTCCTGGCGAGCACCTTGAAGGCGGGGCCCGCCTCGATGACCGTGGTGTCGCCGTTGTTGTCGAGCAGGTAGACGCGCCCCTCCGCCGCCACGGGCGAGGCCGAAAAGCCGCCCCCGACCCGTTCCTGCCAGACCACCTCGCCGGTGTCGGCCTTCTGGCAACTGGCCATGCCGTTGTCCTGGATGGCGAACAGCCAGGGCTTGATGAACAGCAGGGAAGGCACCTTGGGATTGACCTTCTTCTGTTCCCATGCCAGCGCCGTCTCGGCCAGGTCGCCCGAGCCTCCCAGCCGGAACGCCTTGACGCTATCGCGGCCGCGGTAGCCCCCGGCGGTGAACACGAGGCCGTCGCCAACAACGGTGGAGGGAACCTTGCCCTCGCCGGCGACGGCGCTGGTCCACAATTTGGTTCCCGTGGCGACATCGAAGCCCTGCACCACATCGCCCGCCTCGGTCACCAGTTGGGGCTTTCCGTCGGCGCCGTTCCACAGGGTGGGCGTGCCGTGGGAAATGCGGGTGATGCCGCGCATGGTTTTCCAGCGCTGCTTGCCGGTCTCGGCGTCGAGCGCCACCACGAACGACTTGTCCCATGGCTTCTGCCAGCCGATGAGCTTGTCATCGCCCTCGCTGCTGGCGTCCATCGTCATGATGAGCAGTCCGCCGGCCAGGACGGGAGAGGCGCCCAGGCCGTGCTGGCTGTAGAAGGGATAGTCGCGGTTGGTCCAGGCGACCTTGCCGGAGAAATCGAGGGCGGCGAAGCCGCCGTCGCTGAAGACCGCGTAGACACGCTTGCCATCGGTGACGGGCGTGGGGGTGGCGTAGCTGTTGCGGGTCTCCTTCTTGCGGGGAACCTGTTTGAAGACTTCGCGGTCCCAGACGATTTTTCCGGAAGCCGCGTCGAGCGCCAGCATCCGGCACGACTTGCCCTCGTCGGTCGCCGTGGTGAGGAAGACGCGGTCTCCCCAGACGATGGGGGTCGACCACGAGACCCCGTCGATGGCGGTCGACCAGAGCAGGTTCTGGTTCTTGTCCCACTTGAGGGGGAGGTTTTTCTCCCCCGAGATTCCCTGCCCCGCGGGCCCGCGGAACGCCGGCCAGTTCTCGCCGCGCGCCAGCGGGGCGGCCGCGAGCGCGGCGCCCGCCATGATCGCCAGCCTGCCGAAGGTACCGATGGTCATGACGGGCTCCTGAATCACACCTTGGGGTCAGCGGCGCTCCATGCGGAAGCTGCCCTGGTCGTTCTTGGCCTTGAAGGTGGCGTCGAACCTGTCGCCGTCGATCACGGCGCGGGTGCTGAACTGCCCGAACATCGGCAGCTTGCGGTCGGCCGCGAGGTGAACCCGGCCGTTCTCCACGCCGGTGACCTGCATCTTGCTGGTGTACATGAACGGCACAACCCCGGCGAAGCGGCCCGCGAAGCGCGCCTTGTAGGAGTCGGGGCCCTCCTGCACAACGGTGGCCTTGAGGGGTCCCTTATGGCCGGTGGAATCGCTCGTCCACTGTCCCTTCCACCGCGACCTGGAGTCGTCGGCGCGAACGGTCAGCGCGGCCAGCAGCATCATGGCCGCCGCTCCCATTGTCATCCTGATCATGATCGTTGCTCCTGATTGTCCATGGATACCAGCAGAGGGAACTTCCCGGCGGCATAATCGGCCGCAAGGTCATGGTAGCGGCGGCAGATCATCCGGACACGCTCAAGCTGCTCCTCGGAGACCTCCCGCGCCACCCGCGCCGGACTCCCCATGATGAGCGACCGGGGAGGAAACTTCTTCCCCTCGGTGACAAGGCTGCCCGCGGCGACGACGCTGTCCTCGCCGATCTCCGAGCCCGAGAGCAGGATCGCGCCCATGCCGATGAGGCACCCGCGGCCGATGCGGGTGCCATGCAAGGTGGCGCGGTGGCCGACGGCGACATCGTCGCCGATGTGCTGGTCGACGCCGAAGTCGGTGTGGACGATCACGCCGTCCTGGAGGTTGGTCCGGGCGCCAATGCGAATCTCAGCCAAGTCGCCGCGGATCACCACATGGGGCCACAGGCTCGCCCCCTGGCCGAGCACCACCCGCCCGGTCAGGATCGCCGAGGAATGGACGAAAGCCCCGCCGACGAGCCTCATCGGGTTATTCCCCCTTGGGCATGTTCCAGCGTTCGTCATAGAAGCCGGCTGCGGCGATGCCTCCCGGCCTGCGGGCGTCGGGGGCCACCGAGATGTCGATCACCGCCCAGTCGGGCAGGCGTGGGATCTGCCGGGCGTTGTTGAGGTAGTCGTACTCGCGGTAGGTGGGGCCGGAGTTCACCACGATGTACTTGCCGGGGTTGAGCGGATTGGGCCTGACGAGCGCGGGCACATGACCCGCCGCGGGAAGCGGCTTTCCGGATAGCGCCAGCGTTTCCTTGCTCCATTCGAACCCGAGCTTGTCCTTGACCCGGGCCAATACGGAGTTGCCCGCGGGGTCGCCCCACACGACGAGGTTGTGGCTGGCGATGTCGGCGTCGGTAAGGTTGGCGTCATCCACCACGCGCGCGTTGCCGCGGAACTGCCGCCGCCATTCCTTGAGGAATCGGGCCAGTTCGGCGTCGACCCATTCCTGAACCTTGGGGTGGGCCGCCTTGCCGGTGGGACGCACGACGATGAACGACGAGCAGAAGGCGTCGTCGATCGGGCCCTGCAGGCCCGGCTTCTTGCGCGGCGAGTCGCCCTTGGGCTCTCCCGGGTGCCAGTGGCCCTCGGCGTTCTTGTGGAAGGAGGCGGTCCAGGAGCGGTCGGTCATGGCGCCGGGCACCTCGACCTGGGTTTTCACCTCGCCCTCGCGGAAGCGGACGGTCACGGTGCGCGCGCACAACGACACGGGCGCCTCGCCGGGCGCGAAGCGGAACTCCAGCCCGGTGATGCCGCGGCAATCGACCTCCATGAGCGGCTGGTCCGACTCGTAGCTGGCCAGCACATGGCCGGGCTCCCAGTGGGTCTTGAGGCCGGTGACGCGCACCCACCGGCAATCGGCGTAGCGGAGCGTCCTGGTGGTGAAGCGCACCATGGCGGGGGCCTTTTCGCGGCCCCAGGCGACGATGGCGTCGATGCGGGCGTTCACCTCGGCCTTGGCGGCGGGATGGTAGCTGTGGCCGGTCTTGGGGCCGATGATGTGGGTGAGCCTCAGCCCGTTCGCCGCGGCGGCCTTTTCCATGATGTCGGCGGCCTGCTTCTGGCTGTCGTTCTCGCCCGAGTAGGCCACGGTGGGCAGCATCGCGAGGTTGGCGGCCCAGTCGGTGCAGTCATACCAGCCGAGCAGCTTGCGCTCCCAGGCGTTGGGCTTGATCTCCTCCTTCTGGAAAACCTTGAGGAACTCGGGGGTTTCCGCGAACCCGGCGCCGGGCGCCGCGGCGCACCAGAAGCCGGGGTAATGCACGGCGAATTGCCAGCACGCCGCGCCTCCCATGCTGAAGCCCCGGATCACCACGCGGTTGTCGTCGACCGGATAGTCCTTCCTGAGATCCGCCATGGCCTCGAAGGCGTCCACCTCGCCGGCGAACTTGTTGGCGTTGCAGTACCGGCCGTACAGGTGCAGCACGATGGCCCCCGGCGGCGTGAACTGGCCGGGGCTGTTGGCCACCTGGTTGAGGAACGACACCTCCGACAGCTTCTCGCCGCGGCCGTGGCACCAGAGGTCGAGCCGGTAGCGGTGGGCGCCGCCTGGCACGAAACCGGCGGGCACCACCAGGCCGTAGGGCTGGATGGAGCCGTCGATGGCGCTGGCATAGCCACGGGGCACCAGACCCGGGGCGGCCAGCCACGGCGTCTTGCCCTGCGCCAGATGCCCGGCGCGCTCGCGGCCCATCGCCATCAGTTTTTTCGCCTGCGCGAATTCCTTGGCGTCGAAGAACTCGCCGTGTTCAAGGGCGGTCCTCACCGCCTCGTGGAACACCTGCACATCGGGCAGGTGGCGGAGCGCCGGCTTGCCGGCTTGCGCCGCGCGCACCCTCGAGATGTCGTCGGCAAGGTTCTTCAGCTCGGCGGCGAGTTCCTTGCGCGTGTCCTCGGGAACGGCGATGCCCGGGGGAGGCACGGGGCGCACCTTGACCGGATTGTTATCGCCGGGACCGTCGGCGCGAAGGGTGGCGGCAAGCAACAGAAGGGCGGCGGAGCGAAGCAGGCGGTTCATGGAGCGGAAACTCCGAAAGGCGTCGAAAGGGAAGGAAAAGGCCCGACCCTCGGGAGGATCGGGCCTGCGGGTTCAACCGGCCGGGGCGCGCATGTCAGAGCGTCCAGCCCTTGCGGTACTCGAAGTGCAGGAAGGCGTTGGACTCGGGAGCGTTGGTGAACTTCAGGCCGGGGCCATCCCACATGAGCTTCTTGCCGGCGCGCATGGCGACATTGCCCAGGAGAATGGCCTCGGTGAGCATGCCGGCGTAGTCGAAGTTCGACAGGGCCAGCTCGGGCTTGTTCTCCTTGATGGCGCGGATCCATTCGTCCTTCTGGCCCTGGTCGCCCTTGCCGTTGCGGGGCAGGACGGCATCGACCTTGGGGGTTTCCAGCGGGCTGCCGTCCGGGTTGGAGAGGCGGAAGGCGGCGCCGTAGTCGTTGGGCGAATGGATGATGCCCTTGTCGCCCACCAGGATCGAGCCGCTGTTGACGAGCTTCTCGCCGGCCTTGAGGACCTTCTTCTGGAGTTCCTCGGGCGGGTGGACAAGCTTGCCGTTGCGGCGGCCCTCATACCAATGGAAGGTGACGGGACCCATGGCGTCGCGGGCGGGGAACTCGGTGGTGACATGCGCCCAGGCGGGGTAGGTCTCGGGGTTCAGCTCCTCGTTCTCGGCGACCACGCTCGTGGGATGGCCGAGCTTGAGGGCCATGAAGGCCATGTTGGCGGTATGGCACGCCATGTCGCCCAGGGCGCCGGTGCCGAAGTCCCACCAGCCGCGCCACTTGAACGGGTGGTAGCCGGGATGGTAGGCGCGCGTCGGGCTGGGCCCGATGAACTCGTCCCAATGAACCGAGGCGGGCACGGCGGGCGTCTCGGCGAAGCGGGCCTTAATGGTTGGGCTTTGCGGCCACACGGGCCGGTTGGTCCACACATGCACCTCGCGCACCTGGCCGATGACGCCTGCGCGGACAAGTTCCACGGCGGTGCGCAGGCCGTTTTCAGCGGTTCCCTGGTTGCCCATTTGGGTGCAAAGCTTCTTCTCGCGGGCCAGTTCACGCAGCACGCGGGCCTCCTTCACCGTGTGGGTGAGGGGCTTCTGCACATAGGCGTGCTTGCCCATCCGCATGGCCATGGCGGTGGCCACGGCATGGGTGTGGTCGGGCGTGGAGACGGTCACGGCGTCGATGCTTTTGTTCATTTCCTCGAGCATCTTGCGGAAGTCGAAGAACTTCTTGGCCTTGGGGAATTTCTTGGCCTTGGACTCAAGGTGGCCCTCGTCGATGTCACAAATGGCGACCACATCGCCGGCGTTGCCGCACTGGTCGATGTCGCTGGAGCCCTTGCCGCCCACGCCGATGCCGGCGATACGCACCTTTTCGAGCGGGCTCTGGTAGGCGAACAG
>VGXS01000037.1 GCA_016873225.1 Planctomycetota bacterium | reverse complement strand
GCCGGCCTTGAGCCGGGCCTCGAACAGGTTGACGAGCTTGTCGATGTATCCCGGTTGCGGCGGATTGTCGCGGAAGGCTCGCAGGGCAAAGCGTTCGATGATGTCACGGGCGTCCGCGGACTTGCCGGACTTGCCGGCCAGTATCGACATGGAGTCGGCGGCTTGCAGCGGTCCCTTGACCTCGATCCAGTCGATCCACAGCGCCGGGTCGCGCTGGCGGGCATCCTTGATCAGCCGGGTGCGGCCCGGCAGGCTGATCCCCTCCTTCTTGAGGGGCCGTTTCTCCATCAGGATGAACTTGCGCGGGCCGCCCGGCCTCACCTTGAAAGGCAACTCGACCACCTCGGGATTCTCAAGGGTCGCGGCGACCTGTCTTGTCGCCAGCAGCGCGCGGTCGTCCTTGTCGATGGGACTGGCCTCGACAAACATCAGGTGGGACCGCTCGGCGGGCATGTCCGGCACCCGGGCGATGTTCACGCGCATCAGGTAGTCGCCGGTGGCGAGGTCGGCGGGCAGGTCGACGGCGTATTCCGAAGTCTCGTTGACGGTGTTGTCGAGGTACAGGCCCGTTTTCGAAAGCGGCCTGTCGAGGTATTGCTGGAACCACCGGTTGTTGCCTTCCCAGACAATCTTCGCGAACTCCGCGTGCGACTTGTCGATGAAGCCGAATTCCTTGAGGCGCGCCTCGTCGCCGCCGGCGTCCTTCCATTTGGCGTATTGCTCGTTGAGGAACTTGGAGCGCAGGTGGCCGCGCTCGACATCCGCGCGACGCTTCTCGGGTTCGATGCGTTGGACCTTCTCCACGGGTGACTGCTGGGGAATGGGGCCTTCCCATTCAACCCAATCGATCCACAGGGCCGGGGGCGGACCGACCTTCGTTTCCTTCACCGTGGCGGTGTACCACTCATGGTCGCGCTTCACATCCCGTTTCTCGAGGAGCACGAAGGTGCGGGGCCCATGGGCGCTGACGCTCACCGGAACCTTGATGACCTGCGGTTGGTCGGTGGTGCCGCTCACCTGGAATGTCCTGATCAGGCCGAACTCAGGCACATCGTGCAATCCATCGTCGATCCGGATGCCCACATCACCGAAGGCTTTTCCCAATTGCGGATCGACACCAAAGACGGGAAGTTCCACACGCGCGTTCTCATTGAGGAGAGCGGCCTGAACGTCACTTTGGGGCTTGCCACGGCACAACGACTCGTCATCTCCAAGGAGGACATTGACACTCGCGCGACAACGAAGAAGTCGGCCATGCCGTCGTTCGACCGCCAGTCGACCCCCTCGCAGGTGGCTGACATCACGGCGTTTCTGATCACTCAGCGAGCGAAGCCGGCTGAAGTTCAGAAGCCGGAGGCGAAGCAGCCGGAACCGGAAGTGATCAAACCGGTCGTGGACGCGAAATCGAAATTCGGCATCGACGTCAAGAAGGATCGCCTCATCCTGACCCACGCCGAGAAGCCGTTGGGCGAGTATGTCTGGGGCGACCCAAAGATTCTTCGCCCGCACTTCGCGAATCTTCACGGCTTGGGCGGCACGAAGATCACGCGTAACCATCCGCCGATCAAAGACAAGGACGCGACCGACCACGACACGATGCATCCTGGTCCGTGGCTCGGTTTTGGCGACATCAGCGGCGTCGACTTCTGGCGGAATCGCGGCAGCAACCGGCACGTCAAATTCCTGACACCACCCACGGCCTCCGAGGACCGCGTCACCTTCGCGACGGAATCCGAGCTATTGACACCCGACGCCAAACGAATGGGCAAAATGGTCAACCGCCACACGCTCACCTGGCGGTCGGCGGGTTGACTGCTCGTGTGGGAGGCAAATTTCACGGCGACGGATCGCGAACTTGTTTTCGGCGATCAGGAAGAAATGGGCTTCGGTGCCCGCGTCGCGAGCGAATGCACGGAGAAGAACGGCGGATCGCTGGTGAGCAGCAGTGGTGCGAAGACCGCCAAGGCGACCTGGGGCAAGACGGCGGCGTGGTGCGACTATTCGGGTACGAAGGACGGTCAGCGCATCGGAATCACGCTGATGCCGGGGCCGAAGAACTTTCGCGAGTCGTGGTGGCACAACCGCGACTACGGCGTGTTTGTCGCCAATCCGTTTGGTCGCGAGGCGATGAAGCAAGGAGCCAAGAGCGCGGTTTCGGTGGCGAAGGACGAGTCGCTTCGGCTCGTCTTCGGAGCCATGCTGCACGATGGAAGGAAATATGATCCAGCGGCCGAGTATCAGCACTTTCAGGAAACCGTGATATCGATCAAGGAGTGACATGAAACCAGTCGGTATCGTCGGACTCGGCCTGGTCGGTCGAGCGATGGCCGCCCGTCTCATCGCAGCCGGGCATCCCGTCTACGGCTACGACATCGCCTCGGGTGCCTGCGACGCTGCCGCGAGCATCAGTGTGCGGGTGCTCGAAGATGCCTCCGCCGTCGCACGTGCCGCCGGTGTCGTGTTCCTGAGTCTTATGACCTCCGAAGATCGCCGCATTCTTCTCTGGGGTCCGCAGCAATTCGTAGCAGCGATTGTCCCCGGCAGCGTGGTTCTCGATACGACCACGGCCGACCCCGCTGACATCGTCGAGGATGCAGCACGCCTGTCGGAACAGGGAGTGCGGTTGATCGACGTGTGCCTCTCTGGTTCTAGCGCAGTCATCGCGTCGGGGCAGGCGTTGGCGTTGGTCGGGGGCTCCGAGTCGACGGCGGACTATGTTTGGGCCGTGACCCCGTTTACGAAGAAGCAGTTTTACTTCAACGCTCCTGGGGCGGGCAAGCGTGCGAAGCTGATCGTCAATCTCGTTTTCGGATTGAATCGTCTCGTCCTGGCCGAGGCGCTGGGGTTGGCACGATCGGGCGAGTTCGACCCTGCCACGATTCTGGAAGTATTGCAGTCGGGCGAAACCTGCAGCGTGGCGATGGACACGAAAGGACCCAAAATGATCGCTGGGGTCTACGAACCCGCCGTTGCCCGCCTCGCACAGCATGCCAAGGATGTCCATCTCATCCGCGACTATGCCCATGTCGTCGGGGCGGCGACACCGCTGAGCGACCTTCACGTAGAACTCATCGATGCGCTGGTCGCCCAGGGCTTCGGTGATCTGGACAACGCAGCGATCTTCAAGGCCTACGAGGGATAAGGGGAAACGTGATGCAGAAGGTACTCGTGGTCATCGGTGGCGGTGCGGAGGTCATCGACACCATGGTCCCCTACTACCGGCTCAGCGAGGATTACCACGTCGTCCTAGCAGCGCCGAAACGTCGGACATTCTATCTCGTGCAACACGAACACGATCCGGGTTGGGACATTACGGTCGAGTCGCCAGGCTACACGCTCGCCAGCGACATCGCCTTCGCGGATGTCAATCCGGATGAGTACATCGGCCTCGTGCTGCCCGGTGGCCGCGCCCCCGAGTTTCTCCGCTACGACCAACACCTCTTGGCCATCGTGCGAGACTTTGTTATCAAGGGCAACCCCGTTGCTTCCATCTGCCACGGCATCGAAATTCTCGCGATGGCAGGGGTGATCCGGGGTCTCGAAGTCACCACGATCCCGCGCTGCCGCTGCGACGCCGAGAGTGTCGGTGCGATCTACGTCGACGCGCCGCTGGTCGTCTCGGAGAATCTGTTCTGTTGTCGGTTTAAGCGAGAGTGCGCCCCCTGGATGAAAGCCTTTGTCGCGGCACTGACTGCGCAGACCGAACGCACGACTAACCGGAAGCAGCTTCCATGAACCCATCGCCACTTTCGCCACTCGCCCGGGTCGCCGTACTCGAGGCTGCCTGTCTGGGGCTACTCTTCGACGGCATCGAACCGGGCCTCATGCCGATCGCATCGTGGTCGGTTTCAAAGAGCCTGCTGGGCGACGGTTACACGGAGGCAGCAGCGGGTGACTGGTTAGCCCGCTTCACAGCGGCGCTGATGCTCGGCGCGGCAATTGGCGGCATCGTACTGGGCAACCTCGGCGACCGGATTGGCCGCACCCGTGCGATGGGGATCAGCATTCTCTTCTATTCCGTGTTTGCCGCACTGGGGACGTGGGTGCGTACTCAGGAAGAAATGCTCATCCTGAGGTTTCTCGTGGGTCTCGGTGTCGGCGGGATGTGGCCCAACGGTATGGCTCTCGTCGCGGAGTGTTGGCCGGCAGCATCGCGACCGCTTGTTTCCGGCGTGATGAGTGCCGCCCTCAACGCCGGTATTTTGCTTCTCAGCCAACTGGCGAGGATATGGCCGATTACGCCGGACTCTTGGCGGTGGATCTTCCTGCTGGCCGGCATTCCGGCTGTTTTGGGCGTAGTCGTTCTTGCCTTCCTGCCGGAATCGCCGACATGGCTGGCAAACCGCCAAACGACGAAGCAGCCGCCACCGCCGGTACGCGAACTGTTTCAGCCAGAACTTTTGCGAATCATCCTGGTAGCGATCCTGCTCGCCTCGATCCCTCTGGTCGGTGCCTGGTCGGCCAGCAAGTGGATGATCCCCTGGGCGGACCAGGTCGCGGGATCCACGAATGCTCCATACAAGGCGGCCACCCAGGGCTGGTGGGCACTCGGAGCCACGATCGGGAGTTTTACCGGCGCCCAACTCGCGGGCTGGCTCGGCCGACGGTTGAGTTACCTGCTCATCAGCCTGGGTAGCACGCTCCTCACCCTGGCGATGTTCCAATTAACCGCACCGCTCGAAACTTCGTTCCATCCCATCGTGTTCGCTCAGGGTTTCGTGGCGACCCTCTTCTTCGGGTGGCTCGCGGTGTTCTTGCCCGAACTATTTCCCACACGTGTCCGGGCCACGGGCAGCGGACTCGCCTTTAACTCGGGCCGCTTTGTCACGGCGGCAGGCGGGGTGTTCGCCCTTCTCGGCGGCGATTATCCGCGGGTGGGGGCGATCTGCTCGATGGTCTACGGGCTTGGTGCGATCGCGATTGGCTTCGCACCGGCACGTCGGCAAGAACTGGATTCGTGAATCCGCCCTCAGTGGAATCTTGCAACGGGAGCCGCCCCGTAGTTACGCATGACTAGGCTCGAGCCCCTTGACGCGGTTCTGCCGTTCGATGACAAACTCATCCGACGACTGGCACGGACCCCGAGTATCATGCGATCTGTTCGAGATGCGCCCGCACCTTTCCGAGAACCCAGACATGTTGACCACACGCCCACTCCTCGTCGCGTTGTGTCTGTTCGTTTCCCCCGTGGCTATTCCGGCGGCGGAACTCGTTGGCGTGACGGTAACACCGCACGTGATTGCCGAGTCGATGCAGTACCGCCGACCACGCGACCCCGACCTCGCGGCCAAGGTGCAACTGTTCGTCAAGGGCCCGGCGGTGCCCGGTACGTTCGAAGGGAAAACGCCGGCGGAACTACTGAGGGCCGGGGAGTGGGCCTGGCACGACCTGGCCACGGCCCGGAAGCCGCCGGACGGGGCGCTGGCAGTGTGGACCTTCAATGGCAAGACGACGGCATGGGGTGTCGGAAAGAAATTCGGACTCGACGCCGAAGGGCTGGGCAAATTGACGGTTCCGATCGAGGCCCCCACCCGCTGGATCTCGGCGATCAACTTCCTGGCGTCGAAGGGTCAGGTGGAACCCGACACCGTTGTCATTCACCTGGCCAACGATTCCGACAAACCACTCCGTGTCACTTCCGTGCGGTGGTGGCTCCCGAACGAGCGCAAGGACTGGCAAATCCTGTGGCCGCAACCCGCGAAAGCAATCGAAGCCGTCATTCCTCCCCGGGATCGCGGCTTTGTGAAAAGCCAGGCCGACAAGCCGTTCCCCCTGACCTACACCGCGGTTGAGGTGACGACCGATCAGGGGCCGTTGTGGGAGCACCTCCGCGTCAAACGAGAGGCCTTCGACATCGGCGGGGGCTGGGTCGCGGACAACTTGAAGCACGAACCGTACCTGCAATTGCTCTCCCGGTTGCACGTCAACATGGGGCAGATCCAGGGCGTCCCCGGGTACACCGACCGACCGGAACGGTACGACCGCTACCCGATCAAGTTGTGCAACCGGCTCTGGCCGCTCGAAGACTGGGACACCGACGCCTGGCTGCCGAAGATCCATGCCGTCGAGTTCCTGGGCGAACCGCAGTACGGCGGCGGACGGCCGGTGCCGCCGCAGGGGGTGTTCGACAAGCTGCTCCCGTACCGTAGCAGCCGCCTGCCCACCAGCGTCACCCACTCGGAGGAGCGGGTGTGGCGGTATTACGCCGGGCTGTCCGACTACCCGCATTACGATGCGTATCGTGTCGTCGCTCCAGCCGCCGATGCCTGGCGACAGTACGACCGTTGGGATGGCAAACGGATTTCCTGGGGTGCGCCGCTGGAAACGATCGGAGACATGTGTCGTTCACTCCGAGAACTCAACCGGCCGATGCCCTGTGCCTACTGGTCGCAGGGGGCGCACGACGGCTGGGGCGGGGGCTTCGGGCTCGGCGGCCGGGCGAGGCGAAGCCCGACCCCCGACGAACTTCGCTCTCAGGCCATCCACGCACTTTCAACCCGGATTACCTCACTCTACTGGTTCAACCTGAGTCTGAAGTCGCTACAGAAGTTCCCCGACACCTGGGAGCCGATCACCCGCGTGGGTCGGGAAATCCGCATGTTGGAGCCGTTCTTCTTGGAAGGAGACGCGTACCGATTCGAGCGAGTAAAGAAGGAGGACAAGACCGACTGGGACTTGGGGTCCGTCGCGGCTCCTGAAGCGGCCGTGCTGTTCGCCAACGACCTCTCCTACACTCCCGACGCCAAGCAGAGCACGTTTGTCTTTGGTGATCCACGTCCCGTGACATTCCGATTTGTCATTCCACCGTGGCTTCGCAAGGCGGAGGATGTCTTCCGCGTGGACGCGGACGGTGTGCATGAGGTGAAGTGGAAGGTGGACGGCGAGGCGGTCGTGATCGAGGACCGACGGAGCCGAGACGCAATCTACATCGCCACCCGGTCGAAAGAGGTGCGCACTGCCGTTGAACAACGGCGTCAGGCTGCCCTCACACGCGAGAAGGCAAACGCCATCGAACTGCAGGACCTGGAAAAGCTGAACAAGTGAATCCGGCTGAACACCGGCACTGGATGTGAGATGTGTCGCAATGTCGTGGAGTGTCACGTTGGCGGTTCTGGCTGGTGCGTTGCTTCACGCGTGCTGGAACGTGCTGGTGAAGGCCGGGACGGATCGGCAACGCGACACCGTGACCATCGTCGCGGCCGGGGTTCTTCCGTACCTGCCCCGCCTGGCGTACCCCTGCATCCCGTACCTCGTCAGCTCTGTGGTGATCCACGTGGGCTATTACTTTCTCGTGGCGTCGGCGTACCGCGTCGGGGATCTCAGCCTCGTGTACCCCCTCATGCGGGGCACCGCCCCCGCGATGACGGCACTGGTCGCGATGGCCGTCTTGCACGAGTCGCTGCCGCCACTCGGGTGGGCGGGTGTGTCACTGGTCTGCGGCGGGGCGTTGTTGCTCATTGTGGAAGTCCGAGGGACCTCCGGCTCCACCGTCGCGTTGGCGCTCGGGAACGCGGCCGTTGTCGTGTTGTACACGATGGTCGATGGTATGGGTGCGAGGCTGTCCGGTCACGCCTTGGCGTACACGGGGTGGATGTTGCTGCTCACCGGCGTTGTGGTGGTCGTGTACGCGTTCCTCACTGACCGGTCCCAGTTTCTTGCCCACCTGCGAGTGCGATACCGCATCGGACTTCTGGGCGGCGCGTGCCTATACGCCTCGTACGCGTTCGCACTCTGGGCGATGACATACGCCCCCATCGGGTTGGTCGCCGCCCTGCGGGAGACATCGGTCGTATTCGCGATCTTGCTCGCGGTCCTCTTCCTGCGGGAGCGGGTCTCCCGCGTCCGGTGGGCGGCGGTCGGCGTGATCGCCGCCGGCACCGTCGCGATCAAGCTGTCCTGACCCGGTCTGCCGATACGCACCGCTCACACCCTTCTCTCATCCCCGGCCGATTCGCATTGCTCGCAGGTGGCCGTCGTAGTGGGCCGTGTAGAGGTCGAGCTGATTCGGATGGAGGTCGCAGTCGTAGATGTCGCTTGGCGTCGCGGCCAGGTGGGCGACGTCGGGAACGCCCGCATTCCAGAAGCCGACTTGTTTCTCGAACACGCCGATGAGGGTGCCCGTGGGATGGATCACCGCTCGCCACATGGTGCCGTCGATTTCCTTTTTCATCGATTCGTGCTTGGGCCGTTTCTCGCCGGTCTTCCAGTCGAACGAGACCGCGACCGGTCGGCGGCTGCCGGCGAGTGCGTTGCTTGCCTTGTGCAACCCCGAAGCGGTCAAGGTTCGACCGTCCGGGCTGAAGGCAAGGTTGATGATGCCGCCGAACGGCGCGAGATCGCCGATGTGATAGAATATTTCCTTCACTTCGAAGGAGCGACTCGGCTTGGCATCGTCGGCCTTCCAGTGGTGGATGTTGCCGAAGGTATCACCGACGACCAGTTCGTGCGAGCCGGGGACGAAGTGAAGGCAATAGGGGACGTGGGCGTGGCCGGGCAATTCGCGGATCAGCTTGCCGTCTGCGGCGGACCAGACTTTCACGAGTTTGTCGTTGCCGCACGTCGCGACGCGCTGACCATCACTGCTGACCGCGAGGCCGCGCAGCCAGCCTTGGTGAGCCGGGATGTCCTTGACAGGCTTGGGCGTCTCCAAGCCAATCTCCCACGCGAGCAGCCGACCGTCGTAGGCACCGGAATACAGGGTCTTCCCGTCCGGCGAGAAGCCGAGCGTGCGCACCCAGTTCTGGTGGCCGACCAGCACCGTCTTTTTGCCGGTGGCGATCTCCCAGCGCTGGACGGTGTAGTCGATCGCACCCGCGACCACGTACTTACCGGTCGGATCGACGCGGCAACAGAGCAGATTCGCGGTGTGCGTCCAGTCGGTCACCACCTTGGCGGCGCTCAGGTCGAGCGTCACCGGAGTCTTCATCGATGTCATGCTAACAACTCCTTGATGGGGCCCACGGCAGGATCGGCGATCGGAAACTTCCGACCGGCAATGTCGAACTCGCTTGACGAGTTGATGCCGATTGCTTGCAGATAGGTGTGGAACAGGTGGCGGTGATCGACCTGCCGATCGGTGACGTCGATGCCCTTCGCGTCGGTCTTGCCGATGACGGCCCCGTGTTTTATGCCGCAACCGGCGAGGGCGATCGACCACGCTCGCGAGTAGTGATCGCGACCGTAGCCGGTGTTGATCCGCGGCGTGCGACCGAACTCCGTCATCACGACGACGAGAGTGCGGTCGAGGTGGCCGCGCTGAGCAAGTTCTTCCAAGAACAGGGCGAACGGCTTGTCAAAGTCGGACACGTAGTGCAGATGGAACTCGAAGTTGTTGTGGTGGAAGTCCCAACCGCCGGGTTGAATCTCCACGAACGGCACCTCCTGTTCGACCAGTCGCCGAGCCAGGAGAAATTGTTTGCCGAGCTCGGACTTCCCGTAGGCGTCCTGAACCTTCGTCGGCTCACGGGTGATATCGAACAGTTCGCGGCGTTCTATCAGCCGGAGGGCCTGCTCATAGGTCTGGGTGTATGCGTCGATCTCCACGGAATCGACCTTGTCGCGGAACCGGCTGTTGGCGAACCGCCGCCAGTCGTGTCGGCGTTGATCGGCGGTCACGGTCATGCCGTCGGGCAACTTCGCGTTCGCAACGCCGCCTTTCTCGGCACCAACAGTCACGCTGGCGTATCGAGGCCCGAGGTACGCGGCGTTGTTCCCCCGACCACCGACCCCAGCGGGCATCGTGGCGATGTGGCCGGGCAGCGGGAAGTCCGCACGCTCCAACCCCTTCGCCACGACGGCGCCGAGTTCGGGGTACTCCGTCGCCGACTGCGTCATCCGTCCGCTGCGCACCAGGTTGTTCGCCAGCCCGTGGTCGTCCTGCTTCGTGTTCAGGCTGCGGACGAGTGCCATGCGGTGCATCTGCTTCGCGGTGTGCGGCAGCAGTTCCGAGATGTGAATCCCCGGCACCGTTGTCGGGAGCGCCTTGAACGGCCCGCCCGTTTCGAGGCTCGACTTCGGGTCCCACGACTCGAACTGGCTGATCCCGCCGTTGAGGTACACGACGACCACCGACTTGCCCCGCTTGGCGACTTCCGCGGCACCCACGGGACTGGCGAGCAGACTCGACCCCGCGAGGAGACCAGCACCGGCCAAAAGGTCGCCCATGAATTGCCGACGCCCGAGCAGGTGCTCGATATCGCCGCACGGTCGGTAGTGCTGTTCTTGCATGACTGCTTGGCTCCGTTACGAACTGAAGCGGAACTCGGCCGAGGCAATCAGCCCCCAAACGAGTTCCTGAAGGATTGCGGCCCGTTCTTTCGGATTCTCGTTGAGCAACTTCGTCACTAAGGCGGTTTCCTCCGCCTCCGGTAGCCGCGCGAGAACGGCTAGGTATATCTGTCGAGCGACTTCGTTCGGACTCTCGATGGCTGCTACGCGATGCGTGAGGGTGCCGGGGTTCGGCTTCAGCCATGTGTGCACGGACGGCGCATTCTGGATCATAAGCGCCTGATCGACCGTGGCGATGAAGCCGTCCTGCGGGGCACCGGCCGGAGCGGAGTACAGCCGCATGACATCTTTTTCCAGGGTATCCCAGAAGTTGACCGCAACGGCCGTCGTCACGTGGCTCTCGCGTTTCGCCGCGTCGTTCTTCATTTTCGCATCGCCCTGATGCTTGGCCTCCCACTCGGCGAACGCCTTGGCTCGAACGGGTTGATCGAGTTCCAAAGCGTGGTAAATGGCTCCGCCCATCTGCTCCCCGTTCAAGCCGCGAACCTGTTGGATTGCGTACCCTCGCCGCCACTTCTCAATCAGACCGGTCTGCTTCAGGTCGAAGTCGGTTTTCTGCTTCTTGACGACCGCGGCATCTGCCGTGGTCGGGATCGACCGCAGCCGTTCCCGCGATGTGAGCCAATCGCTCAAGGTCGTCAGTTGCAATTTCTGTTGCTCGACATCCGACTGGCGATCCTGCAACTGAAGCAGTTGCGACTGAGCACGCCGGACGCCGCCGCGGGCCTCCACGACAAACTCGGTCCACGCCAACTTGCGGCTGGCAAGGGCCAGCACCCGACTGCGTTGCTCCTCCACTCGTTTCGTCGCCTGTTGCACCGCCTTCTCCTGGGCTGGCAATTCTTTGTCCACCGCCTGCTTCGTCTGCGTCGCGGTCGTGAGGCGAGTGTTCACGGTGGCTTGCAACGACTTCACCTGCTCGTCGGGCGTCAGTTGCGCGACCTTCTCCAGTTCCTTTAAGGTGGCTTGCAACGCGACGATCGTGTCCTGAGCCTTCCCTTGCCGCGTTCGGATCTCGGCGAGTTTCACAACTTCCGTGTTCCGCTGGCCGGACAACTCTTGGAGTTCCTTCTTCGCGGCGTAGACATGTGACTGCTGTTTTGCCACGTCGCTCTGCTTCGAAGCCAGCTTCTTCGTGGCACTACTCAGTGCGAGTTCCGCCTGCTGGCGTTGAGTTTCAATTCCCTTCATCTCGGCGGCGAGTTTCGCCATTTCGTGATCCAGCGACTGAACCCCGCCGACCGGCCCCGACCAGTTCCGCAAGTCGGGCGTACGGACGGATTGCTGGTACGTGCGTGATCGCGCGACCTCACGCAGAAACGCTCTCACATCGTATCGGCAGCGGACGAGTTCCTCGGCAAGCAGTCGCAAGAGTTCAGCCGAGACCGGAGGATTGTCGGAGTGGTGCATGTCCACGGGGTGGACGACGCCCGTTCCCATCATGATCGCCCAGAGGCGGTTGGCGAGGTTCCGGTTGAAGAGTTCATTTTCCGGGTGCGTGGCCAACACCGCGAGTTGCTGCCGTCGGCTGTACCGGGGAATGGCACGTTGTTCCTTCTCCGGCTTCACGATGTACGCCTCGTTCGCGTCGAGAAAATCTGGTTCCGAGTCCAACGCGAGTGCCATCGGGAGGGCGGGCTGGGCCACTGTCTTGGCCGCCTGACGCTTGAACACGGACGAAAACTCCGGGTTGCCTTCGGCCTTCTCGCCGAGGTAGGGCTTGTTGCCTTGCTTCGCATCCGTGAACAAGTACGTCCGATTCACGAAGGAGAAGATGCCGAAGTACTCCGCCTGTTCGTAATCGTCGACGTTCGGATGGTCGTGGCACTGGGCACATTGCAGATCGCGACCGAGGAAGATGCGCCCGACGTCGCGGGTCATCTGGTTCGGGTCAGCGTTGCGGTTCAGAAAAAAAGCCGCAGCCGGCCGGTGCTTCTCGTCCGAGCCGTCTGCGGCAAGGATTTCCGTACACAGTTCGTTCAGCGGCTTGCGTTCTTCCAGCCATTGTCTCAGCCAGTTGCGAAACTCCAGCATGCCGATGACTTCGCGCCGCTCGGTGAACAGGACGTCCAGAACCTTCGCGAAATATCGCGAGAACTCTTCCCGGTCGAGGAGTTCGTCGATCAGTTGCGAGCGGATCAGTTGTGAATCGCTGGGCTTCGCCCGAAGTCGAACGAGGAACGCGTCGGTCTCCTTCACCGTGGGGCCACGCCCCAACAGGTCGAGGTAGACCCGGCGGAGGAACTCGAAGTCCGTGGCCAGCGGAATCTCCGGACCACGATAACTCTTGGCGACGATGCGATCGATTTGTGTGGCGAGCGACTCGCGAGACTCGTTCTTCGGCTCGGCCGCGTCGCCGGACTGGGTTGGCAGGAGTAGCGAACCGAGCAACAGAACGCACGGCACCACCCGCGACCAGGCGCGACCGAACCATGGGTTTCGAGGTGCCCGATCCATACAGAACCTCACGATAGTAATCGGCGACTTCGGCCCCGAGCACCGAATAGGGTTGGGTCGTGTCGCGGCCCGTGGGCCGCGAGTTCCAACGCACAAATAATCATTAACAACTGTATCTGGCTTACACGAAGATTTCTATTACAACTTTCGCTACGGTGATGTTCGACTCGGTCAGCGTGGCTCCCAGAGCAGAGCATCGGAGAACGCGGAGAACCCACCGGTCGATCCTCTGAAGATCATCATCCCACGACCGGTCCAGACGGCCGAGTGCATCCCGCGTCCGGCCGGGCCGTTCGCCCATGTCAGCGGGCTCCAGCGGTCCTTGACAGGGTCGTACTCGCCACCATCAGTCGTAGTGTTTCGCCGGGTTCTGCTCGTCGCCTTGATCGCCACCGCCTCACACGACGAATGCTCCTGGCTGCGTTGCTCTCGACGGTCTGCGCGGTTGTCGGGCTGGTGGCGTCGTATCTGCTCAAGGCGTCGAGCGGGGCGAGCATCGTGCTGGGGTGCACGGCCGCGTTCGCCTTTTCCGGAGTCGTTGCCCAGGTCGGGCGCCGGTTCCGTTGGCCCGACCTCGGCGACTGACACTTCGTAACGGTCTCAGGAAAGAAAAGCGGAAATTCGCGTGAACCGGTGGACGAGTTGCTTCGTACTCAATAGTATTACTTAGTATTACTAGGTATCAGGACGCAGTAGAGTGGCGGATTCGTTCTTCCGGCGGGTGTGGCGGTGGCACTTCTGGGCCGGGCTCGTGGCCTGCCCGGTGCTGCTCGTCGTCGCGCTGACCGGTGCCCTCTACACGTTCCGCGAGGAGATCGAGGACTGGCAACAGGCCGATGTGCGGCTCGTCGAGCCGGTCGGTGAGCGGAGGCCGTTGAGCGAGCAGATCGCCACGGTGAAGGCGGCGCACCCGGACTGGAAGCCGACGCGGGTGACGCTCCCGGCCGACCCGCGGAAGAGCACCGTCGTCCAGGTCGAGCGGCCCGGTGCCGAGAAGGGCGCACTCCCGGCGGTGTTCGTCTACCCGTACACGGCGGCGGTGATCGCCGATGGAGATGTCCGCTCGCCGTTCTTCTCCGCGGTGCTGACGCTGCACCGGTCGCTCTTCGCGGGTACCTTCGGCCGGATTGCCGTGGAACTCACCACCTCGTGGACGCTGGTGTTGCTAATCAGCGGCGTCTTCCTCTGGTGGCCGGACCGGTGGAGCCGTGTCTGGGGAGTTTGGCTCCCGCGCCTGCGGAGTAATCCTTACGTCGTGCTCCGCGACCTGCACACGGTCGGCGGCGTAATTCTGGCTCCCGTCATCGCCCTGATCGCGTTCACGGGGCTGTTCTTCACGGTTGTGTGGCTGTGGTCGTTCAACGGCGTCTCGAATGGGGCCGGGAACTTTCCCCGCGACCTGCTCGCCGCCCCGCCGTCGCAGGCACAGTCCGCGAAGGCGACTCCGGTGTCGGTCGATGTCGCGGTGGCCGCGGCCCGCGAGCGGTTCCCTCATCAGACACTCAGTTTGACGCTGCCCAAGAAACCCACCGATTCCTTCGCCTTCACTGCAAGAAGTCGGGGCGGGCCGTCCGTGGACGGGTCGGTCGCCGTCGATCAGTACACCGGCGCGGTGCTGAGCGACAAGCGGGCCGAGCACCTGTCGGCGGTCGAGCAGGCCCGGCTGTACGTGTTGCCGATCCACATGGGCACGATCGGCGGCACCGCCACGAAGGTGCTAGCGCTGGTCGCGTGTCTGGTGCTCGCCGGTCTTGGGGTAAGCGGGATGTGGATGTGGCTGGCCCGCCGACCGGCGGGCCGCACCGGGTTCCCGAGGGCGAGCGAGGCCCGCGTTCCGAAGCTGGTTGTCGTCCTGATTCTGCTACTGGCCGTCGCGCTGCCGACCGTCGGCCTGTCGCTCGTCGTTGTGCTCGCCGCCGAGTGGCTCTACGGCCGCCTCCGGCAGCGGTCGCCCGCTTCGACCACGATCGAAACCGTGGTCGAAGCACCCGTCCTCTCAGTTCCTCATGAGTTGTTGAAATGAAGCGTCGTCGAAGTGCTTTTACGCTGATCGAGTTGCTGGTGGTGATCGCCATCATCGCCATCCTGATCGGTCTGCTTCTCCCAGCCGTGCAGAAGGTCCGTGAGGCTGCCGCCCGCACCCAGAGCCAGAACAATCTGAAGCAGATCGGGCTGGCCGTCCACAACTTCCTGGGCACGAACAACTCGTTCCCGCAAGCCAACTACTACCCCGCGGCGCAGAATCCCAACGGAACGTGGACCTCGGTCGATCCGAACTTCCACGTCATCAGCAGCGGGTGGGCGGTGATCCTGCCGCACCTGGAGCAGGATAACCTCGCGCGGCGTTACAACCCGCGCCTGCACCCGTTTGACACCGTAGAAGTGCGCGATGGGTGGACCAACAAGATGATCTCGGATACGCCCCTGAAGACCTTTGTGGCCCCGTCCGACCCGCCGCCGGCGGCTGTGCCGTACCCCGGTTGGTCAAGCTACTACTGGTGTGCCGGGAACCGCTACTTCCGCGGGGTCGGGCAGCCAGGAACGGGCCGGAATGGCTTTACCCCGGATGACGGGGTGATCATTCCTGGAGAGTTCGGGAAAGTCACCTTCGCGTCCATCACCGATGGCACTTCCAACACGTTTATGGCGGGTGAAGCCCACCACACTCTCAAAGGCTACACGTTCACCAGTGGTCCGAACTCAGGACAAGTTCGCACCGGCGACACGACCTGGAATTACGGACACATCTACTTCAGCTACACCCACACCATCACGCCGATGAACCTGCAACAGGTCGCCACCTGGCCGTATGACCCGGCGCGGGTTGGGGAGGACGGCAAATACTCGTTCCGCAGCGCGAATTCTGGCGGCGTGAACTTCGTGTTTGCTGACGGGTCGGTCAAGTTCGTCCGGCAGTCGATTTCGATGGATACCTATCGGGCCTTGGGCAGTCGCAATGGCGGCGAGGTCATCAACGGCGACTACTAACGGAGACCGCTGTGCCGCGACTGATCCTCCTCGTGCTTGCCCTCGCCGTGGTCGGGTGTGGCTCCTCCACACCGGCCACCGGCGACCCCGCCAAGAAGATCACCTGGGCCGAGTACCAGAAGATGGACGCGGAGCAGAAGGACGACCCGTACGTCGTCGACAACCTGGACGACGAGGCGAAAAAGAAACTCGCTGAATCCCAGCGCAAGAAGAAACGCTAACCTCAGACCCCATACCCGGAGCTCCCCATGAATCGGTTGATGCTGTCGGTTGTCGCCCTCGCCGCGTGTGCGGCCGCGACCCACGCGCACATGGTGTACGTCGTCCCGGCGAAGGACGGCGGGGCCGCCACCGTCGTGTTCAGCGACTCGCTCGAACCCGACGAGAAGGTGAAGATGGACAAGGTCGCCGGGCTGAAGCTCGTCGCCCGGATCGACGGCAAGGACGTGCCGGTCGAGTGCACGAAGGGCGATCACTCGTTCGCCGCGAAGCTGCCGAAGGGCGCGTCCGTGGTCTACGGCACCGCGGCGTACGGGCTGCTGTCCAAGTCCGAGAAGCCGACCCTGCTCGTGTACCACCCGAAAGCCGTGCTCGCCGGTGCAGGGGCGAAGTCCGCGACCGTTGGCGACGCGGCGGCCCTGGAGATCATGCCCGTCACGGAAGCCGGGAAGACGCGGTTCCAACTGCTGGCGAAGGGCAAGCCGGTCGCCGGCGCCGAGGGCACGGTGGTGTTGCCGGACGGCACCAAGGAGAAGGTGACGACGGACAAGGACGGGTTCACGCCCGGGTTCGAGAAGACCGGTCGGTACGCGGCCTACCTGAAACTGACCGAGGCCAAGGCCGGCGAACACGACGGCAAGAAGTACGAAGAGGTCCGGCACTACGCCACCCTCGTCGCGGACGTGGCGAAGTAACGCTCACACTTTAACCTGGAGGATCATGTATGAAACCGACTGTGACTTGGGACGTGGCCGCCGCGTCCCACCTACTCAGCCGCACGGAGTTTGGTGGTACCCCGAAGCGGAGCGAACAACTCGCCGCCCGCAACCTGCACGACGTCGTCGCAGCCCTACTTGATGAGGCCAAGGCGGCCGTGCCACCGCCCAAGCCTGGCTGGGTGAAGGAGCCGTGGGTGAACACTGAGCGGGTGTACCCCGAGACCACGCCGATGGAGCGGATGGAGAACCACCGCAAAGCGGGCGAACGCCAGACCCGCGAGCGGAACGAACTCCGCTGCTGGTGGCTCGATCACATGATCCGCACCCCGGCCCCGCTCCGCGAGGTGATGACCCTGTTCTGGCACGGGCACTTCACCACCGAAGCCAAGCGGATGTTCGTGGCCCAGCCCCTGTACACCCAGAACGCCGCGACCCGCACGCACGCGCTGGGCAACTTCCGCGACCTGCTCGAAGCGGTCACGCTCGACGCGGCCATGATAATGTACCTGAACATGGAGGACTCGGACGCCAAAAAGCCGAACGAGAACTTCGCCCGCGAGCTGCTCGAACTGTTCACCGTCGGCATCGGCAATTACTCGGAGCGGGACATCAAGGAGATCGCGCGGGCGCTCACCGGGTGGACCCTCGACGCCCCGCCGGGAACCGCCAAGCGGCCCACGGTGGCTGATGCCTCCCGAACATTCTGCCGCGACGGCCTCGTCCCCACGTTCGTTAAGGAGAAGCACGACGCGGGCGAGAAGACGGTTCTCGGTAAAACCGGGAAGTTCGGGGTTAAGGAGGTGCTCGGCATCGTCGCCGCGCACCCGGCGACGGCACGGTTCGTCAGCACCAAGCTGATTACATACTTCGGCGCGAGTGATCCCAGGAACGAACTCCGCGACCGCATGGCCGCGAAGTTCGGGCAGACGAAGGGCGACATCGCCGCGACGCTCGCGGTGCTGCTCACGTCGCCGGAGTTCTTCGCCAAGGAGAGCCGGGGGACGCTCATCAAATCTCCGGTTCATCTCCTCGTCGGCGCCTGCCGTCTCCTCAACCTGGACGTGACTGCGACACCGAGTCTGGCGCAGGTGACGGCGGCGATGGGGCAGGAACTATTCAACCCGCCGAACGTGAAGGGCTGGCCTGGCGGCCGCGACTGGATCAGTTCCGGCTCACTCGCGGTCCGCTACCACCTGCCCGAGGCCCTGTTCGACGGGAAGGAGCCGGCCGGGTTCGAGCCCATCGCGACCGACCGCAACTTCGCCCTTCCGGCCGACGAGAAGGCTCGCAAGGAGTTGATCGCCCGTATCCAGAACTTCGACAAGAAGCGGCGCGAGGAGCGGAAGAAGGACGGGTTCAAGGTCACTTTCGACCCGGCCAAGGCGCTCGACGGGGCCGTGCCGGAAAAGGCCGAGGCACTCGTCGCGGCCCTCACCACCAAGCTGTTCGTCGTCGCCCCGCGGCCCGACACCACCGCAGTCCTGACCGAGGTCGTCAAGGACTTGCCCGCGGCCGAGCGGGTCAAGCTCGCTTGCCGCCTGATCCTCACCACCCCCGAATACCAACTCGCGTAAGGAGAATCACCATGCTTCCGATGATCGACCGCCGCCGGTTCCTGAGCGTCGGGGCGTTGACCGCCACCGTGCCCGGGTTCCTGGCCAAGACCGGCTCGCTGCTGGCCGACGACAAGTCGCTCGCGAACAAGGAGCGCGTGCTCGTCGTCGTGCAACTGGCCGGCGGGAACGACGGGCTGAACACGCTCATCCCGTTCCGCGACGACGCGTACTACAAGGCCCGGCCGAAGATCGGCATCGCCCGGACCAAGTCGCTCAAGATCGCCGACGACTTCGCCCTGCACCCCGAGGTGGGGGACCTGCGCAAACTGTACGACGCCGGGGAACTCGCGGTCGTGCCCAACGTCGGGTACCCGAACCCGAACCGCTCCCACTTCCGGGCGACCGAGATCTGGGAGACCGCGACGCCCGAGAAGGACGTGCTCACCGGCTGGGTCGGGCGGTACTTCGACGCCGAGTGCCGCGGGGTGCCGTCCCCGATGCTGGGGCTGCAACTCGGTGAGAAGCCGGCGATGACGTTCGCCCACCCGAAGGGCCGGGCCGTCACGCTGACCAACCCGAGCTTGTTCAAGTGGGACGACGCGACCGGCCAGGCGATGGAGCGGCTCAACCGGGTCGCCACGACCGACAACCCGCAACTCGACTTCCTCCAGCGCACCGGCAACGACACCCTGTCCTTGTCGCGGAAGATCCAGGACGCGCTCAAGGACGGCAAGTCGGGTGCCGAGTACGCGCCGTTCAACTTCTCCCAGTCGCTGAAAGTGGTCGCCCAGATGATCGCGGCGGAGGTGCCGACGCGGGTGTACTACGTGTCGCTCGGCGGGTTCGACACGCACACCACCCAGACCGGTCGGCACGCCGGGTTGTTGCAGGAACTCAGTCAGGGCATCGGCAGCTTCGTGGCCGACTTGAAGGCGCTGGGGCACCTCGACCGGACGCTGGTGATGTCGTTCAGCGAGTTCGGCCGGCGGGTGAGCGAGAACGAGCAGCAGGGAACCGACCACGGCACCGCGGGGGTGATGTTCCTGGCCGGCGGGAAGGTGAAGGCGGGGGTCCACGGCTCCCGCCCGGACCTGTCCGACCTCGACGAGGGCGACCTCAAGTTCAAGACCGACTTCCGCTCAGTCTACTCGGCAGTGCTGAAGGACTGGTTCGCAGCCGACGCCAGCAAGGTTCTCGGAGCCGAGTTCAAGCACCTCCCGATCCTCGCCTGACACTATCACGGATCGCCCGGCTCTCATGAGAGCCGGGCGATCCGATCAACACCCAACACGAAGAGGATATCCATGCTTCTGCGATTGTTTCCAACGCTCGGGCTTCTCGCGGCGCTCGCCAGCGGCCCGGCCGCGGCGCGAGATGTCCCGGCTCTGCCCGCCCTCCCGCACGCGGTGTCGAGCCTCGGGGCGGTCGAGTGCGACGGCTACCTGTACGTGTACGGCGGGCACGCCGGCAAGACGCACACCTACTCCACGAAGGACGTGATCGGCACCTTCCACCGCCTCAAGCTCGACGGCGGTGCGAAGTGGGAGGAACTCCCGGGCGGGCCGATCCTCCAGGGGATGAATCTCGCCGCGCACGGCGGCAAGGTGTACCGCGTCGGCGGCATGCGACCCCGGAACGAGCCGGGCCAGCCGTCCGACAACGTCTCGGTCGTCGACGCCGCCCGCTACGACCCGAAGGTCGGCAAGTGGGAACCGCTCCCGCCGCTGCCGGCCGGCCGCTCGTCGCACGACCTCGTCGTGGTCGGGGACAAGCTCGTCGTGGTCGGCGGGTGGCAGAGCCGCGGGCGCGGGGCCGCCCCGGTGTGGCACGACACGGCCGCCGTTCTCGATCTGAGCGCGAAGGAGCCGGCGTGGCGGGACGTGCCGCAGCCGTTCCAGCGGCGCGCGCTGACCGCCGCGGTGGTCGGGACGAAGGTGTACGTCCTGTGCGGCCTGGACGCCAAGGCCGACGCCCACAACCGCGTGGACGTGTTCGACGCGGCGTCCGAGAAATGGACGACCGGGCCGGATGTGCCCGGCGGGCGGATCGGGTTCAGCCCAGCCGCGACCGTGATTGATGGACAACTTGTCGTCAACACGTCCGAGGGCAATCTGTTCCGACTGACCGCGGACGGCAAGGAGTGGGAGAAGGTCGGGACGAGTGGGACCAAGCGGATCGTTCACCGCCTGGTCCCACGCGGCAAGGGCGTGCTGCTGGTCGGCGGGGCGGTCCCGGCCCTCAAGGAGAACGCGACCGACTTGGAGTTCATCCCGCTCGCGCCCAATCGACAAAGTGGTGGTGGTCAATGACCCGGCTTGCGACCAAGCGCACACCACTTGCTCAAGTGGTGTTCTGTCAAGGGTGTTGTTGTGGGCGGACGGATCGCGGCCGACCGGCACTCCCGGTCGAGATGTTGAAGAGCGTCTGGAAGTCCGAGAAGCTCAACCAGACAGTCCAATTGACAATATCCGGCTGTCTCGGGCCTTGCGACCTGGCAAATGTCGCTTTGATCATCAGCCCGGACGGCAACGAGTGGATCGGCGGGATGGCCGGCGACGCCGTCTACGAGTCGCTTGTCGAATGGGCGCGAGAGTGTCACCGCGAGGGCCGATTGCTGCTGCTCCCGACCGAGTATAATGATCGACAGTTTGAACGATTCGGAAGCGAGGCAAAGGAAAAGGTATGACGAACACTGCACTGGAAGTGGCCTGTGTGAGTGCCTGGGATCGGGCTGCGGTCGCGGCGTTCGACGCGGGCCGGGATGACATCCTCGTCATCGAGCGGCCGGCACCCTCCCATGTGGCAGAGGCAATGAGGACGGCTCGCGTCCACGACTGGCGTTGTGAAGTGACGGCGGCCGACGCCCACGCACGCGCCGGCGAGGCGCTGAAGGCACTGCACCTCGATTGCCCCGCCCTGGCGGCCGACATCGCGGTGGTGGCCCGCAGCTTCCTCGCGCAGTTCGAGGCGGTCCGGGCATCGCTGCGGGTCGAGGTGGTGACCACCAACACCTGCCCGAAGTTCCACTGCGACAACATCCGCGTCCGGGTCGTGACAACATACCACGGACCCGGCACCGAGTACGTCTTCGTGGGGGCCCCGGACGACGTCCGCCGGGGGCCGACCGGCGCGCTGATGTTTCTGAAGGGGCACCAGCATCCGATGCACTCCGACGCGGTGCTACACCGCTCCCCGATGGTCCCAGCGGGTGTGAAGCGGTTGTGCGTGGTTCTGGACGTCTGATCAAGACGAGGAGCGGCCGATGAATCGAACCAGGCGGGCGTTCTTGCGGGCGGCGGTCGTGTCGCCCGTGATCGCCGGGGCGTGGGTGGTGTGGGAGACCAAAACCGGGCGGCTCAAGGTCCGACAACAGCCGGCCGTGTGCTGCGTCTCGGGCGGCACGCCCAACCGCTCGTGCACCCACCCCGCGCCGCCACCTCAACCCAAGTCGCGTGAGGGCCAGGTGTGACGACCCGCCGCACCCGCACCGACCTCCGCCGCAGGGCCGTCGCGCTGCTCGACCAGCAACTCTGGTGCTGGGGACGCGATGTCGCACGCCCGGAGGGGAACGTCCTGCTCGGTCTCGGCATGTGCCGGTACCCCTCCGCCGTTCCGGGGTCGGACCGCACCGCGTACACCGGCCGGACCGGCAACGGGGTGGTGTGGCTGTGGGGGTTCGGGCTCGTGTACTGTTTCCCGAACCTGGGCGGCGTCTTTCTGCGGCGGTACGGGTTCGATCCGGTCCTCGTGGAGGAACCGCGGCGACCGGTTCACGCGCCGGAACACCTCGCCCCCTTCGTCCGGCCGACCGCGGCCCGGCAGCGGGCCACCGCCGGTGAACTGGTCCGGGCCGCGGCCGCGTGGATCGCCGGGTACGAGCACTGGATCGCCGAGTCGCTCGGCACCACCTACCGCGAAGCAACTCTCGCGACCCGCGACAAGCCGCCCACGGTGCCCGCGAAGGAGATGGCACGGTCGTGGGAGCACCTCGCCAAGAAGTCGGTGCGGCTGTCCGACACGACCCCCTCGCAACATGGCCCGTGGGGGTCGGTACTGACCGCCCTGCGCACGCTGGCGTCCGTGCCGCTACCGCACCCCAGAGACCGTTACGTCCCGAAAACCCGCAAGAGGTTCCCGACCCCATGACTGCCGACACATCGACTTCCCGTTCCACCGCCCGGCGGTTGCCCGTGACCGTGCTGTCCGGGTTCCTCGGGGCGGGCAAGACCACGCTCCTCAACCACGTCCTGACGAACCGCGAAGGGATGAAGGTCGCGGTCATCGTCAACGACATGTCCGAGGTGAACATCGACGGGGCGCTGGTGAAGGGCGGCGACGCGGCCCTGTCCCGGACCGACGAGAAGCTGGTCGAGATGCAGAACGGGTGCATCTGCTGCACCCTGCGGGAAGATCTGCTCAAGGAGGTGGCCCGGCTGTCCGCCGAGGGCCGGTTCGACTACCTGCTGGTCGAATCGACCGGCATCTCGGAGCCGCTGCCGGTTGCCGAGACGTTCACCTTCGAGCACGAGGACGGCAGCAAACTCGGCGACGTGGCCCGGCTCGACACGATGGTCACGGTCGTGGACGCCGCGAACTTCCTGGACGACTACCTGTCGTCGGACGCCCTCGCGGACCGCAACCTCGCGCTCGGCGAGGAGGACGAGCGGGACGTGGTGAGCCTGCTTGTCGACCAGGTCGAGTTCGCCGACGTGATCATCGTGAACAAGACCGACCTCGTGTCCAAGAAGAAACTCGAGTCTCTCGAAGCGGTACTGCGGTCACTAAACGCTTCGGCCAAGATCGTTCGGTCAGTTCGCGGCAAGGTTCCGCTCGCCGAGATCATGGACACCAAGCGGTTCGACTTCGACAGGGCGTCCGCCGCGCCGGGCTGGATGGCGGTCGCACGCGGCGAGGAACTGCCCGAGACGGCCGAGTACGGCATCACCAGCTTCGTCTACCGGTCCCGCAAGCCGTTCCACCCCGAGCGGCTCTACCGCTTCATGACCAACAAGAAGATCACCCGATCGCTCCTGCGGTCCAAGGGGTTCATCTGGATCGTCACGCGGCCGAAGTGGACCGCCCTGTGGTCGCATGCCGGGCGGGTGATGGAACTGTCCCCCATGGGCGTGTGGTGGGCCGATGTGCCCCGGGATCAGTGGCCCGACGACCCGGACGCGCAGGCCGGCATTCTCGCCAACTTCGAGGGCGAGTTCGGCGACCGCCGGCAGGAACTTGTGTTCATCGGCAAGAAGCTGGACGAGCCGGCGATCCGGGCTGCCCTCGACGCGGCCCTGATGACGGACGCCGAGATGACCGGCGGGCCGGCCGTGTGGTCGAAGATTCGCGACCCGCTCCCCGAATGGCCGACCCCCGAATCTCTGGCTGCGAATGAGAACGAAGAACTTACCGAGGAAACACGATGATTAACCTGTTCAACCAAGGTCCGAAGTCCGACCCCGAGGTCACGAGTCGCATCAAGGGGTGGGTCTAGGGCCAACGCATCTAATTCTCAGTGAATCCTTGGAGGACACGCAACAGGTACCGGGGGTCGAGTGGGGCGCTGAGCCTCTTGGCTTTGATGCTGCCCCGGCCCGTGTCCTGCTTCAGCAGCGAGGCCGCGACCCGGCGGCGTGGGAAGACCTGTCCGACCCGCTCCCGGACTGGACGCCCGATTCGGCCGACTCGGCGTAACCCTTGGAGAGTGTGATGACGTCCAACGACATTTCGACGACCTACGAGGCGTGGGTCCACTGCGTCACGGTGAAGTGCAAGATCGCGCTGACTCAGGATTTCGCCCGGCAGCGGATCGCAGCCCTCAGTGATGTGAAATCGGCTGAGGCTGTCAAGTTTGTGCAACTGTAGGGCGAGCCGCATCGGATGCGAGTCGTCGAATGGTATCGCCGTGTGGCGGGATAATCTGTCGAGGAGTTATCATGCTGAAGTCATGGAACCGTGCCACTCGAACGGCGTGGGATGACGAACAACTCCGGGCCTTCGACACTGGAAACGAGGACATCCTGGTCGTCGTTCGGGCGACGCCCGAAGGCGTTGCCGATGCCATTCCAGCCGGCGAGGTTCGAGAGTTCCGAGCAACCTTCGGACGGCGAAACCTGCCGACGCGCGTTGCAGATGGGTTGCAGGCGCTGTGCATCGACTCGCCAGCGCTCGCCGCCGACATCACCGAACTCGGTCAGAGTTTCTTGGAACAGTTCGGAATCCGCACGGCCAATCTGCGGATCGAGATGGTGCGAATCCATTCGTGCCCGAAGTTCCACTGCGACAACGTCCACGTCCGCCTCGTCACGACGTACCACGGGCCGACGACCGAGTACCTGTTCACCGGCGAAGAGGTCGTCCGTGTGGCCCCGCTGTACGGGCTGGTGTTCCTCAAAGGGCACAAGCACCCGATGCACCAGGACGGCGTTCACCACCGTTCCCCCGAGGTGCCCGACGGCGGCAAGCGGCTGTGCGTCGTGATCGACTACTGAAGCCCGAACGCATAGCACCCGAGCACTATAACCTCCCGACTTCAGGTGTGTCCATGACGAAGATTCTCGCCGCTGTCAGCCTCCTCCTCCTTGCCACGGTTTCGTCGGCCCAGCCGAAGGAGGACAACCCACGATTCACTGTCCGGTGGTACGGGCAGGCGTTCTTCACCGTTACAATCCCGTCCGGACGGGTGATCGCCTTCGAGCCTCAGGTGATGCCGGTATTCCCCCGCAAGGACAAAATTCGAGCGGATATCGTCTGCCAGAGCCATCCGCACGCGGACAAGGAACGGCTCGAAGGGGCCATCGAAGATGCCACGGATACGAACAAGGTTCGAGTTCTCCGCGGGTACAAGCTTGAGCGGCCCAGCCGACCCTGGGACTGGAACCCGCTAGACGAAAAAGTCAAAGTGGAGGAGGCGTCGTATCGGTTCCGAACCGTCGGGAATTATCGCGACGCGGAGGGCGGGAAGAAGTGGGGCAAGAACGCCACTTTTGTCGTCGAGATCGAAGGGGTGACGTTCTGCCACCTCGGCCATCTCGGCCACACCCTGTCGGAGACCGAGGTGAAAGCGATCGGCCCGGTGGACGTGTTATTCGTCCCCGTCGGGGGCGTATACGTGCTCAACGGTGCCGATGCGAAGGACGTTGTGAGCGCCATCAAACCGAAGCGTTACATCTTTCCGATGGCCTATGCCGTGGACGGCCAACCCGACACGCTGCTGTCGGCCGACGAGTTCCTCGACGGGTTGAAACTCGTCACGAAGGCGACCGAGTCGAACGCGTTCACATTCGATCCTCGGGAGAAAGTGTCCCCGACGACGATTGTCCTAGGCTGGAAGCCGGGCGAGGTCATAAACAAGAAGTGAACAATGTCGTGAGGAGTTCGCCATGTTGCACTCGCGCCGAGCATTTCTGACGTACCTCGGTGTCGGTAGCTATGCCGCCCTTGTGGCGGGCCAACCGGCGGCTGCCTCCGATTTTCCGTCTCCACGACGAAAGGGGAAGCCACTTCATTTCTTTGCACCGATCGCGGCGAGTTCCGCCGATGAACTCGTGGTTCCTACGGGCTTTCGGGCGGATGTCGTCGTGGGTTGGGATCACCCGCTTGGGTCGAAGGCTCCGGACGGTTCCGCCGAGCGGTTCGGCTTCAACAACGACTTCATCGCCTACTTCCCGATCGACGCCCTGAGAGGTGGTCGCAGTTCGACAGAAGGCTTGCTCTGGGTCAACCACGAGTACCCGAACCCGCTGTTCCAATCGGGCTACACACCTGCCGATTACAGGGCGGGCAAGAAGAAGACGCCGGGGCAGATCGCGGCCGAGCGGCTGGCCGTGGGCGGGAGCGTGGTTCACGTCAAACTCGACGGGGAGCAGTGGAAGCTCGTGGCGAACTCGAAGTTCCACCGTCGGATTACGGCGGCCTACCCGGAGATCGCCCTGACCGGCCCGGCCTCTGGGATGCTGAATTCGGCCGTCGGCTCGCTGGGGAACTGCTCCGGCGGTCGGACCCCTTGGTTCACCGCTCTCTCTTGCGAAGAGAACTACCCAGACTTTAATGGGACCGACCCGAAAGACTTCTTCTACCGCTGGTCGGACGACCCGAAACAGGCGATCGACGAGACCCGGTTCGGCTGGGTGATGGAGGTCGATCCATACGGTGAACTGCCACCACTCAAGCACACGGCGCTTGGCCGGTTCAAGCACGAGAATGCGGCCGTCACCCGCGGTGCGAAAGGGCACGTCGTTGTCTACATGGGCGATGACGAAGTCGACCAACACCTTTACAAATTTGTCTCCGACGAACCGGACGACCCAAAAGCGACACGGGCGGATCGCCGGAAGCGGCTGCAAGAAGGAACGCTGTACGCGGCCGATCTGGCCAAGGGACGCTGGATCCCGATGGTCTTCACCGCGCAAACCGCGAAGGTCATTCAAGAGTCCGCTGCATATGCCGCCGCCAAGAAGATCGACTCGACCTTTCAGATCACCAATCAGGCCGAGTTGCTCATACACACCCGCATTGCAGCTCGCGTTCTCGGGGCCACGCCGCTGGATCGTTGTGAGGATTGCGAAGTCCATCCACGCGACGGCAGTGTGTACGTGGCACTGACCAACAACACTCGGCACGGCAACCTTTATGGCCATATCGTGAGGTTGGTGGAAGACAACGACGATGCGGCTACGACTTCGTTCCGGTACGAGATCTTCCTGGCCGGCGGCCCGCAGTCAGGTCTGGCCTGCCCGGACAACCTCGCCTTCGACCACGAGGGGAACTTGTGGGTGGTTTGCGACATGTCGTCCGACAAGATGGGCAGCGGCGCGTACAAACCGTTCGGCAACAACGGGCTGTTCGTCGTGCCGACCACCGGCGACTCCGCCGGCGATGCGTTCCAGTTCGCCAGCGGGCCAATCGAAGCGGAATTGACCGGCCCGTGGTTCACCGAAGACGGGAAGACGCTCTTCTTGTCCGTCCAGCACCCCGGCGAACTCACTGCGTCGCTCGATAAACTGACCAGCCACTGGCCCGATGGCGGCAGAGCGATCCCGCGTCCGAGCGTCGTAGCGATCCGCGGATTTTGATCGCGACCCTTTTCCGGAACTGAGATGCGAAATGATGAGCCGATTTTTTCTAGTTGCCTGCTGTGTCCTTAGCATGTGCGGCATCGTTCGCCCCGTTGAGCCGAAGATCAAGGCCTTAATCGTCGACGGGCAGAACAACCACAACTGGAAGGCGACGACACCGGTACTCAAGGACCTGCTTGAACAGACGAAACTGTTCACCGTCGATGTCGCCACGTCGCCGGAAAAAGGGTCCGCCGGGTTCAAGCCGAAGTTCAGCGACTACGCGGTCGTCGTCATGAACTACAACGGCGACGACTGGTCCACCGAGACGCAGGCGAGTTTCGTCGATTTCGTCAAGAACGGCGGCGGGCTGGTGATCTACCATGCGGCCGACAACTCGTTCCCGAAATGGACAGAGTACAACGAGATGATCGGCCTCGGCGGCTGGGGCGGTCGCAACGAGAAAGACGGCCCGTACATTCGCTACCGCGACGGCAAGATCGTCCGCGATGAGTCGAAGGGGCGAGGGGGCAGCCACGGCAAGCAGCACGAGTATGTTGTCGAGCACATCGACCGCGAACATCCGATCACGAAGGGCCTGTCGGCGAAGTGGCGGCACGCTTCGGACGAACTGTACGACCGCTTGCGCGGGCCGGCGAAGAACCTGACCGTTCTGGCCACCGCCTTCTCCGACAAGAGCACCGGGGGAAGTGGCGAGAACGAGCCGGCGCTGATGACGATCGACTACGGCAAGGGCCGCATATTCCACACGATCATGGGGCACGATGTGAAGCAAATGAACTGCGTCGGCTTCGCCGTCACCTACCAGCGCGGCGTCGAGTGGGCCGCCACCGGCAAGGTCACCCAGAAGGTTCCAGAAAAGTTCCCGACGCCCGACAAGGTTCTGCCGGTCAAATAGCAGCATTTCGCCGCATACGAGCGATGGCGAAGGGGGTGCCAGCTATGTCGAAGGAAACCAAATCCGAACCGTCCTGGCCACCGCTGCAGCGGCCGCGCCGGTTGCGCCGCCTCCCGTGGATGCGGCGAATAGTCGCGGAGACGCACCTGGCAGCCGCGGACCTGATCTGGCCTGTCTTCGTTCACGACGGCCAGAACGTCCGCACGCCGATCGCATCCATGCCCGGCGTCGAACGGCTGTCGCTCGATTTGCTGACCCCTGCCGTGGCCCGCGCCCTCGGCATCCCGGCCGTTGCCCTCTTTCCCGTCACCCCGCCGGCGCTCAAGACTCCCGACGGTGACGAGGCGACCAACCCCGACAACCTCGCCTGCCGGGCCATCCGGGCCATTAAGCGGGACGTGCCCGAGGTCGGCGTCATCTGCGACGTGGCGCTCGACCAGTACACCTCGCACGGCCAGGACGGGCTTGTCCGTGACGGTCACGTCATCAACGACGAAACGGTGGAAGTGCTGTGCCGACAGGCCGTAGTCCAGGCTCGAGCGGGGTGCGACATCATCGCGCCGTCGGACATGATGGACGGTCGCGTCGGCGCGATCCGACGATCGCTCGACGCCGCCGGGTTCGTGGATGTGTCGATCCTCAGTTACGCCGCCAAATACGCTTCGGCGTTCTACGGCCCGTTCCGCGACGCTGTCGGGTCGGCATCGAACCTCGGTAGCGGCGACAAGAAGACCTAAAAGATGGACCCAGCCAACAGCGCCGAGACGCTGCGCGAAGTCGCCCTCGATCTAGCGGAAGGGGCCGACATGGTGATGGTCAAGCCGGGTTTGCCCTACATCGACATCGTTTGTCGGGTGAAGGATGCGTTCCGCGTGCCGACGTTTGCCTATCAGGTGAGCGGCGAGTATGCTATGCTATTGTTCGTTTTCGCCAACGGCTGGCTCGACCGCAACAAGGTGATTCTCGAAAGTCTGTTCGCCTTCAAACGCGCCGGGGCCAATGGCATCTCGACCTACTTCGCCCCAGAAGCGGCTGAATTATTCCGCGACCTGCACTAACCGTTCGCCCGTGGAGCCTGTCATGAACCTCTCTCGCCGTGATTTTCTGGCCGCCTCCGCGACGGCCGTCGCTCTGGGGACGCAACCCGTCGCCGCCGAACCGAAGGCGAAGAAACTCGTCCTCATCGCCGGCACCCCGAGCCACCCGCCCGGCATGCACGAGCACAACGCGGGTGTGCAACTGTTCCACCAGTGCCTGAAGGGGATCAACGGGTTGGAAGTGTCGTTCGTGCTGAACGGGTACCCGAAGGACGATTCGATCCTCGACACCGCCGACGGCATCCTGTGTTACGCCGACGGCGGCAAAGGCCACCCGCTGATTCAGGGCGAGCGGCTGGCTCGCCTCGGGAAGCTGCTGGAGAAGGGCGTCGGCTTGTTCTGCCTGCACTTCGGCGTTGAAGTGCCGAAAGGCCCGGCGGGGGACACCTTCCGCGACTGGATCGGCGGCTGCTATGAGCACGAGTTCTCGTGTAATCCGATGTGGAAGGCGGACTTCACCGAGTTGCCCAAGCACCCGATCACCAGCGGGGTGAAGCCGTTCGCCATCCACGACGAGTGGTACTTCAACATGCGGTTCCGCCCCGAGATGAAGGGCGTGACGCCGATTCTGACCGCCACCCCGACCGACGCCACCCGCGACGGCCCGTACGTCTACCCGAAGGGTCCGTACAAGCACATTCAGGAGGCCAAGGGCCGCGCCGAGCACCTGATGTGGGCGACGGATCGCAAGGGCGGCGGCCGCGGCGTCGGATTCACCGGCGGACACTTCCACAAGAACTGGGCCGACGACAACTTCCGCAAGCTGGTGCTGAACGCGCTGCTCTGGATCAGCAAAGTGGATGTCCCGGCCGACGGCATGGCCTCGACCTTGACGGACGAAGACATGCAAAAGAATCTCGATCCCAAGGGAAAGAAGTAATGGCTGAGAACACCAGCGACATCGGCTGGCAGTTCGACAACACCTACACGCTGCTGCCCAACGAATTCTTCATACGGGTGAAGCCTGCTCAAGTGCGGGAGCAGCGGGTTGTCGTCCTGAATCATGAACTGGCTGATGAATTGGGTTTGCATCTTCGGCACCTCCTCGCACAAGAAGCGGCTCAGCTCTTCGCGGGGCAAACCCTGCCACAAGGTGCCGACCCGATCGCCCAAGCCTACACGGGGCATCAGTTCGGCGGCTTCACCATGCTCGGTGACGGGCGGGCCATTCTCCTCGGCGAACACCGAACACCCTCTGGCCGACTCGTCGATATTCAGTTCAAAGGTTCGGGGCCAACCGCCTTCTCATGACGCTGCGATGGGCTGGCTGCACTCGGCCCGATGCTCCGCGAATACATCATCAGCGAGGCGATGCACGCCCTCGGCATCCCGACGGCCCGAAGCCTGGCGGTCGTGATAACCGGAAAAAAGGTGTTTCGGGAAACAAAACTCCCCGGCGCGATCCTGACGCGGATCACCGAGAGCCACATCCGCGTGGGGACGTTTCAGTACGCGATGGCTCGTGGCGACCATGATTCCCGTGCTGTCGCCATGCGACTCCACCTTGGCCCCGATCCCCTTGAGCAGGGTGAGCCACAGGTTGCACAGTGGCGTGTCCTTGGACAGGACGAGATGCTGGCCAAGCCCGATTCCGGCACCCCGCCCGGCGACCAGCGTCGGGCAATTGTCGAGATAGTGGATCGTGCGGATGTTGCTGCCGTAGCTGATGACCGTGTGGTCGAACAGGGTTGAGCCGTCCGGTTCCCGGGTCGCCTTGAGCTTGTCGATGAGGCCGGCGAGAAGCTCGCTTTGGGCGGCATCGCGTTTCTGCGACGCCTCCATCCGGTCGCCGGGCGAGTAGTGGCTCATGTCGTGCGGGGCGACCTTCACGGCGAGGCTCTGCAGCAAGGTGCCCACCGGCTGGCGGTAAGTGATGACACGGGTGCTGTCGGTTTGCAGGGCGGCGACCATGAGGTCGTACATGATGGCGATCTCGTCGCGGCCCGCCAGTCCGGGCCTGGGTTCCCTCATCGCCGACTTGGGCTTGGGCACGCCGAGCCAGCTTTCGTCCCTGCCTAGGCGCGTTTCAATGTCGCGGATCCCCTGGAAATATTCGTCGAGCTTGTCGGTGTCGGCCTTGTTGAGCTTCCGCTGCAGGTCTCCCGCGTCGGCCAGCACGGCGTCGAGCACGCTCCGCTTCTGGGCGAGCATCGCCTGGCGCTCGGCCAGGGGGGTGGAGTCGGCGGAGAACAGCCGGTGGAACACGAGAACCGGGTTGTCGAAGCCGGCGACCGGCTTGCCGCGCCGGTCCCAGGCCAAGGAAAGCCCCGGGCCGTGTCCTGAATTGTTCACATCCGGGCTGTTGAGCTGCAGCGAGGAAAACCGCGTGTCGCCGCCCAGGCACGCCGCGGCGACCTGGTCGGCGCTGACGCTGTTGTGGAAGCTCTGGCCGGGTTCGGCGTAGCGGTTGGCGCCGGTGAGCCAGAAGGTGCTGCCCCAGTGGGCCTCGTTGGCGAACTTGTTGGAAAGCCCCTGGATCACGGTGAAGTCGGCCTTGTGACGGGCCAGCGGCGCGAGCCCCGGCGGCAGGGCGTAGTCGGCGCCGGTTTGCTTCACATTCGGGAACCAGGTCTCGTTCGTCACGCCCCATCCGAAGTTCAGGAAGATCATTCGCTTCGGCCTCGCCGCGGCGGCGGGGGCCCCCGGGGCCGGCCTCGGGGCCGCCAGCGACTCCAGGGCGGGCAGGGCGATCAGGGCGCCGGCGCTCCCAAGGAACCGGCGGCGTTGGCTCGATGCGGTCATGTCGATTCACCTCGCTTGGAAGGACTCGCTTTGCACAAGGGCATGCAGGAACTCCCGAAGGGCAAAGTTCCTCCCCTCCGCGCGCCGGACAATCTCGTCGGCGAGGGGTTGGTCGGTGAAGCCGTAGGGGCGGCCGAGGGCGTATTCGACCAGGGCCTCGGCCAATCCGCGTGAGAACGCCTCGGGCCTTGAGGCGATGATGTCGCGCAACTCGAAATAGTCCTTGAATGCCGGGCCCTTGTGGAAGGCTCCGCTGGGATCGATCTTCCACTCCTTCTTGCCGACTCCGCGTTTCTCGTAGCGGTCCGCGGCGCGCCACTTGCCGACGGCGTTGAAGTTCTCGAGGCCGAAGCCGATCGGGTCGATCTTGCGGTGGCAGCTCGCGCATTGCGGCTGTTCCTGGTGCGCCAGGATCCGTTCGCGTGAGGTGAGCAGCTTGCCTTCCAGGCGTGTGAGCTGCGGCACATTGGGCGGCGCGGGAGGCGGGGGATCGTGCAGCAGCTTCCGCAGGACCCAGGCGCCCCGCTCGACGGGACTGCTCGTCTCGCCGTTGCTGCCCATGGCCAGGATCGCCGACATGCCGAGCAGTCCTCCGCGGGGCGAGCCCGGCGGCAGGGGCACCTCGCGGAACTCGTCGCCCGACACGCCCTCGAGCCCGTAGTAGGCGCCGAGCAGGCCGTTGACGACGACATAATCCGCCTTGAGGAGTTCGCCCGCGCCGCGGTTGGCCCGGAGCGCGTGCTCGATGGTGCGAAACACCTCCAGGCGCGCCGCGGCTTTCGTGCTCTCGTCGAAATCCCGATAAAGCTGAGTGTTGAACTGGAAGAAGTCGAGCCGTTCCATCCCCAGCCACTGGTTCGTGAAGCCCGTCACGAATTCGCGCGACTTGCCGCTGTCGATCATGCGGTTCACCTGCGCGGCCAGGACCTCGGGCCTTGCCAGTTGGCCGTCGCGGGCCAGGGCGAGCAGCGTCTCGTCGGGCGGGGCGCTCCACAGGAAGTACGAAAGGCGGGTGGCCAGTTCGCGGGGGGTGAGCTTGCCGGGCCGCGCGGCCCCGCCCGGTTCCGCCAGGTAGAGGAACCGCGGCGAGGCGAGCACGACGCCGAGAGGTTCCCTGATGGCCTGTTCGAACGGGTCGCCGGCCTTGAGCCGGGCCTCGAACAGGTTGACGAGCTTGTCGATGTATCCCGGTTGCGGCGGATTGTCGCGGAAGGCTCGCAGGGCAAAGCGTTCGATGATGTCACGGGCGTCCGCGGACTTGCCGGACTTGCCGGCCAGTATCGACATGGAGTCGGCGGCTTGCAGCGGTCCCTTGACCTCGATCCAGTCGATCCACAGCGCCGGGTCGCGCTGGCGGGCATCCTTGATCAGCCGGGTGCGGCCCGGCAGGCTGATCCCCTCCTTCTTGAGGGGCCGTTTCTCCATCAGGATGAACTTGCGCGGGCCGCCCGGCCTCACCTTGAAAGGCAACTCGACCACCTCGGGATTCTCAAGGGTCGCGGCGACCTGTCTTGTCGCCAGCAGCGCGCGGTCGTCCTTGTCGATGGGACTGGCCTCGACAAACATCAGGTGGGACCGCTCGGCGGGCATGTCCGGCACCCGGGCGATGTTCACGCGCATCAGGTAGTCGCCGGTGGCGAGGTCGGCGGGCAGGTCGACGGCGTATTCCGAAGTCTCGTTGACGGTGTTGTCGAGGTACAGGCCCGTTTTCGAAAGCGGCCTGTCGAGGTATTGCTGGAACCACCGGTTGTTGCCTTCCCAGACAATCTTCGCGAACTCCGCGTGCGACTTGTCGATGAAGCCGAATTCCTTGAGGCGCGCCTCGTCGCCGCCGGCGTCCTTCCATTTGGCGTATTGCTCGTTGAGGAACTTGGAGCGCAGGTGGCCGCGCTCGACATCCGCGCGACGCTTCTCGGGTTCGATGCGTTGGACCTTCTCCACGGGTGACTGCTGGGGAATGGGGCCTTCCCATTCAACCCAATCGATCCACAGGGCCGGGGGCGGACCGACCTTCGTTTCCTTCACCGTGGCGGTGTACCACTCATGGTCGCGCTTCACATCCCGTTTCTCGCGGAGCACGAAGGTGCGGGGCCCATGGGCGCTGACGCTCACCGGAACCTTGATGACCTGCGGTTGGTCGGTGGTGCCGCTCACCTGGAATGTCCTGATCAGGCCGAACTCGTCCTTCTCGATCCGGCTGCCCAACTCGACGAAGCGCCGTTCCGGGGGAGCGCCCTTCACGGTGCCGATGCGGAAGCGGAGCCTGCATTCACCCGGTTCCGCCTTCTTGGCCTCGTGCTTCGTCTTGAGCCATCCCGAAGGCTGGTCGGGCGGCAGCGTGATCACCTCCTCGGTGTGGACATTGAAAATCGTCAGGTAGGCGCCGGTTTTCGTGAGCGGGTCGTTGAGGTAGCGTTCGAAGCTGGGGCCGTGCTGCTCGAACACGCGGACCCGGAATTTCGCCTCCAGTTCGTCCGGAATGCCTTTTTGCGGCTCCTTTGTCTCGAGGAACTTCCTGGCCGCCTCATACCCGCCCTTGAAATAGCCGT
>VGXS01000036.1 GCA_016873225.1 Planctomycetota bacterium | reverse complement strand
CTCAGTTATTTGAAGTTGGCTCTGGAAGTGGGGACATCGCAAGTAAACAAAAGGGCCGCGACCCGCAAGGGTCGCGGCCCGAATTCCACCCTACCTGTTTCTTAGTGGTTCAGCAGGAACTCATTGGAATTGAGCAACGCCCAGAACAGGTCGTAATACGGGGCCATCGGATCCTTGTCGGCGATGCGGAGCTTCAGCTTCTGGCTGATCGAGGCCATCTCCTTGGGGGAGGCGGGCCTGTTGAGCGCCGAGAGGAACAGTTCGTTGACCACGCCCGGGGCATTGCCCTTGGCCTTGGCGTAGGCCATGGAGACGGTGCCCTTGTCCTTGCGGGCGATGGCGTCGTTGATGTCGCCGCCATTCATCATGAGGAGGGCCTGGACCACGGTGCCGTTGAAGTTGACCTCGTTGCCCTCGTCGTCACCGAAGTTACTGACAAGGTTGTCGAGCCAGCGGTCGCGAAGTTGGCGGCGACCATCCTTCGACTCGGCCGCCTCGGCCTTGGTGGCCACCATGAGGGATTCGAAGAGTTGCTCAGGCGCCATGCTCTTGAGCTGCATGCGGGAGAAAAGTCCGTCGGTCTCGGCCTTCTCGTTGGTCTTGTTGGCCGCATAGGAGAGGTGGTAGGCGTCGCTGTTGCAAATCCAGCGGATGAGCCTCTTGAGGTCATAGTTGTACTGCTTGAAGTTGGTGGCGACCCCATCGAGCAGTTCGGGCAGGGAAGGCACATTCTGGTCGTTGAAATCATCGACCGGATTCGTGAAGCCGCGGCCGAAGAAGACGCCCCACATGCGGTTGGTCACGGCGCGGGGGAAGTTCTCATGCTCCACAAGGAAAGCCGACAGTTGCTCGCGACGACCCTCGCTTTCGGTGGTTTTCAACTTGGAACCGTTGACGAAGGTGGCCTTGGTGGGAAGGACCACGCCGTTGCGCTTCTCGTAGTAGACGAGGCCTTCCCTGTTGGCGGACTTGTTTTCAGCGAGGGTGAGCGGCGGGTAGGTCATCATGCGGGCGCGCTCCATCGGAGGCGTGCCCTCGCGCTCAACCTGACGCAGGAAGGCATTGACGCCCCAGAAGTGCTTCTGGGTCACGGCGTTGTTGAACGGATGGTCGTGGCACTGGGCGCACTGGAGCTGCATGCCCAGGAAAAGCCTGGTGATCCTCGAGGTGATGGGCACCATCTCAAACTGCCCCTCCTCGGCCCGCTTGGCCTGGGGGGTGTTTTCACCAAGATGCGCCAGGATGAAGTTCACGGCGGGATTCTCGGTGTTCTTGCCCTTGGCCGTGACCAGCTGGGAAACCAGCTTGTTGTAGGGAACATTCTGGGCGAACTGGTCCTCAAGCCAGACGGTCAGGTCGTTGTGGTACTTGCCTCGGCCGAAAACGCCCGAGCGGCTCAGGAGCCAGTTGGACCACATGGAGGCCCAGTGGCGGGGGTATTCCTCATGGGCGAGGAGATCCTCGATGATCTGGGGGCGACGGCTGGCTGTCGGATAATTGAGGTACTTGCGAATCTCCTCGGTTTTCGCCACGCGGCCGATGATGTCGAGGGAGGCGCGGCGGATGAACTCATAGTCGCTGACGAAACGGGCGGGCTGGACCTTGTTCTCGGTCCAGGCGGCGCGCAGTTTCTCATTGATGAACTTCACCGCGTCGCCGGTGATCTTCACTTCCTCGGGCTTGCCAACCAAAGTCTGGGTGCGGGTTTCAATCCGGATGGGGCCACCCGCCTTGGCTTCGGGTTCTTCCTTTTCCTTGCCGGCTTCCTTTTCCTTGCCAGCCTTGCCTTCCTCCTTGGCATCAGCGGTGGCCTTGGCTTCCTTTTTCTTGGCATCCTGGGCCTGAACCACGCCGGTAGCCGGGGCCAATGCCACCATCAAGGCGGCGAATGCCAACCCTGAAACCATCCAGCCCAAGCTGCGACGGATTGACTGTGCCATGGCGAATCACTCCCGTGAAGGCCCCGGTTGAACCGGGGGGAGAAATATCGGAAACGGATTCCTGCGGATATTGAACGCCGAAGGGCCGTTCAAGTCAAAGAGAACCTGACAATCTTAGGACGGCCGGAACCTGTGGTTGGTTCCCTCGGGGCCATGCCAAAAGGTCGTGATTACAGCGATTTGGCCCACTTCCCAACCTCATCGGCCGTGAGCTGGGAAAAAGGCACGCCTGTTTCGGCGCTGATCCAGCTTTGGACGGTGGGGATGTAGGGAAACTTGCCCTCGGAGATCGCCTTCTTGAGCCTGGCGAGCCTGCGAACCCGCTCAGCGACCTTGGCCGGGCTGTTGTCGCGGCGGGAAGCCACCTGATCGGCAATCCACAAGTCGAGACGGTCGCGACGAACACCCATGACACTGGCTCCAGATTCGGCAGTTTCAAAAACCCAATGTTATCAGCCGGGATGAAAACCGGGAAGTGCCGGGAATTCAGGGCTTGGAGGGGGGCACCGTCGCGGAAACCTGAAATGACTTGGCGCGGGCCAGGGAATCATTGGCATGCTTGAGCAGGTTCTGGGCCTCCTGATTGGCGGCGGTTTCCGCGGGGAGACGCATGTTGATCACCTTGATGGCGGCCTGAAGGGCCTCAACCCTTTTGGGCAACGCCGCGGCGGCTTGGGTACGGGAAGCCACCTGGGCCTGCAGATCGGTGATCATTTTCTGGGCGGGAGCCACCTTGGCGGCGGTGGCAGCGGCGGCTTGGGCATGCTCGCGGGCCTCTTTTTCCACATGGGTGATGTAAGTCGCCGCCAGCTGGGCCGCCACGGGGCCGGCCGGGTTGGCCGGCGTCTTCTTCGAGGCTTCCTGAATCCGCGTCACCGACAGGCGCAGTTCCCCAAGAACCATCTGGCGGGCGTCGGCCTGGGCCTGCTGCCCCACCTGCTGGGCCTGAATCGCCTTGAGGTCGGCCTGCAACTTGGCAAGTTGCTCCTGGGCCATACGGCTTTGGGCTGGCATTTCCTGCAAGGCTTTTTGGGCGGCGGCCAGTTCCGTGGTGGCGGCGGCCAAGGCGTCGCGGGAGGCCTTCTCGACCTTGGCGGCGGCGTCAGCGGCGGCCTGACGCTCCGCGAGAACTTTGGACAACTGGCCGATCCGTTCGGCCACGGGCAGGGGATTGGCGGAGAGTTCGCCGGTTTTCTTGGCATCGGCGGATGAGAACACCGCGACGGTGCCGGTCCAATCACCGGCAATGACCCTGGCTCCGTCATGCGTCAGGGTCGCGCGCAGGGCGAGGTCGGCCATCACGGGGAAGGATTTCTGGGCGGTGCCGGTGCCATCCCAAAGCTTCACGGTCTTGTCGCGCCCGGCGGAAACAATGCGGCCGTCCATCCCGTAACGGGCGCCAAGGGCACCACCGGCGTGGGCGGCCCACGACCTCACCTGGTGGCCGTTTTCCATTTCCCATTGGCGAACGGTACCATCCTCGGAGGAACTGATCACGAAATTGCTGTCCTGGCGCCAACTGATCTCGGTGATGGCCGCGGTGTGTCCGCGAAGGTTGAAATACTCGCGGCCCGTGAACGCCTCCCATACCACCACGCCGGAACTGCGGTCGCCGGTGGCCAGGAGCACGCCATCGGGGCTGAATTCCATCGCCGTGATCCAGTCGGTGTGCTTCTTGACCTCGTGAAGCAGCTTTCCATCCTTGGTGGAGTGAATGCGGAGGATCTTGCCGGGCCCGCCGATGGCCACAAGCGACTGGTCGGGGCTGATGTCAGCGGCCAGTATCGTGTCGCTTTCGGCGCCGATCGTGGTGACGCGCTCACCGGTGGCGACATTGTAAATCGCCACCTTGCCAAGGGCGCTTCCGCGGCCTCCGGCCACCAGCAGCAGGCTGCCATTGCGGCTGAACTTGACGACGGTGGGAACACCTTCGGGATAGGGAATGGCTCCGATGAAGTCCTGGGTGTCGCCGTTGTAAAGCAGGACCTGCCTCTGGCCGCCGATGGCCACCAGGGGCGACCAAGGATTGGAGGCTAAGGCCAGAACGGCATCGGCTCTCCTGGAACGGACAAAGGGATCCTGGGCGAGCGGCTTGGCCGGCATGGGAGGAGGGCCGGAGGGACGCCCGCGGACGATCGAGGCCAATCCGATTTCCGTCTTGGGGCCGGCGGCCAAAACCTTGCTTCCGGAGTTCTCGGGGGCGCCCGAGGCGATCCACGCGCGAATGAGCTCGATCTTGTCCTCAGCGACCTTGGGCGACATTGGCGGCATCACCGGCTCGGCCTTGTGCGCCGTGGTCATGTAGAGCGATGACTTTTCCGGATCCCCCGGCTTGATGACGGCGCCGGAACTGCCGCCTTCCATGATCTTCTGGTAGTTGGTAACGACCAGGCCGCCGCGCTTCTTGTCGGCGGAGTGGCAGTTGCCGCACTTTTCCATCAGGAACGGCAGTACATGCTGCTCGTAATTGAGCTTGGCGGGCGATTGCCCCATGGCCAGGGACACGAGAAAAACGCAGGGAGTCATGGCGATCGTTCCGGCGGTGTCAAGTCGGACGGAAGGGCCGAAGACGGCCCGTTAGTGATTGAACATGAACTCGCGGGAGTTTAAAACGGCCCAAAACACATCTTCCAGGGCCTTTTTCTTGTCTGTATCCGTGGCGACCATCGCCATGAGCTTTTGCTTCTCGGCGTCGGTCGGCCTGCGGGCCAGGCAACGAATGAAGACTTCATCAATGATCTCGGGAGCTTCCTTCTTTTCGGTCAATCTCTTGGAGATCAGGTTGCCCGAGCGAATGCGCTGGCCGGTGGTGTCGCCATTGAGCAGGTGCAACGACTGCGACAGGGTGGGCTCAAGCCTCACCTCGCAGGCGCAGACCGTCTCGCGGGTGGCGCGACCGAATGTGGTGAGGAAGTAGTTGCTGACGGCGCCATCGGCGATCTGCACGGCCCGCGCGCCAAGGGGAAGCCCGGGGAACTTGTTGCGGGTTTCCGTCACCTGGCTGATGCAGTCGAGGAAAGTCTCGGCCTTGATGCGACGGATGGCGGCGTGGGAGAAGTTGCGCGTGTCCTGCTCGTTGGAAGCGTTGGTATGGCTTGCCCTTTGATAGGTCTTCGAAACGCAGATGTCGCGGATCAACTTCTTGAAATCGTACTTGTAGCCGGTGAACCTCTTGCCCAATTCAGCCAGCAGTTCCGCGTTGGAGGGCGGGTTGCTGACCCGCACATCATCGACCTCGTTGATGATCCCGGTCCCGAAGAAGTGGGCCCAGACAATGTTGGAGACATTCGTGGCGAAGTAAGGATTCTCGGGAGAGGCGATCCATTCGGACATCACGGCCCGGCGATCCTTGCCCTTGGTCTCCGGCGCGACGCCACCGAGGAACTTGGGCGCCATGACCCTGTTCCCAACAGGGTGTCGGGCATCGCCGGAACCCGAGTTGAACACCACGGTTTCGCGTGGATCATCGGTTCCCTTGCGGCCAATCTGGGTAAAGAACGACATGAAACCGTAGTAGTCGTCCATGGTCCAGCGGTCGAACGGATGGTTGTGGCACTGGGCGCACTGGATCCGCATTCCCATGAACACCTGGGCCACATTCTCGGTGACCTTCAGGATGTCGGTTTCGTTCTGGTAATAGTTGGTCGCCGGATTCTTGAATGTGCCGCCTGAGGCGCCAAGAAGTTCCTGGACCCATTCATTCACGGGCACATTGCGGGCGATCTTGTCCTGCAGCCAGTTGTAATAAAGCAGCGTCGCCTTGTAACTGACCTGATTCGAACTGCGGATCTGCAGAAGTTCGGCCCACTTGAGCACCCACAGTTCGGCGAATTCCTTGCGGCCAAGGAGTTCGTCAACCAGTTCCTCCCGCTTGTTGGGGGAACCATTTCCCATGAACCGGGCGTATTCCTCGGGGTTGGGCAGGATGCCGATCATGTCGAGGTAGACCCGGCGGAGGAACGCCTCGTCTGAGCACGCGCCGGAGGGCGCGATGCGAAGGTTGCGAAGCTTGTTGTTGACGAGGGTGTCGACATAGTTCGCTTCGGGGGTGGCAGGGAAGGAGAACTGGTAATCCTTGGGCAGCACGATCACCGGACTGCCGACGGTGAAGGTGAAGAATCGGGCCATGACGAACGCCTCGCCACGGTCGCCGGCGGTCACAAGGCCGTCGGGAGCGATCTTGGCGCTGGCATCATTGCTTGACAGGAACAGGGCCAGATGCGTCACATCGCGGGTGGTGCCATCGCTGTACTTGGCCTTCACCGTCATGCGCTGGGTGGCCCCCTTGCCATTGAGGACGCCCGTCTTGGGGTACAGGTCGACGGCGACGCATGTCGCGACAGTCGCGGGGTCGGCAGGCGCGTCAGCCTCGACCCAGCGGACGATGGTTTGCCAGTATTCGTCGTTTTCGGCGAAGCGCTGGCCGCCGGTGTGCGCCACCTTGCCGGCACCCTTTTCCAAGAGAAGGCTCGAGGAAGGAACCGCCATGTTGAGGCGGCGTCCGTTCAGTTCACGGGTAAGCCGATGATGGTCGCCATCAGGGTCGAAGCCAAAGAGTGAAAGGCGGAAACCATCCTTGCCGCGGGCGGCGCCATGACAGCCACCGGTGTTGCATCCGGTTCGCATGAAGATTGGCATGACATCGAGCTTGAAGCTGATCTGGCGCTCCTCGGCAGCCTGGGAAACGACCATCGGCGCCGCGGCGGACTTTCCTCCGAAATCAGCCATCACCCGGGTAGTGCCATCGGCCACGGGAAGAATGGTCTGGCCCTGCAATGTCGCGAGCGCGGCATTCTCAAGCCGAAGGTTGCACTTGGAGGTGACATCCTCGGTGATGCCGTCGCTGTAAGAGGCCTGCACCACCACCACCTGCTTGGATCGCTTGGTGGCCAACTGGATGTCAGGTGGAAAGATCGACAAACCGGTGACCTGCCTGGCGGGCGCCGGTGCGGCGGGGATCACAGCGGCGGCAACAGGCTTGGCCGGAGCCTGTGATGCGACCAGAAAGGTGGCGATGGCCAAAGAAAGGTGTGTCATCATCGTCTCCTGTCGCCAGTCACTTGTTCATGTTCTTTTCGCGTTCCGCCTGCTCGAGCCGTAGTTTCTCGAGACGGGTCAGGCGCTTTTCCATCGGCTGGGCCGGCTGGGCGGCCGGTTTGGACATCGGCATGGGTGTCGGGGCGACTGTGGCCACCTTCACCGGCAAGGGTTTGTCTATGCGCAACTCGGTGGTTCCCACATTGTGAACAACCGGCTCTCCATTCACGGTCACCACGGCCTGACAGAATATATTGCGGTGCTGCCCGGCGGGAGATGCCGGATCGACCTGCAGCTTGAACAGAAGTTCCTTGGTGTCCTTGGTGAGTTCCAGTTCAGGGGCCGTGACCTTGGTGGGAAGACCCATGAGCTTGACCTTGGCGTTTGAAGGTATCGGGGAATTCATGGTGATCTTGCAGGGGATCTCGGTTTCCTTGCCCTGCTCCACCGCGGCCCGCTCCATCGCGAAGGCGAAGTATGGAGCCGCAACCTCGATCTCAAACAACTGGGATGAAACCCAGGCTGGGCCGCCGTTGACGGCCGCGCTGGCAAGCACGGCTGTTTTCCATTTCCTGGTCTGGGCGTTCGCCGCTGCGTTCATAGCCAAGGTGGTTTCGGTTCCCTTTTCAGGAATCGTGGATGAGCTCTGCGTGTTGAGCCCGGGAGGATTGAACAGCGAGTAGACCGTCACCGGGGCGGTAAAGCCGTCCTTGCGCTCAACGACCACCTTGAGTTGCATGGATCCGTTTTGAACGATGGGAGCCTTCGGCTGGACAACGGAGATCTTGAAAGGAACTTCGTCCGCCACCACGCAGGCAAGCTTGCTCACCTCGGTTTTCCAATAGATCGATTGGCCCGGGTTGTTGACGATCAAATCCGCGACCTGGGAAAATCCGGACTTCACATCAGCGAACTTCGGATCAACGGGTTTCGCCTCGAGGGAGGCCAGGTTCCCGGTGACGGCGGCCTGCGGGGCGGCCTCGAACACCACGGGAACGACATCCAAGTTGGCAGGAACCGGTTCGGCAACAATCGACATCCCCGCGGGAAGCCCGTTGGCGGCAAAGACAGCCTCGCCACCCCATCCGTTCCTGGAAACCGTCACAAGACTGGCCATCCTGTTACCGCGATGAACAACCCAAGGCTGACGCTCCTGGGAATTCTGGGCAACCCTCGGAATGCTCAGCGTGGTTTTCGGCGAAACGGTGGTCATCTCGACCCGGTAGTGGTAGTTGGCTCCACCTTTCTTGAGGTGATCCGAAATCGCGAGCACATATTCCTTGTCATCCGGCAAGGTCACCTGGAAGTAGCTGTCGGGGCCGCCGGAGTCATCGTTGGTGGCGAACGGATTTCCGCCAGCAACGGCCAGCGTCATGATCGGATCCAAGGGCGAACCGATCCTGCGGGCATAACAATGGACATCAAAGACCTGTCCCTTCTTGCCCGCGAACTTAAAGCAATCGACATCCCCAGCCTTTTCGATCACTCCGTTGAAGGCCAAGGCACCCGTCGCCGGCGTGGCAGTATCGGGCGTGTCATTGGGTTCCTTTTCGATGGCATTGGGAAGGTCGATCACCCTGAAGGCCAGGCCCGATGGAGAAATACCACCGGCATCCTCGGCGTGCAGGCGGTAGGAAACTCCGGCGTCGGCGGGAACCTTGACGCGACGGACAAAGGGACCGGCGGCGTCGCCGATGAAAGTCACATCGACTTCCTCGCCCGGCCTGCCGCCCGCGGGAACCAGCGAGGTCGGCCTGGGGAATGAACCGACATGGAGGCGATAGGCGCAGCCGCCATTGCCACCATAACTGGTCTCGCGCACCTGAACGATGTAGGTGCCATCGGCAGGGGCCACGATGCTGGTCATGGCATCCTGCCCCACGGACGGGTTGTCGTCACTGGCGGCCATCTCGAAACGCTTGGAGTCGAGGATGGCGACATAGGGGTCGAAGAAGGTGCCGCCGAGGCGCATTCCCTCGACCTCAACGGCCAACCTCTGGCCCTTCTTGAGATCCACGGCGTAGTAATCAACATCCTCGCTGGTCACGACGCCGGTGACGGTGACATTCAGCGGAATCTTTTGGGGAGCCGTGAAATCGGAATTGGGTTCCTTTTCCTCGACGGTCGGCAGGGCGCCAACCCAGAGCGTGCGCATCTCGGTGACACCCGTGGCCGTGCGCAGGCGCAGCGTCTTTTCACCGAGAACGCAATCGGGGGACACCTTGAGCGTGGCCTTGACCTGGTTTTCCCCAACGGCCTGAAGCTTGGTGACCTGAAGACCGGGGGAATAAAGGAGAAGTTCCTTGGCATCGCCCAAACGGGCGCCTGACAAGGTCACCTCCGTCTCGGTTCCGCGCTGGATGCCCCTGGGTGAAATCCCGCCGAGGGAAGGCGAGATGGCCAAGGCTGACAGGGGCGTGAGTGTCGCGGAAAGAACCAGGGCCAGGGCGGTGACCAATCGGCGGGAAAGTCGCCCGGCGGGCGAGATGGCCATGGTGCGTTCTCCGTTGGTGCCGGTCATGGGTTGGGATGGATCCCGGCCGAACAGCCGGGATCCACCGAAGGCGGGTCAGGCGAGCAGGTCTTGGACAACCTTGCCGTCGCGGACGATGTCGATGGGGCGGTTGCCCGGGGCCATCAGGCGCTTCTCGCCATCGATGCCCAGTTGGTTGTAAACGGTCATCGCCATGTCCTCGACCGCGAGGGCGTCATCCTCAGGCTCGGTGGCGGTGGGATCGGACTTGCCGTAGACGAAGCCCTTCTTGATGCCACCGCCGGCGAGAACGATGCTGAACACCTTGGGCCAGTGGTCACGGCCGGCCGTGCCGTTGATCTTCGGCGTGCGACCGAATTCCGAGGAAATCATGACCATGGTGGAGTCGAGCAACCCGCTGCGGTCGAGGTCACGGATGAGCGCGGCGAAGGCCTGGTCGAGGATCGGGGCCTGACCAGCCATGCCACCCTTGATGCCCGTGTGCATGTCCCAACCACCGTAGGTGAGCGAGACGAGGCGAACGCCCGCGGCAACCAGACGACGGGCCATGAGCATCCGCTGGCCGGCAGCGTTGCGGCCGTATTCATCGCGAATAGCGGCGGATTCCGTGTTGATGTTGAAGGCTTCACGGGCCTTCTGGGAGCTGATCAGGCCATAAGCGCGCTGATAGAAGGTGTCCATCGCCTCGAGGCCGTCGGCCTTTTCCTTGGCGGCGAAGTGATCATTAACCGCGTCGAGCATCGAGCGGCGGGCCGTGAAACGCTTGGTGTCGACATCGCCGGGCAGGTTCAGGTCCTGCACGGTGAAGCTGGCGTTGGCCGGGTCGCTACCCAGGCTGAACGGAGCGTAGGCGCTCGAAAGATATCCTGAGCCGGCGAAGTTGGTGGGCATCGAGGGGACGCACACATAGGGGGGCAGGTTGTTACGGGGGCCAAACTCATGGCTGACGATGCTGCCCATGCTCGGGAAGGTGAGCGCCGGGCTGGGGCGGTAACCCGTGAACATGTTGTGGGTACCGCGCTCGTGGGCGGCTTCGCCGTGTGTCATCGAACGGCAGATGGTGATCTTGTCAACGATCTGGGCGGTTTGCTTGAAGTGCTCGCCCAACTGGACGCCGTCTAGCTTCGAATTGATGTAGCCGATATCACCCCTGTATTCGACGGGCGCCAAGGGCTTGGGGTCGAAACTATCCTGATGGGCCATGCCGCCTGGCAGGTAAATGTGAATAAGGGACTTGGCCTTGCCTTCCTTGCTGGGCCGACCGCCGACGGAATCGACGGCGCGGGCTTCATTGCGCATCAGGCCTTCGAGCGTGAGGCCGAGGGTTCCAACGGCGCCCACATGCAGGAAATTCCGGCGATTGGGCCGGGGGAGAAAGTGGGCGGGATCATCGTTCCAGGTTCCGCGGATCGTGCTGCTCATTTCAGGCCGTCCTCATGGTTATGTGTTCGATCAGCCAGCCATGGCCAACCGGGCAGGAGTGAGAACCCGGCGGATTCGCAGTTTCGATGCTGCGGAACCTTGGAAGGTTCCGACTGGCATCGGCAAACCAAATCTGTCATCATTAAAATGAAACGATTTCCAAGGCATTGTCAACCAATCTCTGTTAAAAACTTCAATTCGATATCACTAATCTATGCAAGATTGCTATACCAAGATGCTGTATATAATGCCATGATATCATCTGTGAATTTTGATTCGACAGCTTCCCTGCCCCGTTTTCCCATCAATTCCCGAGTTTGGGGGGCTTCCGCCAAATCGACCCAAGCGTTGACCAAACCCTCCAGGCTTCTGGGAGCAACCAAGACTCCCCCTCCCGACATTTCAATCAATTCAGGAAATGACCCATGGGCCGGTTGCACCACGGGAATACCAGCTGCCCAGGCCTCCAGCACATAGAGTCCCTTGGGTTCATGGTACTCCGTTGGCACGCTCAGCAAATCGATACCCTTCATGAAGGCGACCTTGTCGGCAAGCGAAGGGCACTCAAGATGAACGGCCGACTCCGCGACCCCGGCATCGCGAAGCCTTGAAAGCTGACGGCTGTAAAAATCGCGGTTGGCGGGGCCGAGCCAGCCACCAAAGTGAAATTTCGCCTCGGGAACCCGCTTTTTCAGCTCGATGAAGGCTCCAACCGCATGATGAAAACCCTTCTCCGGGCAGATCCTGGCAAAATAGCCCACCGTGAACGGCCGGGACCGGGTCTCGCGCCCGGGCTTCGGCCAACCGGACAAGTCGATTCCCGGATGAACGACGCCGATGCGGTTTCGCTCGATACCAAAATAGGCGGACATCGACTCGGCATAGGCGCTTGAAGTGGCTTGGAATCCCGCCACGAGTTCACCGTTTTGGCGGATCAGCCCGATCGCCTCGGCCCTTGCCTGCGCTGGCAAAGCGTCGAGGAAGATATCGTCTCCCTGCAGTTCGATGACGACAGGCGTGCGTGGCAGGCGCGCCCGAATTTCCGGAACCAGGCCCGAGAGCAGCGCGTTGGTCAGGTGAACCACATCCGGCCGCATCTCCCCGGCCAGCCAACCGGCCAGGCGCCGGACCTCCTTGGCCTGGTGCCCATGCGTGCCACGCAGCATGGAAAGGGTGAGGCCGGCCAGTTCGTCATAGGGAGTGGATCCCGCGAACCGGCCGATCCACTTGAGGAGCCAGCGGGCATCCAGCCACCTGTCGAGCCACCGGGGAGTGTGGCGGAAGATCGGACTGACTTCCTGGAGGTAGACATTGAGCCCCCCCATGAACACCTGCCTGGAAGAGGCGTCGACCTCGTCGGTGGTGATGGGGGTGTAGGTGGGGATGAGGAACGCCTCATGCCCGATCCGGCCCAGGGCGCGCACCAAGGTGTTGTCCCGCATGCAGGAACCGCAGAACATTCCTGCGGCGCCGGCGGTGACATAGGCGATTCGCATGGGCTGTCGAGGCGCCGGCTCAGTGTTCCTCGCGCGGAGGTTCCGGCAGGAAGAAACTTCCCAGCAATCCGATGGCGAAAACCGCCGTGCCCGTGACTCCCGCGGCGAAGGCAACCTTCTCGAACAGGTTGGCTCCGGGGGCGTAAGGGGCGATGAGATTCGTGGTGAGGAAGGCGGCCGAGGTTCCGATCATCCGGCCGCCGACATTTGTCGCGAAGGCGCCGCCGGTGCCCCGGAGGTGAACCGGAAACACCTTGGGCAGGTATTCGCCGAAGTAGCTGAACTGGGCCACGGTCATCACGCCGGCGGCGAAGACGCCATAGGCGAAATACTCGGGTTGTTGCTGGAACACCCAGAACCAGACGAACGGGACCACCACAAGCCCGGGAACCTGGAACAACCAGAGAATGAGCCTTCGGCTGGCAATGGCCATGAGGGCCAAGGCCAGCAGCACGCGGCCCAGCAGACCGCCCAGTTCCTGCAGGAACTGGACTTCCTCGCGGACGGGCTGAACCTTTTCCTTGTTGATGCCCCCCTGCTTCTTGAGAAGCCCGAAGTATTCGGCGTTGAGCTTTTCCTTCTCATCCTCGGAGGCTTCCTTGATCTTGGCCTCGATCGCCTTGCCCTGCTTGGACAGCTCGGCGAGAGCCTTGCGGGGTTCCTCGAGGCGCTCCAGTTTCAAGCCGGGCACGGCCTGGGTGACGGTGACCTGCAGGGTGCCGAAAGCCGCCGCATAGGCGCAAGCCGACAGCAGGGTGCCCACCAAGGTGGTGCGGATGAGGGCGGGGGAAAACAGTTCGCCAAAGCTGGGCCGCCTGAGGGCGCCCGAGCGCTTGCGCTCGCGCCAGACCTCGGATTCGGGGACGAACGGCAGCAGCAGGGCGATGGGAATGGCCGGTAAAAGGCCGGTCATGAGTGTGTAGCGCCAGTTGCCGGGGTTCTCAAACCCTGGAATCGGCGGGAGCATTTTCTGGGCGGCAAGGTAGCCGACGCCGCCGCTGACGGCGGTGACCAGCAGGCCGCCGACGGACGCGAACGCCTGGGTCCAACCCAGGGCCAGTTCCTTCATTTTCTTGTCGGGGAAGAGTTCCGCCAGCCAAGTGACGGCGGCGACAAACTCGACGCAAACGCCGACGAAGGTGGTGCAGCGGAAAAAGATGAGCCATGTCAGGTCGGTGCTGAGGCCGGCCATGACCGGGGAAAAGGAGTAAAGGAAGATGCTGGCCACCATGACCGTTTTCCGGCCGAACTGGTCGATGAGGTAACCGCCCAGCAAGCCGAAAACGCCGCCGCAAAGCGCCGTCATCCAGAGGACCCTGCCAACCCACGCGGTGACCTCGGGATGGTTCGCCGGCAACTTGAGCAAGTCTGAAAGGGCCGGCGCCAGCACCAGCGGCGTCATGAGCAGTTCGTAGGTGTCGAACAGGAAGCCGATGGCGGCGACGGTGAGCACGAGCCAGGTAGTGAGGCTCACTTTGCTGGGTTGCGGGGAGGCTGTGTCCATGGGAAGGGTTGTCCTCGGGCGGCGGTTGTCCTGTACTTGATAGCCGGACAGGCATGATTGGCCACAAGGCGCGGCCAGTTGGCCGCGGTTTGGATTTGCCGTATCCTCGCACAATCGAACCAGCCTCACCCGGGAGCCATGACCGTGAATTTCGCAGCCTGCCTCGCCTTGGCCGTCGTCGCGTTCGCCGCCGAGAGGCCGAATGTCGTGGTGTTCCTGGCCGATGACCTGGGCCATGGCGACCTTGGATGCCAAGGGCACCCGCGCATCAAGTCCCCCCAGCTCGACGCCTTCGCCAAGCAGGGGGTCCGTCTGACGCAGTGCTATTCGGCCAGCGCGGTCTGCTCGCCATCCCGCTCGGCGATCCTGACCGGTCGCACCCCTCACCGCAACGGTGTTTACACCTGGATCGCGGAAGGATCGGAGGTTCACCTTCGGACAAGCGAGGTGACGCTGCCGAAATTACTCAAGGGCGCCGGCTACAGCACGGCGCATGTCGGCAAGTGGCACCTCAACGGCAAGTTCAACAACCCGGCCCAGCCCCAGCCCGGGGACCACGGTTACGACCACTGGATGGCGACGCAGAACAACGCCGCCCCGAGCCACAAAAATCCGATCAACTTTGTCCGCAATGGCGCCGCGGCGGGAAGGATGGAAGGCTATTCGGCACCCCTGGTGGTGGAGGAGGCCATCCGCTGGCTGGACGGCGGCCGCGACAAGTCCAAGCCGTTTTTCCTCGCCGTGTGGACCCATGAGCCCCATCTGCCGATCGAAAGCGACCCCGCCTTCCAGGAGCCTTACAAGGACCTGCCCGAGGAATTCCGGCAGCACCACGGGAATGTCACGCAACTGGACCACGCCTTCGGCAACCTGATGAAGGCGCTCGAAGAACGCAAGCTGACAGGCGACACCGCGGTTTTCTTCACCGCCGACAACGGCCCCGAGGGGGACGGCACCAAGGGCCGCACCCGCGGCGTGACCGGGGGCCTGCGGGGCCGCAAGAGGTCGATGTACGAGGGGGGCATCCGCGTCCCGGGCCTGGCCCGATGGCCCGGCAAAATTCCGGCAGGCACGGTATGCGAGGCCCCGATGGTCGGCACCGACCTGTTTCCCACGGTGCTGGGCCTGTGCGGCGTCAAGCCGCCCACGGACCGCGTGATCGACGGGGTCGACGCGATGCCGGCGCTCACGGGCCAGACACGCGAACTGAAACGGGGCGTGCCGCTGTTCTGGCGGCTCGACATGGCGCCTCCCAGGGAAAAGGTGACAATGGCCATGCGCGATGGCGACTTCAAGGTGCTCGCCTCGCGGGATTTCTCAACGGTGGAACTGTACAACCTGCGCGCCGACCCGGCCGAGGCTGAAAACCTCGCGGCCAAGGACGCCACAAGGCTCGCGTCGATGCGAGACAGGCTGAAGTCGCTCAACGGCGAGATCGAAGCCGAGGGGCCCGACTGGTGGAAGCGGTTGAGTCCCAATGGCGGAGGTCCGTTGAAAAAATGATGAACCTGATCATGGCCTCGGCCGCCCTGGCGGCTGATCCCGGCTGGAAACCGGGCCCGGAAGGCTACCAAACGCTCGAGATCCTGGGATGGAAGCTGCACGCGCAGGCGGCGCTGCTTTCCGCCGAACCGGAAGCCACGGAAAAGGCCGTTTCCCTGCTAAGGGCGCAGCTTGCCGAAGTGGCCAAGGTGGTGCCCGGGCCCGCGCTGGCGAGGCTCAGGGAGGTGCCGCTGTGGTTTTCAAGGGAATACCCCAAGACGCGGCCGTCAGCCGAGTACCATCCCTCCGCAGGATGGCTCAAGTCGAACGGACGCGATCCGTCCATGGCCAAGGGGGTCGAGTTCACCAACATCAGCATCTTCGAGCAGGAGACAACGCGGATGCCGAACTTCGCGCTGCATGAACTGGCGCACGCCTACCACGACCGCGTGCTCGGCTTCGAGAACCCGAAAATCGAGGCGGCCTTCCGCGAGGCGAGGGACAAGGGCGGCTACGACCGCGTCGAGCGCGTCAACGGCCGCGGCAAGGCGAACACCCGGGAGAAGGCCTACGCGATGACCAACGCGAAGGAATACTTCGCGGAGACAACCGAGGCGTTTTTCTCAAGGAATGACTTTTTTCCGTTCAACAAGGCGGAACTGGAAAGGCACGACCCGAGGATGGCGGCGCTTCTGGGCGAGGCTTGGGGCGCCGCCCGCTGAAGGAGGCAATGGCGATGCTCTTGACGCTGTTTTTGGCGGCGGCCGCGATGGCGGCCGACCGCCCCAATGTGCTCTTCCTGTTCGCCGACGACCAGCGCGCCGACACCATCGGCTCCCTTGGCAATCCCGTCATCAAAACCCCGCACATCGACAGGATCGTCAGGTCGGGCGTGTCGTTCGAGCGCGCGTACATGCAGGGCGGCCTGCAGGGCGCCACCTGCGTGCCGTCGCGCGCGATGCTGATGTCGGGACGCGGCCTGTTCCGAGCCGATGAGAGGCTCATGCGCGACCCGACCTGGCCCGCCGCGTTCGCCAAGGCCGGTTACTCCACCTTCGCCACCGGCAAGTGGCACAACGGCGCCCCGTCGCTCGCGCGATCGTTCCAGCAGGCCCGCTCGATGCTGATGGGCGGAATGGCCAACCCGCTCAAGGCGCGGTTGAGCGACCTCGACGGCGGGACGGTCGGCCCGGCCCGGCTTTCGCCCAGGCACGCCTGCGAGGTCTTCGCGGACGAGGCGATCCGGTTCATCGACTGCCAAAAGGATAGTCCTTTTGTCTGCTATGTGGCGTTTGACGCGCCGCACGACCCGCACATCGTGCCCGAGGGTTTCCCGGTCAGTTATGATCCCAGGTCGCTGCCGCCGCTCCCCAACTTCCTGCCGCAGCATCCCTTCGACAACGGCGAAATGGCGATCCGCGACGAGATGCTGCTTGGTTGGCCGCGCACGCCCCAGGCGGTGGCCGGGATGAACGCCGAGTATTACCGGTATGTCTCCTACCTCGACTCGCAGGTGGGCCGCATCCTCGACGCGCTCGCGAAGTCGCCCCACGCGGCCAACACCATCGTCGTGTACGCCGCCGACTCGGGGGTGGCGCGCGGCGCGCACGGGTTGATCGGGAAGCAAAACCTCTACGAGGAGTCGCTGAGGGTGCCGCTCATCATGTCGGGCCCGGGGATCGCCAGGGACAAGCGCGCCGCCGCCATGTGCTACCTCTTTGATGTGATGCCCACGCTGGGCGCCCTCTGCGGCGTCAAGGGCCCGGAATCCAGCGAGGGGATCAACCTCGGCCCTGTCCTGGCGACGGGCGAAGGCGCGGGCAGGCCGAGGCTGGCGTTCGGCTACCGCAAGTCGCAACGGGCCCTTCGCGACGGGCCTTGGAAGCTCATCAGGTATCCGGAAGTCGACAGGACGCAGTTGTTCAACCTGGAAACCGACCCGTTCGAGAAGGACAACCTCTCGGACAAGCCGGAGCACGCCGGTCGCGGGAAGGACATGCTGCTGGCGCTCGAACGCGACCTGAAGGCCCTCGGGGACACCGCGCCGCTCGTGGTGGATCATCCCAAGCCGGCCGGGTGGACGCCGCCCCGGGGAAGGCGCGGGGGCGCCGCCCCATGATCGCCGCCATCGCCGCCGCGTTGCTTCTGGCCACGGGAGTCGCGCGACCGAACATCGTGGTCGTGCTTGCCGATGACCAGGGGTGGGGCGACCTCGGCATCAACGGCAACCCCGCGGCGCGAACGCCCCGACTGGACAACCTCGCCAGGCAGGGGGCGCGGTTCGACCGCTTTTTCGTGCAACCCGTGTGCGCGCCGACAAGGGCCGAGTTCCTCACCGGGCGCTGGCATCCCCGCGGCGGGGTGTATGGCGTGTCCACGGGAGCCGAACGGCTCGACCTCGACGAACGCACCATCGCCGACACGCTTTCGAGCGCCGGCTACGCCACCGGTTGCTTCGGCAAGTGGCACAACGGATCGCAGTACCCCTATCACCCCCTCGGCCGCGGCTTCGGTGAATACTACGGCTACACCTCGGGGCACTGGGGCGACTACTTCAGCCCGCCGCTCGACCACAACGGAAGGCTCGTCAGGGGCCGGGGATTCCTCACCGATGACATCACCACCCGGGCCATGGGTTTCATCGGCGACAGCGCGCGGGCAAAAAAGCCTTTCTTCTGCTTCCTCGCCCTCAACACGCCGCATTCGCCCATGCAGGTGCCCGACCCCTACTGGAACAGGTTCAAGGACGCCGATTTGCCACCCGCAAGCCCGCCCCATGCCGACCTCATGCATGCCCGCGCGGCCCTGGCGATGGGTGAAAACATCGACGACAACATGGGCAGGCTGCTGGACAAACTGGCCGAACTGAAGATCGAACGCGACACGATCGTGGCTTATTTCAGCGACAACGGGCCCAACGGCGCCCGGTTCAACGGTGGCATGCGAGGAATCAAGGGCACGACCGACGAGGGGGGGACGCGCTCTCCCCTTTTCATCCGTTGGCCGGGAAGAATCCCTCCTGGCGCGGTGCTGAAGCCGATCGCGGGGGCGGTCGACCTGCCGCCCACGCTTGCCGGGCTCGCCGGGGTGGTTCCCGATGCTTCCAGGCCGCTCGATGGCATCAACCTGGCGCCATGGGTGCTGGGGGGCAACGCTCCCGCGCCCGACAGGATCCTTTTCGCCCATTGGGGCGGTCGCACCTCGGCCCGCAGCCAGACCCGCAGGCTCGACGCCCAGGGCCGCCTTTATGACATGGAAAACGACCCAGGCCAAAAAACCGATATCGCGGAGCGGGAACCGGCCATCCGCAAGCGCCTCGCCGACGCCGTGGCCCAGTGGCGTTCAACCGTGCTCGCCGAAACGCCGCTGGTTGACAACCGCCCGTTTCCCGTGGGTCACAAGGAACTGCCCCGCGCCTTCCTGCCCGCCAGGGACGGGGTGCCCCATGGTGGCATAAGGCGCAGCGCGCCGGCGCCCAACTGCTCCTACTTCACCCGCTGGACCAAGCCGAGCGACCGGATGACTTGGTCGGTGGGCGTGGCGAACGCGGGCCGATTCGAGGCGATCGTTCATTACGCGTGTCCGAAGGCGGACACCGGATCGGAGATCACGCTTTCGCTGGGCGGCGCGCGGTGGAAAGGAATGGTCTCCGAAGCCCACGATCCGCCCGCACGAGGCGCCGAGAACGACCGTGTGCCCCGAAAGGGGGAATCGCTCGTGAAGGACTTCAAGCCGATGTCGCTGGGGGAGGCTTTCCTGCCGGCGGGCATGGGAACGCTGGAACTCACCTCGCCGCGCGTAGGCGGGGGGCAGGTGGCGGAGATCAGGGCCGTGGAACTGGTGATGAAGCCATGATGACAAGCTGGGCGCTGATTCCCCTGGCCGCGGCCTGCCTGGCCCAACCGGATATCGGGAAAGACAAGGTCAAGGAGGGGGTCGCGAAGGCCCTGGCCCTGGTGAACAAGGCCGCCGCCGGCCACGCCGAAAACCGCGAGTGCTTCTCGTGCCACCAGCAATCCCTGCCGTTGGCCGCTTTTGCCGCCGTGAAAAAAGCGGGCTTGCCGGTGGATGAGGGATGGATCACGAGGCAGGCCGGTCACACGGTCGCCTTCGTGGAAAAAAACCGGGGCCAATATCTTTCAGGCAAGGGAACGGGAGGCCAGGTGGACACCGCCGGACATATCCTGCTGTGCCTTGCCGCGGCTTGCCATCCCGCCGACGCCAACACCGACGCCATTGTCGAATACCTCCTCAAGCGGCAGGCGGCCGACGGCCATTGGAACCCCTCCTCGAATCGTCCGCCATCGGAGGCCAGCGCCGTGACCACTACCTGGCTGGCCGCATCAGGCCTCAAGTCGTTTGGCGCCAAAAGGGAGAAGGAAACGGGGCAGGCGATTGGAAAGGCCCTGGAATGGCTCCGCGCCGTGAAACCCAAGGACACGGAGGATCGCGTCTCCCGAGTCATGGGATTGCGGACCTGCGGCGGATCGGCTGAGGAAATCATGAAGGCGGCGCAGGACCTGGCGGCAACGCAGCATCCGGATGGCGGATGGGGCCAGACGGAAACCATGGTCAGCGACGCCTATGCCACGGCCACGGCGCTGGCAGCCCTTGAATGGCCAGCGGCCGACAAGGCGCGCGCCAAGGCCATGGCCTTCCTGCTGGCGAACCAGAAGCCCGATGGCTCCTGGCATGTGGCCTCCAGGTCGAAGCCGTTCCAGAAATACTTTGAAACGGGCTACCCGCACGGCAAGGACCAGTGGATCTCCTCCACAGCGGCCGCCTGGGCCGTCATCGCCATGGCCCCGGACCTGGCCAGATGAGCCGGGCGCCCCGCGAGATTCTCATCACGGGCGCGGGAGGTTTCGTCGGGCTGGCCCTGGCGCGGATGCTGGCGGCGCGCGGAGACCGGATCAGGCACTATTCAAGGCGATCGTATCCGGCCCTCGACTCGCTCGGCGCGATCCAGCATGTCGGCGAGCTGGATGACGCCGAATCGCTGGCCCGGGCCATGGAAGGATGCGACGCGGTGGCGCATGTCGCGGCGCGCGCCGGCGTGTGGGGTTCCCTCGGCGACTTCTGGCGGCCCAACGTGCTGGGAACGCGCGCCGTCATCGAGGCCTGCCAGAAAGCAGGGGTGAAGAGGCTGGTGGTGACATCCTCCCCCAGCGTCGTGTTCCATCCGGGCGGGCACGAGGGCGCAGATGAAAGCGAGCCCTATCCGTCGCGGCATGGTTCCCTCTATTCGCGCACCAAGGCGATCGCCGAGCGGGAAGCGCTGGCCGCGAACGGACCGGACTTGGCGGTGACGGCTCTCAGGCCGCACCTGGTCTGGGGGCCGGGAGACCCGCACCTGCTGCCGCGGCTGTACTCCCGCGCGCGCGCCGGCCGGTTGATCAGGCTGGGAACGGGCGGTCTCGTGGACACGACCTGCCTGGCCAACGCGGCCCACGCGCATGTGCTGGCCTTGGACTCCGTCGGCCCCGGTGCCAGGTGCGCTGGCAGGGCTTACTTCATCGCCAACGGCGAGCCGTTGAACCTGTGGGAATTGATCAACCGCCTGCTGGCCGCGGAAGGACTGCCACCGGTGAGGCGGTCGGCACCCATCCGGTTGGCCCGCGTGGCGGCCACCATCGCGGAATGCGTGTGGGGATGTTTCCAGATTCCCGGCGAGCCTCCGAGCACACGGTTCGTGGTGGACGAACTTTCCAGCCCGCATTGGTATTCGCTTGAAGCGGCGCGCCGCGACCTGGGATATTCGCCCGTTGTTTCCCTAGGCCAAGGCTTGCGCGAACTGGGCCGTCAGGGTGCCTCAAGCGACAGTTGACCGCCCATGTGCCTTTCGACCGCGGCCAAAACCTCGTCAATGGTTTGGGCCTGGATGCGATGGGGCGGGTTCCAGGGCACCCAGCGGTGGCCGTGGTGCTCGGTCGAGACGACCTCGGGCCTGGCGTCGAGCCAGCCAAGGAACATGACAAGGATCTTGTCGCGGGGGCCAGGGCCGAACCGGTGTGACGGCACCCTGTACCGCACCTCATGACGGAACGAGGGATCCACCCGCACCTGATCCCGATGGATTCCCGTCTCCTCCTCCATTTCCCTCAGGGCGCCCTCAAGGTCGCCCTCTCCCGTCTCAAGGTGTCCCTTGGGAAAATCAAGGCGGTGGGGATGCTCCATCAGGAGGAATTCCGGCGGATTACCCGGAACCATCAACAGCAGTCCCGCCGCTCGAATGGGAGTCGTTTCCGCTTGGCTCATGCGAGGAGGTCCGCGATGGAGGACATGACAGCTCCGGGTTCGGATCGCGACGCGAGCCTGGATTCCAGTTTCGCGACGGGGCCATCACCGCCTTGCGACGACAGCCAGAGAATCCACGAGGATAACAGGTCGGCTCCCGCGGAACCGTGGCACCCCCACCATCGCGACGAAACCCGAAGCCGCAGGAGGCCGCCCCCATCCAGCGGACGGATCCGCCAAAGCGCCATCGATCCATCACTGCCGACAGCCGACCGATGGCCGGCCGCCAAAGGCACGGGCACGCCAAGGCCGGATCCCATCGGGTGCCCGTCCGGCGCGCAACCGGCCCTGGCGACAACTTCGTGGTCTTCCCTGGAGGCGAGGAGTTCATCCAGGGCCCCGAGCGACCCCAAAAGAATCATCGGGCGGTTGATGGCCGGTATTCCGGCAAGCTCAAGCAGGGCTTCCAACGCATGCCGGGCCTTGAACAGCGCCTGGTCGGCGTGCCTTTGCGGATCGGCATGGGGGGCGCGCCGGCGGCGCACGGGGTCGTGGTAGGAACTTACCGCGGGCAGCGGGGCCGGATAAACCGACAGGCCGCGGGCGGCCAGGGTGGAGGCCAGTGCTTCGGCCTCGGCCAGGGGCAATGCGTCCAGGCATGCCGACGCGATGGATTCGGTTTCCGTTTCCGGGCCATCGCTTCTTCCGGCGGCCAAACAGCCGACCCAGGCCGGAATGGTGCCGCCCACGCGAACCTTGAGTTTTACGACATGGCCGTTCATCGCGCCGGCCACCAGCGCGACACCCCGGGGAGGGCTTGATGGGGAGATCGGCCCGCCGGAATTTTCCAGCGGACGGGAAAGGGCCTTTTCCTCAAGCTGCCTTCGGCGCAGCACCTCGGGCACGGCGTCCTCCGCCGGCGGCGGCCTCAAGAGGCACCCGGCCATTCCCTCAGTCGCCGTGACGCCGCCTGGCGGCTCACCTGCAGGCGCGCCGCCAGCCGGGTGACCGCGCGTTCGGGACCTATTTCACCTCGGTGAAGTGGCATGGCATCCGGCGCGACCAGCTCCCATGGCATGAGGATCTCCGCCGCGAAGGCATCCGCCTCGGCCTCGCGCGGGTCCGCGTATTCCATCGCAACGGGAACCGGCTTCGGCCTCGCGGTGGCGCGGGCCAGGAAACCGCCGCGGTGAAGCATGTAATGGCCGATCTCGTGGGCGAGGCTGAACCGCCTCCTCGCAAACGGGTCGTCACGGTTGATGAAGATGAAGGCCCTGTTCACATCGCCAAAGATGTAACCGGCGATCTGGCACCTCGATGGTTCAGGCGGAAGGCTCAAGACTCCCAGGCAGGCCATGTGCCTGCCCACCGAGGCATGGGTCAGCCGGCTCATTTCAACCAGGCAAAGCGAATGGGACTCGCAGATTTCAGCGAGGGGCACGGCGGCGCGCGAACCTTTCAGCGCGGCCCAGTCGAATCCCGCCCCGTCAACGAATGCGGCGACGGCCGATCGGATGCGGGTGATATCCGGGGCGGTTCCTGGCACATTCACCACGGTCTCAAGCCTCCCGGCAGCCATGCCACTTAGGATTTCCTCGCCTTGGCCTTGCGGATGGCGCGCGCCGCCATCAGCGCGACCCGCTGCTCGCCGGTTCCAAGCCGCAGCATCAACGCGCTGGCTTGCTGGAGGAAATCCTTGGCCAACTGTTCCGTGGCCCCCAGGCCAAGCCTTTCCCACAAGCCCCGGACAACCCTCATCGAGAGCGATTCGGGCAACTCCTCCTCGCAATCGGCGAGGCGGGTCAGCGCGTCGCGCTCGGCCTGTGCCATGGATTTCCTCGCAACGGCCAGCCTTTCGGCGACATCCGCGGCGGTCAGGCGCATCGCGCCCGGTTCGGGCGACGCGTCCAGCTCGGCCAGCAAGCCGCTTTCGACAAGCGTCAGGTGCCTGCCCAGGTCGGGATCGGCGGCGGCGGCGGACCAAATCCCCGCCAACGCCTCGAAATCACCGGCCTCATGGGCTTCCACCAGGCGCATCGCCATCAAGTCGTGTGGTGTGATCATGGCTTTCCCTCACCGCTTTTTGGTTGCGCGGGATCGTTGGCGCCGGCGACCAAACGCCGGAGTTCGGACAGGCCGCGGGACTTGCGGACATGGATGGTTTCCACCGTCACATCCAGCCGGACGGCGGCCTCGGACGCGTCAAGCCCCTCGATGATCATCAACCGCAGGACTTCCGCGTTGATGGTCGAGAGACAGTCAACATGCCGGAGCAAATCCTCCCTGTCGGCCCGCCTGAGAAATTCCTCGGCAGGGTCGGGCGCCCTGGCCCGCGTGGCATGTTCCAAACCGACAACACCGTCGGGATGCATGTCGCCGGCCAGTTTTTCGCGCTTGGGCTTGCGGGACGGATTTTGCTCAAGAAGAACCAAATAGGCCACCGAACGGATCCACGGACCGGCGGGCCTCGTGGCATCGTACTGGTGCAGCAGGGACATCAGGCGGATGAAGGTTTCCTGAAGCGCTTCCTCCGCCCTTTCCTCGCATACGGCGAGGTTCTGACGGGTTTTTTTGGCAAGTTGGGCAACCATGATCCTGAGCAACCTGGGGTATTCGGCCGTGTAGGCGGTTTCAACCGACTTTCGCCTTGAGGCCATCTCGGCCTCCGGCACGCTTGACTGCTCCTGCAACGGCGCGGGGGATTCCTTGCCGGGTTTCCCGATTTTTTCAGAAGACTGACTCCGCGCCATCGATCGCGGCCTCCAGATTCCCCAATCGGGGAAGTTGATTGACGGGCACCAAGATGCCGAAGTAAATTAATGAAGCCCGCCCAAACTCGTTTCCCAAGGATATACCAACTGGCCTCGAGACCGGGAGAGATGCCATGTTCGCCCTGACAGGTGCCGCAGGTCGTGACAACTGCGACGGAACCACCGATCGCCGCGAAGTGCTGCGGGTAGGCGGTTCATCCATCATGGGCCTGTCGCTGGCCGGCCTGATGAACCTCAAGAAGTCGACGGCCGCCGAGGGATCCTACGGCGGTCCGGGCTTTGGCAAGGCCAAGAGCGTGATCCTGCTTTACTTGCAGGGCGGCCCCAGCCATCTGGACCTCTGGGACCCGAAGGAGGGCGTCCCCGACAATGTGCGCTCGATCTTCAAGCCGATTCCCACCAAGCTTCCCGGCGTGAATTTCACCGAACTGCTGCCTAAGTTGGCGCAGGTGAACGACCGCTTCACGATGATCCGTTCGATGAGCTACACCCCGGTGGGCCTTTTCAACCACACCGCGGCCATCTATCAGATGCTCACCGGCTACACGGCCGACAAGGTGAGCCCCTCGGGCCAGCTTGAGCCCCCGACCCCCAAGGACTTCCCAACCTGCGGATCGCAGATCGCCCGGATCAAGCCGCCCGTCGTGCCGATGCTGCCGTTCGTGATGATGCCCCGGCCGCTGCAGGAGAGCAATGTGGTGGGCAAGGGTGGCAACGCCGGATTCCTCGGCCGCGCCTTCGACCCGTACCTGCTCTACCCCGCCGGCGACGACATGGACATGGCCAAGATGGACCGCATTCAGGTCGACGACTTGCAGCTGCGAGGTGAGGTCGGCCGGGTTCGCCTCGAGCGCCGGGCCAAGCTCCGCTCCGTCATCAACCAGGGCCTCGACGACTTGGAGAAGGCCACCTCCCGTTTCGACCTTGACGATTATTACGGCAAGGCGCTCGGACTGGTCATCAGCGGAAACGCCCGCAAGGCCTTCGACCTGACGCTGGAACCGGCCTCCGTCCGCGACCAGTACGGCCGCAACACCTTCGGCCAAAGCTGCCTGCTGGCCAGGCGGCTTGTGGAAGCCGGCACGCGCTTCGTGGAAGTCAACTGGCCCAAGGTGGCCAACTCCGACAACCATTCGTGGGATGTCCACAGCGGGCTTTCCAAGCGCATGAAGGACCAATCGGCCCCCATGCTCGATGCGGGCCTTTCGAGCCTCATCGCCGACCTCGACCAGAGGGGCCTGCTGGGCGAAACCCTCGTGGTGGCGGTGGGCGAGTTCGGCCGCAGCCCCCAGCGTGGCGTGAGCACATCGGGCAATGAGAACTCCGATGACGGCCGCGACCACTGGCCCTACTGCTACACCGCCGTTGTCGCGGGCGCGGGACTCCGACGGGGCCATGTGCACGGCAAGTCGGACAAGACCGGCTCGGCGCCGATCGAAACTCCCGTCCATCCGCGCGACCTGCTGGCCACAATCTACCACAGCGTCGGCATCAACCCCGCCACCATCGTTTACAATCACCTCAACCAGCCGCGTGAACTGGTTCAGGGCGAGGCGGTCACGGCGATCCTTTCCTGATGCCCACAATGAGCCGCGAGCCCGGCGAATGACTCCCCAAGAGCGTCGCCGGGCTCGTCTTTTCGAGCTATACGGTTTTCATTTTCCTGCCGAATTGGAACGAATCTGGGGCTTTTGCCGTTCGTTGAAGCCCCTTGATCCGCTCAGGGCCTTGGAAGATTCCCTCGGGTTGGTGCTTGCCGGCCCGTTCGAGGTGCTCGACGGACGGTTCGACAAGGCCGACCCACCCGCGCCCATCATCCTGCATCACCGCAGGCCTTGGGAACTCCCCGAATTCTTTCCCGTGATGCTTTCCTCCGATGGGGGCCAGCACTGGGGCTATTTCATCGATGATCCCGACGCCGGGGCCCCCAGTTGCGCGGCCCTGACCGACCGTGGGGCGGGCCCAGGCGCCAGCCTCGAGTCGGACACCCTGGCCGGTGGCCTGAGGCTGTGGGTGGAGCAGGCGGCGGCCGACCTTGAATCGGAAGGCCCCGACCCGGGTGCCACTGAAGCGGAGGCCCGGGAGGTGGCCGCCATGCTTTCCCGATGCCGCGAAATGGCGAATCGGCTGGCCAAGGCCGTGGGGATCCAACTGCCACCGCACACGGGCGACGCCTTCATCAGGGCCAGTGCGGGAGCCTTGGCGGACCGCGACTCGCTGGTGACCCTTCCCACGCAGGATGGCACCGGAATCGTCGCCCCGCCCGAGACTTGCCGAACCACGGCACCCCTGCCGCGCCTTCATGAAGCGGTTTGGCGCAAGGCCGGCGTGGAGTGGCTTCAGCGGGTGGCGCGCAGGGCGCTCGACTCCGGCAGGCCCGGGGTGGCCCTGTTCATCGGCCGCGAATTGTGGGCGCCCGGCACCCGGAAACGGCGCGCGATCGCGGCGCCCATCCTTGAGGCGACCTACACGGCGCTTGGCCGGCCGACCCTGGCCCGGGTCGTTGCCGCCGAAATGGCCCATGCGGATCGGCAATGGCGCGATGTCGGAAACGCCTAGCCCAGATAAGGCGCCAGCAGGCTTTGCATCGCTTTCAGGTCGCCAAGGGCCGACTTGCCAAATCCTGAAACCGCTCCCGCCGCCACGGCCTGGGCTTGGGCTTCGGGAAAGTTGCTCACCAGCATCAACGGAGGCTGGGACGGCCCCTTGAGGGCCTCGATGAGGGAAAGTCCGGAACCGCCATCGGCGTCAAAAACCCTGTTCACGAGAACCAGGTCGAACTTCTCGCGGCCCAAAAGAGCCTTCGCCTCATCGGCCCCGTCGACGGGAACCACGGAGGCGCCAAACAGGCCGCGAAGCCGCGACTCGATGGATCCATGGTCAAAATCGCATTGGCCGACACTCAAAACCTTCTTTCCAGCCATTCCGTCGCCCTCATAATCGCAACAGTTTCCCCCATCAGGTTAGGAATGAGGGCTGGTCATTTCTTGCCCCTCTTGACTCCGGGGGTAGAATTGCTCGTCAGCCCCTGATCGGGGGGCATCAGCCATCGATACGCATCACGGGGAAATCATCCATGGCCATCCTGTCTCTTGATGAGGCCGCCGCCGCCCTCGGCCTGACCAAGGATGCCATCAAGGACTTGGCGCGCGGGGGTACCATCCGTTCGTTCCGCGACGGCAAAACCCTCACCTTCAAGTCGGAGGACATTGAGGCCTACAAGGCGTCAATGCCCAAGGCTCAGGCGGCCGATGCAGGCAATTCTTCGCCCCAACCGGTGGAGGACGATTTCCTTCTTTCGGACAGTTCCGCGATCGAACCTGAAAGCCCCTTGGCACCGCCGGACACCGATGCCGGCTCCTCATTTTCCCTCCTGCCCAACGACACGGACAGCGTTGGCATCAAGGTCGAGGAACCCAACGCGACCACCGAGATGCTAAGCCCTTCACAAATGGCGAAGATGGCTCCGCCCGCCGGTACCGACTCGCCTTTTGAATTGGCCAACGAACCGGTTTTCAAGCTCGCCGACGAGGAACCCGCTCCGGCCAATCCGCCATCGGAGGCTGCTCCGGATGGCAGTTCGGGGGTTTTTCAGCTATCCGACGATTCCTCAAGCGAGTTCGAGGTCGGTTCGTCCTCGGAGATCAATGTCGAACCCGAAGCGGAATCCGAAGCCTCATTCAACCTGGCCCCGTCGGATGAACTTTCCGGAGGGGATGGATCGGCATCGTTTGCCATCGAAGCCGGTGATAGCTCCAGCGTTTTCGAACTCGACGGAAGTTCCCAGGTCGATGAAGCCAGCGACAGCGCCTTCGACATCGGCGTCGAGGATTCTTCCTCCCAGGACAGCAGCCTGTCCCTCGAAGACGCCTCCGGCTCGGAAATCATGGCCCTTGACGACTCCGTGGCTGATGTCTCAGGTTCGGTTGATGACATCACCCTGGAGGATGGTTCGGGTTCGGAGGTGGTGCCTGTCGAGGAGGAGGGCGACATCAACGCCGGCACGCTGGCGACCCCGTCGCGTTCCGGCAAGGCCACCCAACTGATGATGGGTAGCGAGGACGAGGACCTTGAAATCACCGATGACGAATTGTCGGGGGAAGAAGACTCGGCGCCGGCGGGCGCGATGATCGCCGCACCCCAGCCATGGGGAGTGGTTCCCGTGCTGTTCCTGACCCCGGCCGTGCTCGTGATGACCGCGCTTGTTTTCCTCACTTTCGAGATCCTGCTTAGCAGCATCGGTTTCTTCCATGGAAACAAGGTCTCCACCGTGATCCTCAAGCCGATGATGGACATCCTTGACAAGGATGCCGCCAAGCTGCTCAACTGACGCCCAGCGACCTGAGCCGTTCCTGACCCCTGGCCTGTCGGGCAAGTGCCTCGACATCAGTCGCGGCCGGGGTTGCCGTGCCTTCACCCGGCGTTTCAACCCCGTCCATCGTGATGGCACCAAGGGCCTCCAAGGCCAGTAGCGCGGCACCCCGGCTTGTCGCCTCGGTTTCACGGCAGACGCGGATGGGCCTACCGATGCCCGCCGTGACCATGCGGCGCCAGAAGCCGGATTTCAACAGCCCTCCGCTGGCCATGATCTCGCCGCCGGCGATGTCACCCAGCATGCGCAGCGTGAGTCCGAGCCTGGCCGACACCCCCTCCACCGCGGCGCGGGCAATGTCGGTGGCGTCGGTGGCCAAGGTGAGGCCGGCGATGGTGCCGCGCGCCTGGTCGTTCCAGTTGGGGGCCCGCTCGCCGGCCAGGTGGGGGATGAAGGTGAGCCCGTGGGACCCCGCGGGCCGAGACCCCATGGCGGCGTCGAGCGCCTCGCCGGGTTCCAGCCCGCCCAGCCGGCAGGCCCAATCAAAGACATTTCCGCCCTCGGTCAGCGCGGCGCCCACCAGCGGCCGCCGGCGGTCGATCCGGTAGTTCCAGGCGCCCATGGGAAGCTGGCTGGGAGCGGAGTCGGGCACCGCCCGCAGGGCGGAGGTGGTGCCCAAGGTGAGAGCCACGCGGCCGGGCTCGGCGACGCCGCTGCCCACATTGGCCGCCGCGCCGTCACCGATGGGCTGGAACCAGCGCGCCTTGGCCAGCGCCGGCCAACGGGAAGCCCAGGCGGGCCTGAGCCGGTCGACGGAATCGCCGAAGTCGGCGAGGGGCGCCAACCGCCCGGCATCCAGCCCGAGCCTTTCAAGCCACGGCCCGTCCCAGCGCAGCGATCGGCGGTCGAGCAAACCGGTCCATGATGCCGCGGAAAGGCTGATGCGCCGCTCGCCCGTCCATCTCCAGGCGAGCCACTCGCCTACGCAGCAGACATGGTGGCCACGCCAGGCGATCCCCGTGGCCTCCATCCAGCGCAGGCGCGCCGGATGGTAGCTCGAGTGGATGCGCGTGCCGACGCGGTCGTGGCTGGCGGCCTCGTCGACAAGCTTGCGAAGCTCGCCGGCCCATGGGGCGCAACGCGTGTCGGCGTAGGTGTAAACAGGAGTTCGGGGCTCCCCGCCATCGGTGGCAAGCAGCAGGCTTGAGGCGAAGGTGTCGATGGCAACGGCGACAATGGCCCCCGACCGGCCATCCAGCGCCGCGAGGGCATCGTCAATCACGCCCGCCGCGGCGGCTTCCAGTTCAAGCGGGTTGAAATCGTTGCGGCCCGCGGAGTCGGTTCCGGGTGAAAATTGCCGGCGGCACTCCGGAATCGCCACCCTGTCGCCGACCGCGTCGTACACCAGGGCCCGGCACGACGATGTGCCGATGTCAACGGCCAGCACCCATGGGACGGGATGGGAGGTCATCGGGGAACACCGGCGCACAGGTCGAGAACCGCCATGCGCACCGCCAGGCCGTTGGTGACCTGGTCGATGATGGCGCTTTCGGGCCCGTCGGCGACCTCGGGGGTGAGTTCCACGCCGCGGTTGATCGGGCCGGGGGCGAGGATGAGGACGCCCTTTCGGCCGCGGGACAGCCGCTCGCGAGTCATTCCATACAGATGAAAATACTCGCGTATGCTCGGGAAGAAAGCGCCCCTTTGCCTCTCGAACTGGATGCGCAGCACATTGACCACATCGCAGCGCGGCAGCACGGCGTCGAGGTCATGCGCCACCTCGACCCCCAGGTCAGCGATCTGCCGCGGCACCAGCGTCGGCGGGCCGCAGACGATGACCTTGGCGCCGAGCTTGACCAAGCCGTGAATGTTGCTTCGGGCCACCCGGCTGTGGGCGATATCGCCCAACAGGCAGACGGTGAGGCCATCGACCCTGCCGCGCCTTTGGCGGATCGTGAAGAGGTCGAGCAGGCCCTGCGTGGGATGCTCGTGGGCGCCGTCTCCGGCATTGACGACACCGGCCCTGAGATGCTGCGACAGCAGGTGGGGAGTTCCCGGCACCGCATGGCGGACCACCACGAGGTCGATGCCGAACGCCTCGATGTTGCGGGCCGTGTCGACGAAGCTCTCACCCTTGGAAACGCTGGAACCGCCCGCGGCGAAGTCGATGACATCGGCGCCGAGTCGGCGGGCCGCGAGGCCGAAGCTCACCCGGGTCCGCGTGGAAGCCTCGAAAAAGAGGTTCACCACGACCCTGCCGGCCAGGCTGGTCTTGCGCGCCGAGGGGTTTCGGGCGGTTTCGAGGTAGGCCTCGGCGCGGTCGAGGATGGTGACGATCTCACCGCTGGAGAGATCCTCCAGCCCAAGCAGGTTCTTGCGGGTCCATGCCGCCATGGGAAGAGGACTCCTCGACGAAATTGGGCTTACAACACCCTAGGAATCCCGGGGGGTTCTTCAACCCGCCCGCCGCGCATGCCGTGCCGCGTGCCGCCAAGCGTGAACCCCGTCGATCATTCGACTATCATGATTTGTGAAGGCACAATGTTTTGATAATCATTTTCATCGGCCTCATCAGGTGATGCCATGCCACACGCCCGTCGATCCGCTTTCACCCTCATTGAGTTGCTTGTTGTCATCGCCATCATCGCTGTCCTGATCGGCCTGTTGGTGCCGGCGGTGCAGAAAGTGCGCGAGGCCGCGAACCGAATGTCGTGCTCCAACAACCTCAAGCAGTTGGGACTGGCGATTCACAATTACGAGTCCACCAATGGGAGGCTTCCGCCGGCCTGTTACACCCCCATCGCTGATTACAATCCACCGGACCCGGTCGCTCCTCCCGCCAACCAACCCAACCGCAGCCTCCAGGCCCTCCTGCTGCCTTATGTCGAGCAGGAATCGCTCCACAAGCTTTTCGACCAAACGCAAGACTGGCGTCAATCCGGCCAGAACCGCAACGCGGTCAACACCCCCGTGAAAATGCTGACCTGTCCCTCGGCGCCGGGGGGTGTTCGTACCCGGTCTTTCCAGTCAACCGTGGGCGGGGCGGGAACCGTCACGGGAACCGTGACCGACTATGTGACTTGCGTCAGGGTTCGCAGCACCGTCAACACGGCGACCCTCATGGGCACGATTCCCAGCGGATACCAGACCTTCCTGCAGCCGAATGTCCAGGCTTCGATCGCCGCCATTCTCGACGGCACCAGCAACACGGTGGCCATGGTTGAATGCGCCGGCAATCCCGATCTGTACGAGATGGGCAAAATGACAGGTTCGGGCGCCAACCCAGCCGCCGCCATCTGGGCCGACCACCGTAACGCCTTCGTGTTCGACGGATGCGATCCCGCCACGCCTGCTGGATCGCAGACCACCACAGCAACACAGCCAACCCGCACGCGGGCCCTCAACTGCACCAACAATAGTGAACCTTATTCATTTCATTCCGGAGGCATGAATGTTGTTATGGGCGATGGTTCCTGCCGTTTCGTCAAGGAAAGCATCACCATCGGCCAGTTCGTGGCCCTTTTGACTCGTGACGCGGGTGAGGCTTACTCCCCCGACTGATCCGGCGCCCAGGCCGAATCCACGCCTCCGTGTCAACCACCGCCAAAACAACCCCGCAAGGTCGCCATGCGCGCGATTTCCCTACCGCAACCCTGGGCATCGCTCGCGGTTTCAGGCCGGCTGGCTTGGCTGGGTATGTCCAGGCGTACCAGCCACCGGGGGCCCTTGGCCATCCATGCGAGGAAGGCGCCGGGAAATCCGCCGGCGGACATCCGCTGGCACCTCGGCGGCCCCCTGCCCGCCGGAGCCGTGGTGGGACTGGTCATGCTCGATGACTGCCTGTCCATGGATCTTGTTCCGGGCGGCATGCTGCCAGAAAGTCCCTACTCGGTCGAACCGGGAGGCTGGGCCTGGATGATCAGCGGGGCCAAGGAATTGGATCCCATCCCTTGCCGGGGTGGCCGGGGAATGTTCGAAGTATCCATTGGAAATTGACCGACCAGGAGAACGAAAGATGCACCGCGGATTGCTGATGCTCGCCGGCTTGCTGATCACCATGGCCGGCGGGGTCGCAATGGGTCAGGTTCCGCCGATCGACCCGGCGTTGCTGATGGTGCGTCCGGGCGACTCACCCATCATCATCTCGGCGCCGCATGGAGGAACCTTGCCTGTTCCGGGGGTTGCACCCCGCGAGGGCGTCGGGGTGAAGAAGTTCGCCACGGTTCGCGACGACGGCACCGAGGTGCTGGCACCCATGCTTGCAGAACGGCTGGAAAAACTGACCGGAAAGAAACCGCACCTGGTGGTGGCGCTATTCCAGCGCAAGTGCGTCGATGTGAACCGCCCCGCGGGCGACGCCTTCGAGTCGGACAAGGCCAAGCCTTATTACGAGGCTTATCACGCGGCGCTGGCCAAGGCGCGGGAAACCGTTACCGCCAAACATGGGCGGGGCCTTCTCATCGACATCCACGGGCAAGGCGCCGACAAGGATGCCATTTTCCGGGGAACCAACGGTTTCAAGACCGTGACCCACCTGTTCGAGAGGTCTGGGAAAGAGGCGCTTTTGGGAAAAGGCGGACTACTGGGAGAACTGGCCAAGCGTGAACGCAAGATCATTCCCGCGAATGATTCTGATGACAAGGAAGATCCGCGCTATGGGGGCGGTTTCATTGTCCAGACCTATGGAAGCAAGAGTGGTGGCACCGTCGACGCCGTTCAGCTGGAACTGGGTTCCAAGCTGAGGCGCAACCCGGGCCGGGAAGATTTCACGACCGACCTGGCTGAGTCGCTTGCCACATTCGCTGGAAACCATCTTCCGAAATCATTACCCGTGAAAGATTGACCCACCGGCATTTCCGCCTGCGCGGCCCTCGGGCGTATAATTCGCATCACCCTTGGAGCGCACCATGCCCGATGATGCCGCGGGCCGCCTATTGGCGGCCCTCACCCGATTGTTGCCCGCCCAGACGATTTTCCATCCCCGGGAACGGCACTTGATGAATCCGCCGCTGGTGTACACCCTCACACCGGATCATGGCGCCTTCGTTTTCATTCCCGACAACCTTCCCATTGATCAAATCGAGGGTTCGGTGATCGCCTACCTGCGGGAAATCTTCGACCCCGTTGGGGTCAGCCTCGATCATCTTTCCAACGGCCGGACCATCAAGGCGAATCCTGACCGGGCACTCCATGACACCGTCGCGACAATCCAGAATTTCAAGAGCCATCCAAGGCAGGTTGAATTCGGCATCCTGAGTGCGATCAGCGATTACCGGAACACCTTGGGGCCGATGGACGCGGACGCCGACCTATCAGACGACCCGATCAACCAACGGGTTTCGCGCATGGTGTTCAAGGACGCGCGCAACCGCCTGACAGGGGAGCAGCAGGCCGCGTTTTTCGAGATGATGGGGAAAAGCCAGCGTGTCGCGGTGCTTGGCATTGCCGGTAGCGGCAAAACCGTGCTGGCGCGGGCTCTGGCCCGGGAGTTCGCGGAGCAGGGCAAGCGGGCGCTGCTGCTGTGCCACCACGACGAGCTATCGGTGCGGAACAACGAGGAGTTGGCCCACCTCGGAGTCGACTGCTACACGCCGCACGCCCTCAGGCGCGTGTTGGGCAGCAAGATGGTGATGCCGGAAAGAAGGTCGCTGCCGGCGGCGGAATGGGCCGAATACCTAGTCAAGGTGATCGACCGGGCCGATTCCTGGGGAATGCCGATCCGTTATGACGCCATGATCGTCGACGAGGGACAGGATTTCCATTCCTGGGGCGTGCTGCAAAGGCTGATCACGCCAAAGCAGGATGGAACCCGTCCGCTTTATGTTTTTTACGATCCCCGCCAGCGTGAAGGCCCGTCATTGGAAATCCCGCATGACCTCAGGCGCCTCGACCTGCAGATCAACTGCAGGAACACCCTGAAGCTGGCTAGCCACAACTCGGCGATCATCGGAAGGGAAATCCGATCAAGGCGGGGGACGCCGGAAGGCTATGAGGCGGAACGCCGGGTGGTGCCGAACTTCAACGACCTGATGAGCGAGGGATTGAGAACCATTGAGGAGTGGGTGAACAATCACCAGGCGGAACTCAAGCAAATTGCCGTGCTGGTGCACGACCCCCGATCCCTGCCATGGATCGAACTGCCGCAGGCTTTTCAAATTGGTTCGAGGCTGGTCTACCTGGTGACGGATGGGGCGGCATGGCGCGCCGGGAAGGGAATTTTCGTGGGGAAGATCAACGACTTTCGGGGGTTGGAAGCCGATTTCGTGATCCTCGTCCTGCCGAAATCACCCCGTACCGCCCGCCATTATGTCGGCGCCAGTCGGGCGCGGATCAGGCTCAAGGAACTCCAGTTGAAGGTATGAGGCCGCGCCGGGGCTTGGCCTCGCACATCAGTC
>VGXS01000035.1 GCA_016873225.1 Planctomycetota bacterium | reverse complement strand
TGGATCAATTTGATAAGATAGGCACTTATAAGGGAGTGTTTGCACGGCTGGCGCCGGCCCTGGTCTTCAAAACCAGCGGGGGGTTTGAACAAGGCTCCCAGTAGGTTCGATTCCTATACACTCCCGCCATTATTGCCCACACCCCCGGCTCTTGTGCGGCCTTCCGGCTTTACAAACGATGAGTTTGGTCATGCTGCCCTATTTCGTGGCTTTCCTTGATCGGTCAAGAACAGTTGCGGGGCCGGGCTTTAACCGCTGGATGGTGCCACCGGCAGCCATGTGCATTCACCTTTCCATCGGCATGGCCTACGGCTTTTCGGTCTTTTGGCTGCCACTTACCCGCGCCATCGGAATTGACCACTCGATTCCCTGTCCGGAGACAATGCCTTGGTATGAGAAGTTGTTCACGACCCGGCATGACTGGGACAAACCATTGTTGGGTTGGTTGTACACGCTTTTCTTCGTGTTTTTGGGTTCCAGCGCCGCCTTGTTCGGTAAATGGCTGGAACATGCCGGGCCGAGGAAAGCGGGCCTGGCTGCGATGGTGTTCTGGTGTGGGGGCATGGCGATTGGCGCCATCGGGATTTACTGGCACCAACTGTGGCTCTTGTGGCTTGGAACCGGCGTGTTAGGCGGGATCGGCCTCGGGTTGGGATATATTTCGCCTGTATCTACCCTTTTGAAGTGGTTTCCAGACAGGAGGGGGATGGCCACTGGAATGGCCATCATGGGGTTCGGGGGAGGCGCGATGATCGGATCGCCACTCGCTGACCTGCTGATGCGTCGCTTCGCGTCTCCCAATTCCGTTGGAGTTTGGGAGACTCTTCTCGCCATGGCCGGCATATATGCCGTTTTCATGACCATCGGATCGATGGCTTATCGGGTTCCGCCGCCAGATTGGCAACCGAATGCCGTTGCGCGGAACCACGACAAGATCCCTAAGTTGTTTGATGCTTCGCATGTCCCGGTCGATGTGGCATGCAAGACGGTTCAGTTCTGGCTGCTCTGGGCGGTATTGTGCCTGAATGTTACCGCCGGGATTGGCGTGATTGGCATGGCGTCACCCATGATCCAGGAAATGTTTGGCGGTAGGTTGCTGGGTATGAACGCTTCGATCGACCAGTTGACGAGGGACCAGATGGCCCAAATCGGAACGGTCGCCGCGGGGTTCACCGGATTACTGAGCCTGTTCAACATCGCGGGAAGGTTCTTCTGGGCGTCGATTTCCGATTGGATTGGTAGGCAAAACACTTACACGATTTTTTTTATTTTGGGAGCCGCTTTATACTGCGGTGCCCCGATGATTGGAAAGTCGGCTGGTGTTGGCGCTTTTGTATCAGTGTTTTGCGTAATTTTGACAATGTATGGCGGAGGATTCGCGACAATACCAGCTTATCTAGCTGATTTGTTCGGGACGCGCATGGTTGGCGCGATACACGGAAGATTGCTTACCGCCTGGTCGGTCGCTGGAATCCTTGGACCAGGCTTGGTCAATTACATCAATGACGCGCAATTGCGGTCAGGTGTGCCCAAAAGCGATGCCTACGATCTGATCCTGCGCGTGATGGCAGGGTTCATGGTGGCGGGATTTTTCTTGAATCTCCTTGTTCGTCCAGTTTCCCGAAGCCTTTACACGACATCAGAAAAAGATCATGCCATTGATTTGGCTGAAATCAATGATGGAAAGCATGATTGCGAACCCGAATCAGGAAAGCCAGGTTCGCATGTTGTTGCCGGGGCCCTCTGGGCCATGGCCATTATTCCACTTGCCTGGGGCATGTGGATGACGATGGAACAGGCCGCAAGGCTTTGGAGGTAGGCGGGATTGATATTTTAAAAATGGGTCATAAAAAAGGTTTATAATTATTAAAAATGATTTATGACGAAAAAACCAATAGTTTTAGTTGTTATCGCCTTGTCGGCTTCACTCATCGCGGCCGATGACTATGATCGCCCGCCGATTCGATACTCCGACTCCCAACCTGCCGACAGCATCGCGTCCCTTTCGGTCAGGATGAATAAGCAGGAAGTGAATCTGCAACACTATGGCGGACAGGGGTATCTACCTTCCTTATTGGAGGCCCTTGGTATTTCGCGAAGTTCCCAGATTCTCGTTTTTTCCAAGACAAGCCTTCAGAGGCAACGCATCAATCCAAGAAAACCGCGCGCCCTTTATTTCAACGACCATGTGACGATCGGATTCTGCCAATCAGGGGATGTCCTTGAGATAACGGCAGCCGATCGGAATTTGGGAACGGTTTTTTACACCCTCGATCAGGAGAAATTTGCCCGGCCCGTGTTCAAGCGGGAAACTGAGCGTTGCCTGATTTGCCATGGCGCATCAGCAACACAAGGTTTTCCCGGCCATATGATTCGATCTGTTGCCACGGATCAGACTGGCGAATTGCTATTATCCCGTGGCTCCAGGCGTGTCGATCATGCAACGCCCTTGGAAGAACGATGGGGTGGATGGTATGTGACTGGAACCGTCGAAAACCACCGCCACATGGGAAACATGTTTTTCAATAGCCGCTTCGAAGCTGATACTCCCGAAAATGGTAAAACCATCGCGTTAGAGAATGTCATCAAAGGTTCAGAATATCTTGAACCCGGGAGTGACATTGTTGCCCTCATGGTTTTGGAGCATCAGTTGGAAGCCCACAACCGTCTTGTTCGCGCCAACTACCTTACCCGCATGGCCTTGGCGGAGCAGGCCGAGGTGAATCGCCTAATGGGTTCCCCTGCGAACTACAGGAGCGAAGGCATCACGCGCCGGATTGAAAGGGCTTGTGAACCGGTCGTGGAGTACCTTCTATTTTCCGGTGAAGCCAAGTTGTCTGGAAGAGTGACCGGAACATCGGACTTCGCAAAAGCTTTTGAGTCGCTCGGGCCCTTTGATTCCAAGCGTCGCACGCTAAGGACTTTCGACCTAAGGACAAGAATGTTTCAACACCCTATGAGTTATGTCGTTTATTCGGAGTTGTTCGATGGTTTGCCATCCGAGGCAAGGAACCGCATATACAAAAGATTTTGGGAGATCTTGGCACTGAAAAAGGAAGACGGGCGGTATCGGCATCTTTCTTTCGAGGACCGTAACGCCATTCTTGAAATAATGCGCGAAACAAAAAACAATCTTCCAGAATATTGGAACAAGAAGCCTTCGTAATAAATTGAGAGTTTTTGTTGGATTTTATTCGATTGGAGGGAGATTCTGGATGCTTAGGCAGCATGTGTTGTTAGCGATCGCGTTTGGAATGGCCTTCGCCTTTGGCGGGGCTTCGATCGTCCAAAAAACCGATGCTGAGCCATTGCGTGGCGTAAGGGCTTTTGGCGCACTCGGAGATGGCGTTTCCGATGACACGCAATTGATACAAAAGGCGATTGATTCGGCAACCGGGAGCGTCTTTTTCCCCGCTGGAACTTACCGGATTACAAAATCACTGGTTGTCAACCTTGACAAGGTTGGGCCATTGGCCCTGTCCTCGGACGGGACCGCAACGCTGAAAATGTCAGGCGCCGGGCCTTGCCTCATCTTCAAGGGGACGCATGGCGGTACGGCGCTGCCAACAACAGTGCGAGCGGAAGTTTGGGCACGCGAAAGGATGCCGATGATTTCCGGCTTGGATATTGCGGGTGATCATCCTGAAGCCGATGGGATTCTCGCCGTGGGAACCCTAATGCTCACGATTCACAGGGTTGGAATCAGGAATTGCCGTAATGGCGTTCACCTAAAGGAGCGAAACCGGAACATCACCATTTCGGATTGTCATGTGTATTCCAATTCCGGGATCGGAATTTATTACGATCATGTCAATCTTCACCAATCGAACATCGTGGGTTGCCACATTAGTTACTGTGCGGGGGGAGGTATTGTTTGCCGGGGTGGTGAGGTGCGAAATATCCAGATCGGAACATGCGATATAGAAGGGAACATGGGCAAGGACCAGAATTCCACCGCCAACATCCTGATTGATTGCGAAGGAGGTTCCACCGCCGAGGTGGCGATAACGGGTTGCACCATCCAGCACTCCAACACCAAGGGCTCCGCCAATATCAGAATCCTTGGCGCTGGCCAGGGAATCCGCAATGGATCCTCGGGAAATTGGGGGCATGTCACGATACAAGGGAATGTTCTTTCGGATGTTGAGGATAATGTTCATTTGCGGCATTGCCGTGGCGTTGTCATGACAGGAAATACATTTTGGATGGGATATAAAAATAATCTTGTCGCTGAGAGTTGCAGCCACCTGGTTGTTGGTTCGAATCTGATGGAGAGAAATCCGGCCTACGATTATGGAACGAGCAAGGATACCCTTAATTCTGTCATCTTCAGCAAATGCAAGGACTGCACTATTTCCTCTCTCCACCTCCAAGGAGTCGTTGGCAAAGATGCTGGTATTCTTTTGGATTCTTGCGAAGGAATCAATCTGACGGGGTGCTCGGTGTTGGATTGCTCCCCAGTGGGCATACTGTTGCGTGGAACAACGAAAACACAAGTTTCAGGTTGCCTTGTCAGGTCGTCCGCGGCACATGTCATGGATCGCCGGGATTCAATAATTTCAATTGCCGATGATGGATCAAACCAGATAGCGGGTAATCTCACTGAGGTCATGCCGGTGATTAGACGAAAAATGGATTGATTCGCCAATCATCCAGCCCTCACTTGGGATGAACCTGACGACCCTCGAGGTAGGTCGCAAGGCATTTGGTATTCCTGATTTCATTCACCGGGCAGGTGAGGATGTCGCGGTCAAGAAGCACGAAGTCGGCCTTTTTTCCAGTCTCAAGGGATCCGACGAGATTTTCCATGAACATCAATTTGGCATTATTGATTGTGTAGAAGGAAATGGCTTGCTCCCTGGTGAGCGCCTCCTCAGGAATCAGCGGATCAATCCTGTTTCTCCCAATCCTGGTGATGGCCGTTTGCATACCCAAGAATGGGTTGTAAGGATTGACGGATGCCATGGAACCGATTTTTTGCATGTGGTCCGATCCGCCTCCGACGGTCACTCCCGCCTTGAACAGGCTTTGCAACGGCTGGAAATACCTGAGCCTTTCATCCTTGAATTGTTTTCTCAAGCTGTGGGAATCCAAATAAAGCCACACCGGTTGGATATCAGCCACGACCCCGAGCTTTTTGCAGAGTTCAATCGCTTCTGCGCTCATGAAATTGGAGTGGGTCAGGCAGGGACGGGTCTTGGAAACGGGTTGGGATTTGTCTACTTCCATGTATGCGTTGAGAAGTTCATGGACAGCCCCGTCACCCACCGAATGCGCGGTGAACTGGAGCCTTGCCTTGACGGTCTCCTCAACCAAGGGTAGCAGCCTCTCCCTTGGAATGAAAAGAAGCCCCTTGTATTCCGGGTCGGTGATTGAATAGATCTCGCTCTTGCCCCACGGTTGCCTCATAAATGCGCTGCCAGTAAGCATTCCGCCGTCAAGGAAAGTCTTGATTCCAATTATTTTCAGCATGGTGCTTTCGCCACGGAGTCGATGTTGGGCGATTTTTTTGAGGTTTCCAAGGATTCCTTCCATGCTTCCGGCGGTGCCCAGCCCGTGTGATATGGCCACCCTTACTGTCAAAGAGTTGTCATGAAGCAACGATTCATAGGTGGATATTGATGTGCCGTCGGCATTCCTGTCGATGACGCCGGTGATGCCCACGGAGTTGTAATCATGAAACAAGGACGAGAGCCTTGTCTTCCGATCTTCATTGCCCGGGCTGCGCGCGGTCGAACTTGACTTGATCAATCTTGTACAACTGCGAATGATGCCGGTCGGCTCACCATCCTTGTCCAGCTCCACCTGCCCGGGGCCACCATCGGTGACCTTGAAATTTTTCCCGATTCCGCTTGCGGAGAGAGCGATGGAATTGACTGAGGCATCCGGTCCGGTGGAAAAAACCACGGGATGGAAAGGTGCGGCATCGTCCAATTCCTTTCTTGTCGGATATCGCTGCTCCGCCAACCTCGTGATGAACACCTGGCGAATGGAGATCCATTCGCCCTTGGGAAGCGCCTTGGCGCGCATCCTGACATATCCAAGGACATCATTCACTGAATTCATGGAAGGAATCGGATGATCGAACTCATGCATGGCCGCTCCCAAAGGATGAACATGGGAGTCGATCAGTCCAGGAATGACCGTGCCACCTTGGAGGTCCACCGATCGCGTGCTCTGGACCTTGAGTTTGAGAACTTCTTCGGAAGTCCCGGTCGCGATAATGACACCATCGCGAATCGCCATGGCTTGCTTAATGCTGAATTTTTGATCCGCCGTTATGATCTTTCCGCCATGAATGATCAGGTCGGGATCTTGCGAGAGTGAAGGAATCGCAAGAATTGCCAGAAACAAAAACATGGTTAGTTCCTTGAAGTTCGTTTTGTCATCAGGCAAAACGCCATTGCGGCAGGGATGCGTTTCCGCGCAGTCCGGAATGGATCAACCGATCGCACTCGTTATTTGTTTCCTTTTTTCTTTTCTGGATAGACAAGTTTGGCATGGTTCAGGATTTCCTTGAGTGACTGGACGGCCTTGGTTGCGGCTTCCTTGCTTTCGAAGCCCGTCAGGCCCGAACCGCCAACCAGTTTGCCTTGTGAGTCACGAACAAAAAACCGAAACTTGCCATCCTTCCCTTCGGAAATTTCAACGGTCCCCTGCGCCGCGACATTCGTGTCCAAAGGGAGTTTCTTGGTATCCGAATCAGTCTTGTTTTGCTGTTTCGCCATCAATGGCGGAATGATTAGCAAACAAAGCGAGCCAATGGCAGGGAAAAACCAGGGTGGCCCTTTCATTTATTGAAGTCTCCCGGCCAGTGGCCCAGTGGAATTATTGACTGTGGAATTTTCTGCCATTTCCAACCCAAGTGCAATGGGGGTGACATGTTGAAGCGTGCTTGTTTGTTCATCAATCATTGGATGGCGGCCATTGCTGAATTAGACTGAAATCCAGAAGGGCTAATGAGGCGCTCGCGAGAAATCACCATGGTCGCTTTCCAACCATTCCCGATTGTGTTTGCCCTGCTTGGAGTGTTCAACTGGCAAGCAACGGCCCCCGAGAATACCGTCATTGTTTTTGCCTCTTGCGCCAGGCAGGACAAGCCTGCTCTTGCCTGGGGGGCCATGGCGGCGATGAAGCCGCAGTTGTCCGTTTTGCTTGGCGACAATATTTACGGCGATACCGTCGACATGGAGGTCCTCAAGGCCAAATACTCCCTGTTGTCAAAAGTTTCAGGCTTCAAGGCGCTCAGGGAAGCCTGCCCGATGATGGCTGTTTGGGATGATCACGATTATGGTGTCAATGATGGAGGCGCCTCGTATCCCCAACGAGAGGCATCGCGAAAGATCCTCCTCGATTTTTTTGGTGAGCCGCAATCTTCATTGAGGCGAACCCAATCCGGCGGCATTTTCACTTCAAGGATCTTCGGTCCAGACGGGAGGCGAATCCAGGTGATCCTTCTTGACACGCGTTATGAAAGGTCGGCCCTCAAAAAGGCGCCGGGCGGACCATCCGCGGGTTACCTTCCCGATTCCACCAGCGCGGCGGTCATGCTTGCTGAATCACAATGGAAATGGCTTGAAGGGGAGTTGAAGCAACCTGCGGAAATCAGGCTCATTGGTTCCAGTATTCAGGTTGTCTCCGAGGATCACCGCTTTGAAAAATGGGCAAACATGCCTCTGGAACGGGAAAGGCTTTTCAAGACGATCCGTGCTTCGGGAGCGTCCGGTGTGATTGTCATGAGCGGAGACAGGCACCTTGGCGACATATCTTCCATGGATGCCGGCCTTGGGTTTCCGCTTATCGATATCACCGCAAGCGGCATCAATCAGGCATCGCAGGCCTACAGGCAGGCGGAACCAAACAGGCATCGCATCGCGGGTATGCCATGGGGGAATCATTTCGGGGCCGTGCGTGTCTCGTGGTCGACCAACGATCCGTTGGTGAGCCTGGAATTGCGCGACGAAACAGGCGACCTGGTGGTCTCGCACCGGGTTCCGCTATCGGCACTTCGCCCCAAATCCAAAATGGCAGAGGCCAACAATGTCAAGCTTGCGGAGGGTGAAATCACCCCTGCCGTGGCGCGCGAAATGGTTGGCAAGAAAGTCATTGTGCGTTTCAGGGTCGAGTCAACAGGCAAGGCCAAGGATGGATCAAGATTTTTCCTCAATTCCCAAAAGGATTTCCGGTCTCCTGAGAACCTGACTGTTGTTGTGGAGATGGCCAAGCTTTCCGATGGTCTCAAAGCCAAGGGGCTCAAGGATGTCCAGGCCGACTTCGAAGGCAAGGTGGTCCGGGTCTCAGGCATGTTGACCCTGTTCAGGGACTCGCCGCAAATCATCCTCGACTCGGCTGGAGATATCAGTCTTGAGCCCTAGGCCTGTTTTGTCTCGACAGCTTGTGGTAGCGAAATCCGGGAATGATAAAGCCCAGAGGCGCGACGGCGGCAAGTATCAACTGGTTGAAGTGCCAATCAGGCATGAAGGTTGCGGAAATGGCCATGGGAACCAATGCCACGAAGTTGAGTGCTCCGTAGAGGTAGAACTCACCCGAAAGCATTCCAGCCTTGGCGATGAACATCATTCCGGCAATCACGGCAAGAATGGGGGAAAGGGCCAGGGCATCCATGCCCAGGATCAGTTCCGTCAGGAACACCCCAATCACCGCCATGACCGCGCCAGCCCAAAGGTGGGCCACTTGGCGCTCGATGAAAAAGACCGGCCCTCCCTGAATTCTCAGTTGCCAGGATATCGCACCCCAAACGGCAAGTCCGCCCCCCCATAGGGCCATCAACCCGGTTGGTTGATCCAGATTGGCAATGGCAGCCGCCCAGGTCAGCAGTGACAAGGCCAGGATCATGGCCCCATGCCATAGCCACAAGAGGCCCCAGTTTTCAAGTATGGCGGCATGTTGCGTTTCACGGAACAACCTGGCAAGGATGATGGGCGCCAGTCCCTTCCAACCTGTCCTGCGGACCGATATGGGACCGTGTTCGCGCCAGGAATCAAGGTCGCGGCACAAGTCATCGGCCGATGCGTATCTCATTTCTGGTCTTTTTTGGAGGCATTTGAGGCATATCAACTCCAGGTCGGCATTGATGTTGGGGGCCAGGATGGCCGGCCTTACCGGTTCCTGGTCAAGGACCAGAAGCAGTGTTTCCATGGGGGTGGCGGCGCGAAATGGCGGCCTGCCCGCAAGCATTTCGTACAAAATAGCTCCCAAGGAATAAACATCGCTGGCTGGACCGGTTTCCCCGTAGGCCCTGCTGACCTGTTCTGGCGCCATGTAACTTGGCGTTCCGAGGATGGCTCCGCTGATGGTGGCGGGATGATTGCGTTTTTCAGCGGATCCCGAACCGGGATCAAACACCTTCGCCAAACCGAAGTCTGAAACATGTGGAACGCCGGCCCGGTCGAAGATGACATTCGACGGCTTCAGGTCGCGGTGCAGCAATCCAGACTTGTGCGCGCATTGGACGGCCTTGCCGATCATGCTCACGATCCTTGCCGCCTCATCTTGCCTGAGCGAGGCCTTCGCCAGGCGTTGCGACAGGGTTTCACCCTCAAGAAGTGGCATGACATAGAAAGGCTGGTCACCCACGGTTCCGGCATCAAGGACTGGAACCACATTGGGATGAATGATTCGCGATGCCGATTGAGCTTCCGACTGGAACCTGGCCAGTTCGGCTTCGGTTGCCGATTCGCCCTTGCGAATCATTTTCAGCGCGACAATCCGGTGCAACGCTGTTTGCCGCGCCTTGTAGACAACACCCATTCCCCCTCTACCGAGGACTTCAAGCAATTCGTAGCGGCCAAACGGCCTCGGGAGAGGCTCTGCCGAATCCTTTCCTTCCAGTGGTTCGTCCGGGGGAGGCTGGAGGGCTTTCGCGCTGCCCATTTCCTGCAGAAACTCAACGGTTGCCCAGAGTTGCCTCAACTCGTCGGCCAGTTCCGGATAAGCGGTTGTCGCCTTTTCAATTTCGGGATCGGAGCCTGAAGCCTTGGCCGCCTTGAATTGTTCAATGAGCCTGGCAAGCAGCAGGTCGCTATCCGGTGAAGTCATCCGATTGGCTCCCGGAGTTTCCAGCCGCCAGCGTCTCCTTAAGCCGTCGAATAGCCCTGAGGTATCTCATCGAGGCCGCTGCCTCGGTGACACCCTGGGTCGACGCGACCTCCTGATTACTCATCTGTTCAACATGACGCATCAGGATCACTTCGCGGTCGTCTGAATTCAACGAATTGATGGCGGAAATGAGGTTGTTGCGCAATTCATGGCGCATGGCCTCGCTGGCCGGGGTAGGTTGGCGGTCAAAAAGTTGGGCTGCCAAGTCCATGGATGATTGGTCGGACATTGGGCCGCTGGACAAGTACTGCTCACGATCAAGGCTTCTCCGTTGGGCCTGCCTATGCCTGCGGTGGGCGTCAATGATGTGATCCTGGGCGATGTGTCGCAGCCAAAGTTGAAAGGGCATTGAAGGGTTGGCCAGATATTGGGCCAACCTCTTATGGGCCTCGAAAATCACATTTTGAACGATGTCACTGGCATCCTCCCGACGCGAGATGGCAGGGTCCAACCGCGAATCAATCATTCTCCGGAGGCGTTCCCTGTGAAGTTGAAGAAGGCTTTCACCTGCCTGTGGATCTCCCATCCGGGCTTTTTCCACTAACATGGCTTGGCGTTGGGTGTTGGCCTCGTCCATCATCGTGGATTCTCCCCCAAGGGTTTTCAGCCGTTCATTCAATGCCATTGTAGGGTTGTGAAAGATGGGGACGGATAACGGCTGATTTATGAAAGATGCGGGTCCGCCTGAGGGGATTCCTGATGACTCTCACGGTCAGGGCCGGGGAACCCTGGCGGCAAAGCTCTTCTTGATTGTGAGTAGGCACGCGCCGCATCGACCTCGACAAATTCCATTTCCGGGTAACGAAGACAAGTGAGGCGGCCTCCAAATACACACCCGGTATCAAGGTTCACGGTTTGATTGACAATCGTTGACCGGGCAACGGGAGTATGGCCGTAAGCAACCAATGCCCCGCCACGATATTCAGAAACCCAATCGCGGCGGTCTGGGGGCAGATCCTCGTCAACACGGGGTGCCGGTTCCCCGAAAAGCGCCATGTTTCGGACAAACGATGAGTCCCTGCCATGGAATTCCTCACGCAATCCAGCGTGAGCAGCCACAAGTCTCCCTTCATCCAAAACCAGATGATGCGGAAGATTGTCGCAGAAATCGACAAGTCCGCGAATCGCCTGGCGTTGAATCTCCTCTCCCAAGGCATTGAGTTCATGAAGCGTTTGCTCAAGATTTGGCCTTGGTTCCTGCCTGCTGGCACGGAAATGCTTCACCACGCGCATTTCATGGTTTCCTTGAACCGCCAGGGCGGAACCGCTGGAGACCATGGCCTGAACCAAGGCTAGTGTCTGAAGTATCTTGGGGCCACGGTCGACATAATCGCCTAGAAACAGGGCTTGCCGTCCTTCAGGGTGTCGCCAAGGAATTGTCAGGCCATTGAATGTGGCAACTGTCTCCGCACTTCGTTCATAACCCAGCCTGGACAAAAGGTTTTCCAATTCGTCATGGCAACCATGGAGGTCGCCAATGATGTCGAAGGGGCCGCAGACTTCCCTCCGATTGCAGGGCAGTCGGACCTTCTGAACAACCGATTCCTCGAGTTCGCCATGGCTCGAAATGAAGTAGACCCGGTGAAAACCTTCAACGCCCAGCTTTGGTTGGCATTCCCTGAGCAACTGTGTTTGTGCAGAAACATCCAGCCGGGCTATGTCTGGATCATGTGAGGTCAGGTCTTGGTTTTGCTGCGGAGGAATATCGAAGACTATGGCTACTGCTGGCGCGTGATATCTTCTTGCTAGCGCTAAAAGGTTCTGCCTTGTCCTGAGTCGTAGATTACAAGCATCAATTACCACAAGTCGCCGCCAAGCTAACCTCATGCTTGCCAACATGCCTTCAAGTTCCAAGGCATCGGGAACAGATTCGGGATTGTCTGCCGAATCGGTGATGTCCATTCGACAGCGTTCAAGGGAAAGTATTTCCCTTGCATCGAAATGGCGTGATGCAAATCTGGATTTGCCCGTTTTTGCGGGACCGATCAACACAACCAAGGCTGTTTCCGGAATCGAGATTTGCATTTTGCCGGCCTCCTTGGCCCGGCAAGAGACATTCAACGAATTCCATTAATATTTAGCAGGATTCCGTTGGGCCGTGCAATCGCCATCCGGCATGCCCTTGCACCCAGCAACCTCAATGAAGATTTTCATGATCAGAACAGCAAACTGACTAGCCTTGGGAAGCCGGAATACCCGTGATACGAGCCATCCAAATGCAGATTTGATGGATATTATTCAGATGTCAAGTCAAGCGGCTTTTGTGTTTGTGGCCTGAACGACATCGCCGCATATGTCATCCAACAAGGTCCTGGTTTCTTCCAGGGCTTTCATGGCCGCCTCGGCCCGGATCCTCCAGCGATGAACTTCGATAGCCATTCTCCGGTCCGGGGATTCGGCGGATGTCTCCGCCGCGATCAGGAATTGGTCAAGCCTGGTGAGCAATGAACCATGAATGATTTCACATGTTCCTGTCACGGTGGAACGGAGGATTGAATCAGTTCCTTGGTCGCCATTAATTCCATTCAATGCGGTATGAAATCGCAAGTATTCCAGTTCCGCTCGCTCTGAGGAATCAGGGTCCTGGCAAACCCACTCAACCGCCTGCACCAAGCCTTCAGACAAACGCTCAAGCTGGGATTTCAAGTCACTCCAATCCTCAGGCACAACCGGGAAAGGCTTTTCAGCGGGAGGATGAATCCGTTTGTTCCACACCTGGTCCATTTCGGCCAATTCTCCACGGAGTCGGGCAGTTTCGATTTCGGCTTTCACCGCCCTGGCATTGGCTAGGCTTGAGTTTTTAACGGCGTCGCGAATGGTTTGCTCGAGTTGCGCTTTTTGCCGCTGCCTTTGCTCCAGGAGAGTTTCCAGAAGGGCCTCGCGTTCGCTGATCATTTGCATGCGGTTGGCGAGGTCGATGGAGGCTTGCTCCATGAGTCTTATCGTGTTTTTCGCATCGGCTTCCCAATTTGCGCGAGATGCGATGGCATCAATTTCTTTCGCGGAAGAAACCGTTTTGATTGCATCATTGAATTGTCCTGAGGATTTATCATTGTTTTCGGGAATTTCACTTAACAGGTGCAGATTTTTGCTTAAACGGCTAACTGTGGAACTCAGGTCAATCGATTGACTGGATGCACGGTGAGGAGTGATGAAAGATGCCAAATCCGAATTTGTCGGGGGATCATTGGTGACTAAGAGATTGGACTCAATCTGCTGCAGGCTCTTGGCATCAAGGGGCGTCACACCGCATAGGTGGCGGTTGGACAATCGTTTCCAAAGCTTGAGAAGCTTCTCACGAAGCCTTGCAATCCTGGCTTCTTCCAACTCAAGTTTTTCTTTAGCAATTGGTAGTAATGGCGGTTTTGGGGGAACGGACAGGCCGTTTCCAGTAGTCTGGGGCAAGGTGCTGGATTGGACCGTTTGCCTGGCAAATATTCGCAATCTTTTCCCAATTTTTCGAGCTCTTCTGGTTAAATTAGCCTCCTTTCGCAGAAGTAACCATCGGCACTCCAGGTTCTGGACATGCTGCGCAGCCATGAGGGCAGCATTGTGACGATTGAACAAGGGGGCTCCATCGATTGGTTCGATGGATGGGGCTGCTGATTGGAATTCGAGAATCAGGCTTCCAACCCCAAGCCGGTCGCCGCTCTTGATCGTTGAGGAAACAATGGGTTGGCCATTGATGGAAACCGGATCATTGGAATCCGCGGATCGGACGAGCCAGTCTCGTTCTGTCCGCGCAAGAATGAAATGAATGGGTTTGATTGCTGTATACGGCAGCCAAATATCGGAACCGGGGTCGGATCCGGCAAGAGTGATTGAATTTGACAGCACGATCTTGTTGTTGGATAGACGGCCTTCCACAACCGTGAGATAGGATTCGGGGCCACAATTGCAGGGTTCTTGGTTTTCCGCTCCCTGGAAAAAACGATTGCCAATCATATTTCCAGCTCCATTCATCCGTCATGTTTCATCGGCTTTTGCGAATCCAAGGTTTCAATTTGCTCAGTTCGGCTACGCTCAATCAGTCCGGCCACAAGTAAACCAAGGAATCCGAAAAGGGCTCCAAGAATCCAACCTGCCAACACATCGGTTGGCCAATGCACGCCTAAATAAATTCGGTTGAATCCGACAAGAATTACCCAGAAGGCACCGGTCAAAATTGCTGCCGTTTTGGTGAAATTTGAAACATGCACATTGAGAAATGTTCCGACAACTAGCGCGACGAACAAACTGTTGATGCCCGCATGTCCGCTGGGAAAACTCAAACCGCTTACGGTAGTTTCAGGCAAAACCCATGGAACGATGTTTGGCCGCTCCCGTTCTACAAATCTTTTCAGGATTTCAATGGCCAACGCCCCGGCAACTAGGAAAAGGGGCAATAAAACGGCCCTTAAACGCAGTTGAGGATGCCTTAGACACCAACAAGAAAAAAGTGCCATGAAACAGCAAACTGGAATGGTTGATGTTGCCCGACTGAGAAAAGTCATGGCCACGGACAACCAAGGCTGGCGCGCCTGATGGATTCCGTAAAGCAATCCGTGGTCAATGCCTTCCAAGCTGAACATCAGTTGCCCTTAAATGAGTTGGGTCTTGAAATCCAATTGGTTCAGGAACATCGGTAACGGGCGGCAGGGTGGTGACGCAAGCGAATTAGCCCAAGGGGAAAAAGATTCATGTCAAATCCGATTGTTGTGATTCCTGATTATCTGACGGAATGCGGTATTGAGCGGGAGGTTTTCGGTGACAAGGTTGATATCCGGTTGATTTGCGCGTTGCATGAGGATCAAATTCTTGATTTGGTTTCAGACGCCGAGATAGTTTTATTGTTTCATGACATATCTATTACACATCTGTCTTTGTCAAAAATGGATCATTGTAAGGCAATTGTTAGGTGTGGCGTTGGATATAATAATGTTGATATAGCTGCCGCTGGCAATGCTGGAATCGTGGTTTGCAATGTTCCCGATTACGGTACCGAGGATGTTGCTGACCACGCCATGATGCTTCTGCTTGCGGTGACGAGGAAGTTGCTTCCTTCTCATGAGGGAATTCGAGCAGGTGCATGGGATTCAACAGTCGTGTTTGGAACTCCTCGTTTAAGGGGCAAGACACTTGGATTGATTGGCTGCGGGCGAATTGGAGCGGCAATGGCCTTGAGGGCCAAGGCGTTTGGAATGGAGGTTTGCTTCTACGATCCGCATGTCAAAGCTGGCACTGACAAAATGCTTGGAATCAAACGGGTTTGGTCAATTGAGGAACTGTTTGAACAGGCGCAATTCATCAGTATTCATTGTTGGCTAGATAACGAAAGCGCCCACATTATCAATCGCAAGACATTGGCTCACCTGATTCCGGGATCCGTGCTGATCAACACGGCTCGAGGGGGGTGCGTGGATGAAAAAGCCTTGCTTGATTCCTTGGATACCGGAAGGCTTGCGGGCGCCGGACTTGATGTTTCCGAGGTGGAACCAGTTAGCTGCAAGGATTTACGAACGCATCCACGCGTAGTATGGACCCCTCATGTAGCCTACTACTCAGTTGAAGGATACCGCGAAATGCGAATGAAAGGCGCGGAAGAAGGCAAGAGGATATTATCGGGAAGAAAGGCTTTGAATCCGGTCAACCTTCGCTGGCTGCATAATCCAAGGTTGCCGAGCGCCATTCCGGGCGTCTTGACAAATTGAGGCGGAATAATTGGATCAGGTGGTTATTCCGGAAGATTGGCGAGACAAAAAGCGCTCTCATCCCAAATTTTCTATTCTTCTCATTCTATCCATCTGTGCATGATGAGTGCATGCGAGGCGCACGGGTTGCCGGGTTGTCTCGAGGTGGCTAAAACAAGGGTTTATTGCCGGTGGAATCAACCGGTTGGACGCTTTTTTGGTGTAAGGCAATGCAATTCAATCTGATCGACAAGATTGTGGATTGCCAGCCAGGGAAGCAATTGACAGCGATCAAGAATCTCACGCTTGGCGAGGAGTACCTTGGGGACCATTTCCCAGGTTTCCCGGTGATGCCAGGCGTTTTGATGCTGCAAACCCTGGTTGAAGCCGGGTCATGGTTGCTTCGTGATACCGATCATTACAGGTACAGCATCATTGCCATGCGGGAAGCCAAGAATGTGAAATACGGTTCATTCATGGAACCGGGCAAGACAATGACTGTTCATGTTGAAATTGTTGAGGCGGATGAAAATGCGGCGGTTTTCAAAGGAAAAGGTGAATCTGGTGGGGTTTCGACAGTTTCAGGTCGTTTTACGCTAGCCAAATATAACTTGGCGGACCGGAACCCATTATTCGCAGAACTGGACAAGGAAATCGTTAATTCCCTCAAGCGACGGCATCTTCTTCTTTGGTCCGTCGCGGCGAAAGGTTAAATAAGAAATGACAATGCAAGGTAAAGTCGCCGTTGTGACGGGTGCGAGCCGCGGAATAGGTCGAGCCATTGCCGAAGCCCTAGCTGACCAAGGCTGCAAGGTGGTGGCTGTCTATCGGGGTAGCAAAGATGCGGCGGAAGACCTTGAAAAAGCGGTTTCCCAGCGTGGTGGCTTCCTCAGGATCATGCAGGCTGATGTCGCCGATGAAGCGCAAGTCAAGGCGCTATTTACTCAAATCGAATCAGATCAAGCACTTGGGGCAATCGATATTCTTGTCAATAATGCTGGCGTGATTCACGATGACCTTTTTGTCCGGTTGGAATCCAAGGATTGGAACAAGGTTTTGCAAACCAATCTGTACGGAACAATGAATTGCTGCCATGCGGTCGCATTTTCCATGATGCGTAAGCGTCAAGGAAGAATCATCAACATATCCAGTGTTGCCGCCGATTTCGTGAATGCCGGGCAAACCAATTATGCCGCTAGCAAAGGCGCGGTGAATTCGTTCACCAAGGCTTTGGCCATGGAGTTGGCCCCGCGCGGGGTTACGGTGAATGCAATTGCCCCGGGATTCATTGAGACTGACATGACCGAGGTGGTGAGGAACCGGGCGGGAGACAAGTTGTATCAGATTATTCCCATGAGGCGGCTGGGCCAACCTGCGGATATCGCCAAGGTTGCGGTATTTCTCGCCGGAGATGGAGGGGCCTACATCACGGGACAGGTGATCACGGTTGATGGTGGCCTCAGCTTGGGGCCGGCAGCCGGCAAGTAGTTTTGATGGTAAAGTTGCAGGGGCCGATGCCCCGGACTTGGATCGGCAGCGGGGGCCGGACAAGGCATTCAACGAGGGGCGGGGTGCCCCTGACCCAAGGCTTCCCGCGTGAGGATTGATGACATGGCCAGCCATGAAGAGGTCTTGAGCAAGGTTTCGTCGACATTGGTCGAAGCGCTCAACATTGATGAAGACGAAATCAAGCCCGAGTCCACCTTGACTGGTGACCTTGGCGCCGAGTCCATCGACTTCCTGGACATTGTTTTCAGGCTTGAACGGGAATTCGGGATCAAGATTCCCCGGGAGGAACTGTTCCCCGAGGCCGCTCAAACTTCGGATGTCGAACTGCTCAAGGATGGCAAGTACACCCCCAAGGGTTTGGCTGAATTGAAGAAAGGAATGCCTTTCGCGGATTTCTCGGAATTTGAAAAGAACCCCGAGGCATCCCAACTCACGAACCTCTTCACCGTCAACATGATCGCTCGTTTCGTTCAGGACAAATTGGCCAAGGCGGGCAAAGCCTGAAACGGAATGGGCTTGGCCGAGGGAGGGATGCTCTCTCCCTCCCCAGGCTCATGTCCCGGAGAGTTGGCCAATGCGCTGGATTTGGATAGACGGGTTTCTGGAGTTTGAAAGTGGCAAGCGTGCCCGCACTGTGAAAAACCTTTCCTCCGCAGAGGATCACTACGCCCAGCACTTCCCGGGTTACCCGGTCATGCCGGCCGCCCTCATCCTCGAAGGCCTCGCCCAAACGGGCGGAATCCTCGCGGGTGAAGCCAATCAATTTCGTGAAAAGGTCGTCTTGGGAAAAATCAACAAGGCATCCTTCAGTCGAGAGTTCACGGTTGGCGAGACACTGCATTACGAGGTGGAACTCGTCCATATCCGGCCGGAGGGGGCCACTGCCTCTGGCAAGGTCTTGGTTAATGGCATCTGTGAGGGAGAGGCCGAAATTTTCTTCGCCCACCTTGATCAGGCGAGGTCTCGGCAGGCCTTCGGGGAAGGGAATTTTGTATTCACCGGGGAGATGAGGCATCTCCTCGATCAGGCCAAGCGGGCGGGTGCCCCGAAACCAAGCCAAAGCTGATTTCGCCATCGAATTGTGATTTTCAAGGGGGGGAGTAGGAATGGCGCCTTCAAAAAGGAGAGCGGTGATCACCGGCGCCGGCGCCATTTCCGCTGTTAGTGACACGCCCGGAGACCTGTGGCAGGCCTGGCGCGACGGACGAAGCGGCATCAAGCCCATCTCGCTTTTCGATACCTCCGGTTTGCCCGTCAAGATCGCCGGGGAGATAACCGACTTCGACGCGAAAAATTACATCGACAAGAAGGATCGCAAGCAACTCAGGATGATGGCCAGGACCATCCAGCTTGCCGTGGCCTGTTCCCAGAAAACCCTTGAGCACAGCAAGATCGACAAGGCCAAGCTTGACAAGACACGGTTTGGCGTGATCTTCGGGGCGAGTCTCATCGCCTCCGAGTTGCCAGAGTTGGCGGATGCCGCCCACAAATCAGCGACCCGCGTGCGCGGGCAGATGAATCTTGGGACTTGGGGGCGGGAAGGAATTGCCGTGATCCAGCCCCTCTGGATGCTTCGTTACTTGCCGAACATGCTGGCGTGCCAAGTTTCCATCCTTCACGACGCCCAGGGCCCCAACAACTCCATCACGCAAGATGATGTCGCTGGCCTGCTCGCGGTGGGGGAAACTCTTCGAATCATGCGCCGAAACCATGGCGATTTCTTCCTGGTTGGCGGAGGGGATAGCCGGATCAATCCCTTGAGCCTTTCGAGGCAGTCGCTGTTCCTGCCTCTCGCGAGGCGATCCGAGGATGTGCATCTGGCTTGCCGGCCGTTTGATGTTTCCCGGGAAGGATTGGTGCTTGGTGAGGGCTGTGGTGTCCTGGCCATCGAGGATTTGGGCCATGCCCAGGCCCGGGGAGCCTCAATTATTGCCGAGGTCGCGGGCTTTGGTTCCGCTTTCGACAGGCGCCGCGACGGGGATGGCATGGCCAGGGCCATCACCACTGCCTTGGCGCAATCAGGCGCGCCTGCCTCCGAAGTGGATCATGTGAATGCCTGCGGATATGGAACGCCTTGCGAAGACATCCTTGAGTCTCATGGAATCCAGCTCGCATTCGGGGATTTCAAGGTTCCGGTCACCACCCTCAAGGCCTGCACGGGCCATACGGGCGCCGGATCCGGCACCCTTGAGTTGATTGCCGCGGCGGAATGCCTGGCCCGGGGCGAGGTTCCCGCCGCGCCACATCATCGCCAGACGGACCCGAAGTGCCCCGTGAATGTGATCACCGGATCACCAAGGAAATTGCAAAAACCCTATGTCGTCAAAACCGGTTTCACCCGTGAAGGTCAGTGCGCGGCGGTGGTGCTCAGGCGCTGGGACGGTTGATCCCGCATCACATCCTTGGAGTCACTTCAAATGTCGTCCGGCAAAAGGCGGGTTGTCATCACGGGAATGGGGGCCGTGACGCCCCTTGGGCATTCCGTTGACACCATGTTCCAGGCCCAACTGGAAGGCCGCTCAGGGGTTGGCCCCATCAGCAGGTTCGATGCCAGGACTTTTCCCACAACCTTCGCAGCCGAGGTGAAGTCGTTCAACCTCGGGGTTTGGTTCAAGGACACGGGCCCGTGGAGGAACTGCGGAGTCAACAGCCAATTCGCGGCTGGTGCTGCGCATCAAGCCTTGGAATCGTCGGGTTTGGTTGGCCTGATCAGTTCCGGAAAGGTTCGTACGGATCGGTTTGGCATCTACCTGGGATCCGGTGAAGGGATTCAGGATTTCAACAACCTCATGTGGGAAACGGCCCAGGCTTATGATCCATCGAGCCGGTCGTTGAACTATCCGGTTTTTTGCCGGGGAGCCCGTGAATCGTTCCATGCAGAGGCCGAGGAGGAGCAGGAACTGCACTCCACGGCGTATCATCTGGCGTCCCATTTTGGCCTTGAGGGGCCGAATTACAATTGCCTCACCGCCTGCGCGGCCAGCGCGCAGGCCTTGGGTGAGGCCCTCGACCTCATCCGGTATGGTGACGCGGACATGGTTTTGGCGGGTGGCGCCCACAGCATGATCCACCCTTTCGGAGTGACGGGATTCAACCTGTTAACGGCACTCAGCACGAACAATGCCAACCCCCAAGGCGCCTCCAGGCCATTCGATCGTGAAAGGGACGGGTTTGTCCTTGCCGAAGGCGCGGGGATGTTGGTTCTGGAGGAACTGGAGCATGCCCGCTCCAGGGGAGCCAAGATTCATGCCGAGTTGACGGGATACTTTTCCACCGCTGACGCGTTCCGCGTCACCGACAGCCATCCCGAAGGTCGTGGAGCCATCGCCTGCATAGCCGGTGCCCTTCAGGATGCCGGTTTGAACCCGCAGGACATCGGCTACATCAACGCGCATGGAACAAGCACACAGGTCAATGACAGGGTCGAGTCACTTGCCATCAAGCATGTTTTTGGAGAAAATGCTAAAATGGTGCCCTGCAGCAGCATCAAAAGCATGATGGGTCACCTGATCGCGGCGGCAGGTGCGGTTGAATTGATCACCTGTGTCGAGGCGATGAGGCTTGGAGTGCTTCCACCAACGATGAATTACGAAAATCCGGATCCCGAATGTGACCTCGATTATGTCCCAAATCAGGCGCGCAATGCCACGGTCGATCACTGCCTTAGCAACAGCTTTGGGTTTGGCGGCCAGAACACATCGCTGGTGGTAAGCCGATTCGCTGGTTGATCCGGTAAACTTGGGGACAACGCATTGTTTTGGATCATCGCGACCATTGCAGCCATTCTCCTGGCGTTGCCTATCGGCTGCCTGATTTTGATTTGGCTGTACATCTATGTCTATTACCTCAGCTATATTGCAAGGATTTTTCAGGAAAGGCCGCTTTTTGCCATCAATCGCGGGCAACCCATTGAAGATGCTGAGGACATGTGGATCGACGGCCCGGGTAATTCGCGTCTGAGGCTTTGTGTCCTGCCTTCGTCTGGAAGGCTCAGGGGAGTTGTGCTATTCGCTCCTGAATACGGCTCGAACCGATGGTCCTGCCTCGATTATTCGCATTTCCTCAGGGATGCCGGCTACGACATAGTATCCTATGAGCCAAGGGGGCAGGGCGAAAGCGATTCCATCGAGGGTTACAAGCCGCTGCACTGGGTGACCGATTTTGAAGTTGCCGATGCCAAGGCTGTCCTTGGATGGATGAAGAGGCGCTACGCCGGTCAGGTCAGTTCGATCGGAGTCATGGGAATCAGCAAGGGTGCCGGTGCAGCCACCATCGCCTCCGTGAATGATCCATTCGTCGAATGCCTTGTCACCGACGGCATGTTCGCGGTTTACACCACGGTTGTTCCCTACATGAGGCAGTGGGTCAAGATCTACAGCCGGTTGCACTGGCTCCAGAATATCCTTCCCAACTGGTTTTATGGATCGCTCGCCAAGGCTTGTTTCTTCATGGTGCAGCGTGAGCGAAGCTGCCGGTTTCCATCAATCGAGGGAGCTCTCCGACATTTGGGAGAGAAACCAACACTGATGATTCATGGCGAGAAAGACAGCTACATCAGGCCGGTGATGGCCGAGAAACTTCACCTTATTGTGGCACAGGCTGGATACGCCACCCATGACTTCTGGTTGGCCCCCGGCGCGAGGCACAACGAGGCTTATGCCAAGCACCCTGAGGAATATCGAACCAGGGTGTTGGCCTTCCTAGACGATCACCTTCCCGCGGTGCATTCCCCGATGCCGGTCGGCGCGCGGGGCGGCTGAGGCCTCCATGTCAAATTCCGGCTCAGGATCATTCGGGAAATTCTTGCTCCGGAAACTGCTCGATATCGTCATCGCGCCTCCCATAAGGCGCAAGCTACGCTCATTCATTGAAACCGTCGAGGATCCGGCTGGCATCCAAGGCAAGCTCCTAATGCGGATCATCCGCAGGCATCAGGACACCGGCTTCGGGCGTGACCACGGATTCGCTTCCATTCGCAACCTTGGTGACTTTCGTCGGGCTCTTCCAATTGCGGGTTACGAGAGGCTGTCTCCCTATATCGACAGGATGCGACGGGGCGACTACAGGGCCCTTTTGGCAGACCAGAAAATCCACATGTTCGCGTTGACGAGCGGAACCACGGCGACGCGCAAGCTGATTCCGGTGAATCCGAGTTACCTCACCTCCTACCGCCGGGGCTGGAACCTTTGGGGGCTTCGGGCCTTCCAAGACCATGTGAAAATCCCCATGACACCGATCGTCCAGATGTCGGGCGACTGGCAGGAGGAATTGACCGAGGGAGGGATTCCCTGCGGCGCCGTGACGGGCCTGACGGCGACAATGCAGAATCCGATCATCAGGCGGGTTTACGCCGTGCCAGGGTCGGCGGGCCGGGTCAAGGATCCCGTTGCCAAGCAATACCTGGCAATGAGATTGAGCATGCCGAGGCAGGTTGGCATGGTTTTGGCCGCCAACCCGTCGACCCTTGTCAACCTGGCCAGGTTCGGAAATGATCATGCCGATGAGCTGATCAGGGACATCCATGATGGCAGCCTTTCGGTCAGGCAAGAGATTCCCGCGGATATCAGGCGGGAAGTTTCGGCGCGTACCGGCAAACCCAATCCAGATCGCGCCAGGGAACTGGAACGCCTGAGAAAGAAGGAGGGAACGCTCTATCCGAAGGATTATTGGCCCGAATGGACGCTCCTTGGAAATTGGACCGGCGGCAGCATGGGAGCTTACTTGCGCCAATATCCGAAATATTTCGGAGCCATGCCCATCAGGGATGTCGGATTGATCGCAAGCGAGGGCAGGATGACCATTCCTGTCGCCGATTCAAGCCCCTCCGGAGTCCTTGACATCGTTTCGCACTTCTTTGAATTCGTGCCCGAGGGGGAAATGGGCTCCCAGAATCCCAGAACCCTCCTGGCGCACGAACTCGAAGCGGGCCAATCCTATTTCATCCTGCTGACGACCGATTACGGACTTTACCGTTACGACATCCGCGACCTCGTCCGCTGCACCGGCTTTTTCGGAAAGACCCCGATGCTTGAGTTTCTCAACAAGGGAGCCTATTTCAGCAATTTGACGGGAGAAAAATTGTCGGAATATCATGTCACCCAGGCTGTCGCGAGGGCCCTTGCCCTGCAGGACCTGAGCCTGGCGAGCTATTCCGTCGCCCCCATATGGGATGAACGGTTGCCCTGCTACGGTTTGCATGTCGAGGCCGGAGAATTGGAATCCACATCGCGCGCCAGAATGTTCGTCGAATCCGTCGAAAGGCTGCTCATTGAATTGAATGTGGAATATGAGTCGAAGCGATCCAGCCAACGCCTCGGACCCATGAAACTTGTGTTCCTGAGGCCCGGTTATTGGACGGAGTGGGACAGGAAGCGGCTTTCGGCCACAAGGGGAGCGCCTGAGCAATACAAGCATCCGTGCCTCATCAACGACTTGACATTCCATACTGGTCTTTCCAAGGCGGACTTGGCAAGTTAGAAATTCAAGTTGTTACGATGTCGGCATTCGATTCTCATGTCTGCGCCGATATGTGAGGCTTCCTCACTTTTCGTGAGGAACAGAAAGGAGACGGGAATATGTTGGACCTTCTTAGCAACACCTATGTGATTATTGGCATGGCCGTGGCCTTGATCGGATTGGGAGCCGTGCTTTTCCTCAACAAGAAGGGGACCGGTTGACCTTTCGTCGTCCAATCATCTGACCTTGGCCTGGAATCGCACCAGCGCGCTTTCGCCTGCCGAAAGCGTTCCCAGCTCCCAACGCAGGATGAGGCTCCCCGACTCATTTTCCTGCAAGGTGAAAATCGATTCCTTGTTGCTTCTGGAAGTTCCTTCCACGAATTCGAGTCGTGGAGAAAGACTGTCCACGATTGCGACATCACGAAGATCCTTTCCTGTCATGTTGGAGAACCGAAGGGTGAAAGTGACGATTTCGCCAGGTATGGCCACACTCTTGTCAGCCGATTTGTGGAGAACCATGGGCTGATCGAGAACAATCAGGTTCTCCTTGCAGTCGGTCAGGATTTCCTTGGGTGAGAGTTGGCTAGAAACAACCTTGGGGCCGCTCTCAGTTCCGGCCAGAGCCAAGGCCCTTGTCTCTGAGATCAACTGTCGAATTCCAATGGCTCCGGTTTTGGTGAGCAGGCGTTCCTCGTTGACGGTGGATTGGGGCCGCTTGCGATCATTGACCGATTCGATGGTCTTCTCGACCACATTCGCCATGGGTGTTTGAATAAGGTCTTGGGCTTGAAGGACTTGAAGCTTGAGCACCCTTCCCGCATACTGTGTCAAGCCGATCCCTCCCGGGCGCTGGCGGCTTCTCAACCCGTTGATCCGCGTTTCCGTCACGGTCGCGAGGCTTGGTTGCTTGAAGTTAAGCCCATTGATCCCCTGGCTTACCATGGTGCCTGCCGGGTAGGTCTGGTGGTCCATCTGGCCCAGACCCGCCACCTGAGCCAAAACACAAAATCTTGGTGTGTAAATGCAGACGCGGTTGGATGGCACCACGCGTCGAGGTCCCTTGGATGGGGTGAACTCCGCCACCGTATCCTCGGGATCTATTCCAACGGCCTCTCCTTGGCCACCAATGACAGTTCTGGGAAAACGATCACCGCCATCCTTGATGACCTCGGTGTTGGGGCAGGGAAGACCGAGGATGGGGTCGCCTGGGGGTTGGATAAGGGGAATCCATGGTGGCGAAGAAGGCATCTTTGGACCTTCCTTGTCAACACGCCAAACTGTGCCGGCGACCGCGGATTTTGTGAATTCCACTTGATCAATCGAACGGGAACCCGTCACAATCCGGGCGACTGGCCGACCCTTGGCCAATGCCAAGCGGAGGAGATCGTCTCCGGGTTCGACCTCGGTAACGGGAGGGGTTTCGGGCAAAGAGGTTTTTGGTATCGCCTTTTCTGGATGTTCAACATAAAGCAGTTTGGTCAGTAATCTCCCGGCGGAAGCCTGGCTGAGCTCCTCCGTCGACCATCCGATCGCCGCGATATGCCGCTCGGGTTTCAGGTCCGGGGGCATGACGATGGTTCCCACAACTTCAACCGTGGGAAAAAGCGAAATACCGACTTTGGAAGTCAGCTTGATCCGGTATCCGTATCCGGGCCTGAGACCGATGACATCTTTGCCTAATTCAAGAACTTTTTCCCTGTCGGCCGGGATGGAGGCGGTCCATCCTTCTGGTGGAATGATTCTGACAAACAAGTAGGGGGCTTGGCCCTGAATCTGACGGGACGATTGAATCGGGTTCTGGGCCGTTGCATACCCTAATCCCGCGCCGATCAAGCCGAAGCCAGCGATGATTGTTCGCATGTTTCACCCGCCCATCCTTGCCATGAGATAAACCGGGCCGCGCGCTTGTGGGATATTGCCCGGGGAGGCAAGTCGCTCCCTTGTCGCGCGGACCCGGAATGCGGGAAACCAGGGCGGGCAAGCCCGCCCGAGATCCAATTAGTTGCCACTCGCGGCGGGAGCCGGCAAGCCGGGGGCCGATGGTGTCCTAGGAGAGACTGGCGCCGGCGAGCCAACCGGCTTGGGACCCGTGGCGCCACCCTCGGGAAGGCTGAGCGGAGGAATGCTGATACCTGGGGGCAGGGGCGATCCGGCCCCCAGGCCGTTTCCGGGAACCGCACCCATCGGAACGGGCGGGAAAGAATAGGGTGCCATGAATGGCCGGCCGCCCATGGGGCCCGCTGGGCCGCCGGGCATGGCATTCATCATCGGAGAAGCGGGGCCGGCGGCGTCCATTGCCGGTGAGTGCGCCAACTCGAGGTCGATTTTTCCAAGGCGGACAATCAGGAGAATGCTGCCCCGCCTTTGGGCTTCGGCAATGGGATCGACGCCAGGCTCAAGCCTGCTGCTAACAAGCTCATCAGGCCCGCCCGCGACGGCCAAGTCCTGGAACTGGGGATCCGGCAAGTAAATCACCTTAACGACAAAGTTGCCCGCCGTGACTTGCTGCAGGTCTTCCTGGGTGATGCTGACCGGAACCGAGCTGTGCGCAAGGAAGGTTGCCGTTTTGCTGTTGGCGGGCACAACTTCAAGGGTTGGGTAAAGATCAAGTCCTGGCGAATTCGGGATCTCGGTCACCTTCAGGCGATAAATGGCCCCTTGGGCGAAGTTGTATCGACCGGGGCTTGTGATGGCCTGCTGCGTGAATCCGGGCTTGCCTTCAGCGTCGGTGGCAAACCAAGCCACCTTCATGCCCGCCATTTCATTGAAAAAGACCTGTGTCCTTGCGGCCATGAACGGCACCGGGGCCCCGCCCATGGGAAGCGCTCCCGCCGCGGCCACCACGCCCGGGCCCCCCGTCATGGGCATGTGCTGGAGTTGGCCCGCGCCCGGAACCAGTTGGCCAGGGACTGGCAAAGGGGAATTACCCCCTGAAAAGGGATTCATGGCTGGCATCGGGCCACCAGGCATTCCGGGAACGGCGGGAACTCCGGGCGGAGAAATCGCGCTGGATGAGGGAACCATGGCACCCGGAACCAGGCTGCCCGTCAGGTTTCCATGACGGAAGCCGACCTGGCTGATGGCGCCGTTGGAGTCCCGGCCAAACTTGGTTTGCTGGACAATATCAAGAGGCTGGCTGCTGGCGATCATCGCGCGGGCCGCCGCCTCGCCTGTCGGGGCGACATGAGTGTAAGGAGCGGCAACCTGAACCGGCGCGCCCCAAGGGCCCACCGCACCGGGAACCCTGGGCCCGGAAGAAACACCCTGCCTGATTCCAGTGTCGGCAAGGCCGCCCTCAAAGGCTTTCGACATGAAAGCGCCGGAACCGGAATTGACCGGCCCCTCCGACGTCACGCAACCGCTGGCAACCGCCAGCAGGCCACCCAACATGGCCATCTTCTTCATGGGTTCATCCCCCTGTTTGGGTTGGGCGAAAGCCACAACCGGCATTTGTCGGGATCCAATGGCTCCCCGCAACAATGCGGGCCCCGGGACAAAAGACCCCGTTGCAAGAGTCATCGGCGCCCGCGCGACCGGAACTTCTGGAAAATCCGTCGCGGCCGGCCTGCTGGCTGCCACCGGATTAGCCGGAATTGCGGGTTTAATTCATCGATATTTCAACTGCCACGCGGAAAATTCAATATTTTTAGGCACATCCAGTAGGAGTGCCCCATGTTCAGGCCCACGGCCGTTTGCCTGCTTGTTGGAACCGGATTTCTGTTCGTACTCTCCGGTTTCGCCCCGGAGAATCTTCAGCTGAAAAAACCCGGGCATTCATGGCTTTTTGCTGAAAAACCCAAGGCTTCATCTGTTCGCGATGAAAACGGTGACTGGATGGGAATGATCCAAGGTGCGCCGGTCCATTCCGCCGAGTCGGGTTCCCTGCAGCTTCGTGGAGGCACTGATGCGATTTTGATTGGCGGCCGTGGCGCGCGCCTCAAGGGACAGGCTATCACCCTTTCCAGCTGGGTTCGCATGGATGCGGGCGCTCGCAAGGGTGGCATCATCGGCCAGGTGCAGGACAACCGTTATGGCGGCAAGGGTATATCGCTTGGCTACGATGTCGCCGGTTTCAGGATGGGCCTGGCGGCCAATGGAAGCGGGCAAAACGACGGAACCATCACCTGGCTTCGTTCCTCGTCCGGGCTCAACACGGGAAAGTGGACTCATGTCGCCTGCACCTACGACGGCACCACCATGAGGCTTTTTGTTGATGGCAATGTCGAGGCCGCATCCGTGGCGCAATCAGGCCCCATTATTCCTGCGAATTCGCCTTTGATCATTGGAGGATACGCAGACGATGATGAGAGGGTTCCTTTCATCGGCGCCATCCACTCCGCCTCCATTCATGAACTGGCCTTGAGTCCGGAAGAGGTGAATGGCCTTTTTGAGGCTGGCAAGGCCATCAAGGCGAACAGTTCCGCTCCCCAGGGGGCCTGGTATGTCGTTGCCCCCTACCTGCAATATCCGACCACGGAATCCATCATGGTTGCCTGGGAGACGAGCCGGCCTGTTGCCGGGCGAGTCGAATACGGCCTGTCCACTCCCTTGTCAGGCAAGGTTCCGTTTCAAGCGGGCAGCATGCAGACGGTCAAGATCGATGGCTTGAAGCCGGGAGGATCGTATTTCTACCGGGTTGTTTGCGAGGATCCCTCGGGAGGCGAATTGGCATCCCCGCTCCTGAGTTTTCAGACAGATTCAGGCCCGGGTTCGCCATTTGTGTTTGCCACGATCGGCGACACCCAGCGAAATCCGCGGATCACGGGCCAGGTTGCCACCAGGGCCATGGAAAACCGTCCCGCGTTTGTCCTCCATGCCGGTGATGTTGTGGACAATGGATCTGACAAGTCGGAGTGGGTCAACGATCTTTTCCGTCCATGTCAGGAACTGTTTGGCCGCATCCCCGTCATTCCGTGCATTGGCAACCACGAACGGAACCACGCCTTTTACTACCAGTACTTCGCGCTTCCCGAACCCGAGTACCATTACCAATTCACCTTCGGCGACGCCGACTTCTTCAGCATCGACAGCAACAAGTCGCTGATTCCCGGATCGGTGCAGTTCAATTGGCTCGAAAAGGCATTGGCAAGTTCCAAATCCAAGTGGAAATTCTGTTTCCACCATCATCCCGCCTACTCAAGCGATAGCGACGACTATGGCGACACCTTTTCGGGCAAGCCATCAACCCTCGGTGGTGCCAACCCCCGCCATCTGCTTCCGCTTTATGAAAAGCATGCCGTCGACATGGTGATCAACGGCCATGTCCACCTTTACGAACGCACGCACCCCATCAAGGGAGGGAAGGTTGACCTCAAGGATGGGATTGTTCACCTCACCACCGGCGGCGGTGGTGGCGGCTTGGAAAATTTTGTGCCACACAGTTCCTGGATCAAGGCGGTTGGACGGGTTGACTATCACACCTGCATCATTCAAGTGGATCCCAAGGCCATTCATCTCAAGGCCTACGACAAGGACGGAATCCTTTTCGACACATGGATGAAATCCAAGTGATTAATCACTAGGGCCCTATCAATCAATTTGATCTAATAAGTCAGCCGGAATGGTTGATCGGGTGGTGAATTTCTTGCGTCGAGCCGAAGAAAAATATAAGATTCATCACCCGCCTTGCTGAATCTCCAAACCCAAGAGAAAACCCATCATGCTGGAATTATCGATGGGTTCCCACCGTCTGGTTGGTGACTCCTCCCGCCGGGATGTGATCCGCATCGGGTCGCTGGGTTTGGCCGGAATCACGCTTCCCCGGTTGCTGGAATCCCGGGCCAATGGCGCGGCGACGCGGCGGTCGGGAGCGATTGACCGCAAGAATGTGATCGTCATGTGGATGCAGGGCGGACCCAGCCACATCGACAGTTTTGACCCCAAGCCTTCCGCACCTGGAGACATCCGGGGCGAGTTTTCCGCGATCGCGACCCGTACCCCGGGTTGCCAGGTTTCCGAGCACCTGCCGCGCATGGCGTCGCGGTCCGATCTCTACAGCATTATCCGTTCCGGATACTCCTACAACGCCAGCCACGGCGTCGCCGATGCCTACATGCTTTCCGGCTGGCGCTTCAACGCCTCGACCGTCTACCCGACTTACGGAAGCGTGGTTTCCCGCGAACTCGGATACCGGCAGGGCCTTCCGCCCTTCGTCCAACTCGGCACATCCATTGACAACCGGTTCAACGGTGGAGTCGCCGGATACGCCGGCGCCGAACACAACCCTTTCCTTGTGGCCGAGGACCCTTCCAAGCCCGATTTTTCGATCGACGGCCTGTCGCTGCCGGGCGGGATGACGGCGGACCGTTTCGCCCGCCGCGAGCGAATGCTGGATTCCGTGGATCGCTGGCGCCGGCAACTCGAGGCCTCGGGCACCGACCTTGGCGCCATGAACAGCTACTACGAGAAGGCCGCCGGCTTGGTGACCTCGCCCAAGGCCAGGCAGGCCTTCGACCTTTCCCGCGAATCGGACAAGTTGCGCGAAAGGTATGGCAGGACCAAACTGGGCCAATCCTGCCTTCTCGCCAGGAGGCTGGTCGAGGCCGGTGTCCGTCTTGTGACGGTTACCATGGGTGGATGGGACACCCATGCCAACAACTTCAAGTCGCTCAAGGGCAACCTTCTGCCAACGCTTGACAACGCCTATGCCACCCTGCTTGAAGACCTGTCCGACCGCGGTCTTCTGGAAGACACCCTGGTTGTCTGGCTGGGCGATTTCGGCCGCACCCCGAAAATCAATTCCGCCGCCGGCCGCGACCACTGGGCCGGTTCCACGGTGTTTTGCATGGGCGGTGGCGGTGTCAGGACCGGCTTGGCTGTCGGCCGCAGTGATCCCAATGCCGAGCAGCCGGCCACGGATCGGGTCGAGGTTGAAGACATCGCCGCGACACTTTATCACCTTCTCGGAATTGACACCGAGAAGCATTATGTGGCTCCGGATGGCCGCCCTTTCCGAATCCTCGTCAAGGGCAGGGTCCTCGGTGAAATACTGGATTCTCGCGCGATTTGACTTCCTGCCTTCCGTCGGGGGAATCTCCCATGCTGATGATCGCCCACCTCGCGTTGGGATTCCTGCCGCTGGTTCCCGCCCCGTCCACCACCGCGCCCATTTCCTTCGCCCACGAAGTGCAGCCTTTGCTTACCCGCCTTGGATGCAACATGGGCGCCTGCCATGGCGCCCAATTGGGCCAAGGGAGCTTCAAGCTGTCGCTCCGGGCCTTTGATGATGCCGCCGACCATCGTGAGATTGTCCGTGGCGCCAACGGCCGGAGAATCGACCTCAACAATCCGGAGAACAGCCTGCTTTTGCGCAAGGCGACGGCGGAAACCAGCCACGCCGGTGGCAAGAGGGTTGATCGTTCGGACCCCGGGTACCAAAAAATCCTCGCTTGGCTTGCCCAGGGCGCTCCCGCTCCCAAATCGAATGATCCGTTGCTCGAATCCCTCACGGTTTCTCCCACCGAGCTGATCTTAAAGCCTGGCCAACAGCGGGACTTGGCCATCAGCGCCATGATGGGTGGCAAATCATCCGCGGTGCTCGACAGGGCCAGCCTCGACTCGCTCAACACCGAGGTCGCCACGGTCGACAGGAACGGCCGAATTGTCGCGAAATCCGCCGGTGAAACCCTTGTTGTCATTCGTTTCGAGTCGCTTGTTCAGGTTTGCCGTGTCATCGTTCCCCACGCGCCAATGAAAACTTCGGCCCCACCATTCGTGGCAACCGGGGAGATCGACAAGATCTGGCAAGCGCGCTGGTTAAAGCTGGGCCTGTCTCCCACGGCGCCCGCCACCGACGCCGAGTTTCTCAGGCGCCTATGGCTATCCGCGACCGGTTCCATACCGGATGTCGCGACTGTCAGGGCCTTCTTGGCGGACCCATCACCCGACAAGCATGCCAAGGCGATCGACAAGGCGCTCTCAAGCCCGGAATATACCGACCATTGGTCCTACAAATGGGGTGACATTCTGCGCGTGAACCGTGATTCCCTTGGCAAGAAGGGGATGTGGGCCATGCACGGCTACCTGCGCGAAGCGTTCCGTGACAACCGCCCGCTCGACCAGATGGTTGGCGAATTGTTGGCGGCCACGGGAAGTCCCTACGCCGCCGGGCCCCCCAACTTCTTCATGGCCGGCAACACGGAAGACTGGACCGAGGCCGCGGCCCAACTGTTCCTGGGCGTGCGCATCCAGTGCGCCCGCTGCCACCATCATCCCTTTGAAAGCCTTTCGCAGGCCGATTACTACGGCTTCTCAGCCATCTTCGCCCGGGTTGGCAAGAAAGGGTCGACCGAGTTTGGCCTGCAAGGCAAGGACACGACAATTTTCATCAAGGATGAGGGGGAATCGAGGCACGCCAGAACCGGGCAGGTGATGAAGCCCAAGGCGCTGGGTAGCCCGGTTCTTGAGGATCCCATCGATAGGCGGCAGGCGTTGGCCCGCTGGCTTTCCGATCGCGGGAACCCGGCTCTGGCCAGGAATCTGGCGAATCGCATGTGGGGGTATGTCTTTGGGCGCGGCCTTGTCGACCCCGTCGACGACCTGCGTTCGAGCAACCCATGCAGCAACCCGGAACTGCTCGATTATCTCGCATCCGTGCTGATTCGCGCCGAGTACGACCAGAAGAAATTCCTCAAGGAAATCCTGATATCGTCGGTTTTCCGCCTCTCGGCGATTCCTTCCCATGCCCTCGACCCCGAGGCTGTTTACGCCACGCATTACCACCCGCGCCGCCTTTCAGCCGAACAAATGCTCGACGCGGTCGACATGGCGGCCGGCACACGCGAGAAATTTCCCGATGTTCCCTTGGGATACCGCGCCTCCGGCCTGCCCGATGTCGGATTCGCCTCCCGTTTCCTTGATGTCTTCGGCCGACCCAAGCGCGTGGTGGTGTGCGAGTGCGAACGCTCCACCAGCGCCAGCATGAGCCAGGCACTCCTCCTGATGAGCGGAATCCAGTTGCAGAAAAAGGTTGGCGACTCCGCTGGCAGGGTGGCCCGTTTGCTGAAGGAAAAGGTTGCCGTGCCCCAGTTGGTTGAGGAACTGTACCTGGCATCGCTGGGACGAAAGCCCGACGCGGTGGAAACCAAGTCGGCAATCGAATCAGTCGCCCAGGCGGGCAACCTTCGCGAGGGTGCCGAGGATCTTCTGTGGGCCCTCCTGAATTGCCGCGAATTCCAGTTCAACCATTGAGCCTCTATCGCCTCACAAGGCTCCCAATCCCGGCCCGTTCAGCCCCCGTGTTGTGGCCAGTCCATCCGTGATGTTGAACAGTCCGGGATGCGTTTCCTCCCATCCCTTGTTGGCGGCGGGCATGTACTGCCGGGCGTTGGCCTCGATGGCCGCCATTCCCGGAATATGCGCCGCCAGGCTGGCCGAATGCACGAGGCTGGCACCCGGGCAGGTGAGGTCCTGCACGCACAGGAACATCCCCATCTTCCGGGCCGCCGCCGCCATCAGCAGCGATTGGGTTTGCCCCTTGCACGCCTTCAGCGCCGCTCCCGTGTAGCCCATCTCGCGGGCCAGTTCGAGGCTTTCGAGGTCCACGAGTGATTCATCGATGACCACCGGCTTGAGGGCTGAGGCCCGGTGCATGGTGTTCGCCCGGTCGGCCTTGAGGTCACGCTTGGTGGGTTGCTCAATGTAGGCGACACGGTCGTAGGCTTGGCCGCAAGTCTCCCGAACCTTGGCGAGGAACTCAAGGAGATAGTCGACCGATCCGCACCGTTCGTTGAAGTCGAGGGAATACTGCCACGAATCGATGCCGCGGCGGGCTTGCGCCCGGCAAGCCACCCGCTCCACCTTGGACACCCGGCCGACATCCCATGCCAAGTCGTCGCCGTTGAGCTTGATCTTGAGATGGGTCAGGCCGTTGAAGGGAATCCATTCCTCCAAGGTTTCCGGCAAGCCGTCGCCCACGGGGCTGGCCAATTCCGTGGCGTCGAGAGGATCGAGCGCGCCCACCAGGTGGTAAAGGGGCAGTCGGGCGACCGGTTCAGGAAGCACATGGTCGCCAAGGAACACTCCCGCGTATTCCGGTCCCAGAAACCTTGAGAGGTCTCCTGGCAGCAGGTCTTGGCCATAGCATTTCCAAATGCTGGTTCCCAGCAGCTTTCCGTAACCGTCGTGAAGCGCCGCATCGAATGGACTCGCGGCCACCAGCGCCGCCAGCACCGGAACGGGTTCGGCAAGGCCCAACTTGTCGGTCGCCTCATCGGCGAAGCCTTTCATGCGTTTTTCCATGGCCCAGCCCAAGTCCATCGGGTGTCCGGTTTCAGCCACCGTCCGCCAGGCTTCTCCCACCCGGTTGCCGATCCATTCGAGGGCCCCGAGCGTCTGTCCATAGGCGAGCGTTTTGGATGGGAACGACCAGACATTCCCAAGCGGCATGGAACCCAATCCGGTGGCCCTGGCCCCGTTCGATCCCGCCACGGTGACGGCCGCGTGAAGCAGGGTGGCCCTGTCAACCGCCACGCCGCCAAACTTGATGGGAGAACGGTACCGGTGCTCCTCGGTTCTCCAGTGGACGGATTCGACGCTCATGGTGGTCATGGTTGGCTCCGGGTTGGCTTGGCCTTATGCTGTTGGGCCGTGGTGCTGTTATAAGGAGTCGCCAATGCTGGTTGTGACATTGTTCTTTGCGATGCTCGCCGACCCCAACCCGGTTGCCGTGGCGGAAGAGGCCTACAAGAAGCAGGATTACGCCGGCGCGGCGAAGGTGGTCGGGGCTTGGGTCAAAATCAACCCTGATTCGCCGGATGGCCTTTCCCTCCTGGGTGCCGCTGAATTCATGCGGGGCGACATGAAGGCGGCCCTCGAGGCTTGGGATCACCAGGTGAAGGTGCACAAGGCGAGCTACGCACCCCACTGGCAGCGCGGCATCGCCCTTTACTACGCCGGCAGGTACAAGGAGGGCCGCGAGCAGTTCGAGGCGTATCAGGCCGTGGACGGCAACGATGTGGAAAACTCCGTTTGGAAACTCATGTGCGAGGCGAGGGAAGAGGGGCGCGGCCTGGCCAAGGGGCGCAAGGCCATGCTGCCCATCGGCCTCGACAGGCGCGTGCCGATGATGGAAGTTCTCGACCTGTTCGCCGGCAAATCCACCATCGAGAAGGTGAAGGCCCAGACCGCGCAGGCTCCCAAGAACCAAGGCGACAAGCCGAAGTTCTACGAGGCGCTCTACCTCGGGCTGTTTGAAGACCTTCAGGGCCATGCCGACGCGGCCACTGGCCATTTCAAGCGAGCCATGGAACTGGAACCGGCATCGGTGTACATGCGCGAGGTCGGTCGCGTTCACCACGATTTGGCCAAGGCCGGAAAGCTGCCGTGGAAGGGTGCCGCGGCATTGCCCTGACCCT
>VGXS01000034.1 GCA_016873225.1 Planctomycetota bacterium | reverse complement strand
CACCTCCTTTCTAAGGAATTCGATCTGCCAAGAGCTCACTCTTGGCACCATGTCCGCCACGCCTGGCTGGCTCTTTCCACCCCCCGACCCATCGCCCCCGTCGCGCCTCCGCGCGCCGGGGGCTTTTCATTTGGCGCGCTCCGCCCTCCATTTGGCCTTGCCCGTCCCTTGCCACCCCCCGATCATGAAATTTCAGATCCCGTCCGAGGAAGCCACGATGTCCGAGACCGAAAACACTCCTCCCCAACCATCCGCGCAGGCCGCGTCCCATCCTGACGCCGCCCCCGTGGCCCGCAACAAGGACGGCAAGCCGATTCCCCGCATCCAACGCGACGGATCACCGCGCCAGGCGACTGAATCGGCCGAACCAGCCGACCGCCCCGCCCTGCCCCAGGGCGCGCGCCGCATCGAATCCGCCGCCCCGGCGCAGCAGGGTCCGGGCGCCGTGGTGGCCGAGCAGATCCTTCCCCCTGAGGGCCAACCTGTTCGTGACAACCGCGGAGGTGGTTTCGGCAGAAGGGACCGCGGCCCGCGCAGGCCCGGCGCCCGCAGGGACGACCAGCCCCGCGAGAGCAGCATCTACTCCCATGAATTCGGCTTTGGCAAGAAAGCCCTCCGCGAAGACCTCAACATCGATGCCGAATTCGAGGCCGCGATGGGCGGAAGGTCGGCCATGGACATCCTCGGCGATCCCGCAAGCTCCGAACCCCGCCGCAAGCCTGAGGAAACCTCCACCGGCCCGTTCCGCGTCGGCAAGGTGATCCGCGTTCTCTCCGACGCCATCTATGTATCGATGCCCGGCAGCCGTTCGGAAGGCCTGCTGCGCAAGGAGCATTGGCCCGAGGGCCCCACGCCCGCCGCGGGCGACAGCATCGAGGTCCGGGTGGAAGGCTTCGACGGCCAGAACGGCCTCGTGCTGTTGGCCGGCAAGAAGGCCACGGCGGTTGACGCCTCGTGGGCCAGCCTGACCAAGGGCGCGGTGGTGGAGGGACGGGTGACGGGCGCCAACAAGGGCGGCCTGGAGCTGATGGTGGGCAACATCCGCGCCTTCATGCCACTGAGCCAGATCGACATCTCAAGGGTCGAGCAGCCCGAGGCCTGGGTGAACCAGAAGATCCGGGCCCTGGTGACCCTAGCCGACGCCAACGACAACAACCTTGTCCTGAGCCGTCGCGACCTGCTCGACCGCGAACGGCAGGAATCCGCCGGAAAGACATGGAGCGAACTGGCCGAGGGCCAGGTGCGCGACGGAACCGTCCGCAGCCTCCAGGACTACGGCGCCTTCGTCGACATCGGAGGGGTCGACGGGCTCATCCCGCTGCGCGAGATGGCCTGGGCCCGGATCAAGCACCCCAGCGAGATCCTCAAGGTCGGCGACGGGGTGAAGGTGAAGGTTCTCAAGATCGACCCGGAAACTAAGAAGATCTCGCTGGGCCTCCGCCAGCTCACCGACAACCCCTGGGACGCGGCGGTGGCGAAGTTCGCGCCCGGCACCACGGTCACCGGCACGGTTTCCAAGCTCACCGACTTCGGCGCCTTCGTCGCGCTCGAGGGCGGCATCGAAGGACTTGTCCACCTTTCGGAATTGTCCACCAAGCGGGTCCGCAGGCCGCAGGACGCCGTCAAGGCCGGGGAGACCGTGGAGGTGGTCGTGATGTCGATCGACACCGACCTCAAGCGCGTCGCGCTCTCGATCAAGGCCGCCAAGCTGGCCGCCGAAGGCCAGGCGGAGGAAGTCGCCGCGCAGGTGGCCGAGGCCAACGAGGTTTCGAAGTACAAGCCGAAGCCCCGCCCCAACGGGCTTCGTGGCGGCACGGGCGGCGGCGGCCCGCTGTTCACCCTGCCGGGCTGATGGAAACGGTTCCGCCCGATCTGGCCGGGCCCCGGGTTTCCCGGGGCCGCCTCGTTTTCAGGCCCGCTTCAGCGAGTTCAAAAAGGCCATCGAGCGGCGGGCGGTCTCAACGGCGTCGTGGGAGTGGCGGCTGAGTTCCACATGCAGGCCGCCTTGGTATCCCGCGACGCGCAACCCGCTGAACACCTCGCTGAAATCCATCTCCCCTTCGCCAAAGGGAAGGTGGTCGTGGACTCCCCGGCGCATGTCCTCGATGTGGATGTTCCAGAGCCTGTCGCGCCACCTGAGGGCGTGAGGCGCTACAGGCGTCTCACCAAGGCACAGGAGATGGCCGACATCGAGGGTGAGGCCGAAGGCCGGGTGGTTCACCCGCGCCGCCAGTTCCGCGTAGCGCGCCATGGTATCGACGAACATGCCCGGCTCGGGCTCGAAGGCGAGCCTCTGGCCCATGTCGGCGGCGTGGTCGGCCAGCCGGCGGCATTCCCCGGAGAGCCGGTCCATCAAGGTTTCGCCGGATTCCCCGGGCGGCGCGGCGCCCGACCAGAAGCTGATGGCCCCGGAACCGAGCGCCCGGCCGATTCCGATGGAATCCTCGAGGAAACGCCTCCTGACGCCGCGCATCGCCGGGTCGGGATCGAGGAGCGTGGGCTGGTGCTTGCGCCGCGGGTCGAGGACGAAGCGCGCCCCCGTCTCGATGACCGAGCCAAGGCCATGCCGATCGAGGCGGGACCGTAGGGCTTCAATTCTGGCGGGGGGTTCGCCCGGAAGGATGGCCTGGAAGTCGAGGGTGAGGGCGATGGAGCGGTATCCCAGCCCGGCGAGGATGTCGACGGCGTCATCGAGCCTGTGGTGGGCGAAACCGTTGGTGTTGTATCCGGGAAGCATGGAAGCCCTCAGCCCGCCGCCCCGCCGCGGCCGGAAGCCATCCGGCGCTTCTCCTCGAGGATTCCACGCCTGAGTCCGAGCCGGAAGGACCGCAGCTTCCAGACATCCCATGCCAAGAACGCCAGGAGCAGGAAGAAGACAAGAAAAAAGGCCAGCCAGAACCCGCCATAGAAGGCGGCGAACCTCTCCTGGCTGTCATCGAGGTGGAAGAGGATGCCCCACCTGTCGGCCTCGTCGCGCATGTCGGCGATGACCTGGGCGGGTTCCTCCAGCAGGATCATCGCGAAGCCGAGCATGGTTCCGAGCACCGTCAGGAGCAGGCCGATGACCATGCGGCGGACAGCCTGGGCGCGGAAAAACGCCGACTCGGGCGTGTCGCCCGGTTCCGCGGCGACGACGGAACCCTGCCTCCATGCCGTCCACAGGCCGATGAGCGCCATCCCCGCCACCAAAGCCAAGCCGAAAACCTGCTGCCCGGTCGTCATGGTCGGCCTCCGGGCCGGTGGGTCAGCGGATGCGGCCAAGCCAGGCAACCAGCACGCGGGCCACCTGGTCGAGTCCCTCGGGGTGGCAGTTCTCGGGCGTGTCGGTCGTCCGGTGCCAGTGCGGATAGTCGAAGTCGATGATGTCGATCGCCGGGATGCCTCCCTTGTTGAGGGGGACATGGTCGTCCTCGACGGGGGTGGAGGAGTACCGGTTGGCCTGGAACGAGGCCGCCTTGAGTTCGATGGCCGTCGAATAAATCTCCTCGACGAGGCGTGGCGCCATGAACCAGGAGTTCTGCTCGACGGGGAACCTCGGGTTCTTGCCGGCGATCATGTCCAAAAGCACGGCGCAGCGGTATTTCACGCCACGCTGGGCGTCGAGGCGGGCCCGGGTGGCGAAGTGACGACTGCCATGGAAGTACTCGTCTTCCTGTTCCAGGACGAACTCCTCGCCGTCGAAGCAGACGAGGTCGATCCCGTGGGCGCACTTGATGGCCTTGGCGTGCCGGGCCAGTTCCATCAGGAAGGCCACGCCGGAGGCGCCGTCGTTGGCGCTGAGGAACGGGGCGTCGCGCTTGGCCCGGTCGAGTTCCTGGTCGGCCCTCGGGCGGGTGTCGTAGTGCGTGCAGATGACCACCCTGACGGGATTTTCCGGATTGATGCGGGCCACGAGGTTGGCCATGTCCACGGTCGTCCTCGTGCTCTTCCGGGTGGCCTGGAACCTCTGGAAGGAGACTTCAAGGCCCTGGGCCTTGAAGTGCCTCTCGAGCATCTCCTGCTGCTTGAGCATGCCGGCCGAACCGCTCACCCGCGTGCCGATGGCGCAAATGGCGGCGATGTCCTTGAGGGCGCGGGTCGGGTCGAACGGCACCTGCTGGGGGGCGGCGGGAACCCGGTCCTGCGCGAAGGAGTCGGCCCGGCCTTCCCCGGGCCACTGCCGCCAGACGACCGCGCCCAACGCCACGAGCGCCAGCGCCACGATTCCCCATGTCCACCTGGTCAGCATCGCGCGGCCTCCGTGAGACATCCCAATCCTACTCCGCGCCCGCCCGCCGTTGGGAGGCCGAGTCGGCGGAGTGGAACACCTTCTGGGGCCGAAGCATGCCCTCGCTGACATTGGCCACGGCGCGCATGCGGCCGGTGGAATCGAACACGGCCATGTCGACGCGCATGGGCCATTCAGGCCGGGCCTCCTGGGGCCGCCCATGACAGAGGCTGTCGGCGACGGACAGCGGAAGTTCAATCCTGGGAAGCGCCGCCACCGCGACTTCCCTACCCCTGATGGCCGCGCGGAGCTTTTCCCGTTCCCACTCGTCCCGCGGCAGGGCCGTCTCCAAGTTGAACGGCCCGATGGACTCGCGCCTGAGAGCGGTGATGTACCCGCCCGTTCCAAGGGCCTCGCCGATGTCGCGGGCCAGCGACCGGATGTAGGTGCCCTTCCCGCAAACCACCCGGATTCTCGCGATTGGCCACTGGTATTCAAGCAAGGTGATGGATTCGACCTTCACCTGCCGGGGCGAAAGATCCGGCTCGGCGCCGGCGCGGGCGATCTTGTGCGCCCGGCGGCCGGCTACGCGCACGGCGGAATAACGCGGCGGCCTCTGGGCGATGACTCCCGTAAAGCGCCCAATCATGCCAACGAACCCCGATTCCTCCGGGGGCGTGATTTCCGCCGCCGGGGAAACCTCGCCGTCGGCGTCGTCGGTGGTGCTGGTGAAGCCGAAGCGGATTTCCGCGGCGTAGGTCTTGGGCAACTCCTGGATGCACTCGACCAGCCGGGTGGTCCGCCCCAGGCAGGCCACCAGCACCCCCGTCGCCATCGGGTCGAGCGTGCCGGCATGGCCCAGGGGCGAGCGGCTTTTCAACCTCGCGAAAACGATGTTCAGCGCCAACCGCGAGGTCATGCCCCCGGGCTTGTCGAGAACCAGAACGCCATCGAGGGACTCTCCGGGCGACATCCGCGGCTACTCCAGGAAAAAGGCCACCGACACGGTGGCCTGGATGCTGATCTTGCCAGGCTCGAAGGTTCCCTCCCCCGCCGCCTCGCCCCCCTGGTCCTGGACGGTGTTCTGGGCCTGCGCGTTGGCGAAGTTGGCCGGATAGCCGGAAAACCTGATTTCCTGGATCGAGTAAGGCTTGCCCACCTTGGCGCCCAGTTCGGTCGCCATGGCGACGGCCTTCTCCCGCGCCGCCTTGACGGCTGACAATCGCGCGTCGTCCATGTGCTTGCGCCGGCGGGACGAGCGCAATTGAACCTGCCCCACGTGGTTGGCGCCCGCCTCGATCGCCTTGGCGGTCACCTCGGCGACCTTGCGGATGTCGCGGAGCGTGGCCTGCACCGACTGGCCCACGCGGTAGTGGGAGACCACCGTTGATTCCTCGCGGCCGTCCCGCTCGTTGCGGTAGACGGGGGTGATGATCACCTGGGATGTCTGCAGGTCGCCCTCGTCGATTCCCCCGGCCTTCAGGGCGGCGAGGATCACCTTCGTTTTCTCACCATGCTCGGCCAGGACCTCCTTGAGCTTGTTTCCCCGCATCTCCACCTCGAAGTGCAAGTCGGCCAGGTCGGGCGCCACCCTCACCTCGGCGTGGCCTGTCACCGTGATGAGGGGCGGGGCCTGCTGGCCCTGGGCGCAAGGCATCAGGACCGCCATCAGCAACGACACCACCATGATGGATCACCCTCCGCGCGTCGACTTCCGCGGACAGTCCGCTCGAGACGCCCTGTCATGATCGCCGGGTTCCGTATGTCATCAAGGGCCGGGCACCGATTTTAAGGCGGGGAGGTGCCCGCGCGCCGGGGTGGCGTGGCATGGATCATGTGGGGCCCATCTTCGTGGTCGCGCACGAGAATGCGGGCAGGGGTCGGTTCCGGGGCGCCGTCGCCGGCCTCAAGCGGGCGCTCGGTTCGGGAGACCGATACGAACCGACCCGCCACGCCGGCCACGCGCGCGAACTGGCCCGGCAAGCCGCCATCGACGGTTGGCCCGTCATCGGCGCCGCGGGCGGGGACGGCACGGCCCATGAGGTCGCCGGCGGCATCCTTGATTCCGGCCGGGACGCCACCCTCGCCGTGCTGCCCCTGGGTTCGGCGAACGACTACGCCATGGCGCTGGGACTGGCGCCGGGTTGGTGGCAAGCGCGCCGCTTCATCCCCGCGGTCAGGCGGGTTGATGTCGGCCGGGTGAGCTGGTCGGGCCGGGCCCGGTGGTTCATCAATGGCGCCGGCGTCGGCTTCAACGGCCAGGTGACGGTCGAATCGAGGAGAATCACCCGGCTCAGGGGCCTCATGCTCTATGGCCTGGCGGTTTGGCGGGCCCTTGGCGCGGCCCGTTCGCATGGCGACTGGCAGGTTGAGGTGGACGGGGCGTGCCGGCCGGCCCGTCCCCTCATGACGGTTTCCGTGGCGCTGGGACACCGCGAGGGAAACTTCACCCTGGCGCCGCGCGCCCGGCTGGATGACGGGCTTTTCGATGTCGTCGAGGCGGGCAACCTGTCGGGCTGGGAGGTGGCCGGATTGCTGCCTTGGCTGGCCATGGGCCGGGAAGTGGCCCACCCCAAGGTGTGGCAAGGAACCGGACGGGCCGTGCGCGTGACGGCCGACGGGCCCGTGGCGGCGCACGCCGACGGCGAGATGCTCTGTGAACCGGGCGACGGCGCGCGGGATTTCGTGTTCGAGCTGTTGCCCGGGAAATTGTCGGCGCTTTCCGGCCCCGGCTTTCGGGGAGGCTAGCGCGTCAGGCACGGGGTTCGCAGGCGGTAGCCGTCGCGGTCGTGGTCGAGCCGTTGGTCCAGGGCCAGGGTCGTGCCGGGGCGCACGGCCCGGAAGCCGAACCTTTCGCGGATCGCGTCGGTGGACTGGAGCAACCGGCGGCGGCGCTCGGCATCAGGGTCGGGAAACAGCGACGCCTGGGCCGGGGAGGCCGTCAAGCGCCCGAGTTCCACCCCCACGAGGCGCAGCGGCATGCGGCGGCCGGACAGCTTCTCCAAGGCTTCCCGCAGCGCCTCGCCCAAGATGGCGTCGTCGTCGACCGGCGGATCGAACCGGCGCGAGGCCTCGGCGGAGGAAAAGTCGCCGTAGCGCAGGTGAAGGCGCGCCAGGCCGGCCGCGAGGCCCCGGCCGCGAGCCTCAAGCGCCGCCCGCGCCAGCAGGTAATCCAGCATGCCGCGCAAAAATGGGGGGTCGGCGGTGGGCGGGTCGAAGCTGGAGCGCCGGCTGATCGTCAGCGGGGGCTTGTCGATTCGCAGGGTGGAATGGTCGATGCCACGGGACAGGTCGTGCCAGCGGGCTCCCATGTCGCCGAAAAGGCCGGCGAGCAGGTGGCGGGGCGCGGCAGCCACCTCGCCCAGCCGCTCCAGTCCCAGTTCGGCAAGACGGGCGCCCCGGGCCGAACCGGCCCCGGGAAGCAACCCGGAGGAAAAAGGGGCCAGGAACGCCGCCTCGCCATCCTGGGGAGCCACCACCAGCGGCGACATGGGCAGTTCGGCCGGAAGGCGGTCGAGCGACCGCAACTGCTCCACGCGGCGGTCCTTGGCGGCGTGGGTGGCCACCGAGGCGATGAAGCGGCCGCGGCCGACTCCCGCGGAAACCAGCAAGCCGGTCCGCTCGCGGACATTGAGCCTCAATTGCTCGGCCAAACGGGCGGCGTCGTCGAGCATGGGGGAATCGGGGGGGGCCAGGTAGAGGTCGTCGAGGGCGGCGACCTCGACGCGCACGACCTTCTCATGGCAGATATGCAGGATGCTCTTGCCGGCCTGCTCGTAGCGGCGGTAGTCGCCGGGAACGACGCGGAGTTCGGGACAGACGCGCCGGGCATGGCTGAGGCTCATGGCGGTGCGCACGCCGCGCCTCTTGGCCTCGTAGCTGCAGCTGGCAACCACGCCGGTGCCGACGGCAACCGGCTTGCCGCGCAGCGAGGCGTCGTCGCGCTGCTCGATGGAAGCGAAGAAGGCGTCGACATCGAGATGGATGATGGGGCGAGTCTTCATGAACAAATGTATACATCCAATTCCCGACGCCGTCAACCCTCGTCCTTGACGGCCATCCGTATCGATCCCTAGCCTAAACCTCGCAGTTGGCACGGGGAAACAGGCGGTACCGGTCCGTCCCATTTTCCTGCCGGTGCGTCAATCGAGACGATCCATGGATCAGCCATCCGAGCCCGTGGCGGCGCCCGCCGAGGGTCAGGTTCCCTCCCGAGCGGGACAGCCGGGCAACGAATTCTCACGCATCGCCCAGGACCTGCAGATCAAGCGGGTGCAGGTGGAGGCGGTGGCGCGCATGCTCGAAGAGGGCGCCACCGTGCCCTTCATCGCGCGCTTCCGCAAGGACCGCACGATGGGGCTCGACGAGCCGGCGGTGAGGCAGATCGCGCGAAGGGCCGCCTCGATACGCGCCTTCCAGGAGCGCAAGAAGAGCCTGATCGCCGGGCTCGCGCAGCAGGGCAAGCTCGCCCCCGGCCTCGAGGAGGCGATCCATCAGGCCGAGGGCCCCAAGCGGCTCGACGACCTCACCCTGCCGTTCCGCCAACGGCGCCGCAGCCCGGCGCACGCCGCCCGCGAGAAGGGGCTGGGCCCCATCGCCGAGGCGATCTGGCTGGCCGATCCGGCCCTGACAAGCCTCGACGCGGTGCTGGGACTGTGGGCCGACCCTGACCTGAAGCTCGAGGGCGAGGCCCGCGCCGCGGCGGTCAAGGCCGTGCGCGACGGCGTGATCCACATCCTCGCCGAGGTGGTCGCCGACACCGCCGACATCCGGTCGATCCTCAGGGACATCCTGTGGGGGGGCGGGCGGCTGACGACGGCGCGCCACCCGGCGCTGGCGGATGGCCAGGGCAACGAGTTCAAGGAATTTTTCTCGCAAACGGAATATCTGCGATTGTTCCCATCCCAAAAATCCCAACAACTCTTCCGCGCCGAGAAGGCCAACGCCGTCATGGTGCGCTTCGAATGGGACCACGAGGCGGCGGCCCGCGTCGTGCGCGACTTCTTCCCGCTGCACGAACCCGAGAATCGCCCGGCCCCCTCGTACCAGGGAGGCGACAGGGGACTGGCTCCGCCCGCGGCGGCCCCCGCCGAGGCGCCGGCGCCCGCGCCGGAGGTTCCCGGGGCCGACCCGGCGACCGTTGCGGCCGACCCGGTGGCCGTTGCAGCTGAAAACCCCCCCCCCCCCGAACCGGCCGCCGCCGCGCCGACAACCCCCGCCCCCCAACCGCCGGCGCCGATACGCGAGCGGGGCAGCGTCCTGCCGCCCTTCGCGATCCAGCCCGTGCCGCCCCGTGGCCCCCGACCCGACTTGCTCGAGCAGCATCCCCACGCCGATTTCCTGAGGGATGTGGCCAGCGACGCGCTCAACCGCCTGCTGATCCCGGCGATCGAGCGGGAGGCGCGGCGCGAATTGGGCCAACGCGCCGAGGAACTGGCCGCCGCCGCCCTGGGGCGAAACCTGTTCAACCGGCTGATGGCGCCGCCCTTTCCTGGCAAGCGGATCATGGGGATCGATCCCGGCTTCCGGGCCGGTTGCCGGGTCGCCGTGATCGACGAGCGCGGCCGCCCGCTGGAATACGCGACGATCCAGCCGCACGCGCCCCACGACAGGACAGCCGAGGCCAAGCTCAAGCTCGAGGAACTGCTGCGCAAGTTCGAAGTGGACCTGATCGCCATCGGCAATTCCAACGCCTGCCGGCCGACGGAGTTCTTGCTCTCGGATCTGTTGGCGATGTTCGGCCGCCGGCGACGGGGAGAACCGGAACCCGTGGCTCCCACCCCGGCACCGGCGCCCGCGAACGCGCCGCCAGAACCGTCGGAACCCGCGCCTGAAGCCCCCGCGCCCGCCGAAGCCATGGCTCCTCGGGCCGAGGCACCGGCAGCTTCCGAATCATCCCCCGCCGAGGTTGCGCCCCCCGCCGGAGAAACCCCGGCAGCGGCAGCGGAGGAGACACCGCTGGTTTTCGCCCCCGCCGAAGAACGCGTGGAAAAGCCGGCCGCGCCCGAACCCGCACTGGCAAACCTGCCGCCGCCCGTACCCCCGGTCGACTTGTCCGGGCTATCGGAACCCAAGGAACACCTCTCCTTTTGTGTCGTCTCGGAAGCGGGAACCCCCGATCCCGAGGATGAATTGCGCGGCGTCGAGGCCGGTCTTCGCCTTGCCGTTTCCATCGCGCGCCGCCTGCAGGATCCACTTGTCGAGCTGTCGAGAATCGAGCCGCAGCAACTGGCATCGGCGTCGTATCCGTTCGACACGAATTCCCGCGTGCTTCGCGATGTGTTGGCCGACACGATCGAAAGCGCCGTTGGCGCCGCCGGCGCCGACCTCAATCATGCGAACCTGAACCTGCTCGGGCGAATCAGCGGCCTCAACCCCGTGCTGGCGCGGGAAGTCATCGCGCGCAAGGGCGGACTGCCCGGCCAGAAGTTCAGTTCCCGCGAACAATTGCGGGAGGTTCCCGGCATCGACCAGGCCAAGTTCGACCTGGCCGCGGGATTTCTCAAGGTCGAGGGTGGCAGCGAACCACTCGACGGGACCTGGGTCCATCCCGAGCAGTACGCCGTGGCACGAAGGGTTCTCACCGCCGCGGCGGTGGATCCTTCCGACCTCTCCAAGGCCGAACTGCGCGACGCGGTGGCGGCCAAGCTGGGCCAACTCGACCTCGGGGCGCTGCACGACAGCCTGCGTCAGGCCGCCCATTCCGGTGAGCTGGCCTGCGCGCTTCCCAGCCCCGCGAGCCTGGCCGACATGGTAGGCGCGCTTGCCCGACCGGGACGCGACCCGCGCCTTGACCACGACGCCCCCGTGCTGCGCCAGACGGTCCAGACCATCGACAAGCTCGCCCCGGGAATGGAACTTCGGGGCACTGTGCTGAATGTCGTGGAATTCGGCTGCTTCATCGACATCGGCATGCGCGAGGCCGGGCTGGTTCACATCAGCCAATTGGCCAACCGGTTCGTCCGGAACCCGTTCGAGTACATCGCCGTGGGCGACCTCGTGAGGGTGTGGGTCCTTTCGGTGGACCGCGAACGGTCACGCGTATCCCTGACGATGATCGCCCCGGGTTCCGAGCGCCCGCGCGGCGAGCGACAACCTGCCGAGCCGCAGCAGGCGCGTCCGCCACGGCCGCCAAGGGGAGAAGGCCCGCCGCGTGGCGAACGAGGCCCTCGCCGCGAAGGCGGCCGGGGTCCGGGGCCCGACCGTGGCCAAGGCGATGATCGGCGTCCAAGGCGACCGGATGACAGGCGCCGCCCTGATGGCGCGGGCGGCCGCACCCCCCCCGAGAGGCCCAAGTCGGCACTCCCCCCGCGCGGGAAGACCCGCAAGGAGATGGATTCGCCCCGTGGCCGCAGGGATGGCAACAAAATCACCCCTGACGCCGCGCAGTCGCCCGAAGCGGCCACACCGGCCTCGGCTCCAGGACCGCGAAAGAACCCAAGGCCCGAAACGGCCAAGCCCCAGATATCCGAGGAAGCCCTGGCGGGCCGCAATCCGCTTGGAAGCTTCGCCGAGCTGGCGGCGTTCCTCAATGCCAAGACCAAGCCGGGTGAAACTCCCGGGCAGGCACCACAGGAACCGGCCGGTTGAGATGACAGGGGTGACGATGGCGACTTGTGCGGCATGCCACCGGAACCCTAAGATATCATTATAAATCAAGGAACCGGAATGGTTCCGATCATCGCGCTGCGGGAAATCCGTGACCGGCGGCCGGTGCCAAACATCAGCACGGCGTGAACTCTATTCATGTCCTCCGACCCGAACTCCCAGAACGACGACAACCAGCGATCACGCCGCCGCGGACCGGGTGGAGGCAATGTCGGCTCATGGTTCTGGCTGGCACTAGTTGGCGCCGTGCTGTTCCTTGTCTTCTTCGGCAACAACCTCCAAGGCCGGGGCAGCATCGCTTACAGCCAATTCCTTGAAGCGCTCGGCAAGGCCGATGAGGCGGCCAAGATCGCGAAAGTCGTGTACCGCGACGAAACCCGCCTCGAGGTATCGCTGCACAAGGGCAAGGACGGCAAGGAGCAATCGCTCGAGTTTTCCGACGGGAAGAAATCCAACAGCCGGTTCGAGGTGAGGCTGCCGCAAAAGGACGAGAAACTCCTGGCGCGCCTTCAGGAACTGAGCGCCGGCGGCAAGATCACCATCGTGCAGGAGGAGGATCCGCTGGCGGGCATCGGCACGCTCATCATGTTCTTCCTGCCCGCGATCGTGATCCTGGCCCTGTTCTTCTTCGTTCTGCCCCGCATGCGCGACCCGCTCGGGGGTGGTTTCCTGAGCAACTACATCCGGAGTCCGGCCAGGAAGTACGAGAAGGGCAAGACGCGAATCACCTTCGAAGATGTCGCGGGGATGGAAAACGCCAAGTCCGAACTGCGGGAAATCGTTGATTTCCTGAAAAGCCCGGAAAAGTTCACCCGCTTGGGCGCCACCGTTCCCAAGGGAGTGCTGCTGTTCGGTTCACCCGGCACGGGAAAGACGCTGTTGGCCAAGGCCGTCGCTGGCGAGGCGGGAGTCCCGTTTTACAGCATCAACGGGTCCGAATTCATCCAGATGTTCGTCGGCGTGGGCGCCAGCCGGGTCCGCGACATGTTCAAGACGGCCAAGGAAAACGCCCCCTGCATCCTGTTCATCGACGAGATCGACGCGGTGGGCCGGATGCGCGGCGCTGGAGTTGGCGGCGGAAGCGACGAGCGCGAACAGACACTCAATCAAATCCTTTCGGAAATGGACGGTTTCCAGCCCTCCGAGACCGTGATCGTGATGGCGGCGACCAACCGGCCGGATGTCCTCGACTCGGCGCTGCTGCGCCCCGGCCGGTTTGACCGCCACATCACCGTGGAACGCCCGACATGGCAGGGAAGGCTCGCGATCCTCAAGGTTCACACGCGGAACAAGCCTCTGGCCGACGATGTGAACCTGGAACTGATCGCCCGCAAGATGGTGGGCATGACCGGAGCCGACCTGCGCAACCTCGCCAACGAGGCGGCCCTGCTGGCGACGCGTGAAGGCAAGGACCGCCTTCACATGGCCGATTTCGAACGCGCCGCCGACCGGGTGCTGATCGGCCCCAAGCGCGAGGAAGTCCTCACGGGCGACGACAAGAAGCGCATCGCCAACCATGAGGCTGGCCACGCCCTGGTCACCTGGCTGATGCCCGGCGCCGACAGGCCCCAGAAGGTTTCCATCATTCCCAGGGGGCAAAGCCTGGGGGTCACCATCACCGTTCCGGACGAGGACAGGTTCCACCATGGCCGGGACCAGTTCGAAAGGGAATTGGTGATGACCTTGGGCGGTCGCGCCGCCGATGTGCTTGTCTACAGCCAGCCTTACGCCGGTGCTGAATCCGACCTCCGGAAGGCGACCCGAAGGGCCCGCATGATGGTGGCCCACTGGGGCATGTCCGACAGGGTGGGCCCGATGGCGTTCCGCACCGGCGAGGAGCATGTTTTTCTCGGCAAGGAAATCCACGAGGCCCGCGACTTCAGCGAGGGCATGGCCCTGGTGATTGACGAGGAGGTTTCCCGGATCCTTCGCGATGCGGACCAGAAGGCGTTTGGCCTGCTTCAGTCGAACCGCAACCTGCTTGACGCTTTCGTCGAGGAACTGACCCAGCGCGAGGAAATGTCGCGTCCGGAGATCGAGGATGTGCTGGTGAAGGCGGGCTGGGTAGGAACGCCCTCACCCAACCTCGAGGCATCCGCCGTCTGAGAACCAGTCCGAGGTCTCAGGCAGAAAAGGCAACGGCCCACCGCACTCAAGCCCTCGGCAGGGTGACCGTGAAGCTTGTTCCCTTTCCTATAAAGCTCTTGGCGTTGATTTGCCCCCCTTGCGCCAGCAGCATGTGCTTCACAATCGAAAGGCCCAGCCCCGTTCCGCCCATTTCCCGGCTTCTCGCCTTGTCCACCCGGTAAAACCGCTCAAAGATCCGGGACAGGTCCTGCGCCGGAATCCCGATGCCGTTGTCCGTGACGGTGAAGCTCGCGTGGTCGTCACCGGACGACCAGCACAGGCGGATTTTCCCGCCCTCAGGGGTGTATTTCACGGCGTTGTCGACAAGGTTGTCGAGGATTTGGGCGAGCGACTCCTCGTCGATCCACACATCGCAACGCCCAACTCCCCCTTCAAGCACGATGGTTTGGCGGCGGGCCTCGGCGCGCTCCCGTAGCCGTTCCTGGCAGGCGCCGAGGGCCTTACCGAGCGGGACGGCCTGCGGAGCGTAAATCTCCTGGCCCGACTCGATGCGAGCAAGGCTGAGCAAGTCGACGATGAGATAACCGAGCCTTTCACCCTGCTGGATGATCTGGTCGATGAACCTTCCCCTTTGCTCCAAGTCGTCCATGGCGCCCGACTGAAGCGTCTCGGCGCAAATCTTGATGACCGACAGCGGAGTCTTCAGTTCATGCGACACATTGGCCACGAATTCCTGCCTGAGCCGCTCGAGCCTGCGGAGTTCGGTGGTGTCGTGCAGAACGACGACGGCACCCCTGGAACGCCCTTCCGGACCGAAAGGCAGGCGGGCGGCGTGCACGGCCAGGCTTCTGGCCTTGGCTCCCGGCCATGAGAGTTCCTTCCTCACGGGTTCGGCGCCCCCCATCGCCTCCTCGACCGCAGCTATCACCGGCCTCTGCCGGACCATTTCCCAAAGTCTCCTGCCCTCGGGGCGCCGGCTGGCCGATAGGTCGAGAAGATCAATGGCCCTCTCATTGGCGAACAACACCCGCTGCTCGGCGTCAAGCGCCAGCACGCCTTCCACCATGCCGCCGAGGATGGCCCTCAACTGGTCTGTCTCCTCGTCGATCTGTGCGATTTGCGAGGCAAGCCTGTCCGCCATCCTGTTGAAGGCCTTCGCCAACTCAACCAATTCGCCGGCATCGGAAATGGGCATCGCGGTGACCGGGCCGCCCCCCTGTCCGGTTCGTTCGGCGAACGCGACAAGTTCGCTCAAGGGGCGGGAAACCGAACGGGACACATTCCAGGCCATGAACACGGCCCAGCCAGCGCCGAAAAGGCCGGTGACGGCAACGACGAGGTGAAACTCCCAGGTGGCCGACGGAACAAACACCGCGAGCGCGATCTCCGCGGCAAGGCACATCGCCGCGACCAGGGTTGCCATGGGGAACAAGAACCTGCGGAAAAGGCGATCCGTCCCGCTTGGCTTGGCGACCGTCGATCCAACGGTTGCGGATCCGGGATTGGAGGCGGCGACGGACACGGAGGCGGTTCCCCGAAACGGTTATCAGCCGGACCTGCTGGCGGCGACGCCGCCCCTTCCGGCGACAACCCGCATGGCGATGTTCACGGCAAGGACAAAGGTGAGCAGCACGAAGGCGCCACACCAGGCGAGGTGCTGCTCCTCGAGCTTGTCGCTCATGGCGTAATTGTAAATGTAATATGTCAGGAAGGGCATTCTTTCGGACATGTCGGATACCACGAAAAGGGGATGGATCCCGTCCTCGAGCCCGGGCTGCCAGTAGTTGCTGTTGCCGGCGGTGAACAACAGGGGAGCTGTTTCACCGGCGATGCGGGCCATGCCGAGGAAGACGCCGGTGACGATGGCGGTGGCCGCAGCCGGCAGGATGACCCGGAGGATGGTTTGCGCCGGGGTCGCCCCGAGGGCGTAACTGGCCCGACGCAGGGTGTCGGGAACCGTCAGCAGCGCTTCCTCGGCGGTGCGCAGGACGATCGGCATCATCATGATCGACAGTGCGAAGACCCCGGCCCAGCCAGTCGGATGCGGGGCCAGCCACCGGCCCAGCAACTGGATCAGCATGGCATGGGCGACCAGTCCGACCAGCACGCTGGGCACGCCCGTCAGGATTTCGGCGCAGAAGCGCGCCGCCTTGGCCAGCTTGGTCTTGCGGTACTCGACGCAGTAGACGGCCGCCAGCACGCCCATGGGAGCGGCGATCACCGTGGCCCAGCCCACGAGCATCATCGTTCCGATGATGGCATGACCGAGTCCGGGACGGGATTCCCCGTTCACTTGGGTGTTGGCGGCATGAAGGAAGAAATCGGCGCTCAGTTGACCGGAGCCGGCCGAGGTGACCTGCCAGAAGATATGGAAGAGAGGCACCATCAGGAGGACCACGCACAGCATCAGCACGAATGTCATGAGGAGATTGAACCGCGCCGGCCACGGACTCACGGGAGGAAGCGGAATCGACGCCTGGGCCAGCGCGAGCTTGACCGCCGGAACATCATTGGCGGAGGAAGGGGGTTCGCTTGCCGGTTGGGATGGCAGTGCGGTGCGCTTCAGCAGCCAACGGGCGAGCAGGTTGATGGCCACCGAAACCACAAAGAGAACAAGGCCCAACGCCACGAGGACGGATCGGTGGCGGTCATCCGCGGCACCGGGCATCTCGTTGGCGATGACCGCAGGAATGGAATAACCGGGCTCGGCGACCGACAAGGGCAACTTGGCCGAGTTGCCAATGACCATGGCGACGGCCATGGTTTCGCCCAACGCCCGGCCCAAGGCGAGGAATCCGCCTCCGATGATGCCCGAACGGGCGTTCGGGAGGACCACGCTCCAGATGGTCTGCCAGCGGGTCGCACCCAGGGCATAGGCCCCCATCCGCTGGGCGACGGGCACGGCGCGCAGGGCGTCGAGGGTGACCGCCGTGATGTAGGGAACCACCATGAGGGCCAGCACCAGTCCGGCGGTCAGCAAACCGCGCCCGCCCGTCGCCTGGAGTCCGACGACGGCGTAGGCCGACTGAAGCAAAGGGACAAGGAAGATGATCCCCCAGAACCCGTAAACAACCGACGGGATGGCCGCCAGAAGTTCCACCAGGAATCCGGCGGTGAGCCGGATGGCCGGCTTGGCGATTTCCGCAAGGTAGGTCGCCGCTCCGATGCCGACAGGCACGGCGACAAGCATGGCGATGGCGCTGGTGACAAGGGTGCCATAGACAAAAGGCAAGGCACCAAAACGCCCCTGGGCGACATTCCATTCCACCGAGGTGAAAAAGCCCCATCCCTGGGCCTCGAGGGCTGGCCTGGCCTGGAGAGCCAGCACGGTCGCTGAAAGGAGGAGGGCAAGCGGTGGCAAAAGGGCCGCGCCGGCGGTCAGGGCGCGCAAGACCGCGCTGCCCCAATCACCCACCGGCTTGGTCGTTGGCGAAACAGCGCTCATGCGCCCCCCAGCCCGCTACTTAGCCAATGAGCCTAGCACGGACTTGGCCTTCGCGGCGATCGCCTCGGGAAGGCGCGCGTAGTTTTCGCCGGGTGCCGACTTTTGTCCCTCTTCCGAAAGCGCCCAGGACAAGGCCTTCACGATGGCGGCGAGCTTGTCCGACTTGAGATCCTTCTTGAAAACAGCCCAGACGGTGCCGCAGACCGGATAGCTGCCATTGCCCGGCAGGTTGGTCAGGCTGACCACGAGGTCGTCAGGAATGTCCTTCAGGGAACCGGCGGCGGCGGTGACGGCATCGAGCGATGGCTCGATGAACTTGCCCGCGGCGTTCCTCAGAACAGCGCTCTTAAGGTTCTTCTTTTCGAGCGCGAAGGAAAGCTCGACATAACCGATCGCCCCGGGAGTTTGTTCGACAAGGCTGGCGACCCCGGCGTTCTTCTGGCCGCCTTGTCCGACGGGCCAGGCCGGCTGGGTGCCGGCGCCCACCTTCGACTTCCAGTCAGGGCTGACCGCGCTGAGGTAGTTGGTGAAGATGAAGCTGGTACCGCTGCCGTCGGCCCTCTGGCAGACGGTGATCTGCCTGTCGGGAAGGGTCGTCCCCTCGTTCAGCTTGGCAATGGCGGCGTCATTCCAGTTCTTGATGTCTCCGAGGTAGATGGAGGCGATGGTCGGACCATCCAGCCTCACGGGCGACTTGAGGTCGGGCAGGTTGTAGACCACGACAACCCCGCCCATCACCAAGGGAACCTGCGCCACCTTGTCGGCGCCGCCGGCCTTGGAGATCTGGTCGGCTGACAGGGGGGCGTCGGTGCAACCGAATTCGGTTTCCCCGCTCAGCATGTCCTGGATGCCCTTGCCCGAGCCTGTCGCCTGATAATCGATGCGGGCGCCTTGGGTCTCAAACGAGGGGGCCCATTTTTTCATCATGCGTTCGACAAAGCTGGAACCGGTCGCCCGGATGCGGACAACAGCGCCGGATGCCGGCCCGGTGGAATCGCCCTTGCCATGCGGCCCGCCTCGTTCAGCGCAACCCGTGGCCAGGGCGCACGCGGCAACGCCGGCCAGCAGTCCGAAACCTCGCATGGGAAAAACTCCAAAAAGTAATGCTGTCAAAACGGCTATCGAGCCTCAGCCGGACAGGTTAGAAGATTGAACCATGAAATCGCCCGGGGCCATGTGAATGAATCGTGAAATTTTGCTCCTGGCAACTTGGACCCTGGCTTGTGTTTGCCTGCCGGGTATGGGATCGGGCGATTTTTTCCGCAATGAGGGACTGCGTTCACGCCTGGCTTGGGCCATGGCGCGTGACGGTTTGACCGTTGTCCCCCGGCTTGACGGCGAGATTCTGGCCACAAAACCTCCCCTTGCCTACTGGATGGTCGCCCTGCCGGCCCGCTGGTGGGGAGACTTGCCTTTGCCTTTGGCGAGGTGGCCCTCCGTGGTGGCGATGGCGATTATGTCAGCTGCGGTGGTCGCATCGCTGTGGAAGCGCCATGGATCACGCGCGGCCACCGAGGCCGGATTCATCTTTCCCATGGCAATTGGCTGGCTTGGACAAGTTCCTTCCGCCGAACTCGACATGGTGCTGACGGCGTTTGTGGCCTGTTCATGGATCGCGTTGGCCATGGGTCAGGACGCGCCTTCCCTTCCAAGGTCGGCCTTTTGGTGGGCCATGGCGGGAACAATGTCAGGCTTGGGGTTTTGGACAAAGTGGACGGCACCCCTTTTCCTTCACTCGGCGGTTCTGGGCTTGGCTTGTTGGCGGCGTGACCTGCGCATTCTTGTCGGACCCGGACACTTGTTAGCCATCGGCATGGAAACAGGCGCGGGACTGCTTTGGCTGGCAATGGCTTCCCGGGAAATCGGCTTCCAAGCCTTGGTGGACGCCGTCATTCACAAGGAAGCCTTGCCGCACCTTTCTCCATGGCATCACCGGATTGGATGGCAAGTTTCCGAATGGTTCCTCTATCCGATTCAGGTCGCGGGGATGGGCATGCCGGCCTTGCTGGGGCTTCTTTTTTTCAGGCTCGATGGCGTGCGTCAGTTGGCCCGCAACTCGTTGATTCTTGAAGTTTTCCTCGCCGGTTCAATCGTTTCGCTGCTTTTTTGGGACCTTGTTCCCGGCCACCGTCCCAGGCACGCCCTCCCCTCGATGGCCGGGCTTGTGATGGCGGGTTCCTGGGCGGCGGGCCTGGCCCTCGCCCGGGCCCAAGGTATCGCCCGAATTGTCAGGCCCTTGGCCTGCATCTGTTGGATCGTTCTGCTCGTTGTTGCGCAGGGGGAGAGAACCCGGGCCGCGAGGGCCGAATCCGCACCGGGGCAGATGGCCACCCGGCTTGCGGAAACCTTGCCGCCGGGGGCCGCCATCGGGGTGGTGCGACTTCGCGACGATGGGCTGCTGCTTCAACTGGAAAGGAAGGGCTTCCGCATCGTTCGTCAAAACTCACCGTCCCTTGACGCGAAGTTCTGGCTGCTGGCCCGCGATGAGACGAGCGGTAATGAGACCGCGGTGCCGGGCAACTGGACCGACCAACAAGGCGCGGATATTGTTCTCATAAGGCGATAGTCTTCTGTCTGATTGGCTGGACTGGGTGGCCCTGGAGGTATCGACCGTGCGGCTGACGCTCGTCACCGATGCTTGGTCTCCCCAGGTGAACGGAGTCGTCCGAACCTTGGAACGAACCGTTCGGGAAATCGAGACGCTGGGGCATTCGGTGGATGTGATTCATCCAGGCTCCTTTCCGAGCATCCCCTTCCCGCTTTATCCCGAAATAAGGCTGGCCCTGGTTTGTCCGGGACTCGGCAAGCGAATCGACCGCTCCGACCATGTCCACATCGCCACGGAGGGCCCGCTCGGCCTGAAGGCGCGGAACTACTGCATGGGAAAGGGGCGCCGGTTCACCACGGCCTACCACACTCGTTTTCCCGAGTACCTTAACAATTACCTGGGCGTGCCGCCGGCCTGGATTTATTCGTATCTGCGATGGTTCCACAGAAGATCGAGCCGAATCATGGTATCCACGGGTTCGCTCGAGCGCGAACTTCACTCCTGGGGATTTCGCAGGATGGCCCGGTGGTCCCGGGGAGTCGACTTTTCCCTTTTCCGGCCGGGCACGGAGGAGGAACGAGAACCCGTGGCCCTTTATGTGGGACGGGTTTCCTACGAAAAAAACATCGAGGCTTTCCTGAAGGCACCCCTGCCACCGGGTTTTCGGGCCCGGGTCGTGGGAGACGGCCCGGCGCTCGAGGAACTGCGCGAAAAATATCCGCGGGTGGAATTCGCGGGGCGGTTGGTGGGGGAATCGCTGGCGCGAGAATACCGCAGGGCTTCGGTTTTCGTTTTTCCCAGCAAGACCGACACTTTCGGCCTTGTTTTGCTGGAGGCGCTTGCCAGCGGCGTTCCCGTCGCCGCCTACCCGGTTTCCGGACCGATCGATGTGATGGAAGGCGCCCCGGGCGGCGCCGGAGCCCTGCACGAGGATTTGCCAACGGCGATCCGACAGGCGCTTGGCCGCGGACAATCCGATGAATGCGCGGCATTCGCCTCGCGGTACACCTGGGAAAAATCGACGGAACAATTTCTGGGCAACCTCGTGCCTCGACTGGGCCCCCGCGAAACCGACATGCGAGGGTTGGCCCGCCGGAACGACCGGAAAAATTGGCAGCTTCGCCGCGACAACCTCATGCTGGCGCGTTGACCGCGGCCGAAACGGATGCAAGATTGAGTTGATGCCCCGCGTCGGAGGCCGGTTCATGCCCATTCCAGCAATGATCATGCTTGCGCTGGCGCAGTCCGCCCCCCCGGCGGAACTCGCGGCCAACCAGCCGATTCCCGGACCTTTTCATCCGCTGATCCTCAACGGAAACCTTGCCGGCCGTTACCACTGCCCCCTTTCGGACTTCGGATCCAGGCCCTTCGCGCTTGTGCTGGTCAGGGGAACCGATGTTCCTGAAGGATTCAAGGAAATGCTGGCGGAACTCGACGCCCTGGTGGCGAAATCAAGCCCCGCGGCGCTGCGGAGCGCGGTGGTTTTCGTGGAGGACAAACTCGCGATGCCGCTTTATTTGGCCAATGCCGAGCGCAAGGCCGCCCGTGACAAGATCGACACCGCCCTGGGATTTGCCACCGAACCGAAGATGGAGAACAAGAATCCCTACCCCAGCATTTTTGTCGGGTTAGAGAGCGCCGAGTTGCTGAAGTCCTATCCGATTCCCGAGGGTGCCGCCGCGGTCGCGATCCTGGCCCGTGAATACAAGGTGAAGTCGGTTGAAAAGATTCCCGATGGCCAACTCAACGCCGAGAAGTGGAAGTCCCTTCTGGAGACCATCGACGCCAAGCTGGTCGACAAGACCCTAGCCCCGGTGATCCGACCCCGTCTCAAGCCAAGGGCCCCGGTCGCGGAACCTCCGGCGGCGCCCCCTCCCGCCACCCAGTGACTTGGTTAATTCCATCGGTTTGGTGGCCCACAACACCCCCTCGGCCATCTCCGGCCGCTGGTGATCCTCCTACCCCGTTCAAGGCCCCGGCCTTACAATGACGCTGATCCAATTCACGCGCGCCTTCCCGCGCCTCCACCGGATACGGAGCCTGTTGGGCCATGAAAAACTGGGGCTGGATCGTGGCGGGATTGGCGTTGGTGGCCTTCGTGTTCGCCATGAGCTTCGTCGCCCAGTTCAATCCCGAATCCGGCAAGGGACAAGTGGCCACGGTATCGTCAAGCCCGGCTGATTCGAAGCCTTTGGAACCGCGATTCGCCACCCGGCAAGTCCCCGATGGCGACTCCGAGCCGATACCACAGGAGCAATACAACCCCGGCCACCAGGATTACTGGTTCATCAACCCGCATCCGACCTCCATCCGGTTCGGGCTGGAGGGCAAGAAATGCACCTGCACCGGCGTGCAGGTGTTCACGGTTCCCCTAGACCACCCTTGGTGGAAGGGTGAGGGCGCCGCCTTTGTCAAGGACGGGCAACCCCAGGTCGAGGAATTGCAGCGGCAATGGAAATCCCCGGCCGTGCTCGGCTTGTCCCAGTCGATCGAGGGGCTGGAACTTTTGGGCAGGACGGAATCGTCATCGCCCCCGGCAGTGGAACTGGCTCCCGGCCAGGCCGGTTTCCTTCGCATGGGATGGAAAAATGAAAAGGTCCAACGCGATGTCATGAGCGCGACCTTGTGGCTCGGCAAGCCCGAGAACCGGGACCGGATCCGCATCGAGGCGGCAATCCACACACACCCTGTCCTTTATGTCCTGCAAGATTACATCGACTTGGGAACGCTCAACGCGTCCGACCGCGGCCAGGCGTCGGCAAAGCTCACGGTCGTCCTGCCGACGCGGGAGAAATTGCCTCTCAACGCCATGATCCTCAACCCCTCGGCGCGCGACAGGGTGAACCTCGGGGAGGCTTCGCCGGTCTCGGGTGAGGCCCTCGGCGCGCTTCGCAAGGAAAGTCGAGTGCCTGTGAAGGCGGCGTTCACGATCCCGATCAAGGCGACCTGGAAGATTCCGGGGGAGGAGTATCCGGAGATCGGCCCGTTCATCAAGCGCGTGGAGGTGGTGACCTCGGACCCGGGCGTGAACCTTCAGGCCCAGCGTTCATCCCCGGTAAGGGTTGTCGGGAAAATCGAGGGTGACATCGAGGTGGTCGGCACGAACGAACGGGGCCATGTGATGCTGAACAGGTTCGAACGGCAGGAAGGGGCGCGGGCGGAGGCGGCCCTCGAGACCCGGGAGGCCGGCCTGACGCTCAAGGTCGACCGGTCGCGCACGGCGCCTTTTCTGGAGGCCCAGATCGATAAATCACCCAAGCGGTCCGGTGACCGGTTCCGCTGGCGATTGCTCGTAAAAGTAAACCCCGGAACAGTTTCGGGAGAATTTCCTCGTGGCCTCGATCCGAATCCGGCCTATCGCGACAGCGCCGTTTATGTGACGATTGAGGGGCAGGCCTCAAGAACCGTGAGAATTCCGGTGGAGGGCCGCGCCGATAACTGACTGACCGAATCCTCTCCGGGCATGGAAGGCCCAAGGCGGACCACCATGGTGGGATAGAGGGTAGGATCCGATGGCCGGTATAGCATCCGAGGCGATGGGTGGATGGACCCGCTGGGCCGCCAGCGCGGCGGTGGCCTTGCTCGCGGTGATTGCCGCTTTCGGGGGCGGTTCCCTGGCCCGATGGATGCGCCCCGGACCGGCGATGACCGTCTCGGCGGCGCCATCGGGAAAGCTCGCCGCGGAACTGGAACGCTGGGAACGCCCCGACCTCACGCTCCTGGTGACCGGCCAGCAGCATGGCTATCTGCTCCCTTGCGGGTGCTCGCGCCCGCAGGTGGGCGGACTGGAAAGGCGCTACAACTTTTTCCAGACGCTCTCGTCGCGCGGTTGGAAAACCGTCGCTGTTGACCTGGGCGACATCCCGCAAATGGCCGGTCCCGTGAACCTTCCCAACCTGCAAGGGCTCACCAAGTACCGGCACAGCATGCAGGCCCTCAAGCTGATGAACTACGCGGCCGTGGGCTTGGGAGAGTACGAGGGAAGCCTGCCCTTGTTCAAGGCGCTTGGAGAGTACGCGCTCAACGATCCCTCGCCGCGGGTCGTGGTGGCCAACCTGGCGGATGCCGAGACGAATTTCCCCGAGCAAACGGCGCGCTGGCACCTGGCCAGCCCGCCCGGCTCTCCCTGGAAGGTGGGCATCACATCCGTCGTGGGCCCGACCGTGGCTGGAAAAATCAAGGATTCGATGGCGAAATTCGGATCCAGCCGGCAGGCGCTCGAGGGGGTGAAATCGGAAATGGACAAGGCCGGGGCGGATTACCGGATCCTGCTGTACCAAGGCCAATTCAACCGGGTGGCGGAAGGAGCCCAACCGGTGGAAGCCGAAGCCGCCGCTCGGGCCTTTCCCGAATACCAGTTGATCGTGGCCTTGTCGGAGGAGGATGAACCCGCCGGTGCCCCCGCGAGGATACGGCACGCCGACGGCCGCGAGACCCTTGTCGTGAGGATCGGCCACAAGGGCAAATATGTGGGCGTTCTCGGGCTTTACAAGGGGCCCAAGCCTGAAAGCCCGGCCCACAAGTACACGATCGTGCAGATGAGCGAGGATTACCTCACTCCCGATGATCAGGTCGCTGGCAACCCGATCGTCAAGCTCATGGAGGCCTACGCGGCGGAACTGCGGCGCGACGGCCTCCTCGGCCGCCATCCGCAGGTGGTGCACCCGTTCCAGGCGTCGGTGCCCGACGCCTCCCCCACCTTTGTCGGTTCCGAAAAGTGCAAGAAATGCCACGCCTCGGCGTTCGCGGTCTGGCAATCGTCACCGCACTCGCACGCCTGGCAAACGCTCGCCGACGCCAAGAGGCCGTCCCTAAGGGAGCATGATCCCGAGTGCATCGTGTGCCACACCGTCGGATTCGGCCACAAGGGCGGGTTCATGAGCGCTGAAAAGACGCCATCCCTGAAGGATGTCGGGTGCGAAAGCTGCCATGGCCCCTCAAGCGAGCATCTCAAGAACACCAGTGACGAGACCTGGCACAAGCTCATGAATCCGTGGAAGGGACAGCCCGGCGAATCGGCGCAGGAAAAGGCGGCGCGGCAGTTGAAGGTCGACCAGTTCTGCCAGCGTTGCCACGACATCGACAACGATGTGACCTGGACCCACAAGGGTTTTGAGCGGAAGTGGCCCAAGATCGCCCACCCGACGCCCGATTCGGAAAAGAAGTAATCAGGCCCGGATCAGTTCCGAATAGATCCCGCGAACCGCGGCGCGCGCCTCGGCGGCCCGCGCGGCCTCGGGCGGACCGCCACCGGGCCAGTCATCCAGCGGCCTGTTGTGGGCGAGCCTGATCCTCGACAGGCAACGCGAAAGAAAATCATGCGCCATGACCAGGTCATCGATGGCGGCACGGGGCGCGATTCCGGCCCGGGCCAGCGCCTCGAGTCCCGCGACCGTACCCGGTTCAAGGGGGGCGCCAAGCCGGGCGGCATGCCGTAGCTGAAGCGCCTGCGACAGGAATTCGATGTCGACAAGGCCGCCCGGGCCCCTCTTCAGGTCGCCGGCCGGCCTGCTGGCCTCAAGCCGTGAACGCATGGCCATGACCTCGGCGACGCCCCACTCCGGCCACGGCATGGAGGCGCGCTGACCTGACAAGGCGGCCATCACCTCGGCGCCAAAGGCGAGGTCGCCCGCGACCGGACGCGCCCTGACCAGCGCGAGCTTTTCCCAAAGCCTTTCGGGAGTGCTGGCGGCGTGGTGACGGAGAAAGTCGGCGAGTGAAGCCACCAGCGCGCCCGATCGGCCATCGGGCCGAAGCCGCATGTCGACCTTGTAAAGTTTTCCAGATCCTGAATATCCGGATGAAATCCGGATGAAGGACTGGGCCAGCTCGGTGAAGAATTGGTGGCTGTCGGACTGCGCGTCGGTCCGGGGATCCCACGCCGCCCGGGCGGCTCCCTCGAAGATGAGGACGATGTCGAGGTCGCTGTGGTAGCACATCTCGCGGGAGCCGAGCCTGCCCAACCCCAGGACAACCCAGCGGCAAGGCATTCCCTTGCGTGGCCCCTCGAGCAACGCCAAGGTGCCGCTCCTGGCCTCTTGGGCGGTCTCGGCGAGCCTCGCCATGCCGCCCAACTCAACCTCCGCGAGGTCGCTCAGCGCCGCCGCCGTCTGCCGTGTTCCATCGCGGCCGAGCAGGTCGCGCACTCCCACCCGGAGAAGTTCCTTGTCGAGAAAGCTCCTGAGGATCGGATGAGGATCCTCGGCACCCCGCAGCAGGCCGGCCAACTCGGCCTCAAGCTCAAGCCGCGAGGGCGGCCGGCCCAGGACCAGCGAATCCATCAGGTCGTCGGCCATGCCGGGATTGCTAACCATCAGATCCGTGAGGAACTGGCTTTTGGCGCACATGTCGACGACAAGCCTGAGGCTGGGCGGATGGACGCGGAAAAGCTCCCACAATTCGGCACGGGCGCCCAGCGACGAGGTGACACGGGCGAGGTTCGCGAGGGCCTGGTCGGGTTCCGAGGCCTTCCCGAGGGCCGCCAGGAGCGAAGGGAGGATGCTGGCCAGGAACAGGCGGCAACGGCGGGTGGAGAGGAAGGGCACCGGTTCGGTTGCCAGTTCGAGAAGGCTGGCGTGGGCGCGGACCGGGTCGGTGAAGCCATGCCTTTGCAACAGGGCCCGGGATGCCCCCGGATCGACCGAGGGATCAAGCACGAGGTCGGCCTCGGGATCCGGGCTGTCGCCGCCTCCGACCGACTGGTGGAGGATATGGTCGAGGATGAGCCGGGTGGGCCGCGTCCTCGATTCAAGCTCGGCAAGGAAGGCGTCTCCCGGCCGAAGGCCCAGATCGCAGGCGAAGCCGAGGCCGCGGGCCAGGCGGTCGCGAGCCTCGGGATCGTCGGGAATGGAGTGGGTCTGGAGGTCGAAGAGAATCTGGAGGCGGTGCTCGGCGCGGCGCAGGAACCTGTAGGAATCGTCAAGCAGCCTGTATTCCTGGTCGGTGAGGCAACCGGCGCGCTCGAGCGACGGCAGAGCCGCCAGAGTCGAGCGCTGCCTGATGGCGGGTTCGTCGCCGCCGTGGAGAAGTTGCAGGAACTGGATGACGAATTCGATGTCGCGGATGCCGCCATAGCCCGTCTTGAGGTTTCCCGCCTCGGCATCGGGGCCGGTCGACCTGCGCTCGATGCGCCGCTTGAGGGCGCGGATCTCGGCGATCTCGGAGACCGAAAGATATTTCCGATAGACAAATGGCTGAACAGACCTGGCGAACGCCGCGCCAAGTTCGGAATCGCCGGCGACGGGCCTCAGCTTGATGAGCGCCTGCCTTTCCCATGTCCTTCCGAGCCTGTCGTAATAGCCCAGGGCGCTCTCGGTGGTGCGGGCCACGGGGCCGCCATGGCCCTCGGGCCTGAGCCGGAGGTCGATCCGGTAGCCCAGGCCGGCGTCGGATGGCGAGGCCAGCAACTGGACCATCTCGGCGGTGAGCCGGGAAAAAAACTCGGCGCACTCGATCTCGCGCCTGCCCCCCCGGGTGCTCCCTTCCTCGTCATAAAGGACAAGGAGGTCGAGGTCGGAGGAATAGTTGAGCTCCTCCCCGCCCAGCTTGCCAAGGGCGAAGACGGTCGCCCGCGCGGGAGCGCCTGAAACGCCATGGGGAACGCCGTGGCGCATGGCGCAGCGTTCCATGGCGATGGTGAAGGCGGCCGATACCGAGGCATCGGCAACCCTGCTGATGTCGCGGGTGACATCCTCGAGGGATCGGTCGCGCAGGATGTCGTTCACCCCGACGCGCAGGAGTTGCCGGAGACGGAACCGCCTGAAGACCCTGGCCTGGGCCACCGGGTCGGGGGCCGCCTTGGCCTCGGACAACAGGCCGGCGACCTGCTCGCCGATCGGCGGACTTCGGCGGGCGCCCGGCCGGAGAAGGTCGAGGCTTTCGGGATGCGAAACGAGCAGGTCGCCGAAGGGCCGGCTGACGGAGAAGAGCGCCAAAGCCTGCTCAAGCCCTCGGGCGCGACTTTCCAACAGTCGCCCAAGACGGGCATTCCGGTCTTCCGGGCCAAGGAACCTGACCAAGGTGCCCAGCGCCAGGTCGGGATCGGCGGCTCGGGAAAGCAACCGCCCGAGGACCCTCCTCAGGTCGCGGAATCGGGACTCCTCCAGGAGGCGCTCGAGCGCCGCGAGGGCCGACCGGCCGGCCCTCTGGTCGGCAAGCCCCCAGGATGCCAGGCTGGCGACGTCCGAGGGTGCCTCTTCCATGATGGTCCCCGGGCGTGGGTCAACTGACCGGTAGTTCAAGCCGGCGGGAGGACGGGGAGGACGGCGCCGCCCAAGCGGCCCGCGCCGGGGCGGAGGACTCCACCTCGACGACCTCGGCAAACAATGTGAAGGAGGTGGCGTCGGTCACGCGGGCTCGAACCACGGCGCCGATCAACCTTTCGGGAGCGTCGAACACCACAATGTGGTCGGCCATCGATCGGCCGGTGAGCTGGGGAAGAGTTCCGGGTTCACGGGGGGCGACCTTGCCCAACCCTTCGGCCAGCACCGTCACCTCCCGGCCCACCATCGCGCGATGGCTGCGAAGGCTGTTGGCGTTTTGCACGGCCAGCAATTCGTTATTGCGAACCTTCTTGGTTTCCTCGGGAATGTCGTCGGCGAACTTGTCGATCGCCCGGGTGCCAGGCCTGGGGCTGTACTTGAAGATATAACTGTTCTTGAAATCCGATTCCCGGGTGAGTTCCATGGTTCGCGAGAACGACTCGTCCGTCTCGCCGCAGAAGCCGACGATGAAGTCGCTGGAAACAGTGGCGGCGGGGCACCGGTCCCGCACGCGCGCCATCATGTCGCGGTATTGGCCGGAGGTGTAGCCGCGCTTCATGCGGGCGAGCACATCGTCGCAGCCCGATTGGGCCGGCACATGGAGGTATTTCACAACCTTGGGCAGGTCGCGAACGGCATCGAGCAGGTCGTCGGTCATGTCGAGCGGGTAGCTGGTGATGAATCGGACGCGCAGCAGGCCGTCGATCTTGTCAAGCCTGGCCAGAAGGTCGGAAAGCCGGGTGACCCGGCCATCGCCATGGTGGAAGCGGTAGCTGTTGACGGTCTGCCCCAACAGGGTGACCTCGAGGCAACCCTCGTCGGCCAGTCGCCTCGCCTCGTCGACAATGGCGTCGGGATGCCGGCTTTGCTCGGGGCCGCGCGTGGAGGGGACGATGCAGTAGGTGCAAAACTTGTCGCAACCGATCTGCACCCTCACGAACGCCTGGAACGGGGTCGGCCGCATGGCGGAATCACGCGGGGGATCGTAGCTTTCAAAGGAGGAACTCACCTCCTGCTTGGAACCTTCCTTGCGGCCGAGGCTGAGGGCCATCTGGGGCCTTCCGGTGGCGCGTGCCGCGTCGATCAACTCGCCGACGCGCGCCAACTGCCCCGTGCCGCAAACCAGGTCGACATGCGGGGCGCGCTTGAGGATGATTTCCTGGTCCTTCTGGGCCATGCAGCCGAGCACGCCCAAAACCTTCTCGGGATGGTTCTCGATATGACCCCGAAGGCGCCCAAGAGCGCTGTAAATCTTGTCCTCGGCATGCTGGCGGACGCTGCAGGTGTTGAAAAGGATCACATCGGCCTCGGTGGCGGAATCCACGAGGCGGTATCCCTTGCGTCGCAGCGAACCCACGACAAGTTCGCTGTCGAGCACATTCATCTGGCAGCCGACGGTTTCGATGTAAAGCGTGTTGGCCATGGCTGGTTCGCTGAGTGCCTTTTATAAATCTTAATATACCATAAGGGACGACCGACCCGCCGGGCGGAGTCATGGCAGGGGATGTCATGCAGGAATGGCCTTGGCAAATCGCTCTTATCCTGGGAGTGACCGCCCTTGTGGTGCTGCCGTTCTCGGCGTTTTTGCTGCGTCAGGCCTGCTCGATTTTCGGTGAAGGGATGCCCGAATACCGCCGGGCGATGATTGTCGCGCTGTTCAGCGCGGGCGGGGCGTACCTTGCATGGGACTGCGGTTCATTCGCCATGGTGAAAATGGCCAAGGAAGCCGCCTGTCGGGACCAATGGATCGAGAATCAGGCGATTTTGGCCCAGCGGATGGCTTGGCTGGATCAACTGGGTTATTCCGGCTGGGCCCGGCTACCCATTGGGCTGCGAGTTGAAATGGCCGCCCGGGTTCCGGGCGTCAGCCGCCTGCCGTTCGTGTTCGGACTTTGCGTGGCCGGGGTGGTGGCCGTGTTGGGCTTGGGGGTGCCGTTCCGCAAGGCGCTAGGAATCGTATTGCTGCAATGGCTGCTGGTGGTCGTCTTGGTGGCGGTGGGCCATTTCGGCATCAGCAGTTTCATGCGACTGGCTTGGCCGGGAATCGCCTCGATGCCCGCCGTGGTCGACGCACGGGAGCGAGCGCGCCAAGTTTGGGACAAGGCACTGCCGGAACAGGCGCGGGAGATCACCGCCGAGGCGGCAACCGGCTTGAAACCCTGGATCGCGGCCGCGGAAGCGGCAAGCGCGGAGGCCGGGGCGATGGTGGAACCGTATCAAGCCCGCATGATGGAGCAACTCGACCCGTTCATCCGCTGGCTACCGGATCCGGCCCGTGATTTCCTCGCCAAGGGTGGAATCTGGCTGGTGGCGGCCATGGCGACGCTGGTCATTTTGATTTGGCTAAGGGGGATGTCCAGGCGGCTGTGGAAGGCCTTGCGGAAAAAGAACACCGGCAGGAAAAAGCCGGTGAAATTGCAGATCGTCAACCTTGGTGACATTCCCCGTTCAGGCGCCTCACAGGGCGGCAGGAGGCTCACGGTGAAGCAATTACCCGCCAGGCTGCGCGCCGTGGTGCTGGCCCCGGCCGGAAGTGATGCCGGGGAACTACACCGGGGCATGGCCGAGGCCATCCTCGACCATGCCTTGCCCGGATTGGGTGACATCGCCGACCACGATAATCCCCTGGTGACGATTTGGCCAAGGCAGTACAGCCTCGACGGTTTCCAACAGGCGTTCTTCAGCCATGTCACCCGGCCGGATGGCGACCACAAAAGGTCGCGGTTCGCTCTGCTGGCGGGGCCGATCACCATGGGCCGGTTCACCATTCACGCCGGCCTGGCGCTTGATTGCGGGGAAACCTGCTCCTTGGGCAACATCAGGGTGGGCAAAGACAAATGGGCCGACGCGATCGCGGCGACCAGAGCGGGTTAGACCCGGTGCCAGGCCCTGGGGTTCCCAAACTATTAAAGCAAACTTCAAATAACTGACCTGCTCAAGACCCCGGCACCCGCCATCATTCTGTTAGCCCTTTGATATCTCTGAAGCGTCGAACGGCGCGAGTGACCTCGGAACTGTCGCTAGATTGTTGAATGTCCGCGAGGGCCCCTCACTTCGTTCAGGGCTCCTAAGCATCGTCAGCCTTTGTCCGGCCTTCATATTGAGATCCGTTCATCGCTTAGGAGCCCTGAACGAAGTGAGGGGCGAGTCGATCAAGGAACAACACCAGGAGCCATAGCAGAAACAAAAGAGCCCCAGTGGAACCGAAGTAAGTGGGGCATGTTACACTATGCTCGATTTGCATTTTTATCGGGATTATCACTCCAACTCATCTATTTGAAGCCTGCTCTAGTCCGCCAGCCTTTTGCGAATCCAACGCTCGGTCCAGACTCCCCCCGCCGCGCCCAGTCCCAAGGCCAAAATGGGGACAAGGTCACCCACGGCGAACAGCGCCGTCAACAGGATGAGGATCATCGCCAAGGCGCCCCCGGCGATGCATACCACCTCGCGTACGGTCAGCCCGACCTTTTCCAGCCAAGGCCTTGCCCAAGTCAGGCCGTCATCTTCCTCTTCCACGGCTTCCAATACCGGGGCGGGGGCGGCTTGCGCCTTGGGAGAAACAACGATTTCAAGTTCCTCGACCGGTTCGTCCTTGCGCATGTCCTCAAGGGCGGCCAAGGCAACGCGGAGCGACTTGGCCGCCGCCGCGGCATCCCGTGGCCTCTCATCCATCACGGGGGAGACAAGGTTTTCCAGAACAGACGCCAAATGGTCGGGGATTCCGGCGCGGTCCCTGCCCGATTTATCGATGATGTCAAGAAAGAGTTGGCAGTAGGCGAATGTTTCGGACGCGGGGGTGTCAGCGGAAGACCTGGCCACGGTGGGGTGGGCCAGCAGTTTGAGAATGTTGCCACCGGAGGCACGGCGAACCAGCGCCAGGCTTTCCAACCCGGAAACGCCGGCGCGCAAGCCTGCCTGGTGAAGCGAATGAAGCGCCTGAAGAGCCTGGGCCAGCATTCGGGCCATGTTTTCAACCGTGGCGATTTTTCCCCGGACCAGCAATTGGCCCAAAGTTTCGCCATGGATGGCCTCGCGCACCAAATAGCACCGGCCGGCTTGAACGCCACAGTCGAGGACACGCCACAAACAGGAGTCGTTGAGGGCGGAAGCCGCCTTGGCCTGTTCCAAAAAGCGGCCCAACTCGGGAGACCCCGGGCGATGGACTTCGCCAGCGAACTGAATCATGACGGGCCGACCCAAGGCATCGGTCGCCTCGACACACCCCTCCGCGGCCCCGGTGAACACGCGGGCGGCCACCCTGTATTGGCCGATTTCCAAATCATTTTCCCGGCCAGCCAGCAGCAAATCACATTGGTAAAGGGTGGCGAACCGGTTGATGACCAACCACCGCGCCAAGGCCACCGGATCGTCGCGATTTTGACGGCCGGGCTTGTTCCAGCGCTTCTCCATGCGCTCGAACTCGGACGGGGAGAGCAATCCATGGCGCCGGATGGCATCGATGGCATCTGGAACACTCGTGGAAATTCGCGCAAATATTTTTGTTGACACGATTTCCCCCCCCCAATAGGCGATGGGTTTAATTTATTGGAAAGGGAAATTTTGGTCAGAAGAATCCGGCGGCTTTCATCATGGGGACGAATTTTTAGGGTTTTCCAACGATGGCGGGACGGGATTTGATGCCGACTGGTAATGAGGCGGTGGATTGATGGTTTCAATGATACCGGCCTCGCCATCAGCCTCCTCGGGAGATGCCGGGTTGGCAACCTTCATCTTCCCAACCGACTCGACAAACTGTGTGGAAACCAGCCTTGTGAGGATGAGCGCGAAATAAAACTGGCCGATGGCGGCCTCGATCCAGGCGAGATGCCGGGCCAGGGGGGCGACGGGCGTCATGTCTCCATAGCCCACCGTGGTGATCGTGATCATGCTGAAGTAGAAGAATCGGTGGAAGCTCTCATGGATGTCCTTGCCTTCCATCTGGAGCGAAGTTCCCGCCACATTGTCCGCGAAGGCGTTGGGAATGAAGTAGGAGATCAGGGAGTAGAAGCACGACCAGAGGAAACCGATGAGCAGGTAGGTGCTGGCGGCGCAAAACAGGGCGTTCCGGCCCGTGTAGTCGTTGTGCCAGAGGTGATAAACCATGGTGCCGATCAAAACGGCGAGAACGGAAGCCAGCACGGCGAGGCCACCGCCCCGGGCGTCATGCCATGCGACTTGCGGCATGAACGGAATCAAATGCCAATAGGCCCTGACCGCCACCACGGTGGCGGCCGCGCCGGCGCAAATCCACATGAGCGGCCTGTCGGAATAGCGCACGGCCTGGATCAGCATGGTGGCGCAGATCATCATGGCGACCAGGCTTCCCTGGGCGATGAATGTCGCCGCAAGCACCCAGCCTTGGAGGATGAAGATTCCCATCAACGCCAGGAACAGAACCGTGAAGCTGTTGCGGTGCGCGGCGCGCAGCCAGGGGTTGGCTAGCCTTTGGGCCCGGGCATCGGCAGGGGAGGGCGCCTTCAGGCCGGGTGCCGGCCGAATCACTGATGTCCAGTGCTTTCCGGAAGGTTTCATGGCGATGAATCAGCCCGTGATTTCCAACTTGGAACGCCAGATTACGAAAAGCCCAGACCCAAGTCAGGCCGAGTTCCTCGACGCCGCTAGCGTCCAGATGAATTCCGCTTCATGTTGTCCATCCCGCCTTGTCCCGCAAAGCCAAGGCGAGGAAACTTCGAGATAGCTAGATCGGCCCATCATTTCCGGAATCCCGCCCATGCGCCGCATTGGATTCACGCTCATCGAGCTTTTGGTGGTGATCGCCATCATCGCGTTGCTGATCGGTCTCTTGGTGCCTGCCGTGCAGAAGGTGCGGGAAGCGGCCAACCGCGCCAAGTGCACCAACAACTTGAAGCAACTGGGCGTGGCTCTTCACAACCACCTGGCCACGATGGGTTGCTTTCCGGCCTGCGCCGAGTTGCCCGCAGGGCAACTCTCCCAGCCATGGTCGGCCCACGCCCGGCTTCTGCCGTACCTCGAGCAGGACGCCCTTGCCAAATTGATCGACTGGAACACGACCCCGAACAACTTCACGCTACTTCCGAATATCGCCAAGATGCGGATTCCCACCTACATGTGTCCCAGCGAGATCAACGACAAGGCGCGTGTGACACCCAACATCACCTATTATCCGCTGAATTATGGACTGAACCAGGGAACCTGGTTCGTTTACGACCCCGTCGGCGCCAAGGGTGGCGACGGCGCCTTCGCCCCGAACCTCAAGGCGCGCCCGGCGGAATTCCTTGACGGGCTTTCCAATACCTTGGGCGCCTCGGAAGTGAAGGCGTACCAACCCAATGTTTGGGACACGCTCAAGCCCGCCACGCTGAATGTGGCGGCCCCGGCCACGCCCGCGGCGCTTCTGGCTTTCGCGGGCGGAACCTTCGATTCCAACGGCCACACCGAATGGGTGGAGGGCGATGTGCATGAAACGGGATTCACCACCACTTTCTCTCCCAACACCATCGTGCCATACACCAGCGGGGGCCAGCCGTATGACATCGACCTGACCTCGATGCGCGACGGTGAATCCGTCACGGCGCCGACCTATGCCGCCATCACGGCAAGATCGTTTCACAGCGGGGTGGTGAATGTCCTCATGATGGATGGTTCCACCCGAACCGTTTCCAATGCCGTGTTGCAGGCCACCTGGCGGGCGCTTGGAACACGGGCGGGTGGCGAATCCGCAACGGATTGAGACCATGAACACAACAAACTTGGGCATCGGCGGAGCGGCAACCGCCATCTTGGCCGTCATCGCGTGGTTGTTCATGTCGGCGGGCACGCCGACGCCGGTGGCGGATCCGGCCATGACGGCCGCCGCATTCCTCGCGGAGATCCGCTCCGGGAAGGCCGACTTGGCTTGGGAAGGCACCGGTTCGGAGTTCAAGTCGTTCATGGGACGAGACCAATTTCGCCAGTTCGTGAAAAACCATGCCGGCTTGAGGATCGCCGCTGTGGCCGGGGAATCCGTCGCCACCGGCCCACTGCGAGAATGCTCGTTCACCTGCGGAACACTCAAGGTCGTCGTGATTGTGGGCCCTGTCGACGGCCATTGGAAGGTTGAGGGCATCCGGGCCGGGTAGGCGACATTCCCAGAGCTAGATTCAAACCAATAAGCTGGATTATTAACTCAGATAAATTAAGTAAAAATGTCTGTCAAAGATGGACAACAATGAGATCATGAACCACAGGGGTTGTCGCAGCCATTAAAATACACCCAGCCCACCCCGCCTTCGGCCCCGCCGTAGCTTCCTTTGAATTATTGAATGGGTTTCCTTTTATCTTTTTTCCCAAGCTCCAGCTTGGCTAGAGCGCACTTCAAATAACTGACCTGCTCAAGACCCCGGCACCCACCATCATTCTGTTTGCCCTTTCATGTCGCTAAAGCGTCGAACGGCGCGAGTGACCTCTGAACTGGCGCCAGATTGTTGAAT
>VGXS01000033.1 GCA_016873225.1 Planctomycetota bacterium | reverse complement strand
GTCACGCTCATCTCGGTTGGTGAACGCCGGCTTACGGCGGGCAAACGCCGTGATGGGCTGGGGATTCCCCGGGCTAAGGAACCCCCGGGCTGACGCCCGGGGCTCACCTCAACTCGGACGCCCGGGGTTCGCCTTACTTTCTTCAAACTCCCTGTATTGGTGAGCGCCGGGTGTCAGCCCGGCGAATCCCCGTTCACCTTCCGGCGTGGGAAACCTCGCCGAAAGCGGCCTGATGACCAGGCGAACGAACAGGTCCCTTAGCCGACCGCAGTTCAGCCGTTTCCCTGACGCTGTTTTAAATGTTTGAGTTAGGTTGGTGACTCTGATAAAAATCCAAATAAACTATATTAAAAAGAGCCCCGAATGGAGCCGAAGGTGGAGTGAGTTGGGTGCACTAAATTCACCCGCTCACTCCGGTGCTTCGTGCCTCCGTTGGTGGTTCTATTTGAAATAACCAATTGCGCATTATTGTTGTATTAGACTTATCAATTTAACTCATCTATTTGAATTTTGCGCTGGAGCAGGCTTCCAACAATCCGCGGGATCGGGGTTCCGCCCGGTCAACGGGTGCCCGGGAGACGAGCCGTGGCCGGGATCTTTTCCAGATTCCCAGCCATGTCCTTGGCAACGGCCTCGACGATGAGCGGCCCCGAGGGGGCATCATCCCACTCGGCAACCCAGTCGATGCCATTGACGACGGCCGCCACCTTGCGAGTTGAGGATCCCGCGGAAAGCGTGACCGCCACATGGCCGACGGAATTGTTGTCGGTGGAGACGCCGGCGACACGGACGCGGGATCCTTGGCGGATGACACCGGTGACAACCGTCGCCGGGGGCATGTCATCCACGAGCGCGGGTGCCGCCGGAAAAGCCGCGTCCTTGGCCTCGGCAGCCCGCGACTCATCACCCGTCAGGCCGGCAACGGGGGCGAATCGCCCGGGTTCCGCCTTGAACTCGCCGGACTTCACGCTGACAACCATCATGGTTTTTCCCGTCGCGTTCCAATCGTGCAGATAAACGGGAACTCCCTTGGAAGTCTTGGGAGTCGGCCGGGGTCCCCCTCCCAGGTTCACGGCGGCCTTCTGCCTGGAATTGTCGTTCCAATTCAAGAAATTCACCCCGCGGAAATGGGAGACGGCCTTGCCGGTGGGGTTGTCGTCTGAAATCTGGATGAGCGGCATTCCGCCGCTGCGGCATGAGTCGAAGGTGATTCCGTCGACCACAAGGGTGCCGTATTGGATGCTGAGGTCATCATGTCCGCGATTGAACGGTTCGGTGTTGGTCTGGCTGATGAGCACATCGCTGAGATACCAGCCGTCGAAGTGGGGATGGTAAATGCCGTAAGCGGCCTTGTGGATCGCGAGATTGCTGACGCGAAGGTTGGGAACCTGGGCGCGAAACGCGTAATGCACATCCCAGATCCTGAGATTCCTGACGACAAAGGGATGCGCGGCGTCGGGGCCAACCCGCGCGACTCCCTCCCCGAGGTTGACTCCGTACAAGCCGTGGCTGGAGTGCGCCTCGTTGTCGTCAAACCTGACGAACGGCAAGGTCCGCGGGTCAGTGGCCCTGGTGGCGCCATCCGGCTGCCTGATGGGGAACATCAGCTTGAGGGCGCTGGTGGGCGTGGCCTCGTAGCGGAAGCCGTAGTTGCCACATTCGGCGGCGACATTCCTCGTGAAGGAATTCAGGCTGCAGGTCCACCAGAACCCGGCCCCCTCGTTGCCGTCGAATGGCAGGACCTGCTTGGGCAACCTCTTTCCCGGCTTGGCCCCGATGGCAAGGTTGCGGTCGAGCACATTGAAAGCCTCGGTGCCATCCTCCAGGAAGAACCCGTGTCCGATGCTCTGGTATCCCACATTGTCGCGGGCGACAAGGTAGTCGGTGCCATGGATCGTGAGCCAGCGATTATGGCTATCCCATATGGAATTGCCGATTACGGCGCTTCCCCGCATGGAGTCGCGGCACAAGTGGAAATGGAGGGCGTAGCGGCCCAGCGTGTCCTTCTTGCCGAGGTGGCGGAACTCCGTGTGGGTGAGCGATCCGGAAGAACCGTTGTGGTACATGGTGTGGCCGCGGATGCCCGCCGGATCGGCCGACTCGACAACGATGTTGCGGCTGAGGTTGGCGACTTCGGCGCGGTAGCCGCCTTCTCCCAGGTGCGACATCGCGAGAGGTTCGGCCAATTTCAGGATTGAGCCGTCAACCGAACTGATGATCCGCTCCTCCGCCTCGGAACGGCCGTTGGCCGCCCCGTGAACCTGGCTGCCGGTGATGACGACGCGATCGCCGGCCTTCCAGCCGGTGACGGGTTCGGCAAGCGAGAGGGTTGTGTCGCCGCGGCCGGCATTCGCCCCGAGTTTCACCCAGGCGCGGCTCATCGGCCGGCCGTGGGATTCCCATCTTCCACCGCAGCACACGATCGCCGGGCAGGATTCCTTGTTCATGCCCGCGACATGATGAAGGCGGATTTTGGCCGACTTGGCGATCGGCTTCCCGGGCGCGCCGATCAGCAATGCCGTTTCGCCTTCGGCTGATCCCGGCGAGCGGCCGGGGTGTTGCATGTCGCAATCAAAACCGTCCTCGGAATACTCGTCACCCGGCTGAACCTTGATGAGCCCGGCATTGAGTTCGGTGTCCTTGTCGGGGTTGAAATCCAGTACGCCACTGACACAGATGCCCCGGATCACCGCGGGGCTTTTGATGTCATGAGTGACATGGTGGCCTTGCCTGATGAGAACTCGGGCACCAGCGGCCGGAACGGCGTTGGTTTCCCAGGTTTCAGCAGCCGACCACGGCCCGCTTTTCGCCGACCGCGTGACAGGTTCGGCGGCGTTGGCCATCCCCATGCAAAGTGCCGCGATGACAGGCAAGATCTGGCGCATTGAAAACCCCACGAAATTTCAACAAATTCAAAATCAGACATGAATCTAAACTTGCCTTGGTCTACCGGCAATGAGGCGCCCGGGCGCGTTGGATGGGTGGAAGGATTCGCCTGATTCAACATTGCGGAGGCGGGCGGGGTGAATTCCAAAACCCCGGCCTTTACTGCTTTCGCATCAGCGGGGCTTGGCCGATCCATGGATCATGGTCGCCAAGGCATCCATGCCCCGGCGAGGCTTGGAAGGCAAAAAAGTCAATGGCCAACGGCTCATCAATCCGATTCGTCCGGTACAACGATGGCTTCGATGTTGACAGCCAGGCCAAACCCATGGATCACCCGCGATGAAGGATCCGCGCCAATTCACCAGCGATGTCTTTCAGACCGTGTGCGAGTGGTTCGCCCATAAAAAGGAAACACTCGAAACCATGATCGGCCCGGGTGTCCCGTTCCGCGATTGGATCGCCTCGGAAGCCTTCCTCGCCTGCAAGGCGCGGGAAGCGACCTACCCTTTTTGCGAGGTGGAGGCAGGCCCCAGCTATGCCAGCGAGGGTATTGGCCCGGGAACACCGTCGGAAGAAGTTGGCGACCTGCGGGTTGGCGGCCCCGACGCGGGCGCCAACCATTGCTGGTTATTCGCGGAATTCGCTTTCCTTGGAGGAACGGCGTCTCTCGCCGGGCCCGCGGAGATTGAAGCCCGGGCGGCACGACTGCTGCGGCTTGGGTGGAAGAAGTCGTCATCCCTCCTGGTGGTCGTGTTGGCCAGCCATGGCGATCCCATGAAGGAGTGGGCGGGCTACCTCGCCAACAGCGGCCCATGGAATCGCCCGGCGTTGGCCAGGCCATTCGTCATCAACCTTGCGGGGGGCGGATCGGTGGCATTCAAGGCGATCGACATCAAGCGTGATCCTGCCGACACCATCACCAGCGGGGCATGACCGGGGCCGCGGCATGGAGAATACCGGCCAGATGGTTTCGATCGGCCCGTGGCATCAAAACCCGGGAGGTATTTATTTTTTATTTGCCTTTTCTCATATCAATAATAAATGTTTTCCGAAGACGGCAGGCGCGACCTGTTGCCAAGGCCCCTGAAACCGCATGGTTGCGCCGAGTTTCACCCGACACCTCCATTCCTTCGGGCGAGGCATCGGGATGATCATGGCGTGCGCTGAAGGAGATCAAATCCGGTTGATGTCGCGGCCAAAAGCGAATGCCCTCAGGCGGTCGAGCGGCACAAGCACCTTGCTGCGTAGGCTCATAAGCTGCGACCAGGTGGCGATCCGCCACTGTTGATAAGCCCAAAATCCAGAATAGCCAGCGCCAATGCCTTCCGAGTCGGCCATGACGGCGGAACCGCCTCCAATGAACGAACTGATTCCCCAAGGTTTCCATTTGAAAGGGGCCAATTTCCGACCCGTTGAACGGGCATTGAAAGATTCAGCTAAATACGATCCTTGTTGTTCTGCGACCTGCGCCAGTTGCGGCAGGTTTTGTCCAGCAGGCCTGGCGCAATCGCCAAGTGCGTAAACTTCGGGCAAGCCAGGAACCTTCAGGGTGTCATCGGTGATGAGACGCCCGGCCCTGTCCTTGGAGCAAGCCAGCGCGGAGACAAGAGGCGAGGGCGCGAATCCGACCGACCACAGGACCATGCCGCACGGCAGCAGTTCACCTCCGGGCAGCCGGACGCCACCTTCCTCCACGGCCTCAATGCGGACCCCGGTGCGAATGACCAAACCGCGTCTTGCGAATTCGGCATGCACATAATCACGCAACGATCGGTCATACGCTGAAAGCACCGAAGCTCCGGCGTCAAGCACTGTGACGCGCGTTTGGCCGCGAAGATGAGGGTAGGCGCGGGGCAAATCAGCGCGAATGAATTCAAACAATTCGCCGGCGAATCTTATGCCGGTCGGACCGCCGCCAACGACCACCAGATGAAGCAGGCGCTCGCGCTCCTCCTGCCGCACTCCCGGCAGGGAGGCGCGCTTAAGATTGGCGATCAGCGCGCGGCGGATGCGGCGGGCGTCATCGATTTCCTTGAGACAATAGGCATGCTTCTCGACACCGGGAATCCCGAAGGTGTTGGTGACGCTGCCCACCGCCAGCACCACGGCGTCGTAAGGTTGCTCCCACCTTGTCTCGCCAACTGCGGAATGGCAGTGGGCGACGCGCTTATCCAGATCAAGGCTCATCGCCCATCCGAGCATAAAGCGGGTTTTGGCCCGAAGCGGACGGACGGGCTCGATGACCGTGCGGAATTCCACTGTGCCGACGGTGGTGCTTGGCAACAGCGGCGTGAAAACGAAATGATTGCGTGGGCTAACGACAGTCACATCGAAAGCCCTTGGGCTGATCCGGCTAAGCAGTGAAAAGGCACCGAAACCGGTACCCAAAACAAGCAGTCGCGGCTTGGATATTCCCGGTACCCCAATCACATGGATATGCTTCCCAGGCCTTGGTGGAATCAGGGCCACGGCCCACCTCAAGCCGGGATGGGCCTTTCTGCAAATGAGGCGTTGGAAACGGCCGGCACCACTGGTTAATTTTCCCATCGACCCGGTGCTATGACTACTTCGCAGATATTTCTTGGCCGTATTGACCCGCCGAGAGATAAAAGATAGTTGACGGAAACAAAGCTGTTATTCAAGATGGCTGCGCAACATCCACGCGTTCTTCTCATGGATGTCCAGCCGCCTGGTTCCCAAATCGGCGCTTGCATGGTCGTCGGTTTCATTGGCAACCGCCACGACTCGTCGCGCGGCCGAAGCGACGGCTTCCTGGTCTCCTGAAAGGGCCCGGATCATCTCGATGGCCTGAGGTCGGCCTACTTCCTCCTTGACGGCACTCAACTTGGCAAAGTCAGAGTAGCTTCCCGGCGCAAACGCCCCTAGCGCCCGAATGCGTTCGGCGATTTCATCCACCGCTGTCGCGAGTTCCGTGTATTGGCTTTCAAACAAGGTGTGAAGGGTCGTGAACATCGGCCCCGTCACATTCCAATGAAAACTTTGGGTTTTCAAATAAAGCGTGTAGCTGCTGGCAAGAAGGACGGACAAGGCTTCCGCGACGATTTCCTTCGACATGATGAGACTCCCCCAATGGAATCAAAGTTGATCGAAGTTGGTTTATGATGTGTTTTGCCCGTTGGCATCCTCATGCCGGTGTGACCAGGCGCGCCGAGGAGATGTTCGCGCGATACGCGTTCCGGTTTTTCCTGGGCCGCAACGAAACGCTCCGGGATGCCAGGACGCTGCTACAGGCTCATTCGGAGTATGTGAAGTCCAAGGGCAGCCTCAAGGCCCTTGTGGCCCCGCTGCTTTCCTCCGATTCGTTCCTGTACCGCACCTCGGATCCTTGACATCACATCGGTTCCATGGAGCGTGTCCATGGTCCGATGGTGCTGATCGGCGAAACCGGGTTCGTGTCCGCGAACCGGTGAACTCGCGGGAGGAAAATGGCAGCGCCATCGACATGGAGGCGAGGTTTGCCAAGGCTGGAAACACCCGTTATCTGGAACACGCTTCTGGCTGTCCGGTCTTCGGGCTGGCATGGGCCGGCGGCCGGGTGTTCACGGCCACTGGCGATGGCAAGGTGAGGGGGCACGAACCCAATTCTGGCAAGCAGGAATTGGAATATGCCGGCGTGACCGAATGGCTTTGATGCGTTGCCGCCTCGCCGGCCACAAGGCGAGTCGCAACGGCAGGTTTCGACGCGCATCCCGTGAATTGGGGACCGGGTTTTCACGCCTACTTATGATCGCATTGTGATTTACAAATAGTTTGTTTCGATCGGAACCACTCAATGGGCTCCAGCGTCCTTAAATTGGTCCAAAATTGCCCCGATCTGACTTTTTCAACCCCCGCAATCGCTGGCATGGCGATGAAAACGATGTGAAATAACTGCTCCCAAGGAGAACGATCTCATGGACAGGCGCACCCTCCTCAACACCTTTTCCGCCGGGGCCGTGGCCCCCCATCTTCTTCCGCTGGTGGCCCGCGCCGAGGCGGAGGCGAACGGCCGGAAGCCCATGCGTTTCGTCTTCCTCCTCGAAGGAAATGGCCTTTGGCCCGAGCATGTGATGCCCAAGGGCTTCAAGCGCCCGGAGATCAAGAATCCTCGGGGTGGCGACCATCACTTCGAGAAGATGAACGGTGCCGAGACCCTCATCGACATGCCGCTGGGCGGCCCCGAGGGACAGCTTCCCGAGGCTTTGTCACCGCTGGACAAGCACATCAACCGGGTCACGCTCCTGACCGGGCTGTCAGGCCGTGTGGCGGGTGGCGGGCATGGTTGCGGTTACGGCGCGCTGGGCGCCTTCCCCGCCGTCGCCGGTCCCAAGGACATCACGATTGACGCGGCGCTGGCCAGGACCAGCCCCGCCATCAGGCAGATGGTGGGCCTTGGCTTTCTCCACGCCCCGGCGAACGCCCCGCCGATGTTCGACGGCTTTTCCGCCTATGGCCCCAACCAGAAGGTCTCCTTCATCCAGGATCCCGTACTGGCCCACAAGGTTTTGTTCGGCAAGGTCGTGGGCGGAGATCCCAAGGGCGAGGTGGGCGCGCAGTCGATGGTGCTCGACGCGATCGCCGAGGATATCCGCCAGCTTCGCCCGCGCATGCCGGGCGAGGAGGGGCGCAAGCTCGAGCGCGCCGCCGACGCGTTCTCCTCGATCCGCCAGCGACAGGAGAGGTTGGGCGAGATCGACCCGGCCCGCATTCCCAAGCTGAGGTCCGACTTCCACGGATCGATGGATGAGACCACCCGGATGAAGGCCCACCTGGAGCTTGCCGCCACGGCGCTCATCACCGGCCTGACCAACACGGTCACGCTCTGTTCCGGTGTCGGATATCCCACCTGGAAGGGTTTGGGCCTCACGATCGACACCCATGAGATCGGCCATGGCGCCACCGATCCCGCCCGGGTGGCAATGCGCGTCAAGATTCGGCAATTCAACGCCAGCCTCATCGCCAAGCTGGTCGAGACCCTCGAGGCGGTTCCCGAGGGTCAGGGAACCATGATGGACAATACGCTCATCGTGTACCTGAGCGACTCGGCGGAAACCCACCACTGCGTCTGCATGGAATGGCCGATGGTGCTGGTTGGAAACCTGGGTGGCAGGCTGAAGACCGGTGGCCGATTCCTGAACCTTCCGAAATACGGCGCCAAGGGCCATGCCACGGTGGCGCAGTTCTATAGTTCGCTACTCCATGCCGCCGGAGCGCCCGTCAACCAATTCGGCATGAAAGACCGCTTACTGGTCGAAGCCGGCCTCGACCAGCGGGAACCGTGGAGCCGCGTCATCGGCTGATGAGCGAGGGAATCATGGCGCCAGTCACGCACCAGGCCTTCGGGCCACCGGGACCTTGTGTTCCGAAGGCGACCAATCCGGGACTCCTCCTGGCGACTGTCGCCCTGCTGGTGTGCCGGGATCCAATGGTTTCAGCGGAGTTCCGGCATGCCTTGGTGATCGGGCAATCGAATTACAAGTCAGGGCCGGTGAAGGCGGGATCCCTCAACGCCTCCGCCGTCGCGGAGGCTCTTGTCTCGCGGGGCTTCAAGGTCACCAAGGCTGAAAATCTGGCGACAATCAAGGACCTCGACGAGGCCGTGAAATCGTTCGCCCAAGGCGTGCCCACGGGGGCAACGGCACTTGTGTATTATTCAGGCAAGGTGGCCCCCGCGCCGGTCAACCCCGCCATGAAGGATGCCCGCAACCAGACCGCGTTGGTGGCGCTCGACGGAAGCCCGCAGCCTGTTTCGGTTTTCCTCAGGCCGGTGGTTGTTCCCTCATTCGCCCCTTATGGCTATGGTTTCCAGGGAATCCAGAGCGGCAGCCGGATCAACCTTATGATCATCGACGCGCCTCGCGCCGAACCCCACAAGTCGGCGCCAGGGGCGCCCCATGCCGATCCTACGCCTGATACCCTTCTTCTTTTCCGGAATGGAACTGATGGGGACGCCGTCTTGGACCCCCCTGTTCTTTCTCCCTTGGCGAGGCGGCTTGTCGACGGTCTCAACGGCCCCAAGTCGCTCGACCTAGTGATTTCAGGCCTGTCGACCGACATGGCCTCGACACTGGCCGGGGGCGAACTGCGCCGATTGGCCTCGGCCCCGTCGAGGGCCGCGTCACCACCGGCCGCCCTGGTGGCTGGCCGCGTTCCGGGTGAGGAATGGGTTGACGCGAGCGGCATGGTGTTCTGCTGGAGTCCTCCCGGCAGGTTCGTCATTGGCAGCCCGGCCGGTGAACCGGGAAGGCAGCCCGACGAGACCCAGGCCGATGTTTCCTTCGCCAGCGGCTTCTGGATGGCCAAGCACGAATTGAGCTATCGCGAAAGTGTGTTTCTGGGGGGAGGGGCCTACCTGTCGACGGGAGACCACAAGCTCCATCCCCTGAACCTGATCCGGATGGATCATGTCGCGAAGATCATCGCCGCGGCCAACGCCAAGGCACCCGCCGGTTGGGAGTACGGCCTGCCGACGGAGGCGGAGTGGGAATACGCTGCCAGGGCCGGAACCACGACCGCCTACAGTTTCGGAGCCAACCCGGCCGACCTGGCCCGCCATGGCAACTTCGCCGACCAGTCGCTCCGCAACGGCGATTGCTTCGGCGAGCACGCTCGCACGCACAAGTCGAGGATGGAAACCCCCATTTATTTTGGAGATCGTCAAACAGGCCTTTTTTCCTACGCCCACGCCTCCTGGAACGATTCCTCCCCGTCAATCGCCAGGGTCGGCACCTACCTGCCGAATGCCTGGGGCCTATGCGACATGCACGGGAACATTTCCGAGGCGACGAGTACGATTTACGACGCCACGCGACTGGCGCCGGTTGTGCCCCCGCAGGGGCGCGCCGCCTGGTCCGGCCGTCCTGAAAACCAGAAATACGCGCTGGGCAGCGTTTGCAAGGGCGGCAGTTGGGCCAGCGTCCACGGATCGTGCCGGTCGGCGTTCCGGGGTTGGAGCAGCGTGACCGACAACATCGTCGGCGTCCGCCTGGTGCTGCGCGGGCGGGATTCCATCGCCGATGTCCCGCCCAACCGGTGGACCACGCTCGTGGCCTCGTCGTTCTCCACGACATCGGGTGCCGAAACCAGGCGGGAACCCGACGGAACGCTCCTCGTGACAGGCAAGCCTTTTGCGGGCGAGACCTACTCCATCAACTGCCCGGTGCCCGCCGGGATCGAGCCGATCGCCCTGAGGATCGAACTGCTCGCCGACCCCTCGCTGCCCCGCGGGGGCCCCGGAAGGCAGTTGAATTCAGGGTCGTTTTCCATCGCGGAGATTTCGCTAGGCGCGTCTCGCGGCGGCGCCGCGGCGCCCGTCGAGGTGCTTGACGCCTATTCCGATTTTACCGCGGCCCAGCAGGCGTCCATCCGCAACCTGGCCGATGGCGATGCGGAAACGGCCTGGGGCGCCGCCGGTGATGGAAAGAACCATGAGCTTGTGCTCACCATCGCGCCGCGTTCCCGGACGGGCCATGATGGAGCGCTCTGGCGGCCCGCGGCGGTCAATTCCGGGTCCGTCAAGTCGCTGTCCATCGGGATCAGGCACGCGGAGGTTCCGGGCCAGGCCCCGGCTACGATCGGCAAGTTCCGAGTTTCGGTCCTTCATGAGACTCCAGCGGCGGCCAACGGGGAGGCGAGGCCATGAACCCCATGATCGTCAGGGCCCTGATGGCTTGTTCGGCCCTATTCCTGCCGCCCATGGCATGGGGTGCCGCCGCGGCGGCGGCACCACCGGAAATCGGGCCTTGGCTTTCCCAGCATTGCGGCGGATGCCATTCCCGGGAAAACAAGAAGGGCGGGTTCGTGCTCGAGGGGGTCGCGCGCTTTGCCGACGCCACTCCCGACGCGTGGGGCAGCATCCATGAGCAGTTGCAACTCGGGCTGATGCCCCCGGGCCAGCGCAAGCAGCCTGCCGTTGCCGAGAGAACCGCCGTGGTCGCGTGGATCGCCGGGTCGATGGCCAAGGCGGGCCATCATGTCCGCGACAAGCTTTCCCTGCCCAATTACGGCAACTATGTGCCCCATGAACCGCTTTTCCGCGGCGCCGCCCATCCGGCGCCGGCGACGATCGCGCGCGCCTGGCGAATCCGCCCCGATGTCTATCAGAGCCGGGTTCCCAACGGCATCCAGCCGTTCTCACTGCTTCCGGGACAGCAGGTCTCCGACTATTCAAGCCTCTACGAATTGGATGAGTCGGCCGCCGAGGTGGTTCTCTCCAACGCCCAGGGGCTTGTCGAAAGCTGGGTGAAAGGACAGTACGCCGGCCTTCTCAATCAAAAAACCGACCTCGCGCCCGCCGCGCTCGAGGGCGCGCTCAAGCAGTCGTTTGAGAAGGCCCTCGGGCGTCCCCCTGCCCCCAAGGACCTCGAGCGTGTGCGCGCCTTGTATGCCAAGGTCGCTGGCGCCCATGGCCGGGAGCGCGCGCTTCGCTCGGCGCTGGTGTACCCGTTTCTTCTTCCCGAGGCCTACTACCGGATCGAACTAGGCGCCGGAAACGCCGACAAGGATGATCGCCGTCGGCTTTCGCGCCAGGCGTCGCTGGCGGCGATCCAACTGTCGTTGTTCGGCGACAGGCGCCCGCCTCAATTGCAGGCGCTGCTGGCGGATGACAAGGTTGGCCTCGAATCTCCCGACGAGGTCGCCAAGGTTGTCCTCGCTATCCTCGAGCCGGAAAAACCGGGCGCGCCCAACGCGCGTCTGCTCCAATTCCTTGACGAATACTTCGACTACCGCAAGGCGACAGGCGTGTTCAAGGAAACGCCGATCCCCCTTGGCAGTTCCTACAGGCCGAATGAACTCGTCAACGAGACCTCGCGGGTGATTGCCAGGATCGTCGCGGACGACCGCGATGTCCTTCGGCGCCTTTTGACCACGCGCGACGCGTATGTCGCCAACCGCGTGATCTACGGCCGGCACGAATCCGATTACGCCATCTACAACCTCCCGCCCGACTTCAAGCAGGATGGACTGGTATCGCTTGATCCGGCTTCCAGGTGCGGCATCCTCACCCAACCCTCCTGGCTCGTGTCCCACTCCGGCAATTTTGACAACGACCCCGTGCGAAGGGGCAAGTGGATCCTCGAGCACCTTCTTGGCGGCAAGGTTCCCGACATCCCGGTGACGGTCTGCGCCGTCGTTCCCGATGACCCGAAGCGCACCCTGCGTGATCGCTTCAGCATGGTTTCCAAGGACGCCTATTGCTGGAAGTGCCATTACCAGATGAACCAGTTGGGAATGCCTTTCGAGACATACGACCATTTCGGCCGCCACCGTCTTCAGGAATTGAACCGCCCCGTTGATTCCTCCGGCGCCGTGGTTGACAGCGGCGAACCTTCCCTTGACGGACCCGTCAAGGACGCCGTCGAGCTGATCGAGCGGCTCGCGGCATCCAGGCGCGCCGAGGAGATGTTCGCGCGATACGCGTTCCGGTTTTTCCTGGGCCGCAACGAAACGCTCCGGGATGCCAGGACTCTGCGACAGGCTCATTCGGAGTATGTGAAATCCAAGGGCAGCCTCAAGGCCCTTGTGGCCTCGCTGCTTTCCTCCGATTCGTTCCTGTACCGCACCTCGGAGCCTTGACATCGCATCGGTTCCATGGCGCGTGTCCGTGGTCCGATGGCGCTGATCGGCGGAACCGGGTTGATCGGCGGTTTTTTGCCATTACCCCCTCAGGCCGCCGGAGGGAAGTTGACGGATGGACGGATCTGACGGCGCTTGTCGGGCCGTTGGGTGCGGGAATAGTGTGCGCGCCGTTGTTGCGCCGGTTGATTTTCCGGTAGAATTTCATGATTGATCCTGCCAGCGCGTGCCGGAATCCCCGGCGCCTGACCACCAAGCCGAGCTGATGCCTTGCCGAGGACCAGCATGAAACCGTTCACTCCCGCGATCATCGCCATGCTGGCCGCCTTGGCCGCCCCGGCCCGCGCCGAACCGGAAGGGCTCAAGCTTTTCGAGGAGAAAATCCGGCCCGCCCTGGTGAAGCACTGCTACGCGTGTCATTCCGCGCAGGCCCGCGACGCCAAAAAGCTCAAGGGCGGCCTGTACCTCGACTCGGCGGCGGGCGTTGCCGCGGGGGGCGAATCCGGCCCGGTGATCGTGAAGGGAAAATCGAAGGAAAGCCTCCTGGTGAAGTCGCTCAGGCATGAGGGGCTGGAAATGCCCCCGAGCGGCAAACTGCCGGACGACCTGATCGCCGACTTCGCGAAGTGGATCGACATGGGAGCGCCCGATCCCCGCACCGGTGAGGCGGCCCTGGCCTCCAAGCAGCGTTCCATCAGCGTTGAGGATGGCCGCAACTGGTGGGCCTTCCGCCCCCTCGCGGTTTCCAAGGTTCCCGCCACGGACAACCCCGTGGACGGGTACATCCGCGCGGCCCAGCAAGCCAAGGGTATCAAGCCGGCACCTCGGGCTGCGAAGGAGAAACTGCTCCGGCGGGCCTACTTCGACCTCATCGGCCTGCCTCCCACCCCGGCGCAACTGGAGTCCTTCCTCGGCGACTCGTCGCCGGGAGCCTTCGAGAAGGTGATCAACGACCTGCTTTCCCATTCGGCCCATGGAGAGCGTTGGGCCCGCCATTGGCTCGACACCGCCCGCTACGCCGAGAGCGGCGGATACGAATTCGACGGCTTCCGTCCGGGGGCCTACCATTACCGCGACTGGGTCATCAAGGCGCTCAACGCCGACATGCCCTACGACGAGTTCATACGCCTGCAATTGGCGGGCGACCTTCTCAAGCCCGAATCGATCGATGGTGCCGCCGCTACCGGCTTCCTTGTCGCTGGTCCCTTCCCCGGGCAGATCACGGCCAAGACGGTTGAACGGATCCGTTACGACCAGCTTGACGACATGCTCATGACCATCGGCGGTTCGATGCTGGGGCTCACGATCGGTTGCGTGCGTTGCCACGAGCACAAGTACGACCCGATCCCGCACAAGGACTATTACGGCCTCGCCTCGGCCCTGGCGCGCACGGTGCAAGGCACCAAGAACATGGACATCGACCCCGAGGCCACCGCGCGCGCCCTCGAAACGCACAAGGTCCAAGGTGAGGCGCCGAGGACGGCGCTGGAGGGATTCGTCTCGACCCAACTTCCCGGCCGGTTCTCCGCCTGGGCCAAGGCGGAATTATCCAAGCTTCCACCCGCCCCGCGTTGGCAATGGCTAGAACCCGTCGCCTATGAGGCGGAGCGGTCGTTCCTCAAGTCCACGGCAGGAGGCGTGATCGCCCATGATGGCAACATCACGCCCGGCGCGGCCCGGCGACAGCGCGGCAGGCCGGCGGCCGCGGGGGCGGGCGAACATTTCCGCCTGACATTCCAAACACACCAGCAAAACCTGACGGCCCTGAGGTTCGACCTGTTCGCCGACAAGGCCCTGCCCCAGCGCGGCCCCGGACTCAACGCCGACGGCAGCTTCCAGTTGGCCGAGATCACGCTCCAGGCGCGCCCGCTGGATCCGGCTTCCAAGGCAGCGCCGGTGAAGGTGAAGCTCAAGGCCGCATACGCGGCGGCGGAGGATCCGAACCAGCCGCTGGCCAACGCCTTGGACGGCAAGCCCGCGACGGCCTGGGTTGTCAAGGCGACCGCCAAGCGCGACAACGCCGCCATCCTCGAATTCGACTCGCCGCTTGCCGGCTCCGCGGAAGGCACCGTGCTGGAACTCGACCTGGTGTTCAAGGACCAGGGCATCGGGCGACTGCGCGTTTCGGCCACCACCGAGCCCGGTCCGGCCACATGGGCCGGCGACACGGCCGGCCAGCACGATTCCGAACTCAAGGCCCTGGCCCCTCTGGCCTCCAAGCCGATGCCCGGGCAGGTCGGGCTTTCGCTGGCCCGCTGGTTCGCCCCTCGCGACGCGGAGACGGCCAAGTTCGTGCGGGCGGTGAGGGATCACGAGGCCGCCGCTCCCCGGCCTAATATGGCGGAGGTCTACACGACCGCCGCTGGCGGGCAGGATGTCTATTTCCTCCGCCGCGGGGAGGTGGACAACAAGCAGGGCAAGGCGGAGCCGGGGTTCGTCCAGGCCTTGTGGCGGGGCGCGGGCGCGCCCGTCGCCCGGCAGGGTGTGGAACCACGCGTGGCGCTCGCCGAATGGATGACCGACATGAACAGCGGCGCCGGCCCCCTCCTGGCGCGGGTGATCGTCAACCGCCTCTGGCAGCATCATTTCGGCCGGGGTATCGTCGCCACTCCCAATGACTTCGGCGCCCAAGGGGAACGCCCCAGCCACCCCGAACTGCTCGAATATCTCGCGTCCGAGCTGGTCAAGGGCGGATGGAGGCTCAAGCCGATCCACCGGATGATCATGCTCAGCGAGACCTTCCGGCAATCTCACGAGGCCGATCCGGCGAACCTCGCGGTCGATCCCGAGAACAAGCTGTTCTGGCACCACCGCCCCCGCAGGCTGGAGGCGGAGGCGATCCGCGACGCACTGCTCGCGGCCGGCGGCAACCTGGATCCGGCGATGTACGGGCCGAGCGTGCTCGACAACTCCATGAGGCGGAGCATCTACCTGCGCGTCAAGCGCAGCGAGTTGCTCCAGGTGATGACCGTCTTCGACGCTCCCGAGCCGACGGCAAGCATCGGGGAGCGCCCCGTGACCACCGTTCCCACCCAGGCCCTGGTGATGATGAACTCGTCGCTGGTGCGCCAGCAGGCCGAAAAGCTCGCGGACCGCGCGCGGCCGTCTCCCGGCGAGCCCGTGGCCATGTCGGTGGAGCGCGCCTACCGCATCGCGCTGGGCCGCGATCCGAGCCCCGCTGAATCGCAGCGGATGACGGCATTCCTCGCGGCGCAGGCGGTCGGGTCGTCCGATTCGGGCCGCAAGGCGCTGGTGGAATGCTGCCACACCCTGCTGTGCCTGAACGAGTTTGTGTATGTCGATTGACGGAAAATCCACCGGGGGTCATCCCATGCCGAACAATTTTCCAAGCCGCCTGGCCTTGCCGGGCCGCCGCAGGTTCCTTGCCGAGGCCGGCCTCGGTTTCGGAACGCTGGCCCTCTCGAACCTGCTGGGGGAGGAGGCGGCCGCCGCCGCGGCCGCTCCCCTGGCCCCCAAGTCGCCCCATTACCCGGGCAAGGTGAAGTCGATCATCTGGCTGTTCATGACCGGCGGACCCTCCCAAGTCGACACATGGGACTACAAGCCCGAGTTGCAGAAACGCGATGGCCAACCCTTGGCCGGGGCCGATCCCAAGACCGGGTTCTTCACCACCAGCGGCAAGTGCCTGGCCTCGCCGTTCAAGTGGGCGCAGCATGGAAAGTCGGGTACCTGGGTGCCTGAAATTTTCCCGTACCTGTCGCGCCATGTCGACAAGATGTGCTTCCTGCACTCGATGCACCTGCGGCAAAACAACCACGCCCCGGCTTCCATCGAACTGATGTGCGGCACGAACCGTCCGGGCCTGCCGGCGCTCGGCGCTTGGGAAACCTACGGCCTTGGCGCGCTCAACAGCAACCTGCCGGCTTATGTGGTGATGCACGACACCAGGCCCCGCGGCGACGACCAGATCTGGTCGGCGGGCTTCCTGCCGAAGACCTTCCAGGCCATGGCGCTCGACTCCCGTCGCAAGGAGGCGATCGACAACCTCGCCCGCGGCGCCGCGCACAGCGATCCCCAGCAACGGGCCCAACTCGACCTCATCCGGGAGTTGAACCGGGAGCACGCCTCCACGAGGCAGACCCAGGCCGACCTCGCGGCCCGGATCGATTCCTACGAGTTGGCCTACCGCATGCAGATGGCCGCTCCCGAGGCGCTTGACCTTTCCCGTGAATCGGCGATGACGCAGGCGATGTACGGCCTTGAGCGGCCGGAATGCGCCACCTTCGCCCGCCAGTGCCTGCTGGCCCGCCGGTTGGTCGAACGGGGCGTGCGCTTCGTCCAGATCTTCGCCGGCAAGGGTGTCGCGGGTGATGGAAGCGTCGGCGATGTGCCGTGGGATTGCCATTCCGACCTCCAGTCCAACCACCGTTCCTGCGGCCTGCACACCGACCAGCCCGCCGCCGCCCTGCTGGCCGACCTCGAATCGCGCGGGATGCTCGACAGCACCCTCGTGATCTGGGGTGGCGAGTTTGGCCGCACCTCCGATTCGCAGGGGGCCAAGGGCCGCGACCACAACCCCAACGGCTTCACCATCTGGATGGCCGGCGCGGGCGTGAAGGGCGGGCTGCATTACGGCGCCACCGACCCCTTCGGCTACAAGGCCGTCGAGAAGAAGGTCCATGTCAACGACCTCCACGCCACCCTGCTCCACATGATGGGCATCGACCACCTCAAGCTCACCCATCGCTTCAATGGCCGGGACTTCCGGCTCACGGATGTCGGTGGCGAGGTGCTGTCCGAGGTCCTTGCCTAGTCTTGTCCATGGTTTTTTCATTGAGGAGTTGAACGATGTCGGAATACCTGTTTCCAGTCCGCCGCAGCCGCCGGGACTTCCTCGCCGCTGCCGGCGGCGCCCTGCTCGCCGCCGGCTCAAGCCCGCCGCGGGCCAACGCCGCCGACAACCCCGCGAAGATCGGCTCGGGGTCGGCGACCTTCGCCCTCGACGAGGCCTGGGGCAAGCTTCCGGGGGGCATGAAATACGGCCTCGGCTGCGCCGTCGTGGCCGATTCCAAGGACAGGATCATCGTCACCTCGCGCTCATCAAGCCCGTGCGTGGCGATCTTCGACAAGGACGGAAAGCTGCTTGAGACATGGTCGAAGGAATTCGCCAGCGGGATCGGCTTCGAGAAGCCCGAGCAGGTCGCCTCCACCGCCCACGGCCTTTATCTCAGCAAGGAATCGGGCGGCGAGTTCCTGTATTGGACGGAGAATGTCGCCGGCAAGGACGCCGGCCGCATCGGCGCCCGCGTCTACAAGACCGACATGTCGGGCAAGGTGATTCACACCCTTGGCAATGTGAAGGAGGAGTCGGCCACCAGCCAGAAGGTCGACTGGACCAATCCAACCGATGTCGCCGTCGCCCCGACCGGGGATGTCTACATCGTCGACGGCTATGGCAGCCAGAAGGTCTACCGGTTCGACAGTAAGTTCAAGCACATCAAGACCATCGGCGGCCGTGGCAAGGAGCACGGCCAGTTCAACACCTGCCATGGGGTGTGGGTCAGCACGCTTCGCAAGGATTCCGAGGTGTACATCGCCGACAGGGCCAACGGCCGGATCGAGGTGTTCGACCTCGAACTGACCTACAAGCGCACCATCAACGGCTTCCGGGCGCCATGCTGCTTCTACCAGCATGACGGCCGTATCTATGTCCCCGAATTGGGTTCCCGCGTCACGGCGATCGATGCCGACGACAAGGTGGTCGCCCACCTGGGCGACGGTCAGGGAGCCAAGGACAACCAGACCCGCGCCGACCTGTTCGCGGCGCCGCATGCCCTGACGCTGAGTTCGGCGGGTGACTTGTATGTCGTCGAGTGGCTTGGCAACGGCAGGCCCAGGAAGTTCAAGAAGGTCTCCTGACAGGCGGCCTGATCCCGGCGTTTCCATTTTGGAGCCATCCATGTCCCGCGCAGTCTGGGCCTTGTCAGTATTTGTCCTCCTTCCGGCCGCCGGCCTTCCGGCCCGCGCCGCCGACCCCGCGCCCGACTTCAACCGGGATGTGCGCCCCGTCCTGGCCGACAAATGCTACCACTGCCACGGCCCCGACGCGTCGACACGCAAGGCCGGCCTGAGGCTCGACACCCCGGCCGGCGCCGCGCGCGCCCTGAAAGGCAAGCCCGGGCATGATCCGGAACTTGTGCGCCGCATCGTCTCGAAGGATCCCGAGGAGGTGATGCCTCCGCCCGAGTCGAACTTCACCAAGAGTCTCACGGCCAGGGAAATCGCGATCCTCAAGGCCTGGGTCGCCGCCGGAGGCAACTACTCGACCCATTGGGCCTTCACTCCCCCGGTGGAGGCCAAGCTGCCCGAAATTCCGGATCCGCGCTGGAGGGGAACAATCGATGCCTGGATCCGCGCGCGGCTGGCCAGGGAGGGCCTGGCTCCGCAGCCCGAGGCGGACAAGGCCACCCTTTTGAGGCGGGTGACGCTCGACCTGACGGGCCTGCCGCCCACCCCCGCGGAGGTCGACGCCTTCCTTGCCGACGCGTCGCCCGAGGCTTACGGGAAGGTCGTCGACCGCCTGCTGGCATCCCCCCGATACGGGGAACGGATGGCGGTCCTGTGGATGGACCTGGCCCGCTACGGCGACAGCAGCGTCTACCACGCCGACGGCCCCCGCGACATGTGGGGTTGGCGCGACTGGGTGATCCGGGCCTTCAACGGGAACATGCCCTACGACCGGTTCACCATTGAACAGCTTGCCGGCGAACTGCTCCCCGACGCCACGGTCGCGCAGAAAGTGGCGACCGGCTTCAACCGCAACCACGCCACCACGGACGAGGGCGGGGTGATCGCCGAGGAGTTCCGCGTCGACTATGTGGTGGACCGGGTGAAGACGGTGGGAAGCGTTTGGCTCGGCCTGAGCCTCGAATGCGGGCAATGCCACGACCACAAGTACGATCCGATCTCGCAGGCCGAGTACTACCGGTTTTACGCCTATTTCAACAACACCAAGGATCCCGGCATGCAAACCCGGGGAGGGAACCAGGCTCCGGTGGTGGAGGTGGCCGACCCCGAGGCCGGGGCCAAGAGGGAGGCGGCCCGCCGCGCGCGCGACGCCGCGCTGGCGGAACTTGCCGACCTTCGAACCAAGGCCCGCAACGACAAGGGGTTCGCCAAGTGGCTTGCGGGACAAAAGGCCCCGTCGGGCGCCGCGCCTCCCTCGGACATTCCCTTTTTCCTTTTGCCCCTGGACGACAAGGACAAAAGCGCACTCCTCGATGTTCTCGGTGCCGTGGGTGTTCCATCGGAGGGCAAGGCCGCCGATGCCACGCGGCCCAACGCGGCGGGAGCCAAGCTGGCCGGCAACACCGTCTACCGGTTCACGGCCGACCCGCAAATCGAATGGAACAAGCCTTTCACCTTCGCCGCCTGGATGCGCGTTCCCAAGGGGGGCGGCGGTTTTCTCCTGGCCAAGATGGATCCCGGCGACAAAGGTTACCGCGGTTTCGACTTCGGCACCGATGCCGGCAAGCCGGGCCTGCACCTGATCCATGCCTGGGGGCGGAACGCCCTCAAGGTGTATGCCAAGGAATCGCTCAAGCCCGACACATGGCAGCATGTCGTCATCACCTCCGACGGCACCGGCAAGTCCAAGGGCATCCGCATTTATGTCGACGGCAAGCCGCAGGCCGTGACCGCGGAAGCCGACACGCTGTCGGCGACGGCGTCGGCGGAGGCTCCCCTCCAGGTCGGTGCCCGCTCGGATGGCAACGGCAAGTTCCGCGGCGAGGCGGCCGATATCGCCCTTTACCGCTCGGCGATTTCCGATGCCGAGGTGCCGCAACTCGCTGCTGATCCGGTGGCGCGGGTGCTGGCCGTCGCTGAAGCCAACCGCCAGGCTCCCCAGTCGGCGCTTCTGGCCGGGCAATACCTGCGTTCGTCCGTGGCCGGCTATGCCGCCATGGCGAGGCAGGTGGCGCAGAAACTCGAGGCCGAACGGAAGGTCGAGCGCGGCCTCACCAGCGTCATGGTGATGGAAGACTTGCCGATGGCGCAGATGCGGCAGACATTTGTCCTCAACCGGGGCCAGTATGACCAACCGAGGAAGGACCAGCCGGTGACGCCCGGGATTCCCGCCGTGTTCCCGCCGGTGCCCGAGGGCGCCCCCGCGAACAGGCTTGGCTTGGCGCGCTGGCTGGTCCGCCCGGATCATCCGCTCACCCCGCGTGTCGCCGTGAACCGGTTCTGGCAGTTGTTCTTCGGCGAGGGACTCGTGCGCACGACCGAGGACTTCGGCCTACAGGGGGAAGCCCCGAGCCATCCCGAACTGCTCGACTCGCTGGCCGCCGGTTTCGTCCGGTCGGGCTGGGATGTCAAGCGCCTGGTGCGCGAGATGGTCACCAGCCAGGCCTACCGGCAGTCGTCGGCCTGCCCGACCCCGCTCCGCGAGAGGGATCCGGAAAACCGGCTGCTCGCGCGCGGCCCGCGCTTCCGCCTTCAGGCCGAGTTCGTGAGGGATTCGGCCCTGTTCGTCAGCGGACTTTATGTCGAGAAGGTCGGCGGCCCCAGCGTGCGCCCCTATCAGCCCAAGGGCATCTGGGAAGAGGTGGCCATCGACACCAACCTGTCCCGGTTCGTGCAGGACACCGGCGAGAAACTCTACCGGCGCAGCCTGTACACCTACTGGAAGCGGTCGTCGCCCCACCCGGCCATGATGACCTTCGACGCCCCGACGCGGGAAAAGTGCACCGGCACCCGTTCGCGCACCAACACGCCGCTCCAGGCCCTCGTCACCCTCAACGACCCGCAGTTCGTCGAGGCTTCCCGTGCCTTCGCCGAGCGCATCGTGCGCGGTGGGGCGAATCCGGCCGACCGCGTGAGGTTCGCCGTGAAGGCCGCCCTCGGCAGGCCCGCGACCGACCGGGAAATCACCCTCCTGGCTGGCCTGGCCGACAGCCAGAGGCGAAGGTTCGAGGCCGAACCGGCCAAGGCGACGGCCCTGCTGGCGGTCGGTGAAAGCCCGCGCGACGCCTCGATTCCCGCGGCGGAGCACGCCGCCTGGGCGATCGTCGCCTCCACCGTCATGAACACCGACGAGTTCCTGGTGAAAAACTGATACATACCCGTTCCACCAAGTCCGAGGATGCCATGCTCGCCCAACGCCGCGCCTTCATTCGCCACTCGGCCACAGCGCTGGGCGCCGCCTGCCTGACCAACCTGGTCGAACGGGCCGGCGCCTCCCCGGGCGTGACGGGAAGCCACTTCACCCCCAAGGCCAAGCGCGTCATCTACCTGTTCCTGGCCGGCGGACCCAGCCACATCGACACCTTCGACTACAAGCCCGCGCTTCGCGCCATCCATGGCAAGGAACTCCCCGATTCCGTGCGCAACGGCCAGCGCATCACCGGCATGACCAGCGGGCAGAAGAACTTCCCGTGCGTCGCCCCGATGTTCGAGTTCAAGCGTTACGGCAAGCGCGGCGCCTGGGTGAACAGCGACATCCTCCCCCACACCGGTGGCATCATCGACGACATCTGCGTGCTCAAGTCGGTGCACACCGAGGCCATCAACCACGACCCCGCGATCACCTACATCACCACGGGCAACCAGCAGCCTGGCCGGCCGAGCATGGGATCGTGGCTCAGCTACGGCCTGGGTTCCGAAACCGACAATCTGCCGGCGTTCGCCGTGATGATCAGCCAGGGGCGCGGGCAGAAGCAGGCGCTTTACTCCCGCCTTTGGGGCAGCGGCTTCCTGCCGTCGAGGCACCAGGGGGTGCAGCTCCGCTCGTCGGGCGACCCGGTGCCTTACCTGTCGGATCCTCCCGGGCTCGACAGGACCGCCCGCCGCGAGCAGCTCGATGTCCTCGGGCAGTTGAACAGGGACACCGGCGACAGGTTCGGCGATCCTGAAACCCAGGCGCGCATCGCCCAGTACGAGATGGCCTTCCGCATGCAGGCAGCGGTTCCCGAGGCCACCGGACTGGGGGGCGAGCCGCAGTCGGTTCTCGACCTGTACGGACCCGATGTCAAGAGGCCCGGCAGCTTCGCCGCCAGTTGCCTGCTGGCCCGGCGCATGGTCGAGCGCGGCGTCCGCATGGTGCAGATTTTTCACCAGGGGTGGGACCAGCATGGCGCCCTTCCCAGGAACCTCAGGCTGCAGTGCGAGGACATCGACCAGGCCTCGGCCGCCCTTGTCCGCGACCTCAAGCAGCGCGGCATGCTCGACGACACCCTCGTGGTGTGCGGCGGTGAATTCGGGCGCACGATCTACAGCCAGGGCACCCTCAGCGAGAAGGACCACGGCCGGGACCACCACGGACGCTGCTTCACCACCTGGCTTGCCGGCGGCGGCGTCAAGCCGGGAATCGAGTTCGGGGCCACCGATGATTTCTCCTATAACATTACCGAAAACCCCGTCCATATCCGCGACCTGAACGCGACCATCCTCCATTGCCTGGGCATCGACCACCGGAGGCTCACATTCAAGTACCAGGGACTCGACCAGCGCCTCACGGGTGCCGAGGAGGCCCGCGTGGTGAACGAGATCCTCGCTTGAATCGAGTCAAGGCCCGTTGCCGCCGGGCTATGCTTCCCGGAGAGTCGCCGGAATCGCGAGGTTTGCTAACCTGAACGCGTGAGCGACTCCCTGAGCCATGCGATTCAGCTTCACCAGCAGGGTTTTTTGCCCCAGGCCCGGGAAGCCTACCTTGCGATCCTCGCCGCGGAATCGCGCAATGCCGACGCGCACCAGTTCCTCGGCATGCTGGAGCACCAGGCCGGCCGTGCCGAAACAGCCTTACGCCACTTTGAAACCGCCGTTTCGCTGGATCCCGGCAAGGGGTTTTACCATGTGAATTTCGGCAACCTGCTCAAGGACCTCGGCAGGCCGCAGGAAGCGGAGGCCGCCTACCGTCGCGCGCTTGAAATCCATCCCGGCGATGCCATCGCCCTGCACAACCTCGGCCACCTCTACCAGAAATGGAGCCGATGGCCCGAGGCCCGCGAGGCCCTGGAAGCAGCCACGCGCGTTGATCCCGGCTTCCTCGAGGCCTGGAGCAAACTGGCCGCGGTGAACCTGCGCATAGACAACGCCACGGCGGCCATGGAGGCTTCGAACCGCGTCATCGCCCTGGATCCCAATCATGCCTCCGGGTGGTTCCACAAGGCCGATGCCCTGGGCCGGCAGGAAAAATGGCAGGAGTCGCGCTTAGAGCAAACTTCAAATAACTGACCTGCTCAAGACCCCGGAATCCGCCATCATTCTGTTAGCCCTTTGATATCTCTGAAGCGTCGAACGGCGCGAGTGACCTCTGAACTGTCGCTAGATTGTTGAATGTCCGCGAGGGCCCCTCACTTCGTTCAGGGCTCCTAGAGCATCGTCAGCCTTTGTTTGGCCTTCATATTGAGATCCGTTCATCGCTTATGAGCCCCCAGCGAAGTGAGGGGCGAGTCGATCAAGGAACAACACCAGTAGCCATAGCAGAAACAAAAGAGCCCCAGTGGAGCCGAAGTAAGTGGGGCATGTTACAATATGCTCGATTTGTATTTTTATCAGGATTATCAATCCAACTCATCTATTTGAAGCCTGATCTAGAAGCGCATTTCGAGTCGATCTGGCGCGACTGGTGCCGGGGATGACCGCCTTCCCCTTCCGCGCCGCTGAAACGGTTCAGGGAACCAGTGGCTTCAAGGGTTTGCCGGCATCGACCGGATAGGCTGCGTGCTGGCCCTCAAGCGCCGCGACCATTCCCTTCATCAGCCGGCGAAGTTCCCCGGGCTGGTTCCTGGCGAGGTCGTCCTTTTCGCAAGGGTCGGTGTTCAGGTTGAACAACTGGTAGTGAGACCCGCCCGAAGCCTTGCCGGGAAAATAATGGTAGATCACCTTCCAATCGCCGTCGCGCCATGTCGTGAAGTAGTCGCAGCGATGGGGCGCATGGGGGTAGTGCATCAGGAATGTGGCCGGGTGGCTTCCGTCTTTCCGGCCGGCGAGCATTTGTCCTAGGGGGGAACCATCCACGACATGGGTGGGCGGCGACTTGGCGCCCGCGATCGAGAGGACCGTGGGAAAAAGGTCGTGCGCGACAGCGGGTTGGCGCTGGACGGCGCCCGCCGGAACCGGCCACCTCCTTTGCGCCGGATTGGCGGGATCGGCCTTGAGCCATGAGGCGATGAATGGCACGCGCGTGCCACCCTCATACTGCGATCCCTTGCCTCCGCGAAGCGGCGCCGAACTGGCAACCGCCTGATAATCGCCCAGCGGCGCGTCGCTGCCGTTGTCTCCAAGGAAAAAGATGATGGTGTTTTCGGCCACGCCCAGTTTTTCGAGGTGGTCCATCAGGTCGCCCAGCGACTTGTCCATGCCTTCCACCAGCGTGGCGAAGGCGCGCGCCCTCGGGTTTTTGCCGCTATTGGCATAGTTGGCGGCAAAGCGCGGATCGGACTGGAAGGGGGAGTGCACCGCGTACTGCGCGAAGTAAAGGAAGAATGGCTTCTTGCTTCCAACGGCCGACGATACCCGCGCCAAGGCTTCGCGGGTGAGCGCCTCGGTGAGGAAAGTTTCGGTGCCATGGTACTTGTCGAGGCCGGGAACGGCGTGCGACTTGTTGCCCTTGGTCAGGCCGAAACCTTCGGCGCCGAAGTAGCTACCCGGCGCGCCAAACGACGCCCCGCCGACATTCTCATCAAAGCCGATGGCTCGCGGATCCTCCCCGGGCTTTCCCCGGGGAGCGAAGTGGCCCTTGCCGACATGGATCGTTTTGTATCCGGCATCGCGCAGGAGCATCGGCATGGTGACATCGCCCGGCTTGAGGCCAAGCCAGTTCCAATCGGGCGGCCCCTTGGGACCGCGGTTGTTGCTGTCCGGATTGATCCAGTTCGTGACCCGGTGGCGCGCCGCGTTTTGACCCGTCATCAGGGAAACCCGGGTGGGTGAGCAGACGCTCATTGAACTGAACTGGTTGAAGCGGATGCCCCGGGCGGCGAGTCTTTCCATGTGGGGGGTCCGGTAAAAAGCGTTGAGGGGATGCCGCTCGGGTTTGCCGTCGGCGCCCGTGAGAAATGGCACGGAAGTGTCCATGATGCCCATGTCGTCGACAAGGAATACCACGATGTTGGGTGGCGCCGCGATCGCCGCGGAACCGGCGAGGGCCAGGGTGGCGAGCACGGTGGCTGACAGGAATCGGGGAGGCATGACGGTGTGTCCTCGCGAATTTACCGGGAGGCTTTCCACTGGGCCGGCCAATCCGGCGATTCGGAACGCGCGGTCTTGAGGTAATCGCCGATCGCGGAGGCGATCGCGGGATGGCGCGAAGCCACATCGGCCTTCTCGGCCGGGTCGGATTCCGTGTCGTAAAGCCGTATGGGTGAAGCCGGTGAACCCGAGCGGATCCCCTTCCAACGGCCTTGGTAAAGCGCCGCTTGCTGGAACCCGCCCTCGTGGAATTCCCAGTAGAGGAACTCATGCGACTTCACGGCCTTGGTATCGCCCCGCAGGACGGGTTCGATGCTGATGGAATCGAGGCCTTCGGGCAACTGGGCGCCGGCCAGGCCGGCGGCCGTGGCCATGAAGTCGCCAAAGTAGGCGGCATGATCGCTCACCGACCCGGCCTTCACCATGCCGGGCATCCAGGCGATGAAGGGGACGCGGATTCCGCCATCCGTGAGGCTCCGCTTGATGCCCGAGAAGGGCCCCGACGGGTTGAACCGGCCAAGGTTGTGGTTGCTTTCGTTGTGCGGACCGTTGTCGCTGGTGAAGATCACCAGCGTCTTGCGTCCAAGGCCCGATTCGCGCAGGGTGTCGAGCAGGCGGCCGACATAACCATCCATCCGGTGGATCATGGCGGCATGGCCCTTGTCCTGCTCGGGCCAATCCTTCCCCGCGAAGGGGCCAAAATCGGGAACCTGGGCTCCGTTTCCAAGCGCGGAGCGGCGCTCATTGTTGGCATGGGGAATCACCATGCTCCAGTACAGGAAGAACGGCCTTTCCTTGTTGTCCATCACAAACCGGATCGCTTCATCGGCAAACAGGTCGTCGGCGAAGGCCTTGGCCTCGGTGGCGTAACCGCCACCCTTGTCGCCCATCGCGACAATCTTGTTGGGCAACGGCACCTTCTCCTCGTTGCGCCAGAGGAACGACGGGAAATGGTTGTGGGCGTGGACCTGGTTGAGATACCCGAAGAACGAATCGAATCCCTGCCGGCGCGGCAGGCCCGATTCCGCCTCGCCGGTGTCTCCCAAGCCCCATTTTCCTACCAGCGCCGTCGTGTATCCAGCGGCTTTCAGCATTTTGGCGACCGTGATGTCGTCGGGTCGCAGGGCCTGGGCCTTGGGATTGGCCTTGCCGGCGTTGCCGCGCACGCGGGTGTGGCCATGGTTCAATCCGGTCATCAGCACGCTGCGGGATGGGGCGCAGACGGTGGCCCCGGCATAAAACCGGGTGAAGCGCATTCCCTCGGCGGCCATGCCGTCGATCCGCGGCGTTGGAATCTGCTTTTGTCCGTAGCAGCCGAGTTCACCGTATCCAAGGTCATCGGCCATGACCCAGACGATGTTGGGGCGGTCCGCCGGGCGCGCCTGCGGCGACAACATTCCCAGCGCCAGCATGAATGCCAAGGAAAACCGGGCCATGAATGGCTCCCTGTGCGTGTTCGGAGTATCCAGGAGATCATCCTATCCGGCTCAGCTTGGCGATTCCCTTTTCGACCAAGGCAAAGCCCGCGTGATGAGCGCTCCCAGGATTCCCAGCGCGCCCAGCACCAGCCAAATGGTGACCGGTTCCGCGTCCCTGGCCAAAAGGCGAGACCAAACCGGGTTGAGGAGCGGTTCCAAAAGGGTGATGAGGCTGGCCTCCCGGGCGGGCACGACGCGCAGGGCCCGCGCCGCCATCAGGTAGGGTAGGCCCATCTGGAAAAACCCGAACGCCGCCATGAACGCCACCTGCCCCGGCGATGGAGCCTGCTGGACCAGAACCATCGGCAGCAAGACGGCGGCCCCCGTCAGGAAGTTGAATACCGTGACAGGGGTTCCCGGAAGGTCCTTGAGCCAGCCCAGGCCGAGCAGAACAAGCGCGAAGCCGACTCCGCTGGCCACGGCGAGGCCCACCGGAACCAGGCTGCCTCCTTCCCAACCCTCCATCACCAGGCACCCGACCCCTCCCATGGCAAGGGCCAGGCTGGCCAGGGTGCCGCGGTCGATCTTTTCCTGCCAGAAAACCCACCCGATGAGCGCGACCCACAGCGGCGCCGTGTACTGCAGCAGCACGGCGCTGGCCGAGGATCCAAGCGCCAGGGCGGAGACGAAGGTGGCGTTCATGAAGGCGAAGGCAAGGCCCACTGGAACCAGGCGCCAAGTGAGGCAGGCGCGCGTGGGCCGGGCGAAGGGGAGCATGATCAGGCCGCCCCACAGCACCCGCCAGAACGCCATGGCCAATGGCGACATCGGCGGTTCATGGGCGCTGAAGCCAATCACGCCCGTCGTGTCGGTGGTCATGACACGGGTGAAGGCTCCCGACAGGCTCCACAAGACCGCCGCGGCCACCAATAAAATCCGGGCCCGGGCGACCTCGGCTTGGGATGGACTCATCCGATCTTCCATGCCCAGACCCGGTAGCCTTCATCGAACATGCCGACCCGCTGGTAGAACGCGCCGGCCCGGCTGTTGTGCTCCTCGGCATAAAGGCGGATCAGCACCACCGGTTCGGAATTCACCAGGGCCATTTCGCGCACATGACCAAACAGGGACCGCATCACTCCCTTGCGGCGGAAAGCCTCATCCACATAAACGCTCTGGATCCACCATATCCAACCGTCGCGCCAGTCGCTCCATTCCCGGGTGAGCATCAGTTGGCCGACCACGGGTCCGTCGGCCTCCCGCCGGGCCACGAGGTAGCGGACCTCCGGCGCCCTCGCGAGGCCGTGCAGCACCCCGGACAGCACCGTGGCCTCCGGAAGGCGCAGGTTCTCGGTCTCAAGGGCCAATTGAAGGTTGAACCGCGCCAAAGTGGTCGCGTCCGCGCCCACCGCGGGGGTCACCAGCCAGGTTTCATGCGGGGTAGTCATGGAGCCAGTGTAACGGGTACCCTTCAGGATCCCTATTTGGCTGAAGGGTTTTGGAGGCGATGACCAATGACCGCCTGTTCCCTGCTGCTCATGATCGCCACTTCCGCTTCGGGACAGGCGGTTGATAACAGGAACGATTGGCCAAGCTGGAGAGGCGCTCGCGCGGATGGCGTGGCCGACGAGCGCAAGCTGCCGTTGGCCTGGAGCGCGACACGGAATGTGCTTTGGTCCGTGGCATTGCCCGGATGGGGCAACAGCTCCCCCGTGGTGCGGGGGAACAAGGTCTTCGTCACCACTCATGTCAGGAAACCCGCCAATGCCCTGATCACCATCTGCTTGGACCGGGACACAGGCAAGGAACTCTGGAGGCACGACTTCGGATTCGGGGTCAACCAGAGAACCCATGAGAAGTCCTCGCTTGCCATGAACACCCCCACGGCGACCAGCGACGCGTTGTATGTCGCGTTTGGAAACGCCGACATCGCCCGTTACACGCACGATGGCAAGGTTATGTGGGTGAAAAGATACATGGAGCAGTTTGGTGATCCCAAAATGGCTTGGGGCTATGCCGTGAGCCCCGTCGTCCTTGGCGATTCGGTCCTCTTTCCCTGGAACCATCACAAGGGACCCAGTTACCTGATCGGCCTCGACTTCCAGTCGGGGCAAATCGCGTGGCGGAAGGACCGCCCCATCGGCACGGCCCATGCCACTCCCCTTTTGGTGGAACACCATGGCCAAAAAGACCTGCTGGTGCCCGGCCAGAATCGGCTCACCTGCTTCGATCCCGAGACCCGCAAGGTCCGGTGGGTTTATGGCGAGGGTGAAGGCCCCTACAACGGCGAGATCATTTCCAGCCCGGTGCATGGCAACGGCATTGTTTACCTGCAACTGTGGAGGGATACTTCCATTCGGGCGATCCGCCTGCGCGACCAGGGAAGGGAACCCAAGACAATGTGGGTGAGCAGGAAGCCCGGACCCGTGGAGTCATCGGTCCTCGCGTACCGCGGCCTTGTTTACGCGTTGATGGACAACGGCGTGCTGGTTTGCCTGGATGGCAACAGCGGTGAGGAGGTTTACCGCGAAAGGCTCGCCTCGGCGGGCAACTCATCCCCGGTGGCCAGTGATGGCCGGATCTATGTCAGTGACAGCGATGGAAAAACACATGTCATCCAGGCGGGCAGGTCTTTCAAGGTGCTGTCGGTCAATCCGCTGGGAGAGCGCATCTCGGCATCCCCCGCCATCAGTGGCGACCGCATGATCTACCGCACCGATTCGCATGTTTATTGCCTTGGAGAATAATTCGCGCGAACGACCGCGAGGAGATGTTCCCGGGTGATTGCGAATTCCCGGTCTCATCACCTTGAACGCCTGCGGGATTCCCCGATGATTCCCGGAAAACGGGTATCCTCGAACTTCTCAAGCGCGGCGCGCCATCCGCGGCCGGGATGCGGCCGCCAGTGGCGATGGCCCGGCCAATGACAAGGTGGCCTTTTCACGATGCTCGTTTTGGAGGTCGAGCGACTTTCCGGGCAACCTGGCGTCGGCGCGTTGGCCATCAGCGCCCTGCCGCCCACCGTTTGCCCAGGTCGGCCCAGCCGGGACCCTCCTCCAGCAGTAGCGACCTCAGGAGTGGAGATCTCTCAATCACCTGTTGGAACATCCGCAAAATCGCCTCGGTCATCTGCCACAGGGCGTGTCGGAAGTCGGCCTTTTTCGCCAGTTCCACCATTTGGGCGTAGCCCATGCCTCCCGAGGCATCGCTCATGGCCTTGGAGCATTGCCAACCTGATGCGGTTCGCTCCAACCGCATGTCGGCAAGAACATCTCGGGCATGCGTCGGCAGGTAGCGCCTGTTTTCCGCCAACACGCCGCGAAGCAGGGCGGCCTTGCCGGGTTCCCAGCCATCGGGCAACAAGCGGGCCAGTTTTCCCTTGGGTTCACCCACCCGCATCCAATGGAACTGCGCCGGTTCGATGGGAGTTTGAGCCAAGTCCTCAAACAGGCACGGCCAATCCAGCCCGAGTTCCCGGGTTCCGATCTCATGGAAGGAAACAAGGTCCTGGACAGGACGGTTTTTGGGCGTGTACTTGCCGTCCATCAGGTTCAAATCGATGCCCGGTTGAATCGACTTGATCAGGCTGTCGCTGACAACATGAACCAAGGTTCCCAGCACATAAGCCAAAGGCCGTTCCCCGGGGCCGAACAGGACACGGGCGTCCTCCGCGGCCAGCGCGGCGTAGTCGGGCAGATGATCCCACGGGATTGCCAGCTTGGCCTCGGCACCCGCCCAGCCAAACACAAGGTGCGAGCGGCCGTAAAACATGGCATGGACCTGCCGGGGAGTGTGCCCGGCCCCCTCATGCGTCAGCTTCCAGGGGCGTACCTTGCCGCCGGTGATGGGGCTTTTGGCCAGCGGCACGGTGCCATACCCAACCTCCTTGCCTGTGTCGTCGCAAACCGCTTCTGGCATGGTTTGGATATCGCAACCCAGGTAGGCGCCGGCGAGGTAACTGGCCAGGTTCCTCTCAATCACCGGGGCGATGGGCAACTTGCGGGCCACGGCCGCCTTGGCGGCCAGCACGCCGTAGAGGGTATGGCCGACAAGACCGCTCATCCAGACACCGCCTAATCGACGCCCGATTCGCGGAACCGCTTGTCGAGTTCCGCCGGGCGGGCGTCCTTGAACTTCTCGAGCGCGGCGCGCAGCCTGGCCGAGGAGGAGGCCGCCTGTGGTGAAAGTCCCGCCAGGGGCAGGGGATCCTTTTCAAGGGGGTCTTTTTGCAGGTCGTACAACTCTCCAGAGCGGTAGAGCTTGTGGCCATGGTCGAAGGCGTATTCCACGACCTTGTCGTTGTTGTTTTGCCGGGGTGAATACCAGGTGTAGAGCCATTCCCGCGGATGGCCTTTCTCACCGCGCAGTTGGGGGATGAAGCTCACGCCGTCGATTCCGGCGGGCGCCGGGGCGCCGGCGGCTTCGCACAAGGTGGGCAAAAAGTCGACGCTGCTGACGAGGTCGGCATTGACCCGGCCAGCCTTTACCGCGCGGGGCCAGTTAACGATCAGCGGCACATGGGTTCCCGTCGACTTGGTCGTTCCCTTGCCACCCTTGACTTCCTTTCCTTGGAACCGGCTTGTGGCCCCTTTGCCCGTGCCGTTGTCCCCAACGAACAGCACGAGGGTGTTCTCCCGGATTCCCTCGGCCGCCAACGCGGCGTCAAGCTTGCCGATGAGCTTGTCCATGTAAGCCACCATGTCGGCGAAATGAGCCGGCTTGCGGTTTACCGCCTCACCCTTGGCCTTGGGATTCCAGTCCTTGCTGTCCGGCGTGGGTTGGTAAGGGTCGTGCGTGAGCATCATCGGATAATAGAGGAAAAACGGGCGGGCCTTGTTCCTGCGGATGAAGTCGATCGCGAACTCATTGACGAGGTCGGGTCCGTATTCTCCCGAGTTGAAATCCAGTTCCTTGCCGTCGCGTTCGAGCCCCGGATTGGCATAGCGGGGCGGGCGGCGGGTGTGCTGCCAGAGGAACGATTCGCCAAAACCGAAGTGCCTTGGCGAGTCGGGTTCCCGGCCCAGTTGCCACTTGCCGCAGATGCCCGTGGCATAGCCGGCCTTGGCCAGATGATGGGCAAAGGTTGTCTCGGAACGGATGAGCGTTCCGAAGCGCAGGTAGTTGCGGATGTTGTACCGGCCGGTCATCAGTTGGGCGCGCGTGGGGGTGCACAAAGGCTGGACATGGCAATGCTCGAAGCGGACGCCGGCGCCGGCCATGCGGTCCAGATGGGGGGTTCGGTACGACTGTCCCCCATTGGCTCCCACGCATTCGTATCCGAAATCGTCCGCCAGAATGAGAACGATATTGGGCTTGGCCGGTGGGCCCTGGGCCAACGCCAAGGCGGCCAGGCATGCGGTCGCGAATGAAACCATTCGAAAAATCCTCATCAACACCGGCATCGACTTGGGAAGTCCGATTGTACTACCCCCGGGGTGGCGCGTGTTCAGCCAAGCGGCGCGGGGAAATCGGAAAGCGCCGCCGAATAGGGCAACATGAGCGGATGACCGGGTTGGCCCTTGGCTGTCACCGCCAGGCATTTCAACCTGATTCCCTTGCGGGCGAGCAAGGAGAGAACCTCACGGTCCCTGCCCAGCAGATTCCCATGATTTCCCCAGCAGGCCACGATTACACCGGCACGGCGATGCAAGCCCGCGAGTGCGGTATCATTGTCGGGGCCCACCGGGAAAGGGGTCGCGGCCAGCGCATGGGGCCAACGCGACCTGAACGCGAACAAATTGCCAACCTCAATGCCGCCAAAGCCAAGCCTCCGGGCGAAACCGGCGCACTTGCGGATGGTGGCATCATCATGTTCCGAGCATGCCGTCGACGGATTGAGCCCGATGAAACCCAGGCGAGGGGCGGCGGTCCAGCGCCTCCATAGGCGGTACCTGTATGTGCCGTCTGCCGAGAACTCGGCTCCCGTTCGTTCCGGCATGTCGGTGTCCCAAGGTGCATCAGCCGGTGACGCCGGCCTTGAAGTGATTGTTGAAAACATGCAAGGTTTCGGCCAACCGCGCCCGGGGATGCCATGAAACCGTGCCATCGAAAAGATTGTGGTAGGTGACCCTGAGTTTGCCCAATCCGATGGTTTTACGGCATAAATGAAGATAGGTCATGTCACATACCCACATAGGGAACGGGCAACAGGAACGCGTGCTGCTCGTACATGCCCACGATGCCGCTCCAACTGATGTACTGGCTCAGGAAGACGAAAAGCACATACAGCAGTGCCGCGGGCAACAGGGGCAACCGGCCCGACCAGCGGAAGGCCCAATGGCTGCTCCGGTCGCGTTGTTCCGCCAGGCTGACGGCGAAACCCATGAGGAACCGGGCCGGGAAAATGAATGCGACAAAGAAAAGGCTTGGCAACCAAAGCGCCTCGTCGGGCACCGCCTCAACCTTGAGCAGGTAAAGTGGAATCGCTGAAAGCAGCGACAGCACCAACGCGAGGCTGATGGCCCACGGGGCGCGCAAGTAGGCCCGCGTGGCCTCGCGCCACTCGAACATCGGCCGGATGCTGTTCAGCATGGCCATCCTCGCCTGGATGATCGGGATGTACAGGGCCATCGCCGCCAGCCATGCCGCGCCGATGAATCCGATCACCGGAGCCACCGGGATGGGTGCATGGCCAAGGGCCATGAGGGTGACCGGAAACACAAGCCAGAACAGGGTCGCCACGAACACCCGGAAACCCAGCCACCAGAAATACGGCACCTTGGAAGCCAAGGTCCAGAGAAGGCCAAGTGTGGCATCGCGGGCCCGGCCGAACGAACCCTCGCGGCGGAATTCACCAAAGAACCAAAGCGGATGAAACGGCCACAGGAAATGCCTGACGCGCCCGCCCCGGGCGATGGACAGCGCCAAATGAACGGGGACAACGATCGAGAGCAGGACAACCATGGCGTGAAACCGGGCCGCCATCGTTCCGGCATGGTCGATTATTTCGGCGCTGGCCGCCAAATCCGCCAAATACCGGATCGGCAGAAGCATCAGCCAGCAGGCTCCCACGGCGCCACCGGCGCGGGCGGCGGGTCGGATCCCGATGAATCCCTTTGAAAATCGACCGGTGCGAACAATCCGCCCCGAGCATTCCAGCATGTAGCCAAGGCTCAGAAACTGAAGGACCGGAACGGCCGCGATCACCGCCAAGGCCACCATCACGCACGCCAGCCCGAAGACCCATTCCGCCGCCGAGGCGATGGAGCCCAATCCATGGCGCAGCCAACCCCGGAAACGACTTTCAGAAGCAAGGGAACCGGATGGCGGAGCAGGATCCGTCAACAGGACCTCATCATCCGCCCATTCCAATCCCTCGGGCAAAGCGATGCCTGGATCAGGAGAGGCGGATGACACCACGAGCTCCAATCAGGAATTAATGAGAATGCCTTGCCTTGCCAAACAGGTTGAACCGGATTCCAACGATGCAAGGTATCATGGACATCAGGAGGCGGATAGGAGACCGGATGGCGCTGCTGAAAAACATCCTGTTTGTCGCGCTCATCCTGGCCGGATTGGCGGCCATGGGTGCCAGCCTGGTTCCGTCCAAGTCCGGTCGACGGGTCGCCGTCGTGGCGTCACCTGACGGTGAATTCAAGGAAACCGTGACCAAGGTGGACGAGGCGTTCGCCACGGCCTGGGCGCGTGATGGCATCCAGCCCGCCTTGCCCGCCGACGCGCTTACCGTGGCGCGAAGGTTATCCCTGGGCCTGACGGGAACGATTCCCTCGCTGGAGGAGATCCGGAAACTGGAGGAGTTGCCTGAAGGCGACAGGCTCGATTGGTGGATCAGCCACCTGCTCCACGACCGCCGTTACGCCGATTTTGTCGCCGAACGGTTTGCCCGCGCCTTCGTCGGCACGGAAAACGGCCCCTTCATTTTTTTCCGCCGCCGGAAATTCGTGCTCTGGCTGGCCGCGGAAATCGCGCGCAACAGGCCATACGACCAGATTGTCCGCGACCTCATCACCACCGAAGGCCTGTGGACCGACAAGCCGGCGACGAACTTCATCACCGTGACGATCGAACCGGATAATAAGGAAAAACAAAACCAGCCCGATCCGGTGAGGCTGGCCGGCCGGGTAACGCGGGCGTTCCTGGGCATACGCCTCGACTGCGCCCAATGCCACGACCACCCGTTCGCCGACTGGAAGCAAGGCGACTTTGAGGGCTTTGCCGCCTTCTTCGGCCAAACACGCGTGGGGTTCCGCGGCGTGCATGACGGATCAGGCGAGTTCAAGGTGCAAGACCGCAAGACCCGCGAATACCGCGTGGTGGAACCCCGGGTGGCCCGGGCGGCCGACCTTTTGCCCGTGGATGGCCCGTTGAGGCGGCGCTTGGCAACCTGGGTCACCCATCAGGGGAATCCATGGTTCGCCAAGGCGACGGTGAACCGCGTGTGGGCCATCTTGTGCGGGCAACCGCTGGTGACGCCCATCGACAATCTGGAGGCGTTCGAGTCTCCGCCCGAGGCTCTTGCCATCCTGGCCGATGACTTCGCCCGAAATGGCCATGACCTTGCCCGCCTCATCAGGATCATCGCCAGCACGCGGGCCTTCCGGCACGAGAGTATTTCGCGACTCGATTCATCACAAAAAGCGGAAAAGACCTGGGCCAGCTTTCCCCTGACCCGCTTGCGGCCCGAACAGGTCGCCGGATCGGTGATTCAGGCGGCATCCATTTCCACCATCGATGCCGAGTCGCACCTGGTGACGCGCCTCATGCGCTTTGGCGAGCAGAACGATTTTGTGAAACGGTACGGCGACAGCGGCGACGATGAGTTCGACGGCAGGGGGGGAACCATCCCCCAGCGGCTTGTGATGATGAACGGCAAGCTTGTGCAAGAGAAAACGATGGGAGGGCCGTTCAACACCACCACGCGGGTCGAATGGCTCGCCGGCAATGATGAATCGGCCCTCGAGGCGCTCTTCCTCGCGACTTTGACCCGCCGGCCGGATACCGAGGAAAGGGACCATTTCACGCGGTCCCTCGCCGACAGGACGGTGGGCCGAGGCCATGGCATCCAGGATATTTTCTGGGCCCTTGTCAACTCCACGGAGTTCTCATGGAACCATTAGGACGCCGCGCATTGTTTTGCCGCGCCGCCACGCTGGCCGGGTCCACCTGGCTGGGTCCACTGGCGAAGCACCTGGCCCAAGCCGCGGAGTCCGACCGCACCGGAGCGCCCGCCCGTTCGGTGATCGTGCTCTGGCTTGCCGGCGGTCCCAGCCAACTCGAGACCTTCGACCCACATCCCGGGTCCCGCATAGCCGGCGGCACCCGTCACATACCGACCGCCGTCAAGGACATCTTCCTGGCCGAGGGTCTCGAGCGGGTGGCGGAGCAGATGGGGTCGATCTCGCTTATCCGTTCGATGATGAGCCGGGAGGGCGATCATGAGCGCGGCACCTACAACCTCAAGACCGGCTTCAGGCCCGACCCGACGGTGACGCATCCTTCCCTTGGCTCGGTGGCATGCCGTGAGCTTCCCGTCGAATCGTGCGAGATTCCACGGCATGTGAGCATCCTTCACTCGCAGTGGCCCGGACGCGGCGGCTACTTGGGAGACGCCTTCGACGCGTTCCTGACGGGCGATCCCTTGGGGCCGGTGCCCGACACCCGCTCCTACCTCGTTCCAGCGCGCGACCAGGCCCGGGTGAACCACTTGGGCGCGCTGGACCGAAGCTTTGGCAAGGGCCGGGAGAAACGCGTCGAGGAAACCCTGCACCGGGAAACGATGCGCTCAGCCCTGAGAATGATGACATCCGAACAACTCAAGGCGTTCGATGTGTCGCTAGAACCGCTGGCCATTCGCAGGATGTACGGGGAAACACCGTTCGGCCGGGGATGCCTGGCGGCGCGGAGGCTCATCGAGACCGGCGTGCGCTGCGTGGAGGTCAACCTGGCGGGATGGGACACCCACGCCAACAACCACCAGCTTGTCGCCAACAACCTCAAGGTCCTTGATCCGGCCTTCGCCGGCCTGGTCCGCGACCTGAGGGAACGCGGCTTGCTTGGGCGCACCATCGTGATCTGCATGGGGGAATTCGGGCGCACCCCGGCCATCAACCCCGCCGGTGGACGCGACCACTGGCCGGGCGGCTTCAGCATCGCGGTGGCGGGCGGCGGCATCCGTGGCGGGAGGGTGGTGGGTGAAACCGACCCGGAAGGCAAAAAAGAACCGGCAAGCCAGGTTCAGGTGGGCGGGTTGTTCGCGACGATCTTCACGGCCCTTGGCATCGACTATCAGAAAGTGAACCAGACGCCGATCGGCCGCACCGTCAGGTTCAGCGAGGGAATGCCGCTCGAGTCATTGTTGGGCAGGAACGGCTGAACGGGGGCATGGCCGGCAAGCAGGCGATACCATAAATTATTTCAAGGTATTTGTTCCCCCCCTTGTTTGGACCTTTCCCATGCTGCTGTCCGCCCTCGTGCCTCTACTGGCCGTATGGCTATTGCCCGACCAGTCGGGAATCATCCAGCCCGCGGAGGCCCGCAAGCTGATCGAGGCCGGTGACCCCGCCCAAAGGCCCGTGGTGCTCGATACTCGCGGCGGCTACAAGGATTATTTCAGGGGCCATGTCCCCGGAGCCCATCACATCAACTTCGACACCCTTCGCGGCACCGACAAGGGTGTTCCGGTGCAGTACCTGCCCGACGAACTGACGAGGACGCTGCTTGGCCGCGCCGGGGTTGATGCCGGTCGCACCCACATCGTTTACGCGACAGGCGAGGCCCTTCCCAACGACGAAATTCTCAGCTCGAGCATGGTGGCGTATGTTCTTGAGAAATTCGGTGTCGCTGATGTGAGAATTATTGACGGCGGCCTGCCCGGATGGCGCAAGGCCGGCTTGCCGGTCACCAAGGAATACCATGGCAACGGCCCCGGCAAGCTTCCCGCCGCCGCGAATCCCGGCATCGGCATCGCCGTGGATGAATTGATCTCGCGCAAGGACAAGCCCGGAGTCCTGCTCGTGGATGCCCGCCCCCGCAACGAATACCTTGGCGATGACGATGTCTGGTTGCGCAAGGGCCACATCCCGGGCGCCATCAGCTTTCATTGGGCCCGATTGATGGAAAAGGACAACACCCACAAGTTCAGGCCCCTGGAGGAAGCGAAAAGGGAACTGGCCTCCGCGGGCATCACCCCCGACAAGGAGATCCTTGTCTATTGCGGAACCTCCCGGGAGGGAAGCCTGCTTCGCTTCCACCTCCGTCATGTGGCCGGTTTTCCCAATGTCCGCCTTTACGAGGGTTCGTGGAAGGAATACGCGTCGCTCAAGCACCTTCCCGCGCAGACGCGGGAAAACAAGGCCCGCTGAGTTGCTTGTCCTGATTCTCATTGGTGCCGTTGCGTTTGTCGGCTTCACCAATGGCGCCAACGCGAACTTCAAGGGCGTCGCTTCACTTTACGGCAGCGGCACAACCTCGCTCAGGCGGGCGCTTGCCTGGGGCACCATGGCCACCTTCGCGGGGTCGATCAGCGCCGCCATGCTGGCCCGGGACCTTGTCGCCCGATTTGGTGGCAGGGGCCTTGTTCCGGATGCCGTGACCCAATCGCCTTCGTTCGTGGCGGCGGTCGCCATTGGCGCCTCGGCGACCAGTTTCCTGGCAAACCGCCTTGGTTTTCCGGTTTCCACGACGCATGCCCTTGTGGGAGCCTTGGCCGGGGCCGGCCTTGTGGCTTGCGGACCCGAGGTGCGCCTTGATGCACTCGGCAAAAACTTCCTGTACCCGCTGGCCTTCAGTCCGCTGGTTGCGATGGCCTTGAGTTCCCTGATATACCCCGTGTTGCGGCAGTTCCGCCTGGCCCCGGAAGCCCGCAATCCCCTCCTTGATTCGGCGCATTATCTGGCCGCTGGCGCGGCGAGCTTTGCCCGCGGCCTCAACGACACCCCGAAAATGGTGGCCCTCTTGGCCGTGGCTCCCGAATGGGCTTCCGGGTGGGGTTTTTGGATGGTGGCCATGGCCATCGCGGCGGGTGGTTGGCTCGACGCGGACAAGGTGGCCGAGACGCTTGGCCGCCGTGTCACCGCCATGAACCCGGGCGAGGGCTTTGCCGCCAGCCTCGTGACCGCCGGCCTGGTCACCACCGCCAGCCTCCATGGCCTGCCGGTCAGCACCACTCATGTGAGCGTCGGGTCGTTGTTGGGAATCGGAGCCATCATGGGAAAAGCCCATTGGTCCAAGGTTGGGGAGATCGCGCTGGCTTGGTTTGTCACGCTTCCTTGCGGGGCGGTGATGGCGATGTTGGCCCTTGCCGGGCTAAACTGGTTGCCATGAACGCGTTCCTTTTCAGGGTGATGATGCTGTCACGGAGTGGAAGATGATCGGAATTCAGCGGTTTGCCGTGTTGGCCTTGCTTGCGTTGCCAATGGCCCTGGCAAGGGCGCAATCGCCTTTGCCCCGGGCGACGCCCGAGTCACAGGGAGTCTCGTCTGAAAAGCTCAAGGAATTCATCGAGTCGCTTCATGCCAAGGTGAACACCATGCACAGCGTCATGGTGGTGCGCCATGGCCAGGTGATCGCCGAGGGATGGTGGGCTCCCCAAACGCCGGAAACCCGCCACCTCCTCTGGTCGCTGAGCAAGAGCTTCACCTCCACCGCCGTGGGCCTGGCCATCGCCGAAGGCAAGCTCAGCCTGGACGACGAGGTCTTGAAGTTCTTTCCCGACAAGGCGCCGGAACAGCCATCGAAAAACCTGTCGCAAATGCGCCTACGCGACTTGCTGCGCATGGCCACGGGTCACGAGACCGAACCGAGGATGCCCGCCGATGGCGACTGGGTGAAGGCGTTCCTGGCCCATCCGGTGCCGTTCAAGCCGGGCACCCACTTCCGCTACAACACCCCCGCCACCTTCATGCAATCGGCAATGGTGCAAAAGGCCACGGGACAGACGGTGCTCGAATACCTCAAGCCGAGGCTGTTCGACCCTTTGGGCATTTCGGGCCACGAGTGGGGTGCCAATCCCCAGGGAATCACGCTGGGAGGTTACGGTTTGGCGGCGCGCACCGAGGACATCGCGAAATTCGGCCAACTCTACCTGCAAAAGGGCCAATGGAACGGCAAGCAACTGATTCCAGCCGCCTGGGTGGATCAGGCGACGGCCCGGCAAACCTCCAACGGCAGCAACCCCCTCAGCGACTGGGACCAAGGGTACGGCTACCAGTTCTGGCGGTGCCGGCACGGCGCCTTCCGCGGTGATGGCGCCAAGGGGCAGTTTTGCGTGGTGCTTCCCGGGCAGGACACCGTCGTCGCCATGACGGCCGACACGGGCGACATGCAGGGCGAGCTGAATGTGGTTTGGGACAAGCTGCTCAACGAACTGGGTGACAAACCCCTGCCGGAAAATCCCCGGGGGGCCAAGGCGCTTGCCGAGCTTGTCGCCGGCCTCAAGGCGCGGAAATGAGCACTTATCGGAAGACCACCGTGCCTTCCTTTTCCATGGTCAACCAGGTTTCCCGTGTCATTGATTTATCCCTCCATTGGTAAGGTGAGGGGTTTTTATGGTTCGCTCCCTTTTATTTTTCACATCCATCGGCCTCAGCCTCTTGCTGATGGTTTGGTCACACAAAATCCATCAGGAATATGAGGCTGCGCGAAATTGGGTTCCAACACCCTGTGAATTCATGCCCGGTTCTTCCCCGAAAAGCGTGAAATTCTCTTACGAATACGAGGGTGTGCGACACGAGGGAAACAAAGCCCGGGTTTTTGAAATTTCCGGACTTGTATCGGGAGACGACGAGGCTTGGCTCGCATGGTTGGAAAAGGCGGTTACTCATGGGTCAATTGGTGTTTGCTATGTGAATCCCGACGATTCGCGGATGGCCGTGCTCGATCGAAGGCATGCCCACGGCCAGCCTCGCAATATCGTTTTGTTCGCGCACATTTTCCTGATCATCCCGATTTGGATTGGATTCCGGTCCTTGTTTTCAAGGGATGACTCACCCAGCCAAATTTCCTCACGGAATGTGATCTCGGCAATTGAGCGAATCCCGGTTCCAAGGCATTTGCCGTGGTTCAGGTCCATCAGGCTTGTACTTGGGCACAATGCTGTTCTTTTCTTAGGGCTGGCAACGGCAACTTCCGCTTTGGTGTTCGCGATTATGGGGGGCCCGGATTCCTTTGATTGGTTGTCATCGAAGAAGGGAGCCATTGTCAACGGTCAGGTTCTTGCTGTCGGAAATTCGCAAAAAGGCACTTCGTTATTAATGAAAAAACGGATAAACCAAATCATTTACTCCTTTGAGTAGGAAAATATGCGATTGGTTGGTGAGGGAATGGCGACACGGTATCCAGGGGAGGATTCCTTGCGTGTTGGTAGTGGAGTTTCCGTTTGTGTTGTGAACGATGATCCTTCGCACGCTGAAATTGAATCAGGTATTGATTGGTTCGCGCTGCCGCCCAGTTGGATAGCCGGTGCCGTGGGCCTGTTTTTCGCTTGCTGCCTAGCCTCGGCCATCGCCGGCGAATGCTTGATCGCATGGCTGTTCCCACTCGCCAAGGCGGGTTTGGCCATCAGGAGGCCGGTGCCCGTTTCAGATCTTGCCGGTGCCAATAATGGAATCCCCATGGAGACCTGGTTTGTCAGGGTGGGTGACCATTTGTATCCCGTCGACCCTCGGACCTCGAATTCAATTAAGCAGAACAATGCTCCCGCGCTTTATTCGCCCAAGGATCCCTATCGAAATGGCGCGCTCGATCAGCAGCGCGCTGATGAATTGCTGGGTGATGCGGCTCATAGCCCCATGATCAACTTGCTGTTCGGACACCTCTATGTTTTAATCCTGACAAATTAGCTCTTGGGCATCCGGTGTTTCGCGGGATTGGTGGTCCTCGCGGTGGTTGGATGGTTTTTCTTGTCTGCTCGCAAGAGAGAGCCTCCCTTGGCTGCCGATACCCTGCGGGATTGATGAGTCAGGTGGCCACGCTCAGGACAGGATCGGCCTGATCACCGATCCGGCAACATCCGTCAGGCGCATGTCGCGGCCGCCGTGTCGGAATACGAGTTTCTCATGGTCGAATCCCATCAGGTGAAGGATGGTGGCGTGGAGGTCATGCACATGCACCTTGTCCTCAACGGCCTTGAAGCCGAAATCGTCGGTGGCCCCATAAGCCATGCCGCCACGGACTCCACCTCCGGCCATCCAGACGGTGAAGCCCCATGGATTGTGGTCGCGGCCAT
>VGXS01000032.1 GCA_016873225.1 Planctomycetota bacterium | reverse complement strand
CCGGGAGCGGCGCCCCCTGGTGGAACCACGCCACCGGGTGGCGCAGCGCCACCATCGCCGGGTCCAGCGGGCATACCCACGCCGCCGGGAGCGGGGGCGGCCACCGGACTCCATGTGAACTTCTCAAGCTTGGGCAGCGGGGAGGCCTTCATGGCTTGATAGTCAAGAACCAGGAAAACAATGCCAACAATTTGGGCCAGCAGGGAAATCGCCAGCAGCCCCACATAGACATCCGAAACAGGCTGGTTGTCACCGGATCGCTTCTTGGCCATGAGTCGAACTCCGCTGTTTGGCCGGGAAATCCCGGCCGCCGGTTCACTTGATCTGGCTGGCGACCGAATCCCCGGCCATCGGGCGGTCGTTGAGGGTGCCGACAGGTTGGGCCACCGCGTCCTTGGCGTTGACCTCGATGATCTTGACGATGCCGATGTACTTGGCTGGGTTCAAGCGGAACAATTCAAGGGTATGGCCCCGTTCCAGGCCGAAGTCGCTGCCGATGGAAACCTGCACCAGGCCGCTCGCGTCGGCGCGCAGCACCTTGCCTTCAAGGGGGGCCGTCGGCGGATTGCGCTTGCCCGCGATACCCGTCGGGGCCTTCTCGATCGTGCCGGTTTCCTTGAGCTTCTTGTTTTCCAGGGTGAGGCGCTTGAGTTCCCGTTCCATGTCGCCTGTCCGGTTCTTGAGGGCCGTCAACTGGATCACGGCTTGGGTCTTCTCCTCGAACATCTTGGTTCGCTCGTTGAACATCTCCTGCCTCGACTTGATCGCGTCCTCGAGGTCGGCGCGCACCTTCTCAAGCTCGCTGGAGCGGGTCGCCGAGTCCTTCTCGGCGATCGTCTTGGAATTGGTCTCCGAGTTTTTCTCCATCAAGGTGGCGTCCTTGGTTTTCTTGAGGTCGCCATTGTCCTTCGACAGCCTCATGTTCTCCGCCGTGAGGGTCTGGACCTTGTCGGATGTGAGGCGTAGCAGCGACTGCAGCTTGGTCACTTCATCGGTGGCGTTGCGCTGGATGAAGTCCATCTTTTCCATCTTGGTCTTGAGGTCGGTGCGGTCGCGTTCGAGCGTGCTCCTCTCCTGGGAGAAGGCTTCCTTTTCCTTGAGATAGGCGACCACATTCGCCTGGTTGGCCTCGAATGTCTTGCGGGCCACGCGCAACTCCTCGTTGCGCTGGGTGGACAGGGCGTGGAGCGAAAGGGCCATGAATCCCAGGGCGCCGCTCATGAGGAGCGTGAGAAACGCCAGAATCTTGCCGAAGGTCGTCATGATCGAATCCCCGGGCCGGCCCGCACCCGCTTTCCCCTTCCACGGGGGCACGGGGGCGCACGCGGAGCGCGCACCCAATAGCTAGGCTATGCCCGCAATCGCGTGCGCCTGTCAAGTGTATCTTATGGCCACGGGAGCCGATGCGGTTAATTCGTGAGGGAGGGGACCTGGAGATACTTCTCCAGGTTTTGCAAGTATGCCAAAACCCTGGCCAGGCGGGCCTTCATGCGGTCGATGTCCTGCGTGGTGATGGCGACATCGGCCTCGTAGACATTCCGTTCAACCTTCATTTGTTCGATTTTCTCATCCTCGATGATGATATCGCTGGTCACCCCGCCTTTTCCGTCGGTGCCCGAGGCTTTTTCCGTCATGGCAATGGCTTCCTTTTTCCGTTCCTGAAATTCCTTCTGGGCGTTCTCCACGGCCAAGCCGGCATCAGGAATCATTTTTTCCTTATATGTCTTTTGCCCCAGCAGGTTGATTTTCTTGAACATGGGAACAAAACGCTGGGTCGGATCCGGCAAAGGGAGACTTGTGTTGGGGTCGCGATCCACTTCGCCGATCGTGTTGGGTAGCGTGGCCTCCACCACTTCCTTTTCGCGCTCGGCGTACACCTTTTCAGCGAGGATCCAGTCGTTTTCAAGCGAGGCCATCGCGACCCGAACCCGGATGAGCCTGCTGAAGGAATCGTCAAGCCGCAACGACTTCCGCATGAATGCCACTTCCTCGGCCTTCTGCTTGGCCTGGTCGGCATAAGGGGGCCTGGTGCTATTGAGCACCACGCCAGCGGTGGCGAACATGAGGCAGAGCAGGGTATGGCAGACGACGATCATCTTGCCGAGCCAGGTCATGGATTGTCTCCCGTGGGCCACTCAGCGAAGTTCGAGTTGTCGGGCGCGTTTTTCAAGTTGGCCGACCTGATCGACCAGGCCTTGGAGTTCCCGCCTCTTCTGGTAGAGGGAACGTGCCCCGGTTTGGAGTGATTGGAACAGGCTGTCGGAGTCGCCGCGCTTTTTCTTGAGGTCGGCCTCGAGCCGTTCGAGGTTCTTCTTGCGTTCCTCAAGGAGCATGGGTTGCATGTCCAGGAGTTTCTTGATCTCGTCCAATTCCGACATGAGCCGCCTGTGCTCGATGTCCAGGGACTTGATGGTGTCGATGGCCTGCCCGTAACGGGCAACGAACCGTTCCATCGACTGCTTCAGCCGGAACTCGATTTCCGTGTTGAGGGCCCGAAGGTCACCCGCCTCATTCTCCATCGCGTTGAGGAAGGCCCTGGGCCCCACGACGGTGACGAGTTTCGCCACCTGGTCGGTCGCCTGGTTACCCGCAAGTCCCAGGGTTGTGAGAAGCCGGGCCGTGGCCAGCTTGCGGGTCCGCGGATCCAGGGGAACGGCGGTGCCATCGGCGCCCGGCATTTGCGCCTGCTTGTCCTCGGCGCCAACCAGGCTGACACCGGCGCTGTCAAACATCAGGTCGAGCTTGGCCAGCATGGCCCAGGTCGCGATTTCCGCGGGACTTCCCTTCTTGGACAGCTTCTCGAAAACCGCGTTGTCCGCCAGCAGCATGTCGCCGGGTATGTAGTCTCCCGGGGCCTTTGACGAAGACGACTCGTCGGAGCCCATCAGGTCAATCACACGATCCTTCTTGATGAAGGCCGTGGGGAGTGAATGTTCAGAGAAGACGGGCGTGCAGACATATCCAAGGGCCAACAGGGCGGCAGACCTGGTGTCGGAGGCGTTCATCATCGCGATGAAGTCCTCCCATTCGCCCGGTTCGTTCACAAGGGGCTGGGCATATACCCTGACGAGGGCCATCTGCTTGACGGGGTCGGCCTCGTCCTTGATCCGCTTGATCAGGTCGCTAGCCATCGCCTTGACGAACCCTTCCTGGGTGGAGGGGGTGTCGGCGGTGCCGAACATCGCCATCAGGGTGGCAGGTCCCATGCGGGAAGCGATGGGAGATCCCGACCTGTCGGTCTCGTTGGCATCCACCGGCAACCCTTCAAGGTAAAGGTTGGCCAGGAATATCGTGTGGGTCCAGTTTTGGCGCTGGGCGTAAACCATCGCCCCCAAGACTCCCGCGGCCAGGAGCGTCAGGAGGTTGAGAATCGCCAGGACCTTGCCAAGCAAGCTCATGGATGCAACATCCCCTTCCGCGAAAGAATGACGACCGGCAATGTCTGCAAGCTAATGTGACACAAGGATCGGCACGGGGCCGGAAATTCCATCAGGTCCTCGTATCGCCGACTGTATCATATGCGCATTTTACCAACGGAGATAAGGATTTTGACGCCTTGGGCGGCTTCACCGACTGTTCCGACCCCAAGGCGCAACCCGGTTGTGCCGGTCGCGCCGCCGGTGATGTTAGGATTGGATCATGGCGAATCCCACTTCCCTTGAGGACGAACTGCCCCGTCGCTTGGGCGCTTATGAGCTTCTGGCAAAGGTCGCCGAGGGCGGCATGGGCATCGTTTACCGGGCCCGATCCCCGGGTTCGCAACAGGATGTTGCCATCAAGGTCCTTCGTGAAAAGAGCCGGATGAATCCCGTCCTCCTTAAGCGTTTCGAGCAGGAGTTCCGAACGGCGAGCATGGTGGACCATCCGAACCTCGTCAGGGCCCTGGACTTCGGAGCCATTGACGGCATTCCCTACCTCGTCATGGAATTCGTGGAGGGAATGACGCTGAGCCGACTTGTGGACACGCGGGGTCCGTTCCCCGAATCCGAGGCCGTCCGAATCGTCTCGCAGGTCGCCCAGGGGCTTCACAGGGCCCACAAGAATGGAATCGTTCACCGGGATGTGAAACCCGACAACATCATCGTGACGCCTGACGGAACAGCCAAGCTTACCGACATGGGCCTGGTGAAGGATCTGGCGACCGACCTCAACCTGACGCGCACCGGGCGAGGCCTTGGCACGATGCAGTACATGGCGCCTGAGCAGTTTCGAAACGCCCGCTTCGTGGACACCCGCACCGACATCTACGGCCTTGCCGCGACGCTTTACGCCATCCTGCTTGGGGAAGCCCCTTTCCACGGCCTATGCCCGTTGGACGCATGGATGAAGAAAGTACACGATGATTTTCCCTCTCCGCGTGAACGCGACCCCGGAATCGGCGAGCGCGTCGACTGGGCCGTGCGAAGGGCCATGCGGGGCGACCCCGCCCTGAGGCCGTCCACCTGCCGGGAGTTCGTCGAGGATCTTCTCGGAAGAAGCACCCGGTCGTCCGAGCGGCCGGTGGTGGCATCGGGAGAACCGGAGATCTGGTACCTGCGTTACACCGACGACGCCGGAAAGGAGAGGTTGGTGAAGGGAACCCGCCGCGGGGTGCGCCGATCGCTCAAGGAGGGATTGCTTGGTGACGCCGCGAATGTGGCTGGATCAAGGCTCAAGAGCGGGCCTTTCAAGGCGCTGTCCCATGTTCCGGAGTTCCGCGACTTGTGCCTTGATGGTTCGAGACCTCAGCCAAGGTCGGAGCCGGAGGATGCCGATGACAAACCGCCGGTGGAAACGCCCGGTCGGCCCCCGGTTCCAGTGGCGACCTTGGCCGCGGGAGCGGCGCTGGTTATTGCCGTGTTGCTGGCCGCCGCGGCCATCCTGCTGATCCGATGATGGAATCCCCGGGTCAGATCAACGGTTCGATCGCGGCCCGAACCTGGATCAGCAGCACGATGTACCAGATGAACAAGGCGAGGGATCCGGCTCCCGCCATCATCATGACGCCGACGAGGAGAAAACCCGCGACCACGGTGAGGCCGAGCGTGCCGAGAATGACTCCGGTGAGGAACCCGAGGAACATCCCGCAGACCAATATGACATGGGCCCACATGAAATTGGACACATTCCGCGCCATGGAGGGCTTTTTGAGGGCATGGCAGACGCTCCACAGATAAAAATAGTGGAGGATCGTGCCCACCCACGATCCGGTGACACTGGCGAATGTGCAGAATGCCGCCACGGACAGGCCGCGCGCGAAGCCCCCGTTTCCCTTGGCCGCCGGCACGAGCATGCAGAACGCGTGTCCGACAAGAAAGGTCGCCAGCACCGAAACGCCCACTCCGACAGCCAAAAGGGGAACCAGCATCGTGGCTCCGGCCAGCGCCGCCATGCCTTCGCGGTTCATAGGGCCCATGCCTATCGGGTTGGCGCCACCCCGGTTGAAACCGGCATTCGCCTGCGCCGCCGCGAGGCCGGTCATGGCCAGGAGCAATGAGACGCCGATGAGGGCCAGGGCGGCGCCAATCGCCAGGACGATCGAAAGGAGGATGAGCCCGAGGCCGGAATGAACCTTGCGCCATCCGGCCCGGTTCCCTCCCGGAACCACCGATGGCTCCTCATCCGCCGTAAGTCCGTCGAAGCTTTCCGCGGGGGAAGCCTCGGGGGGCCTGGGAGGAGGCACCGACGGCCGGGTCGGCGTGGCGATCGTGGCCGAAGGGCGGGGCACCGGTGGCGGAGCGGGTTTGGCGGGAGCGGGTTCCACCAGTTCCAGCACCTCGATCTCCTCCACTGGCTTGGCGACGAAGGTTGTCTGGCACATGGGGCAGCGCACCTTGCGCCCCGTGGCGTTGTCGGGCAATTTCAATTGCTTCAGGCAACCCGCGCAGGAAACATGAATCGACATGGAACCACCAGAAAACAGGATTTGTGACAAGACAAGGAATGGTCCAATTATGTTATCAAGGATTTCTGATGCGTGACAGGCGGAGGCATGGCGCGGGGCCGGGAAGGCGGGTCCAGCTTCACCGGGCCATGAGCAAGCTCGGATGGGGGTCGCGGGGCGAGGGGCGACTCTGGATCAGCGAGGGTCGCGTTCGGGTCAATGGGCGGGTTTGCACCGACCCGTTTATCTGGATCGACCTCGCGGTTGATGATGTCACCCTCGATGGCCGGGCGCCGGCGGCGGCGTCGCACAGGCTCATCTCCATCCACAAGCCTGTCGGCATTGTCGTGACGCATCGGGACGAGCGCGGCCGGCCCGATGTTTTCAGCCTGCTGCCGCAAGGCCTTCCCCGACTGGTCGCCATAGGCAGGCTCGACGCCGATTCCGAGGGCCTCCTTCTCCTCACCACATCGGGCGCCCTGGCCGACGCCCTCACCGACCCGGCCCGTCATGTGCCGAAGCGCTACAGGCTTACCGTGAAGGGGAGGGTCGGCCCCGGGGTGATCGAGGCGCTGGGCTCGGGACTGGTCCTGGATGATGGGCCCACGCGACCCGCGGTAGCCCGGCTTCTGGAAGCCGGGGACCGGTTCAGCCTGTTGGAACTGGTGCTCACGGAGGGGCGCAACAGGCAGGCGAGGCGCATGCTTGAGTCCGTCGGCCATCCGGTGGAGCGGTTGGTGCGGACGGCCGTCGGTGACTTGGAGTTGGGGGACTTGGCAGCGGGACAATGGCGCGAGGAAAGTTTCGGCCGCTTTGGCGTCGCCGATCAGGGCTGACCGACCAGGAGCCAAAGCCTGGCGTGGGCCTTGTGCCTGGCCAGCCGGGCCTTCAGCTCCTCGGTTCTGGCCAACTCGAGGGCTCCCTCGGTCTCGAACAGTTCCTTGGCTCCGAATCCCGGCGCGTTCATCTCCACCCGGTCGTCGATCATCTTCGTGGCGGCCTGCGCCAGCGTGAGCAGCTTGGCGGCGGCCGCCGCCTGCCGGGTGCTGGCGGTGACGGATTCCGCGGCTTCCACGGCTCCCAGCCGCAGCTTGGCATCCAGTTCCCGGCGGCCCGCGATCGCCTGTTTCAGCGCCCCTTGGAAGTCGACCTTCTTCTCGGATTGGGCCTTGGAGCCCACGAGGGCCTTGCCCTCCAGCAATCCGACGCAGTCGCGAAGCGTCGCGACAAGGGAGTCGGAAGCGGCGACACCCGGCCCAATCGATGAAGCCTGCTCCGCGCATGAAGCCGGGAAAATGTCGCCATTGATCCACTTGGATTGGTCCAGCGCGGGAAGGTCGAGCTGGAGGTCGCCTGCCGGATCGATGCCGGCAAGGTACTTGATCCGGGCGAGCGCCGAGGCTTCCTGTGCCGCGAGCTTGGCGCGCGCGGTTTCCCGGCCGGCGAGGTCGGCCTTGATCGCCTCCACAAGCGGCGCCGCGGCCTCGCTTGCCTTGCGGGCGTTCTCGGCGCGCAGGAGAACCCTTTTCAGCCGGGCCTCCGATTCATCGATATGCTTCATCGCCTCACGCGAGGCGCGCAGGTCGACCAGCAGTTCGCTCGCCTCGGCCTGGGCCTTGTAGATGGCATCAGCCGCCTTCACGGCCGCCTGGGCATCCTGCGCCATCGCGCCGGCCAGCCAGAGTCGTTCCTCGCTGGAAAGATGCTTGAACCAACCGGCCCCGGACACGGAAGCCTTGTGCCGCCTGAGCGCCGCCTCCCCTTCCAGGGCGCGGACGCTCTCAAGGGCGGGAGTCTGGCTTGAGATCAGGTTCAGCAGCGAGCGCGCATCAAGGCCGGGTGATTCCTTTTCGTCCGGATAAGAGCAGCGCACGAAAACGGGTGGGTCATTCGAGGCGAACCCCGCCGGCATGGAGGGTTGTGGCGACGCGACCTGACAACCACAAGCGGCAACGACGACGAGGGATATCGCTCCCCAAAGGCGGGCGAAGCTCGTCATCGTTCCATTCCCTCCATGAGGAGAAGTTCCCCATGAAGGAATCATCGGAACAACCGGCCCGGCGGCTTGTGCCGAAAATGCCGAAGTTGCCATTCAATGTTGTAAAAATGGGGTATTTGTGGCGATGCAGTGAGGGTTGGGGAGGGCTAATCGCCTTTCTGATGTTCCGTGACGGGCATGTCGCTTCGGTATTGGATCAACTTGCCCTCCCAAGGCGATTCCTTGGGAATCCGCTCGACTTCCACGCCAACGCCTTCAAACAGGTCCACCAACTGTTCCCGCACCAGGCTTGCCATCGCCTCATCGCAACGCGTTCGCATCGTCACCGAACCATCGGCCCGTTGGATCAACGACAAGGCCGGCAGGGGACAATCGGACAAAACACGGGAAACATCAATGCTGTTGAAGATTCTCCCGCTTGCCGATCGGAAAACCGCCGGCGCCCTTCCCTCGAATTCGACAAGCCTCGGTGCCGGAGCGGAAAGGTCGAGCGCGGCGTGGTCGCCCGTGCGGTATCGGACCAGGGGCAGGAATGGGTTGAAAGCGCTGGTGATGGTGATTTCCCCGCGCACTCCCGGCGGGCATGGCGATCCGTCGGCCGCGAGGATCTCCACATGAATGTCGGGAGCGAGGATCTCGAGGCCATTCCCATGATCAATGCCGATGGGCCCAACCTCGTGCATGGCGTACAGGTTGAGCACGGGACACCCGAATGCCGCTTCCAATTTCGACCGCGTGCCGGGGAGCAGGGCCGTTGCCGATGAAATCAGGGCCTTGGGAGGTTCGCGAAGCGGCAGGGAAGCCAGTTCGACGAGGCCGACGGGGTCGCCCGTCACCAACTCGGGAGTGAACTCGGCCAGGAAAGCCGCCCTGTCGGCGGGGGAACGCCATTCGGACGGGTTGAGGTTCAGCCTGGCGAGGCCGGCGCCGTCGAAATACGACATCACGGATGGGTAGGTGTATGCCGATCGCTGGCACATCGCCTGGACGATCGACATCCGGTTTCCACCCTTCATGCCGATGCCAAGCGCTCGCAGGGCGGCCTCGAAAACGGGGAGATATTTCACCGGAGCCTCGGGGCAACTTGGAACCATCACCATGGTTCCGGAGGTTCCCGAGGTCCAGTAGGTGAGGATGTCACGCAGGTCGGCGGTATCGGGAACGAAGCGCCAGTATCCTGTGCGCAAGTCCTCGCGGAGCGTGGCGGGCATGGCTTCGAGCGATTCGCCCGAGGGAAGCCTCTCCCGGTAAAAGGGAACATCGCGCCGGCAATGATCCAGGAATTCACCGACCCATGACGGTTGGCCGCGGGGCGACGAGTTCCGTTTTGCCTTGAGAGAATCGGCGTAGCCCCGAACGCGGGCAAGCGCCTCGGCCGTGAGCCGATCGCCACAGCGGTGGGTCCATCGAGGCGCCGAGGTGTGTTCCCGAAGGCGCGTGAGCAAGCCCCGGCTTGCCTCGGTCAACAGCGGGAACATCGCGGCGTCGTCGAGCGGCATGCCGTCACTCCGAGCTGTACCGGGCCGCGGCCATGCGGGCCGCCTCGCGGGCCATCGCCTCGCGAACCTCGCGGGCGCGTCGCTCCCGTTCCGCCGCGCCCCGCGCGACGAGTCGGCCTTCCACCGAATCCACCTGGCAAAACCTGTCTTCCGACTCCAGCAGTGTCTCGCCGGCAAGGCCCATGCCCACGGCGCGCAAGGTTCGCCTCACCAGTTCCTCACGGCGGTCCTCCTCGGTTATCAGGGCGTCCGCGGCGGTGATCGCCGCCACCCCGGGAAGTTCCTTCGCGAACAGGTGGCGCAAGCCATCCGCGGGCAGGACTGACAACCTGAAAGACGGATGCCACAGCAACCGGCAAGCCGCCAGGATCCACAGCCTGCGGTTGCGTTCGGCCCTCGGCTTCAGTCCCGCTTCGCCCCGGGCCAGGGCTGCCGCGTCCATGTCGGGGTGGCCCAGCGATTCCAGAAGGTCGCCTAGCACCGCCGCGAGCGGCGGATCCTCCCTGAATTCCGGAGGAGTTTCCGCGAGCCAGCGCAGCAGGTCCGCCAACACGGGCATTGTCACTTGTATGTCTCCCGGGCGAAACGGGCGGCGAAGGCCACGAGTTCTTCCCAGTCGCGCACGGGATGGATGCGGAATCCGAGTTCCGCGAGGCGCTTGCCGGCATCCCATGATTCGGGATTGAACAGGTTGAGGACGAGCGTGCCGCCCGCCCTGGCCCGCTCCATGGCGAGGCGGCAAATGTCCGTCCCGGGAGCGCCCGTCTCGTCGTTGGACAACATCGTGTCCGCCCCGTCGTCCGAGATCACCACGATATGGGTCGCCCGGGCGCTTGCCCGCCTTTCGCGATAAGTGTCCCGCAGCACATGCAGGGGAAACGCGGTGCTTCCACAAATGTATCCGGTGACGATGTCGATGAGGCGATTCTCGTCCCTGATGAATCCCGAGGTGGTCTTGAACTGGCCCGGGCCCGACCAGAGCGTGGCCTGCACGCTGGCGCCGGCCCTCAGGGCGCTGAGCACGAGGATTGTTCCGCACAGGGCAAGGTAGCTGGTGTAAGCCGATGGATCGGGCATGCTGCCGGAACAGTCGATGTAGATGTCGAGGTCGACCGGAGCGCGGTCGGGTTCCTTTCCTGCCAATTCGCCGTAAACCCTGCGAACGGTGGTGATTCCCGGCACCACCACGGGGGAACGCATCAGCGAGCCGAGCATGTCGAGGTCCTGGAGGTCGTCCCCGGCGTCCCAACCCTCATATCCCTCCGGATGGGTTTCGGTCGCCGCCGGCTGCCTCCGGGATGGAAACGGCAGGAGATGGGGCTTGGCCCTTTCCCTGTAATAACGCGCCGTGACCTCATGCCCGGGCAAGACGAGGCCCATTCCCCGCAACAAGTCGGCATATTCGAGGGGTGAACGATGCTGTGAGCCGGGAGACCCTTTGCCTGGTTCGGGCTTGAGCGGATTCTGGTCATCGTCATCCTCGGCTTCGCCATTGATGGCGGCGTCGAATTCCCCGTCCTCCCCGAGTTCAGCCGGGTCGACCGCGGTAAGCCCATCCGGAATGGCGGCGCCCTGTCCGCAATCCTTGCAGTCTCCCAGCCCGGCCGACAGGAAAGTCTGCGGCTTTTCCCGATCGGCATTCAAGTAAGGGAAAAGGATCGCGGCGAAGCGTCGGGCACCCGCGAGCCACCGCACCGAGAAGTGCCGGATGAGCCTCGAGACCAGCAGCGCGTCGGCATTCACGACAGGAGTGATGTCCGGCGGCGCGATCGTTCCCGGCGGAAGGCGCCACAGGTGTTCATAGGCGCGGGTGTAAACCTTCCATGTTTCGGTCGGGTCGGAGGTTCTGCCAGATTCGCGCAAGCGGACATAGACGGAGGCGACATCGATACCATGACGCCGCTGTAGCCGATCGTTGAGATGCAGGTCGCCATAGAGGTTGGCCACCATCGCGGGCGTTTCTGGAGGCAAGCCGATGAGCAACGGCTTCATCGCCGCGAGCATGCGGGCGTTGTCGGCCAGGTTTCCCGGCACATGCACATGATGGCCTATCTCGTGGGCCAGGATCGCCAGGGAGTGGTCCTCCAGCCCGAGTTCCCGCACCGTGGCGAGGTTCACCATCACGGTCTGGTCGGCAAGCCTGATCGCCGCGACCTGCCCGGCCATGCCGCAGGCTTCAGCCTGCTTTTGGGTCTCGAAGTAAATGGGAGGCTTCAGCAGGGTGTAGGGTGACCAAGAGTCCAGCGCCGCGGGCCAGGCGGCGTCCCAGCGTTCGGCCAGTTCGGAGGACCGGCTCATAGCGGCATCCTCGGAGGCACATGAACGCGGATCCGGAAACTGTTGGCGCGGGTGTGGGCCCGGTAATCCTTCCCATCAATGGCCGAAGTCGTTCCCGCGGGGATTCCAAAACATGCCGCGTTCCTTTGCGGCGCGACCACGGGCTGGCACGACCAACCGAAGGCGTCGGCATGCACGAGCATTTCCGCCGGTCCGTGGCGTGTCATGAAACAGTGCCGGTTCGACTCGGGCCCCGTCTCGAGCAGGATGGGTGGGAATTCGAAATCGCCATCAAATCCCGTGAAGTCGCCGACGCTCCCGCGCAGGGGCCAATTGTCGCATGGCGGGGCGCCGGCCCCGGCGGCTCGAACCAAACCGTCCACCACATCGGCGCCCGGGCTTCCCGAAAGCATTTCAAGTGTTACAGGAGTAAACAACTCGCCGAGCCTTCGCCAGGCGTCGGCCCCGAGCGCGGCGACCACGACCGGCGCCGCCGGTTCGGGCCAGCCGGGTTCGCCAAGGGCGGCCAGCACCAACTTGCCCGGCAGCCCGGAAGCCTTTTCCAGCGCCCAGCGGCGCAAGCGGGGTTCACCCAGCCTCCAAGCCAGGATCCCGCCGGCATCCTCAAGTTGCCCGGCGTCCTCAGCCACACCCGCGAGCAAGGCCAATTCCTTCGCGAACCGGGCGCCCGTGGCGGCCATGTTCTCGGTCGCGTTGGAAAGGGCCGCCGGCAACGAGCGGGGCCGTTCGAGCAGGCGGGGCAGAAGTGCCGGGAACGAATGGCGCAGGAGGATTTCAAGCGCCGTGGGCTCGGTCGATCCGATCCCGATCAGCCCGCGGCCCGAATGAAGGAGGATCAGGTCGAAGACGGCGTCGAGCAATTCGGGAAGTCCGGGATGGGGTTTTACCGCCAGCGGCGGGAGAAGTTCCCGGCACAAGCCGAGAACCTTCCCCGGATCAAGCCCGGGCCTCGCCCGCGCCATGGCGCGGAACCGGCCGTTCAAGTCGACGCGCCGGCCCGTCAGCCATTCACGGATCCTTAGCTCCGGACCGTCGTCAGCCATCGCAGGTAGTTCGAGTATCGTTGATGGTAGTACTTGAGCTTAAGGACATCGGCATGGACATGGGCATAGAGTTTCGTGCCCTTGGCCAATCCCGCCAAGTGTGTCTCGATGCCCGAAAGCCGCTTGCGAACCTCGCCGGCCGCGACACCCTCGAGGCCGCGTTCGAACGCCTGATCCAGTTCCAGCAGCGGATCGCTCCGGTCGAGGTCGAGCCTGACGAACTCCTCGCACGCCAGGTCAAAGGCCCGGCGGATCCAGGCGATGCGGTCCACCCGGTAGATGCCGTTTCCTGTCGCATCGAAAAAGGGGGATCCGGGGTTCTGAGCTAGTTTTTCGTGCAGGATCCATGGCACAATCTGGATCACATCGGCCAGGCCCACTTCCATTTGGCCGCGGAACCACGCCAGGCCCTTCGAGAACGCCAGCAAGGTCATCAGCGACCTCACGCTCAGCCCGTTCTCGGTTTGGCTGCAGATGCATTTGGCCTTGTCGCGGCCGCAATCCTCGGCGCAGACCTGGGAGAGCGTCTTTCCCGCCAGGTGAATGGTGTCCTTCGACTTGTATTCGATCTCCTTGGCCGCGAGGTCGCAGAAATCGAACTGCGCCGCGAAAAACTCGAGGCGACGCCTGACGGCGCGCGGTATCGCGACCTTGAGGATTTGCGCGTGGACGGAGTCGAGTTCCTCTGGGGTGAAGATTAGTTCCTTGGGAAGCAGCGTCTCCGGCTTCACGCCCTCCTCGACGCGGACCAAAAGGTCATCGAGGAACCTGGGATTGAAATTGAGGGCCTTGATGACGATGTCGATGCGGTCCTTGAGCGCCTCGATCACCTGGTAGGTGCCGCCGCCCATGTCATCGTTGGCGGTGAGGAACCAGGCGCTTTCGGGGCTCTCGACCGTTTGCCCGAGAACCTCGGCGTAGCCGTCGGCCAGCAGGGTGAGCAGCGCCGATTGGGTGCGCGTCGGAATCCGGTTGTACTCATCGACGATCTTCACCCGCATGGTGATCCATTGGCGCCAGGCGATCTTGATGTCGTCTGATGAGTTGGATTCCATGAGCGCCTTGGGCAGCGGGTTGCCAAGGAGATCGGCGACCGTCATCTGCGGTTGGCCATGCTGGATGCCGCGCCTGACGGTCCGGAGATCGTATCCGGCGAGCAGGCTCATCAGGATCGCCGAGGCCGTCTTCCCCCGGCCGGGTCCGCCGATGAACAAGGCGCGCTTCCTGAGGGCGAAGTTCAGCAGGGGCAACAGCACGAAGGACGAGTACGACATGCCGCTGGGCAACCGCAATTCGGTCCCGGCGCCACCGAAGGTGAAGGAGCGCGGTGGACGGGCGGTATCATTATACTCAATATCGTAATAGGGTGTGATGATGGCGTGGTTTACGATCCAGAAGTAGGCCTGCCTGAATTTTTCATCAAGCCGCGCAACGGGCGGTTCGGTCGATCCTTCCGCCGAGGCCGGCCCGGAATACAGCTTGCTGACATCGAATTCATCCTGCCCGGACCCGGGCGATGCCGGCAGCGTCGGGGCGGCGCTGACTTGCCTCGGGTCATGGGCCGGCCTTTTCCAGAACACGGTTTCACCCATTCGAAGAATTGGAAGTTGGTTGATGAGATCATATTGGATTCAATCCGCATGGCCACGACAGGATATCTTGCTGGAATGGTTGGAACCCTTGGTTTTTCAAATCATTTTCGAATCATGCCGGTTCGCCCCCATTTGGCCGGGGGTTCCCAAGCCGCGGAATCGGGCCTCGATAACCAGGCGTTTTGAGCCCTGAACGAAGTGAGGGGCATGTTGCTTGCGCGGGGCATCCCGGCCCTGGCATTGAAATCGACTGCCCGGGGGCATTCGGTTTCAATGATCCACGGACATTGAAGTGTGTCATGGCACGCCGCGTTCAATCATCCGGAGGATGAATTGACTTCATGTTAGGCTGCGGCCTGTCGGATCAGTGAGGAGGTTTGGGTGTCCCGGTGTCTTTCCAAGGGGGTTTATCCATGAATTCCGTGGAAATTCGCAATTCCTTAATCAAGTACACCCTGCTTCTCATGGTGTCGATGGCTTTCGTCGCGGGGGGAGCCTTGATTGTTTGGAAGGGTGAGGCGCCGCTCGTCGGATGGGCGAGCATCCTGTTCTTCGGGGCGGGGGTGCTGGTTTTCGCCTGGCAACTGCTCGACACGCGTCCAAGGCTTGTCATCAACGAGCAGGGAATCAACGACCGGACATTGGGCATTGGAATCCTTCCTTGGTCGGAGATTGCCGGCGCCTATGTCCATTCGATCAACAACATTGATTTCATTTGCCTAATCCTGAGGAATCCCGAGGAATACCGGTCGCGTCTTTCGCCGATCAAGCGATTCATGTCGCCCGCGAATCGCGCGTTGGGTTGCACCGACTTCATCATCAACCTCGCCGGCATCAGTGTTCCCACCCAGGCCATTTTTGAATTGATCCTCAAGCAATCCAAGCTTGCCGAGCACCGCCCTGCCGGCGGGCCGGCACCCGGGTCGTTCAAACTGGCCTTGGGCGATGACGGGGCCGCGGGGTTCCTGTCGAATGGCGAGTGGAATTTGGCGTTTGGGGGAAACACCACCGAAAGGGTGCGGGTCAGGCGTTTGCCGGGACCATCACTTGAGGATGGGGAACCGGCGGATGACCGGTCCCTACCCCGAATCGGGGACATTGGCGTTGTCATCGATGTTCTGGACACGCCCGGGGATCCCGACCGGTTTGTTGTCGAGTTTTCGGGCGGTGGGCGCGAATGGACTGCGACATTCGACGAAGACGAGCTTGAGTGGCTTTGATCATCGGCGCGGGTCCGCGGGGCTTGGATCGGCGGCGGACCAGCCGATGATTTCAGGCCGTGTCCTGGGCAACGACCTCGGTGAGGTCCGGTTTCCCAAGGTCGCGTTTTTCCCGAATGTGGGCGGGCACCTTCACCGGGGCCACATCCCAGGCGAGGCCCACACATTGGAGAAGGCGCACGAAGGTGTAGGTGAGGTCGATTTCCCACCAGCGGTGGCCCTGTGAGCAGGCCCTCGGCGTCGCGTGGTGGTTGTTGTGCCAGCCTTCCCCGTTGGTCAGGAGCGCGACAAACCAGTTGTTCGTGCTGTTGTCGCCAGTCTTGTAGTTCCTGTAGCCCCAGCGGTGGGCCGCGGAGTTGACCAGCCAGGTGATGTGCCACACATAGACCGTGCGGACCACGACCGACCAGAGCAGCCAACGCGTGCCGAATTGAATGGCGTCGGCGGAATCGCCGCAGAGGAGAAAGCCCGCCAGGTAACCCACGGCGGCGAGAGCGACCACATGGCAGGCCCAGACCACCAGCCACTTGTTGCCCCGATGAAGCCAGCGAAGGAACTTGTCGCCCAGCAGGTCCGGGACATAGCGGGAGTAGGCCTCGAGGCTTTGGCGGCGCGGATCCTCGGTGTAAATCCACTCGAGGTGTCCCCAGAAGAAACTCCACCTGGGACTGTGCGGATCATCCCGGCCATCGCTGTGCTGGTGGTGGATCCTGTGGGTGCAAACCCAGAAGAGGGGCGAACCTTCCATGCTGCACACGCCAAGCAGGACCCAGAGCCTTTCGAGAAGGGTCGGGAATTTCGCGGCGGAGTGGGTGAGCATCCTGTGGTAGCCCAGGTTGATGCCGATCGAGCCGAAGATGAAATTACCGATCAGCACCACCGCGATGCCCCACCAGGCGAAGGTGTATGGCAGGAAGGCCAGCGGCAGCAGGAGGTGCATCAGCACGATGACGAAAAACAACCAAAACACCCTTTTCCGCGCGGCCGGCATCGCCGCCCCGTCGGTTGTCTCCATGGCGGAGTCGGCGTTCAAGGGGATGGTTCTCATGGTGTTCCAAGTCAAAAGCCCAAAACACCACTCGCAGAAGTGGGAATCCGGCGGGTCTTGGCCGTGTTTTGATTATAACCGGGTTCCCGCCCCCACTCAAAGGAACCGGGGATGGAGGCCTCGGCGAAAGGCGGCCGATCCGCGGGAAAACCGGAAAAAAATCGGTTTCCATCACGGGGTTTTCGGGGCAGGAAGGTGCCCCAGCGCCTGGCTGACAAGTTCCTCCAGGCTGGAAAGCCTGAGATGGTGCTTGCCGGCATCGGGCGGGGTGTGGTTGACAAGCCTGACGAGGGGCGGGCCCCCGGCCGCCGATTCCACCAGGTTGAGGCAGCCTGCGTCCTGTTCGATGCGGCAGATGCCGTCGAGCGGGCCGCCGAGGCAGTGAAGCAGCGCCGAGCGCAACGCCACGCTGTGCGCCACGACAAGGGCCTCGGCCCACGCGGTGTCGGCAAGCAGGTCGGACAGGGCCCGGCCGACGCGGTCATGGAGGCTGCCAAAGCTTTCCCCGCCGAAAAACCGGCTTTCAGGCGTGAGGCCCGGGCCCAGCATGGCGAGCACCTCTCCCAGCCTCGATGGGTCGGGGCCCCGGGTCGGGTTCCAATCGCCCGGCTCGATCTCCCGCCAGCGCGGATCCACCCTGGCCTGAATGCCGGGCTTCACCCTGAGGGCGGTCTGCTCGGCCCGGGCCAGGCCGCTGGTGATGACATGGTCGATGGGCCGGGAGGCGAGGAATGCGCCGGCGGCGTCGGCCTGCCGGCATCCCTCGTCGGTGAGGACGGCCTCGCCGAACGACTGGCTGGCTCCCGGGCCGAAATAGGCGACGCTGCCGTGGCGCATCAACCACAGGCGCCGGCGGGGCGGGGGCGGCCAGGCCGGCTGGCTCATGACAGTTCCGAGGTCTCGTGCATCTCGGGCATGGTCACATCCTGGAATCCGCGGGCCTTGAGGGCGCCGGCCAGCGCGCCGGCGCGCTCGGGCTCCCCGTGGACAAGCCTGACCTTGCTCACCGAACCCGCGAGCGGGCCGATCGCGGCCAGCAGGTCGGCATGGTCGGCGTGGCCGGAGAACCCGCGCACCTGCTTGACATCGATCCACTTGTTCCAGCGCCTGCCGTTGAAGCGGATGGAGTCGTTTTTCTCGAGCATCTGCTCGCCCAGGGTGCCGGGGGCCTGGTAGCTGACCAGCAGCAGGGTGGCGCGCGGGTCGTCGATGTGGAAGCGGAGGTGGTGCAGGATGCGGCCGCCCTCGAGCATGCCGCCCGAGGCGACGATGATCCGGGCCCCGTCGGAAAGGGAAACATCGGTGGCGTCGTCGCGGCCCTCGAGCCAATCGACCTCGAGGTCGTCCCGGTAGGGTTCGGCGAACTCGGAGGGGTGGCGCAGGAAGGTCTTGTGCAGCTTGCGGCCCAGCGGGCTGTCGACATGGATTCGCAGGTTGGGGATCAGCCCTTGGCGGATCCACTTGCGGAGGTAGTGGATGATGAGCTGGGTCCTGCCGAGGCTGAACGCCGGGATGAGGATCTTGCCGCCCTCGTCCGCCGAGCGCCTGATGGCCTTGGCCATGTTGGCGGCCATGACATCGGCGGTGTCATGGGTCTCTCCGCCATAGGTGCTTTCGCAGACAAGCATGTCGGCGGGCGGCAGGGGAGCGTGGGGGTGCTGGAAGGGAAAGCCGCTGCGGCCGAGGTCGCCGGTGAAGGTGAGGCGCCAGTCGCGGCCGAGTTCGGTCCACGCGAGGTTCAACATCGAGGCGCCGAGGATGTGGCCGGCCTCGAACAGTTCCAACTGGATGTCGCCCTCGAGGGCGACCTTCCGGTTGAGCGGCACCGTCTCGACCTGGTCGATGGCGCGGTACGCCTCGGCGGTTCCGAAGCGCACGGCGCGGCGGTTGCCCCCGCCCTGCCGGCCCCCGCCCTTGCGTCCGCGGAGCATCGCCTCCTGCTCGCGGATGCGCGCCGTGTCGAACAGCAGCACCTCGAGGATGTCCTTGTTCGCGGGGGTGGTGTAGATGGGGCCCTCGAAGCCGCGCATCACCAGCGACGCGAGGCGGCCGCAGTGGTCGTTGTGGCAGTGCGTGAGCACCACGGCGTCGATCCGCGAGGCGTCGAACGGGAACGGCAGGTCAAACGGATCCTCGTCCCTGGCGCCCCCCGAATGGCTGCCGCAATCGAGCAGGATCCGGCGGCCGTTGGCCTGCACCAAGTGCATCGTGCCGGTGACCATGCGCGCGGCGCCATGGAATGTGATGGAGGGCTGGTAGGGACGGGAAGGTCGGGATTCACTCATCTGGTTATAGTATCACAGCCCGGCGCGATTCCGCCGGGAGGGTCTCCAGGCGCCTCCACCATGTTCCGAGAGCCCGCCATCCTGCTCGAGGACAACCACCTCCTGGCGATCGACAAGCCCGCCGGAATGCCATCATCGCCACCGGCCACCGGCATGACCGCCGCCGATTGGGCCAAGTCCTTCCTCAAGACAAGGCATTCCAAGCCGGGAAATGTATACCTCGGGGTTGTCCACCGCATCGACCGGCCCACCACCGGGGTCCTGCTTTTCGCCCGCACGGGAAAGGCCGCATCCCGCATCGCCGACTGCTGGCGGCTGGGCCAGGCCGTGAAGACCTACCTCGCCCTGGTGTCGGGTGAACCGCCCGGGGATGCCGGCGAGCTTGCCGATTGCCTTGTCACGGAGGGCGTCGTCAGCGGCGGGGTGAGGAGAACCCGGGTGGTGGAGCCGGAACATCCCGAGGCCAGGCAGGCGTTGCTTGGCTATCGCGTGCTCGGGCGGCACCAGGGCCATTCCCTGTTGGAAGTGAGCCCGAAGACGGGTCGGACCCATCAGATTCGCGTTCAGCTGGCTTCCCGGGGCTGGCCGATCGCCGGTGATGAGAGGTACGGCGAGGCGAGGCAGTCGCCCTGGGCCGATGGGGCCATCGCCCTCCATGCCCTTTCGCTGCGATTGCCGCACCCCACCCGGCCCGAGCAGGTCTTGATTCGGGCGCCGCTGCCTCCCGAATGGCGCCAATGGGCAGGAAGCCTGGCGGATGTTGGAGAAACGGCATGACAGAGGCCGCCGCGCTCGAGGGGATCATCGGGGTGGATGCCGGCGGCCGGGGCCTGGCCCGGCATGCCGACAACCTCCTGACCCGTTCGAAGGGAAATTTGGAAGCAGCCGCCGTTATGCTCGCCTCGGCCGGCCCGGTTCGGCCGCTGATCGTGACGGGCTTTCCGATCCTGTCGGCCGACCCTCCCGGCACGGGTGAAACGGACGGCCCGCCGGGCGCCCTGGCGCTGGCCCGCGCCGCCGTCGCCGCGGGAGGCAGGGCCGTGCTGGCCGCCGAGGGGACTTCCGCCCGGGCCCTGTCCGTCGCGGTTGATCATTTGCGCCTCAAGGGATCCGTCGAGGTGGTCGACCTGGCCGGGCTTCCCCACGGCGACCTTCCCGCGGCGATGTCCCGGCGCGCCGGTTCCTTCACCCACCTGGTCGCCGTCGAGCGCGTCGGCCCGACCCACACCGAGGCCACCTTCCGGCAGTGGGCCGGGGACGGGGCCGCGGCCTTGCTGCCGGAGTACCTCGAGGCGGCGCCCGAACCGGTCCGCGACAGGTGCCTGTCCATGCGGGGCCTGGATGTGAGCGCCCATGTCAGGCCGGCGCACCTGTTGTTCGAGGGCGCCGCCATCCCCACGATCGCCATCGGCGACGGTGGTAACGAGATCGGGATGGGAGCCATCGGGTGGGATGTGATCCACCGGAACATTCCCCATGGCGGCAGGATCGCCTGCCGGGTGCCCGCGCGGCATGTCATCGTCGCGGGTGTCAGCAACTGGGGCGCGTGGGGCTTGGCGGGATTGTGGCGCAAGCTCTCGGGGGTTACTCCCCTGCCGGATGCCGCGGAGGAACTGGCCCTGCTGGAACTCATGGGACGGGAAGGCCCGCTGGTCGATGGCGTCACCGGCAGGCGGTTGGCGACCGTGGACGGCCTGGCCTGGTACCACCATGCCCGGGTGCATGGGCGGATCATGGAGGCGTTGCGATGAGCGTGCCCGAGACCGGGATGCGACTGCGGGCGATGGCCCGCGCGGGAACCTGGACAGGCCCCACCGCCGGGGTGGCGCCCGGCCATGCCCAGGCCAACCTCGTGATCCTGCCGCGCGAGTTCGCCTTCGACTTTTTCCTGTTCTGCCAGCGAAACCCCAAGCCTTGCCCGGTGCTTGATGTCACCGACCCCGGGAATCCCGAACCTTCGCGCGTGGCGCCCGGAGCCGACCTTCGCCGCGACCTGCCGCTGTACCGCGTGCACCGCCCGGGGCTTCCCCCTTCGGAAACAGCCGACATCACCGACCTGTGGAAGTCGGATTCCGTGGCGTTCCTGCTGGGATGCAGCTTCACCTTCGACCACGCGCTCGCGGCGGCGGGCATTGTTCCCCGGCACATGGAGGAGGGTCGGAATGTGCCGATGTACCGGACTTCCGTCCAGACGGCGCCGGCCGGGCCTTTCCGAGGCCCGCTCGTGGTGTCGATGCGGCCGATGACGCCACGGGACGCGGAAACCGCCACGGCGCTCTCGGCCCGGTTCCCGCGCAGCCATGGCGCCCCCGTGCACCTGGGCGACCCCGCGACCATCGGCATCCGCGATATCGGCCGGCCCGATTACGGCGATCCCGTCACGATCCGGCCCGGGGAGATTCCGGTGTTCTGGGCCTGCGGGGTGACGCCCCAGGCGGTGATCGCCGACGCCGGCATCGATCCCGTCATCACGCACGCGCCGGGGCACATGTTCGTGACCGACCTTGTCGACATGCCGGAATGACCGGGCATCTTCCAGTCGACCGCGGGGCACCATGGCGGGGAGGAATGGGCGTGGACCAGGTGGAAACCGAGGAGGAACTCGAGGAACTTCTGAGCCGTCCCATGCCCGGGGCGGTGGAGTCCCTTGGAAGGCTCGCCGGTGACATCCTCGTGCTGGGGGCTGGCGGGAAGATGGGCCCGACGCTGGCCCGGATGCTCAGGCGCGCTTGCGACGCCCTTGGCCAGTCGCGCCGCCGGGTGGTCGCGGCGTCGCGGTGGTCGTCGTCGGTGGCGGCCGAATCGCTCACGCGCCACGGAGTCGAGACCATCCGGTGCGACCTCACCAGCCGCGAATCGGTCGCCGAGCTTCCCGATTTTCCCAACATCATCTACATGGCGGGGCAGAAATTCGGCACCTCTAACGCTCCCGAACTCACCTGGGTGATGAACACCCTTGTGCCGGCCATCGTAGCCGAGCGTTTTGTCCGGTCGCGGTTCGTCGTGTTTTCCACCGGTTGCGTTTACCCTCTTTCGTCTGTCTCGGGATACGGGTCGCGCGAGGGGGACGCGCTGGTTCCCATGGGGGAATACGCGAATTCGTGCGTCGGCCGGGAGCGCGTGTTCAGCCACTTCACCATGAAAAATGGCGCCAAGGCGCTCATGTTCCGCCTTAGTTACGCCATCGACATGCGCTATGGCGTGCTTTCGGATGTCGCCCGCAAGGTGCTCCGGGGCGACCCGGTCGATGTGACGATGGGCAAGGCGAATGTCATCTGGCAGGGTGACGCGAACGCCCGCGCGATCCAGTGCCTCGAACGGGTGGGCGACCCTCCCGTGATTCTCAATGTGACCGGGCTCGAACCGGTCAGCATCAGGGAACTGGCCCGGCGGTTCGCCCGCCTCCTCGGCCGGGAAGCGGTCATCCGGGGAGTCGAGGCCGACAACGCCTGGCTGATTGATGCCAGCCGCTCATACGATTGGTTCGGCCCGCCAGCGGTTTCAATCGACGAGATGGTCGAGGCGACGGCGAAGTGGGTGGCGGCGGGTGGTGCCGATTGGGGCAAGCCGACCCATTTTGAGGTTCGCGACGGGCACTACTGAAGTTCCAAGCCGCCCCCCATGATCCGGTTCAGCGGCGCTCGACAAGAACCATTTCCACCGACAGCGATGGCGACTTGTCGGGACGGGGCGACGGATAGTTCCAATGGCGGAAGCCGGTCTCCGTCCAAGCCGGGTCCATCGCCCTCAGCGCCTCCAGCGGGGAAGGATCCACCGGCACGGGGTTTCCCTTCTGATGAAACACCCACAGCCGCCTGGTGCTCGCGGCGTTTTCCGGCAGGCTGTTTCCCCATGTGGCGCGGGCGTTGGATGTTCGCCACCTATAGGTGAACACGGCTTCCAGGGCGTCGGGCACATGGCGGATGACCACGGTGTCCCGCCCCGCCGCGTCGGTGGCGTCATCCATGACCGATCGCATCCAGACGAACACGGGATCCCTGTAGGGATAGAGCCAATCCTTGGCCAATCCACCGATCCCCAAGCCGGCCAGCGCCGTGGCGACGGCCACGGGAACCAACCGCCAGCGCGGACAGCCAAGCGCCATGGCCCTGTCGGCCCCGAGGCCGGCCAGCAGGCAAATCGACGGTGCCAAGGCCTGGCAAAGCCTTCCGGAGGATCCGAACGGATACCGGTGCATGATGGCGGCGACGAGGTTGAGCGCCATCGGCAACACGAGGAGCGCGACGAGCGTCCACCTGCGGGCCCGCACGAGCGTGGCGGCGCCGATGAGGAAGGCCAGCGTTGTCAGCGTGCTTCCGCCGTTGGCCGCCCCCGCCGGAAACGCCATCATCTGGCCCGTGATCGCGCCGAGGAACCAAGGCAACCAGCCAATGATTCCCTTGGGTGGAAAGCCCAGACCCCAGTAGGCGTCCATCCCTTGGCGCGTGGTGACACCCTCCGCTCCCGTTGGTGATTCCAACTGGTTGTGGCCCACCTGGAGGCTGGCCAGTGAACCAGCCAGGGTGAATGCGGCCAAAAGGGCGAAGGCCAACCGCGCGCGCGTGTTACCCGGCAACGCGACGATGGCGATGGCCGCCACGGCCGCCCCCGCGACAAACATGGCGGGGAATGACAACAGGATGGCCATCGGCGCCGCGATGGCCGTGACGGCGATCCAGCGGGCCGACGCCGGGTCGGCGATGGCCCGCGTCGCGGGCGCCAGGATCAGCATCGCGGCAAGGAGGTCGAACGAGTAAGGCTTGATGAGCGTGCTCATCGACGCGGGCCAGATGGCCACGGCCATCAGGCCGGTCGCGAGCGCCGCGGCCCGCCCCGGCGCCAGCGACCAGGCCCAGAAACCATGAAGGACCAGGGCGGCGCATCCGGCCATGAGGGGCGCCAGCCTTAATGAAAGCGTGGAAGGGCCGAGGAGTTCGAACGCGGCCTTCTCGCTCCATAGCCACAGGGGCGGTGCCACCTGGCAATGGTCGAGTCCGTGAAGCAGACCAAAATAATCGCGGCCGGGCAGGTTCAGGGCCACCATCGCCTCGTCGCCCCAGATGGGGAAATCGAGAAGGTAGCGCCCGACCCGCCAGCACAGGCCGATGGCCAGAAACGCCCAGGCGACGGTCAGCCAGCGGCCGGTCGCATGCCTTGATGTGGCGGTGGAATCGGCGGTCAAGCGTCACGGACTCCCACGAATCACTGGTGTTGTGATATCCGGTCGGGCCGGCTTCGACAAATTATGAAGGCCTTGGGTTGACACCATGAAAGGGTCTGGCTATCAGCCCGCCCGGATGAATCGAGGCGCGTGAGGTTGTTGCCTGATGGCGGAAGACTGGTCCGATTCCGAGACCACGGTGGCCCAATTGCGGGCGGCGTGGGAGCGGTTCGTCGACGAGCGGGACTGGCGCCAGTTTCACTGGCCCAAGAACCTGGCCATGGCGGTGGCGGCCGAAAGCGGGGAACTCCTGGAACCGTTTCTTTGGACGAGCGGCAAGGAAAGCCTCGACATCCTGAGCCAGCCGCGCAAGCGCGAGGCGGTGGAGGACGAGGTGGCGGATGTGGCCGGGGCCCTGCTGGCGTTCTGCAACGCTGCGGGAATCGACCTTTGCCGGGCCATCGCCCGCAAAATGGCCAAGAACGCCCTGAAATATCCTGTTGAACTCATCAGGGGAAGGCACAGTCTCGAACGGGAGGGGAACTAGAGCCGGGGCGCCCCGCGAGGGGTGTCCATGGCCATGTGGGAACCAGTTAACTGGATCGCGGCGGGTGAATGGCGTTCTTCCGGGGGGGAGACAAGCGCCGTTCCATCAGACGCGGCCCCGGGGCATCGCCCCGGGACAAGGGGGAATCGCGCCGGCCGGGCCAATCCGGCAAGGGCGCCAGACCGGGGAGTGCGAGGATGGAAGGTCATCGTTTGGCCATCGCGGCGGGCACGGAAGCCACGCGGGCGCATGTCCGTTGGATGATCCGGCGCGACATGACGGAAGTCATGCGCATCGAGAAGGCCTGCTTCGATCATCCATGGACGGAGGAGGACTTCCTCCGATGCCTCAAGCAGCGAAACTGCATCGGCATGGTGGCGGAACTGGGCGACACCATCGCCGGGTTCATGATCTACGAACTGCACAAGAACCGCCTGCACATCATCGACTTCGCCGTGCATCCCGACTACCACCGGCAGGGGATCGGCAAACAGATGGTGGCCAAGCTGCTGGCCAAGCTGTCGTGCCACCGCCGCACCAAGGTGACCCTGGAGATCCGCGAGAGCAACCTCAAGGCGCAGCTTTTCTTCCGCAAGCAGGGCTTCGTGGCCACGCGGGTGCTGCGGTCCTACTTCGAGGACAGCGGCGAGGACGCCTACTTTCTTCAGTACACCCTGGAAGCCGAGGAGCGCGACGAGCGCATGGCGGCCTGAAATCTCGTCAAAATCGTTAAAATCGGCAATATCAGGTCTTCCGGCGCGATCCTGACGACTTGCGCGACCGGGATATCGGCTCTAGCGTGGAGGATACAACACGCTGGAGCGACACCATGAAATTTGCACCCCTGATGTTTTCCGTGCCTGTCCTGATGGCTTGCGCGACGCTGGCGCCCTCGCAGTCAAGCGATGTCAAGCAGCCTTCCACCGAGGCCGCCAAGCTCGACACCCTGGCTGAACAGGTCAAGAGGCTGGCCGATTCGATCAAGTCGGCCGACTGGGAACTGAGGATCAAGAAGCTGGAAAGCGAGATCCAGAACCTCAAGGACGCCAATGTGAGGATGGAGACCCTCATCAAGTCCGACGATACCCGCCGCTCGTACTATCAACCGCCCGTCACGGCGGCCAAGCCGATCACCCCGATGCCTTCGGGCACGCTCCGGCTTGTCAACACCACGGCCTACCTCGGGACCGTCACGATCAACGGCATGGACTACACCGTGTTCCCCTCCCAGATGGTTCTCATTCCCGGCATGCCCACCGGGGAATTCCGGTACGAGGCCAAGGTCGAGGGTTTCGGCTTGCTCCAACCCGCCGTCTCCCGGTCTCTTTCGCCTTCCGAGACATTCACCATCACCCTGTATCCCCGCTGATGGCAGAGGCCAGCGCACGGCGGGAGTCGGTGGTCACGATCGACGGCCCGGCGGGCTCAGGAAAGAGCACCGTCGCCAAGACCTTGGCCGTGAGGTTGGGGTTCGACTACCTCGACACGGGCGCCATGTACCGGGCCGTGGCTCTTTCGGCGGGCCGGCACAACCTCCTTGAGGATCCCGCCGGGCTTGCCGCGCACCTCGAAACGCTTTCGCTTGAGATCGCCGGGGGCGTGGTCACGCTGGGCGGCGAGGATGTGACGGGACTCCTACGCGATCCCGATGTCACCAGGGGCAGCAGCATTGTGGCGGCGGTACCCGCCGTGCGCGCGTTTCTCGTCCAGGCGCAGAGGCGCGCGGCGGTCGGCCGCGACATCATCTGCGAGGGCCGGGACCAGGGCACCGTGGTGTTCCCGCGCGCGGTATGTAAGTTTTTCCTGACGGCCCATCCGCGCGAGAGGGCCCGCCGCCGCCTCGATGACATGGTCCGGCAGGGGAAGGCGCCCCTTGCGCTCGACGACCTTGAGCGGCAGATCGCGGAACGCGACGAGCGCGACGCCACCCGCAAGGACGGGCCGATGGTGCCCGCGCCCGACGCCCGCGTGGTGGACACGACATCCATGACGCTGGAGCAGGTGTCTGACCACCTGGCCGGGCTGATCCTGTCGTCGCTTCGGGAAGCCGGCCGATGATCGACGATTCGCCGCCGCAACCGGCGCGGCGCTGGTACGATTTCTGCCATCTTTCGGTGAACCTGTATTTCAGCGTCTTCCACTCCTACCGGGTGCTGACAGGCTGGCGGATGCCGGCGACGGGCCCGGTGCTGATCCTGGCGAACCACGCGAGCTTTCTCGACCCGCCCGTGATCGGCGGCGCGCTTCCCCGTCACATCTTTTACCTTGCCCGCCGCACGCTGTTCCGCAACGCGATGTTCCGGAGGCTGATCCGCAGCGTGAACGCCATTCCCGTCGACCAGGAGAACAACGGCGTCGGCGGGCTCAAGGCGTCGGTGGAGGTGCTGAGGCTTGGCGAGCCGCTCCTGGTGTTTCCCGAGGGCACGCGCAGTCCCTCGGGCGAGATGGGACCGTTCATGCCGGGCGTGCACCTGATATTGAAGAAGTGCCCCGAGGCGATGGTGCTGCCGGTGGGAGTTTCGGGCGCCCATGAGGCGCTGTCGATGGGCCGCAAGCTGCCGACATTCTCGCCGATGTTCCTGCCGCCGCGGAAAGGCGCCTTGTGCGTGTCGGTGGGGCGGCCGCTGCCGGGCTCGGTGCTGGCGGCCATGCCCCGGCAGGATGCGGTGGAACGGATGACCGGGATGGTGCGGGCCGAGCTCGAGAGGGCGCGCGCGGTGAACCGGAGCCGGAGCGCGGTCTGAGGGCCCGGCTTCAGGCTATTTTTGTTATCAGGTGCAGGGTGCCGGAAACCGCGGCCCCGTCGTCGCCCGCCGTGGAGACGGGGCGCCTCGCGTGCGCGAACCCCGAACCCGCGAGCGCCTTCGCGAGCCGCTCGCCTCCGGCGCGGTTGGGATCGCTGATGATGCAGGTTCCCGCCGGATCCAGCAGCGCCCCGATGACGCCCAAAAGCGGCGCCACCAGGCGTTCCTCGTAGACCACATCGGCGGCGATGATGAGCGGAAACGGCTCGAGCGCCGGCGGATGCCTCCAGTCGAGCGGCAGGCAACGCCACCGGGAGCCGGGCGGGCCGTTGGCGCGGGCGTTGGCGGCGGCGTATTCAAGCGCGGTCTCGTCGTAGTCGGTCAGCGTGACATCGAGGCCCGCGCAGGCGCCCGCGATCCCCGCCAGGCCCAGTCCGCAGCCGAGTTCCAGCGTCCGGGTTCCCCCGGGGCGGGGATGGAGGAGGAGTTCCTCGGCCAGCATCCGCGAGGCCGGCCAGAGGTCGGCCCAGTAGGGCATGAACTCGTCGCGGCTGAAGGCGTTCGCGACATACGGGTCGTCCAAAAGCAGGTTCGGGTCGCCGGGGCGGGTGATGGAGAATCGCCTGCCGGCCAGTTCGATCGAGTCGATCCGGTCGGGGCCCCGCCTGGGAGACCGGAACACCAAGGCCTTGCTATCTACCATGTCTGGATTCCCGCTTGGATCCCATCGCGCGAGAGGGGGCGGTCGAGCGGAACGAGCAGGCAGGCGGCGGGGTTGGCATGGGTGTCGAGGATGAGCTGGCGGGAATTGGCCCAGGCGTGGCCCGCCTCGCAGACGATGTGGCCTGTGACCAGCCAGTCGGCCTCGACGCGGGAGGCGAATTCGGCGGCGGCGACTTCCGAGACATCGCGGCTCCACATGAGGCAATACGCCCATCCACCCACCCGGATCGCCTCGGCGTCGGGTTCGCCCAGCAGGTGGGAGAGCGAGAACGAACCGAGCTTGCCGGGAGGGATGATCGTGTGGCTGGCGAACAGGCGGTTGGGCGTGACCAGGGCCAGGGGGGCGGCATCGATGAGGACGTCGTAGGCGGCCAGCACCTGGGGCGCGTCGGCGCCAAACGCCTCGTTGACTCCCCTTGTGAACAGTTCGTTGCAGTCGAGGCCGTCGCGTTCCACCCTCCGGCCGTGCCTTTGGGCGTATTCGTGGTTGCCGGGCAGGAAGTGGACGCGGCCGGGGTACTGGCACGCCATGGCGGCGGCGAGGTCGAGCAACTGGTGGCTGCGGTCCCCCCCGCCGGGATATTGGCGCGAACCATGCACCACCTCCTGAAGCAGCAGGTGCCGGGAGGGGTTGTTGCCGAGGTCGGCGCGGCGATAAACCTCGCGGAAATTCTCGACATGGCCGTGCATGTCGCCGGCGATCATCAGTTCCGTGGCGGTTTCAGGCAGTCGCACCAGGCGGCCTTGGCGTCCCGGCGTGGCGCGCAGCAGGGTGGCGGCGTGGCGAACCAGGGTGAGCACCTTGCGGGCATCGGCCATAGGTCGGGCACCTCAGTCGAAGTATTCGTCGTCCTCGCGGTAGGGCGGGGACCCCACGAGAATCACCTTGACGCCGGCCTCGCTGCGCAGGCGGTGACGCACCATCGCGGGGATGGCGATCACGCTTCCCGGACGCACCGGAACCCAGGTCCCGTCGAGTTCGATCTGGCCGGTGCCCTCGAGGATGGTGTAAACCTCGTTGCAGATCTTGTGGTAGTGGCGGCGGGAGTCGGTGATGCTGGTGACATGCAGGTTGAGGCCGAGGCCGTCTTCAGCGGTGATCGGCCGCGTGGATGTGCCGCACGGGCACGGCACCGTGGGCGCCTCATCGAGGTGCTTCACCAGCCACCTGGCCGGCGCGGTCGTCGTCATGGTTTTGTTCTCCCCGGGGGCAGGATGATGAAACAGCTTACCCGCCGTCGCCTGCTGGCCGCAACGATGCTGGCCGCCGGTTCGTCCGCGACGGGCGCCGGTCGGACGATTTCCGGCAGGGTTGTATGGGATGGCGACCTTCCCCGCGTGCCCCCGTTCAGGGCGATGCCAAGCCCGCTCGTGGAAAACCGCGACCGGACGCTCCGCGACTGGGCCAACCCCATGGCCCCGCGCATCAACCCCGAGGGGTTGGGGATGGGCGGCGTGCTCGTGAGGCTCGCGGGGGCGGGGGATGGCGGGACCGCGCCCCTGGGCCCGATTCGGGTGGAGGCCCGCGACGGGCAGATCGTGTTGCTGCAAGCCGGGCGGGCCGTGCCCGTGGGCGCGGCGCGGCCGGGCGAGGCGGTGGAGTTTGTTTCCCGACAGGAAAGGCTTCAGGTGATCCGCGCCCGCGGCGCCTCCTCATGGGCGGTGCCTTTGCCAACGCGCGACCTGCCCTCCACGCGGAAGTGCCCCAAGGCCGGCTGGGTGGAATTGTCGAGCGCGGCGGGCCAGTATTGGGCTCGCGCCCACCTGCTGGTGACCGAGGACGCCTTCGTGACCTGGACCGACGAGAAGGGGAGGTTCCGCTTCCAGGGTGTTCCCCAGGGCCGGGTGGTGGCGGTGGCGCGCGTGCCCGATTGGCGCATCGAGCGGTTCGACCGCGACCCGGAGACGATGGAACCGGCCCGGGCCGACTACCGCGCCGCCAGGGACTTCGAGACGCCTGCCGGCGATTCGGGAGCGGAACTGGTCGTCAAGGTGCCGGCCTCGGCGTTCGCCGGCGGCTGATCCAGGCGGCCGGCCGCCCGGTTCGCCACCAGCACCACCTCGGTGCGCCGGTACATGTCGTAGCGGCGCGCCAGTTCGCGGGTTTCCGGCAGGGAACCCTTGAGCCTTTCCCACGCCGCCGAAGAGACCGCCAGGCAGGCGGGCAAAGGCTGTGAAAGGAACAGCACGGCCTCTGAATCCTTGCCCAGGCGCTGTACCCTGCGGCGCGCGTAGAAAACCAGGCTCGGCTGGAACCAGTCGTGGGCGGCCAGGCGCATCTCATGCCTGAGGTGGTGGGCGGGCAGCGCCCGCGCCAGCGCCTCGGGCGCCTTGTACCGGTTGAATGTGCGGCCGTTCCAGGCTCCCAGCGAAACGGAAAACAGGGCCGCTCCGAACGCGATGGCCGCGAGGGCGCCCTTGCGCGATCGCCCCATGATCCAAAAGGCCACGAGAGCACCGGCGACGGGCGCCAGGCCGACCCAGGCCCATCGCTCGATTCCGGGAAACGGCCTGAACCTGCCAAGGGAACCCGCCATGCCGCCCGCCACGAGGAACGCGAAGCCAACGGCCATGCCCGCCACCGCCATGCCCGCGAACCCCGTCGCCATCCACCGGCCGTCAACGCGCGACTCGCCCCGCGCCCAGGTTAGCAATCCGCCGGCCAGCAGGAGGGCCGCCGCCGGGTAGCAGGGCAGCACATAGTTGGGAAGCTTCGTGGAACTCAGGGAAAACACCGCCACGGGAATGACAAACCAGCAGGCGACCAGGCGCGTGAGGTCGGGCCTCGCCGAGGTCGCGCCACGCCTCGCCAAGCCAGCGGCCGGCACCAGGAAGAAGGTCCAGGGGAACATCCCGGCCAAAAGCACCGGTATGTAGTACCAAGGGCCGCCGCCGTGCCCCTCCATCGTCGAGGTGAACCTGCCGACATTGTGCTCGAGGAAGAAGCCCCTGAGCCAGGCGTACTTGGTTTCCGCGCCCACCCACAGATACCACGGTGCCGCCACGGCCAGCCACAAGGCGATGGCGGCGCCCACCCAGCGGTTGGCCAGCGACTTGAGCCGCCCTTCCCAAGCCAGGTGCGCGACGATGATGGCTCCGGGCAGCGCCAGCCCGATGGGCCCCTTGGCCAGCATGGCCATGCCGGAAAAAACGGCCGCGGGAAGCATCCAAGTTCCATGCCGGCCGCCCAGGGCGTGGCTGGCGATGGTGGCGGTGACCAGGGCCGTGAGCATGCTGTCGGGGTTGGCGAAGCGCGCCGCGGCGATGAACATCGGGCTGGTGCCCAGCGCGCACGCGGCCAGCAGGCCGCCCGCGCCTCCCAGCCAGGCTCGTCCGATTATCCAGGTGGCCAGCATCGTGACAAGCGCCGCCAAGGCCGATGGCAGGCGGGCGGCGAATTCCCCCTCGCCGAAGGCCAGTCCTGCGAGAATCTGCAACCAGTTGATGAGGGCGGGCTTGTCGACCCGCAGATCGAAGTTGAATGTCGGGACAACCCAGTTGTCGGCGGCGCGCATCTCGCGGGACGCCTCGGTGTTGTTGCCCTCGTCGATGTCCCAGAGGCTGGCACCGCCCAGGTGAGGCAGCGAGACCAGGGCCCAGAGTGCCGTCACCGCCGCCAACTCGGCGAGCCAGGGGCGCGGCGGGCGCGCGCTGGAATCGGGCACAGCCATGGGTCACTCCCAAACAATGGCCGGCGAGTATGCCTTGCGCGCCCCGATGGAAGCGAGGCCAGGTTGATTCGGCACCACTGCAAAGGTATGCCGCAGGGCCCGGGACCATGAAAGGCCAGGAGTTCAGGCCATGCAGGCGATCATTCCGATGCTGCTCATGGCCCTGGGCCAGGCCGCTCCCCCGGCCTCCGAATGGCCCAGCGACCCGGCGCGGTTGCGCGAGATGCTCCGCGACAAGGCCCAGCCGAGGCTTCAGGCCCAGGCGGCTTTGGCCCTGCTTCAGCTTCCTTCCGCCGAGGCCGACGCGGTGATCCGCCAGGGGCTCGAGCAGTCGGAGGATCCGGAGATGTTCCTGGCGCTGGTCTCGGCGATCAGGCTGACCCGGGATGCCCGTTACGGTGAGGAATTGACGCGCGCGCTTTCCCGCGCGCGCGGGGCGGAGAGGTCGGGCGCCGCCGAGGCCCTTTCGGCCCTCCTGGACGCCCGGCTTGCCGCGCGCCTCAAGCTGGTGATCGACGATCCTCGGGCCGATATCCGCGCCCGACTCTCGGCCATCGGCGCCCTGGGCCGCAGCGGGCGGCGGGTGGCGGCCGAACCGCTCTTGGCTGCTCTTGAGTCGGGCGACGAGGCGCTTCGCCTGGCCGCCGCCGATGCCTTGGCCGATCTTTCGGGCTGGCGTTACGGCCCCGACATCGCCAAGTGGCGCGCCTGGTGGGAAAGGCATCGAGAAATGCCCCCCGAACGCTGGCTTGAGATCCGCCTGGCGTTTCAGAACAGCCGGGTGGCCAGGCTTGAAAGCGAACTGGAATCGGCACGCGGACAGACCGTGCGCCTGCACCAGCAGCTTTACGCCCGCCTGGGAGGCGCCGAAAGGCTTGTCTATATCCCATCGCTCATGGAGCAGGAAGACCACGCTGTGAGGTTGTTGGCCGTCGGCTGGGCCCAGGAGATGCTGGCCTCCACCGACCCGGCCGTGCAGAAGTCGATGGGGCCCTTGCTTGTGCGGCTGACGGCCGATCCCTCTGCCGAGGTGCAGCGCGCCGCTGTGCTCGCCCTTGGCCGGGTGCAGGAGACCACCGCGTTCGACAGGCTGCTGGCGATGGCGGCCTCGCCATCCCCGGCCATTCGCGCCGTGGCGGCCCGGGCCCTGGCGCTCCAGGCCCGTCAGCCATCGCCTGAGGCCGCGAGGCGCGCGGCGCTGGTGCTGGCGGCGCTGGGCAAGCTGCTTGAAGATCCGGTGATCGATGTCGTGGTGGAGGCGGCGGAGGACCTCGGAAACCTTGGCGTGCCCGAGGCCGGCCCCGTGCTGACAGGGCTCTTGGGGCATCCGGGAGAATCGGTGCGCAAGGCGGCGGCGCAGGCGCTGGAACGCGTGGCGCAACCACCCGCCCTCGACAAGATCCTCAGGGGACTCGACGATCCGTCGGGCGCCGTGCGCTTCAGCCTCGTGGGCGCGATCGGCAACATGGCCGCGTCGGGGTCGGCACCATTGGGCGCGGTTGACCAGACGCGGGTGCTGGCGCGACTCGAGGTGACCCTGCTCAAGGATCCCGACCCGACGGTGCGGGCCCGCGCGGCCTCGGCGCTGGGGGAATGCGGCCAGGCGGCGCTGCTGCCCGTGATGTGGCGGGCGTGCCAGGCGGTCGAGGATGTGCGCGTGCAGGAGAAGGCCTGGCTGGGCATGATCGACATCATCGCCAGGATGAGGCAGTTGCCAGTGCTCGTGGAATGGAACAAGACGCTGGGGGAGAATCGGCAGGGCGCGAGGCAGTTGCAGATGCTTTCGGAGGTGATGGCGCGGTGGCAACGGCTTCCCGAGGCGCGGGCCGACATGGTGCCGCTTCAGGACATGCTGGTTCCCGCGGCCCTTGAGCAGGGGAAGTGGACCGTGGCGTTGCCGGTGCTGCGCGACGCGTTGGCCCGGCAGGCGACGCCGACCGAGCAGCAGGCGAGGCTGCGGTGGCTGCTGCAGGCGGCGGAGCAGGCGCTGGCGGAGGGAAACAAGGGCGAGGCGCTGCGGGCCGGGCAGGACGGCCTGACCTTCGCGCCCAAGGGCAGCCCGTTGATCGCGCCGTTCGGCGAGGTTGTCAGGCGCGCGGGAAACTGACGGCGTGCGCCATCGCGAGGCCGACGAACAAGGAAAGAACCGGCGGGCGTCGGGCGCGAGCCAGATGGGAGGCCGGATCCGGTTTCCAATGAATGAGTTGGATTGATAACGATGATAAATGCAAAAGTATGCAATGAGCTTGCATCAAAAAGAGCCACCAGCGCGGGTGCGAAGCACCGGCGTGAGCGGGTGAATTTCAATACACCCCACTCACTCCGCCTTCGGCTCCATTCGGGGCTCTTTTTGTTTCTGGATTATAATCGTTTTTCGCAGCTTGCCAAATTGCGGTTTGCTCTATGGTTGATATAAAAAATAATATAATAATAATTAGATCAGATTTATGCCAATTCGCCTGAGATAATCATAAGTGGAGTCATAATAGACGGAGTTTCTGGTGGGATCGGAAGGATCACCTTCTGGTACAACGATGACCATGCCTTGGCGGGCCCGTGTGAGCAAAACCCGGTAAGCGTTTTTTTGATAAAGCTTGCGTTCAGGCTTGCGAATATGGTTCCACCTGTCGCCGGTGAATGACCAATGCTCCCAGCCTTGTTTTGAGTGTCGGAAATCGGCATCCCAAGTGACACATGCCCAATCAAGCTCGAGTCCTTGAACCTGGAACTCTGTCGCCACATCCTCCAAATAATAGGATGACCTGACATCTGTCTTATCGTCCAAGAACCAGTGGACGGGGTCCATGGGTGATTTCACATCAATCGCATGGGGTTTGAGTCGTTGGGCTTCCGACGAAACCACGATGCCGTAGCGTTCGGTGCCTCGGGCCTTGCTTTTCAGCCAATCCTTCGCTTTCTGCAAATGGCGGGTCATCACGATTGGATATCGTTCATTGAAAGAGGCCAGCGTGCTTGCCGCGTTGTTTTCTTCCATGTCGAGCAGATGTTTCACGAACAGAGACACCTTTTCCGCTCGGAAGGACCTCATCGAGACGGCCAAATGCAGTTCCTCACGGAAATGAACTCCCGAATGGGTCGACAATGACTCTATCAATTGGCCGGCGCCGTACTCGCGGTCGGTGAGCTTTGGTGAGATGTGAAGTTTCCAGTGAGGATACGACCGTTTGATGGATTCGACCCATTCTGAAATGCCGGCTTCCCCGGTGTTGATTTCTTGGCCGCCTCCAACAAGGCAAACGATGACGGCCCAATCACGGTGCCTGTCCATGCAACTAATAAGGAATTCTGGTTCCGATTGGGAGAAATTGGGTCTGTTCTTTTTCTGCTGCATGAATTTGGCTGTTTGTTCGATATTCCAAGCCCTCTGGGCTTCATCAAAAAGTGCGACATGCTCAATTGGGGGACGGTTTGAATCAACAAGGCATTCGTCTCGGAAATGGTGTACGTTTTGAATGAAAGCCTTAACCTCGCTGCGCGCTTGCCCCAGCTTGGTTTTAATCTTTCTTTCGGCTTCCCTTTGCACCTTGTCGCGGGCCAACGCCTCCCGAAGGATGCTGACCAATGGCCCGTTGCCTGAAAGGAACACGCTGTAAAGGTCGTTAGCGTTGTCGATGTTTTGCGTGGCGATGTTGAGACCCACCAGCGTTTTTCCAGCGCCGGGCACACCGGTGACAAAACAAATCGCTTTCTCGGAACGATCGCGTGCTTCAGCGATGATTTTGCCCAAGGTTTTAGAGGTCACCGAGAGGTTGACGGCCTCCGCATCGTTCCTTGAGATTTCCTCGACTCCATGCCCGGCGTAAAGCGCCATGGCCGCCTCAACGATTGTTGGTGTCGGGCAATAACTGCCTGAATTCCAGGCCATGGCATCAATAACGCTAGCGCTAACCCTTTCAACAAAGATTTTGATCAAAACTCCTAATTGGTCGCCTGTGCTGCAAATCGGTGGGAAGAGCTTGTCTTCTGCCGGATTCACATCCCGGCGGGAAGGGGACTGCGTCGCCTCAGTCGCCACCAAAATGGGGACCACATGGATGTCGTGGGAAGTTTTGTGGAAGTTTTTCAGGTCGAGAGCGTAGTCGTAAACTTGATCGATAGCATGCGCGTCGAACTGGTCGCTTCCCACTTTGAATTCGATGACAAACAAAACCGACCCGATAATGGCTACGGTGTCGATCCTTTTTCCGAGCCGGGGAATGTTGAATTCGAAGTGGATCACTCCGGAACCGGCGAAAGGCTCGAGGGAATGTTTCAGTATTGCGATTTGTTCCTGCCAAGCGTCTGCTTGGGTGGTTTCAACGGCATGAACGGAGTGCCGGGTCAGTGATCCGATAATTGACAAGGTATCTCTGGCAAGAAAATCAGAGATGGTGTCGGAGTAGTAGGAACGCCTCAAGTCACCACTCCCTGCGTTCCCTTGAGCTGGGGATGTTGAGCATCTTGCGGTACTTCGTGATCGTGCGGCGGGCGATCGGCACCCCCTCCTTGCCCATGCGGTCGACCAGTTCCTCGTCCGACAGCGGGTTCCGCTTGTCCTCCGCCGCCACCAGTTCGGTGAGCTTGCGCTTGATGTTCTCCCAGGCGATGTCCTCGCCCGACGCCGTGGTCGTGCCACCCCCGAAGAACCGCTTGAGCGGCAGGATGCCGCGGGGCGTCTGAGCGTACTTGTCGTCCACCGCGCGGCTGATGGTGGTCACATGCACGCCGACATCATCGGCGATCTGCTGCATCTTGAGCGGCTCGATGTGCTCCGGCCCCATGTCGAGGAACTTCCTCTGCCTCGCCACGATGGCGCGCGTCACGCGCTCGAGCGTGTTCTTGCGCTGCTCGATGGCGTCGATGATCCACTCGGCCGAGGTGACCTTGCGCTTGAGGAAGTCGCGCGTGGACGGGTCGGCCTGGCGATTCTTCGCCATAAGGCGGTACTCGGGGTTCATCCGCAGGTTGGGCACCAGGTCGTCCTTGAGCCTCACCGAATACTCGCCGTCCTCCTGCCTTTCGATGATGACATCGGGAATGAGAGCCATGGCCCGGGTGCCCGAGAACCCGGCGCCGGGCCTCGGGTTGAGGTGCCGCAGCGCCTCGATCGCCTCGCGGATGTCGGCGAGGTCGCGGCCGGTGCGCTTCTGGATCGCCGGCAGGCGGTTGTGCTGGATGTCCTCGAGGTGGTGGTTGATGAGCTGGCGCACCAGTTCGGCGCGGGGGGTGCCCCGGTTCACCTGCAGCAACAGCGCCTCCTTCAGGTCGCGACCGCCCACGCCGGGCGGGTCGAGCCTTTGGAGGCAGTCGAGCGCGTCCTCGAGCGTCTCAAGCTCGACGGGCGGATCGTGCGCCAGCGCCAGCATCGGCAGGTCGCCGGAGAGGTAGCCGTTCTCGTCGACGGCCTCGGCGAGGTATCGCACCAGTGAAATGATCTCGGGCGGCGCCTCGATGAACGGAACCTGCTCGAGCAGGTGGTCGAGCAGGCAGGGTTCGCGGTCGGGGGCGTTCTGCATCAGGTCGTGGTGCTTGTCGGCGAGGTCCTCGCGTCCGGCGCGCGAGGGGCGCGACTCGGTGTCGATGAGGTCGCCGTAGTCGCGTGTCATCGAGTCGAGGCGGTTGAAGTCGGCCTCGCCGCCGACGGGGTCCATCTTGAGCACGCCGATGTCGTCGTCGCGGCGGAGTTCGCGGAGGGTGTCGCGGTCGAGCGTCTCCGCGTCCTGCTCGCGGACGAGTTCGAGGACGGGGTTCTCCTGGAGTTCCTGGTTGATGCGCTCCTGCAGTTGCATGACGGGCATCTGCAGGATTTCCATCGACTGGATCATGCGGGGCGCCAGCCGCATGTCGATCGACATTCGTTGCGAGAGCGAGTGTTCGAGGCGCATGGCGATTGCGGGCGCGGTCAGAAGGCGCCTCGTCCCTCCAGGGCGTCGGCCAGCATCTGGCTGTTGGCGAATTCAAGCACGCTGCCGGTGGGCAGTCCGCGGGCCAGTCGCGTCACGCGCACGCCCAGGGGGGCGAGGAGGCCGGAGATGAATAGCGCCGTGCCGTCGCCCTCGAGCGTGGGGTTGGTGGCCATGATCACCTCGCGCACCTGGCCCGCGCGGGCGCGCTCGAGGAGATGGTCGATGGTGAGTCGGTCGGCGCCGATGCCCTCAAGGGGCGACAGCCTGCCGTGCAGCACATGGTAATGGCCCCGGAAGCTGCCGCTGCGCTCCACCACCGCCTGGTCGCGCGGTTGCTCCACCACGCACACCAGCGCCGGGTCGCGTCGCGGGTCGAGGCAGGTGGGGCAGGTCTCGTCCTCCGTCGGCATGCAGCAGGTGGAGCAGCGTCGCAGGCGGTCCTTGAGTTCGCGCAGGGCGTCGGCCAGGGCCATGACATCGGCCCTTGGCGCGTTCAGCAGATAATGGGTGACGCGTTCGGCACTCTTGGGCCCAAGCCCGGGCAACCGGCCCAGCATCTCCTGGACCCGGCCCAGCACCGTGGTCGCGCCGACCGGTTCCCTCCGGCCCGCCATAGGCATTTCCCCCGACGGCCCCAGGCGATCGCGCCTTCAGGCCGACCTCATTATAGACAAGGGGCACCATAAAATAAATGGGAATCGGCTGATTTGGCCCGATATTTGCATATTTTTCGCGAAGCGTCAGGGCGTTCCCGGTTCGGGAGGCTTCGCGAAGTCCTCGTCGGCATGCACGACGGTCGCCTTGAGCACCTCCATCGCGCGCATCACCAGCGGTATTTCCTCCGCCCTTTCCTTGGCCAGCCTGCGGGCCATCGGGTTTGCCCGGGGTTCCTCGGGCTTGGGGTTTTCCGGAGTCGCGGTGGCCGGGCCATGCTCCAGTTCCAGGTGCACGTCATGGCTTGAGCCGGTGAGTTGGCTGAGCGTCTCGACGATCTTGGCGAGGCGGGGGGCGGAACCTTGCAGGTATTCGAAGGCGGCCCTGGCGGAGGGGGGAAAGACCAAGGCGACGGCGCCGGGTCCCCTGACCACCAGGGAGGCGGCGGCCGCCCGCCCTCCCAGCATCGGCCCCACGGCCGTGATCACCTCAGGCCAAACCTCCCGCGCCGGGCGCGGGCCGGCCGTTGCCGCGGGGGTGGCGTCGGCCGGGGGCTCAGGCGGAACCGCCCGGTCCCCGGCCGGGGCTTTTTTTGGCGGGGGCTCCGGGGCGGCGGGTGGCCGGGGCGCCAGCGAGGGGCGCGGCACGGGTGAGGCCTGCGCGGGCCCGGCGGCGCGCTGCTGCGCCAACGACAGGGCCAGTTGCGCCACTCCCACCACCTGGCCCAGCCTTGAGAGCCTCACAAGCGCCAACTCCACCACGAGCCTCGGGTGAGCCGTGTTGCGCAGCCGGCCGATGGCATGGTCGAGCACCTCGAGGCCGGCCATCACCGACTCGAGGTCGCGGCCCTTGGCCGATTCCACGAGCGTGTCGCGGTACCTCGGGGTGACATCGAGTTCCGGGCCGGAATCGCCCGCGGCCAGAACCACCATCATGTCCCGCCACCACGAGGCCATCTGCTCGAGGAGCTGGGCCGGGTTCACCGCCATGCCCTCGGGCGTGTCGAGCAGGCGGAGCACCTCGTCGGGCTTCTCGGCGAGGGCGGCGGAGGCGAGGCCGGCGACCAGGGTGTCGTTGCCCGAGCCGAGGAGGTCGTGCACGGCCTGCGCGGTGAGGGTGCCGGTGGTGAAGGCCAGGGCCTGGTCGAGCAGCGACTGGGCGTCGCGCATGGAGCCGGCGGCCTGCCGGGCCACCAGGGCCAGCGCGGCGGGCTCGGCCTCGCGGCCCTCCTTGGCGACGATGTCGGCCAAAAGGCTGGCGATGGTGCCCGCGCCGATGGCGCGGAAGTCGAACCTTTGGCACCGCGACAGCACGGTGGCGGGGATCTTGTGGTATTCGGTGGTGGCGAAGATGAACTTCACATGCGCCGGCGGCTCCTCGAGGGTCTTGAGGAGCGCGTTGAACGACGAGCCGGAAAGCATGTGGACTTCGTCGATGATGTAGATCTTGAAACGGCAGCGGGCCGGCAGGTAACCGGCGTTGGCCCGCAGTTCGCGGATGTTGTCGACGCCGGTGTGGCTGGCGGCGTCGATCTCGATGACATCGACCTCCTCGCCGGCGGTGATGTCGCGGCAGGGGCCGCAGGCGCCGCACGGTTCGGGGGTGGGGCCGTTCTCGCAGTTGAGGGCCCGCGCGAACAGGCGTGCCGTGGAGGTTTTGCCGACGCCTCTGGGGCCCGTGAACAAGTAGGCGTGGCCGACGCGGTTGGAGAGGATGGCGTTGGCCAGGGCCTTGGCGGTGGCCTCCTGCCCGACGAGCGCCCCGAAGGCCTGGGGTCGGTAGCGGCGCGCCAGCACGGTGTAGCCGGTTGTGGGTGCCGGTTCCGGCTCGGGCTTGGGGTTCTTGCCATCCGTGCGGGTTTTCGCCATCTCCGCGCGTCTCTTTACGGGTAAAGCGAAGTCAAGAAAGGCTTCCGGCGTCCAGCCGATGGGCCCGGAGGCCGCGGCGGGACGCCGGAAGAGGATGATCCACTGCACAAGGGGGCGCTGCTTATGGCTGCTCCTTCCGGCCTGACCAGGTTCACAACTTCCCTTTGCGTGGGTCCCCTCCCGGCGTCTCGCCGCGGATTGCCCGGGCCAGACAGCGCATTCTATCGGCCGGTGGCCGGTTTCGCCACCCTCAGCGGCGCGGGAGCGCGACCGCCGCTTTTTGCAGGGCCTCGCGCATGGGGGAGGCGTCCCCGTTGCCCAGGCCGGCGCGCTGGATGAGCAGCACGATGAACAGGCCGCGCCCGGGGTCGATCCAGGCCTGGGTGCCGAAGGCGCCGCCATGGCCGTAGGTGCCGGGCGACAGCATGGCGGTGACGCCCATGGGTTCGCGGACATGCGCCCAGCCCAGGCCGAATCCCATGCCCTCGACGAACCCGCACGGCAGGTCGCCTGTTTGCAGGCGGGTCATCTCGGCGAGCGACGCGGCGCTGATCACCCTGGCGCCATCGAGTTCGCCCCCGGCGAGCATGGCGCGGTAGAGGCGGGCCAGATCGGCGCCGGTGGAGTAGAGGCCGCCCGCTGGCACCGGAAACCGCGCCCCCTGCGGCGGCCCCATCAAAGGCGTCCCCACCGGAACGAGGCCGCCGTTCTTGCGGTCGTAGTTGGTGGCCAGCCGCTTCAGCGATTCCGCCGACGGGTAGAACGAGGTGTCCTTCATGCCCAGGGGAAGGAGGATCCTGTCGCGCAGGAGGTCCTCGAAGCGGGTTCCCGAAACAACCTCGGCCAGGCGGCCCAATGTGTCGATGCCGGGATTGCAGTACGCCCATTTCGAGCCGGGCTCGAACTCAAGCGGCCTCTGGGCCAGCGCCAGCGAACTCACCGAGAGTGGCAGGTCGCGGCGCTCATACAATTTTTCAAGCCCCTTAGGATAGCCGCCCGGCAGGCCCGAGGTGTGCCGCATGAGGTCGCGCACGGTCGGTTGGCGTGCGGGCTTGTCGAGAACCACCCGGCTGCCGGTGCGTTCCTTCACCAGTGGCATGTCGCGGAACTCGGGCAGGTACCTGGCCACGGGGGCGTCGAGGTCGACCTTGCCCGCCTCCACCAGTTGCATGACCGCGAGCGCCGTGACGGGCTTGGTCATCGAGGCGATGCGGAAGAGGGCGTCCTTGGGCATGGCGTCGCCGGCGGCCAGGTCGCGCTTGCCCAGCGCCTCAAGCGCGATGACGCCCTTGGCGTCGCCCACCACCGCCACGGCGCCGGCGATGTCGCCTGAGGCGACGAACGGCGCGAGCGAGGCGCGGACCGCCCCTTCGGGGCCGGGCTGGCCCAGCGAGACAAGGGCGACAAGAAGGATCGACATCAGTTGGTTCCCTTGGCGGGGGTGAGGGTCATTTCCTGGAGGTCCATGACGGCGACGCCGGGCTTGGTGAGCGGCTTGACGGTGATGGTGGCCCGGCCGGGCTTGAGGTTCACGGTGCCGACCTCGCGGGTGGCCCAGTTCTGGAAGCCGCCGGTGTCCTCAACCGTGTATTCCAAGGTGGTTCCGGCCACGCCAAAGGCGACCTTGGCGCCGCCGGAACCCTTGCCGCACCCCTGCACCACCCGCAGCAGGTACGGGCCCTCCTTCTCGACGGTGATTTCAAAGGAGGCGAAGTCGGCCGGGCGGACCCAGAATCCCAGGGTGTTCTTGTGGGGTTGGGGTTCGAACCGGAGTTGGGCGCCCTCCACGCGGGCGGTGGACCCCAGAACGCGGATCACGCCGTCCTTGCCGGGGGGATTGGGCCTGTAGTCGGCGTTGGGAGTGGGCATGATCGCGCCGGCCTGCTTCCGCCACGCGTCGAGCGCCTTGGCCATGGCCGCCACGCGGTCGGGCTGGTCGAGGGCGAGGTTGCGGCTTTCGGAAGGGTCGGCCTGCAGGTCGAACAGTTCGCGGCGGCCGGTCTCGTAGAACTCCACGAGTTTCCACCTACCGTCGCGGATGGCGCCTCCCGGCTTGCCACCCTGGTTGGCGTAGTGAGGGTAGTGCCAGAACAGGGGCCGGCTCGCGACCGCTTCTCCCTTAAGGGCCCCGGCCAGCGAAACGCCGTCGGCGGGGCCATCGGCCTTGACTCCCGAAAGCTCGGCCAAGGTGGGGAACAGGTCGATTCCATTGGCGGGCGCGTCGATCACGCGGGGTTCGTGGCCCGGCGCGCGGATGATCAGCGGCACGCGGATGCCGCCCTCGTAGAGGTACCCCTTGCCCTCGCGCAGCGGGGCGTTGCTGGTGGCGGGGGTTTCGGGGCCCTCGCGCGTGCACAGGCCGCCATTGTCGGAGGTGAAGGCCACGATGGTGTCGGCGTCGCGTCCGGTTTCCTTGAGGGTTTGCAGGATGAGGCCGACGCCGTTGTCGAGGTGCTCGATCATGGCGGCGTAGACGGGGTTGCCCTGCTGGCCGGGGCGTCCCCTGGCGTATTTCGCCACGGTGGCCTCGGGCGCCTTCATCGGGGTGTGGGGAGCGTAGTGGGCCAGCACCAGCAGGAACGGCTTTTGGGAGTTGGCGCGGATGAAGTCGGCGGCCTCGCGGGAAAGCCTGTCGGTGAGGTACTCGCCCGGCGGAGCCTGCTCCAGGCCGGGGATGACCGATCCGTTGGCGGACCGGTAGGGGGCGAAATAGCTGGCGGGAGACCCCGCGGCGCTGGCGGCCTTGTGGAAGGCGAAGCCCTGCTCGGACGGGCCCTTGCCCTGTCCGCCAAGGTGCCATTTGCCGATGTAGCCTGTGGCGAAACCGGCCTTGGAGAAGGTTTCGCCAATCGTGACGGCGTCGGTGGGCAGGCCGTCGGGCAGCTTCGGGCGGGCCAGCTGCTGACCGGGCATGTCGGGCCGTCCGGGCAGCCAGTCGGTGACGCCGAAGCGCGCGGGGTGCCTGCCGGTCATGATGCCGGCCCTGCTGGGCGAGCAGACGGGGCAGGCGCTCGAGGCCTGGCTGAAGCGGGCGCCCGACTTGGCCAGCGCGTCGAGGTTGGGGGTCTTGTGGTACTTGCTGCCGTCGCAGCCGAGGTCGCGGGCGCCGAGGTCGTCGGCCACGATAAGCACCACCCCGCGCGCCGGCGCGCCGAACAGGGCGCACGAGAGCGCCACCATCATCAGGCCCATCATCGTTTCTCCTTCGTTGGAAGGACCGATGGTCGGGCATGGCGCGGGCATGGTCAAGCGGATGGGGCCGGGGCTTGCCCGGCTTCAGTCGCCCGGGGCCTTGGGCAGGGTGACGCAGCAGCAACCGAGGTTGATGGCCTCGCATGGTTGCCCGGCCTGCTCCACCTGGGCCAGTACACCCTCGACAAGGGAGTAAATGACGAAGCGGCCCCGCTTGGCGCCATGGATCAGGTTGGCGGCCTTGAGCACGGTGAGGTGGTGCGAGACATTCAGGGGGGCGATGCCGAGGGCCTTGGTGATCTCGGTCACATTGTGGGGTTTTTCAGCAAGAAGGCGAACGACCCGCAACCGTTCAGGCGCGGCCAGCGCGGCCAGGAGATCGGAGCATTTCTGCGGTTGCAGCGGATCTGCCGACACTTTGGGACCTCCATTCCCTCATGCAGTAACTATAGGTGAATCGAGGCCATCGGCCTTTTCTTCCGCTTGATTTTCATTGACACGCGAGAAGCCGGCAGTAACATCTTGTCGATAGGGCAGATGTCATTGCTTTCGGGAATCAGCTTATGGCCAGCCAAGCCCGAATCCGGCACGGTTTCACCCTCATCGAACTGCTCGTGGTGATCGCCATCATCGCCGTGCTCATCGGCCTCCTGGTTCCGGCGGTGCAGAAGGTGCGCGAGGCCGCCAACCGCATGAGCAGCGCCAACAACCTCAAGCAACTCGGCGTCGCGGCGCTCAGCTTCGAGTCGGCCAACCGACATTTCCCCAACAGCGGCGGCTACGACTACAGCGTCGGCAACAACACCGCCCCCTACACCACCCCCAACGCCTTCACCACCATCCCCGGCTACGGTTCCTTCCGGCCTCGCTGGGGCAACCCCAACGCCCAGCCCAGCAAGCAACTGGGCAGCACCTTCTACTCGCTGCTTCCTTACATCGAGCAGGAACAGCTCTACAAGGATCCGGTGCTGTGCTTCACCACCGCCGTCAAGACGCTGTACATGCCCAGCCGCAGGGCGGCGCAGTCCAAGGCCGTGCCGGCCACCGACACCGTTTACCCAGGCTGGGGCTACAACGATGCCGGACAGGGCGCCAGCGCCCGCAGCGACTACGCCTCCAACGACCAAGTCTGCAAGACCACCTATTCCGGTTGGGGAAATGTGACCCCCGTCGCGGCCATCCTCGACGGCACCAGCAACACCATCATTTTCGGTGAGAAGGCGATGGCGGCCAGCGCCGTGGCCAGCGGTTCGTGGTACTGGGACGAGCCGTTCGTGATGGGTGGAACGGGCGGCACGGGGCGGTGCGGCGACGAGCTTTATTCCGACACCCAGTTGATCGCCTTTCCCGACCGGGCCTCGGGCGCCGGCTGGACGGTCGGCGCGGAAAGCTGCGGCGGCGGCAACTGGGGCACTCCATCCTCCGCGGGCGGCCCGCAGTTCGCTCTGGCCGACGGCAGCGTGCGCTCGCTCAAGTACGGCACCCCGCAGGCCACCGTGCGTCTGCTCATCCGCCCCGCCGACGGGCAGGTCGTCAGCCTCGACTGAACCATGGGGACACCGTGATGCGCCGCCCCGCCATTTGGGCCATGGCCCTCATCCTGCTCGCCGGTTGCGGCGACCGCCCCAAGCTGGTTCCCGCCGCGGGCAAGCTCACCCACAAGGGCCAGCCGCTCACGGCCGGCAGCGTCATCTTCGTGCCCGATGCCGGCAACGCCTGGGCCAAGGACAACCCGTCAAGCCTGCTGCAAACCGACGGCAGCTTCACGATGAAGACCTTCCCGTACGGCGATGGCGTGTCGCCCGGCAAATACAAGGTGACCCTCGACCCCGCGCTGGCCGGCCGGATCCGCCAGCCGGCGCTGTCCAAGGCCGACAAGACGCCCTGGAGCGTGGAGATTCCGGATACGGGAAAGACCGACATTTCGTTGGAAGCCAAGGGAAAGTGAAAGGAAGGGGAACGCATGTCCGCGATCATGGGAGAGGGAATCCGGGCCGAGAACCGCACGCCCGAGGAGGAGAGGGGGCTGGTGAAGTTCCATGCCTCGCTCAATGTCTCAGACCTCGAGCGTTCGGTGGCGTTTTACGCCGCGCTTCTGGGCTGCCAGCCGGCGAAGTTCTACCCCGACTACGCCAAGTTTGAGACAAGTGATCCACCCCTGGTGCTTTCGCTGAAGCCCAAGAGGGCCTGCGCCGGCGGTCCGCTCAACCACCTGGGACTGCGCGTGACCACCATGGAGCGCCTTCGCGACATCGAGGCCAGGCTCAGGAAGGTGGGCGCCCGCATCGGCGAGCAGGACGATGTGAAATGCTGCTACGCAAGGCAGACGAAGCTGTGGATCACCGACCCCGACGAGACCCTCTGGGAGGTGTACCTTTTCCACGACGATGTCGCCGACTGGGGCGAAAAGGAAAACAAAACGAAGCTTTACAAGGCGCCCCTGCAGGCCTTCGGGCTTTTCGCGCTCATCAGGCGGGCCTGGAACAACGCGTTCGGGGCGCGCCCCGCCCCCGGGTCGGGACTTCCCGATGGGGTGCGGCCCCAGGGCGCCTGTCCGACCGGCGGCCGATGAGCGCCCCGGCGCTCGATGCCGCTTCGGCCGGTGCCCCCCGCTTCGCCGACATCGCCCGTTACTGGGCGATGGTCCTGCCGAACTGGGCCTACCAGGTTTTCCATAACGGATATGGCATCCTCAATGTGCTTGACATCACCCGCCGGCGGCCGATGCCCGCGGGCCTGGTTTCCCTTGATCATCCCTGGGTGACCGGAACCAACCCCTCCACGGGCCGGAAGATCTGGCACGACAATGTCGTGTTCAGCACGGCCCGCGACCCGGCGGTCGCCGCCCCCGACGACGATGCCATCATCACGGCGACGGGAAGGTTCCTGGCCGACCGTGTCAGGCAGTCGGCCACGCTGCCTGAAATCCCGCGGGGACCGGGCCGGCGCATGCCGCACGGCATCAATTACATCCACGGGTCGTCCCATTACAACAGCGGCATCCTGGTGTTCAACGACCTGGGGGAAGGGTACCGGCATGTGACCGACGCCCGCTTCGCCGCCGAGGTGCGCCGTTTCGTGCGCGAGCAGGACCGCGAGGTGCTGTTCATTTTCCGGCAAAGGGATTACAGCCCGCTGGAATACGCCTATTTCTCGTGCTGCATGCGCACCGTGTTCCCGTGGTTCTGCAATCCCAACGGCCCCCGCGACAAGGTGCTTTGGGGCAACGCCGCGCCATTTCCCTCGGCCAACCTCATCACCGGACGCTGGATCAACGATGTTCAGGCGTTGCGGGAACCCGGCGGCGCGTCCAGGGTGGCGCGCCCGGCGCTGCCCCATGGCGGGTATTTCAGGGATGGCGGCTACGGCGAGGGGCGCGGCGAGGCGGCCTTTCCCGAGCGACTGTTGGCGCTGGCCACCCACTGGAGGGTGCGCTTCCGCGACCAGCGCGCCGGCATGTTCTTTGTCGATCGCCGCCAGGCCTATGCCGACCAGATCGCCAAGCGCGCCCGCCGCGGCAAGGCCGACAAGCCGCTGGCGAGGATATGATCCAGTCCTTGCGGCAAGGTTTGGTTGGTTTCCCGATGCTAAAAGGGAAACTA
>VGXS01000031.1 GCA_016873225.1 Planctomycetota bacterium | reverse complement strand
CACCGGCGCCATGGCTTACGACATCAGGACCTGCCTCATGCCTATCCTCGACGAGGACAACCAGCGGTGGATGTGCCTTGGCTTTTCCGGATCGGTGCGCGGCAACCCCTACATCCGCGGCATCGAACTGCCCGGAAGCGCGGTGACAGTCCAACCGTTGCTCCGGGCTGGCACCTCCCAGCAGGTTCCCACGCTGGTCAACTCGGGGCGGTTTTACACAAACGATGGCACCCAGATCGTCTCGCTCAACTACAACCAGTCGTGGGGTCCCCTGTCCCTGGGTGCCATGTATGACGGTCAATGGTTCAACAACTCGTACATCAATGGCCTGCCCCGTTCCGACGGTTCATTGCCCTCCAAGGTGAAATCGGTGGGTGACCTTTATTTCGATGGTTTCAGCACCGAGGCGCTCTACTTTCTCACGCCGGGCGACCACCGCACCCTCAATCCCAAGTTCCCGGCCTACGGCCAAGTCCTGCCCGCGCGCAATTTCCGGGTCCTTCGCGGTGGCGACGAATCATCGGCGCCCGGTATCGGCGCCTGGGAAGTCACGACGAAGTTCGATTTTTACCGCGGACAGTTTCAGGTTCCCGATGGAACAAGCCAAGGCAAGACACGCGGAGGAAATCTCAACGCCATCACCCTGGGTCTCAACTGGTTCCTCAACCCGAACGCCAGCATGATGATGAATTATGTGTACACCACCGGCCTCATGGGCAAGAACGATCCCGGATCCCGCGACGGCGCGTTCCATTCGTTTGGAACGAGGTTCCAATTCACCTTTTGAAACAGTGGTTCCGGTTCATGTTTCCAGCTAACCTGCAGTTCATCAGCCCCACCGGAGCCAACTGATGAAGTTCCACGAACTCACCGCCCGGCAGATCGCCGCGCTCGACCGCGCCAACACCCTTGTCGTGGTGCCCATCGCCGCCGTCGAGCAGCACGGCCCCCACATGCCCGTCGGAACCGACACCATCCTGTGCACCGCGGTCGCCGAGGCGCTCGAGTCACGCCTGCCCGCAAGCGTCGCCATCACGCCCACCGTGTGGCTTGGCGCCAGCGCCCATCACCTTCGCTTCGGAGCCACCCTCGACTCCTCGCTCGACAACTACATCTCCACGCTTCGCGACATCGGCAAGTCGCTGCTGGGCGACGGCTTCCTGCGGATCTGGTTCCTCAACGGCCATGGCGGCAACATCGACCCGATGAAGGTCGCCGCGCGCATGCTCCAGCCGATCAACGACAGGGCCCTGCTCGCCGCGGCATCCTACTGGGCCGTTGCCGACGACCTGCTCGGCGAGGTGCTCGAGGGCCGGCACAAGTTTGTCGGCCATGCCTGCGAATTTGAGACCTCGATGATGCTCCACCTGCGTCCGGAACTGGTGAAGCCCGAAAGGCGCGACGCCGGCACCCTGGTGGATGACAACATCCAAGGGGTTTTCCTCAGCCGCGACATGCGTCACCGCACCCGGGAAGGATTCACCGGCAGGCCCGACCTTGCCACGGCCGAGAAGGGCCGAAGGCTGTTCGCGGGCATTGTCGACAGGCTGGAAAAGGCCGCCAAGGAATTGCTGTCCCAGCCCTTGGGCACCACCCACGCCGACTTCGCCCCCTTGGGCTGATTCAGCCCGAGGCCCCGAGCAGGATCCACAGTTCGCGCAACGGTTCGCGTGGCACGGCCGCGGGCATGCAGGGCGCGTATTCCACGCGGTCCATCTGGTCGGCCAGCACCGCCAGTCCTTCCGCCAGTGCCGGGTTCAGCCCTCCGAGCCTCCGCGTGAACTCACTCGCCGTCTCCGATTCCCGGGGGGGCGCGCGGTTGTCGCGCGACCAAGCCACCACGCCGGCGTATACCTCGCGCACCAGTTCGGGCCCCTCCAGCGGATACCGGCCCTCGAACGGATTGGCGAACTCGCCAAAGGACTTCCAATCCGTTCCGCCGCTTGCATCGGGTTGGCCAGCCTTGGCCCGGCGCCGCCTTGGGGAAACTCCCCAGAGCCTCTCCCACCAGTCGAACACCTTGCCGAGCCAGCGCTCCAGCAGTTCAAGGTCGTTGTTTCCCCGCGCCATCCGCCACAGCAGGAAGAGGGCCAGCAGGGTGACCAGGCCGACCGCCACGGCGACCTTCAGCGCCGGCCACATTCCCGAGACGATCTCACGAACTCGACCCGCCAGGTCATTTTTTTCCGCCGGCGGCGGCTCGCGTCCGGATGAACGATCAGGCGCATCCCTGGCCGGTTCCGCCTTGTCACTGGTTCCGGGGGATTCCTTTCCCTGCCTGCTTCCCGGTCCCTTCCGGCCGCCTTCAGGTTTTTCCTCCTTGGCGGCGGGATCAGTCGCTGAACCTTGGAGCTTCGCCTTATCCTGGAAGAAGCCGGTGGAGGTGTTTTTTCCCGCCTGGCCCGCGTCCAGGTCTCCCGAGGCGAGCCTCATCACCATGCCAAAAACGCCGCTGTCGGCGGGCCTGGGCACAAGCGCCGCCCCCATCACCACCAATGCCACCAACGCCGACCCCGTCCCCAGCCATGCCGCCGACATTCCGGCCGGCATGCTGATTCCCTTGCGCGCCGCGTAGCGCCTCAACCCCAGGAAGCAGCAGGTCATCAGCAGCAGGAATCCGCTGGCCAGGTACCCCATGAGCAGCAGCAGCGACCACCAGCGCCGCGCCGGTTCATCCGTCGGGATCAGCGCCTGCCCCAGGCCGAACAAGGGAAGCGTGAGCAGGCAGAACATCACGACCGTGCCGCCGGGCGGCTTGCGGACACGGTTTCGCCTGCGGGAAGCCTTGTGGCCTTGCCTGCCGGCGGCGCTTTCCACCTCGTCCCGCAACCGCTGCGCGGGATCATCCTCGAGGCCGCTGGCCGTCAGAAGCCCCTGGCCTTCCACCTCGTCGTCGTCATCCAAGTCGGTCGTGTCGGCCACCAGCAGGCGGGTGACCCAGAAGCCCGTGGCCACTAGGGCGCCCATCACCGCGATGTGCGCCGCCCTGTGCCAACCGTCGGGAGGCTCGATGTAGATGGCCAGGCCGGCCCAGACCAACCCGCCCAAGGCCGCGGAATAGAGTCCGGCCTTCCTGGCGATGTCGTCAATCAGCCTGATCCTGCCGATGAGCACCATGCCCATGGTGCCGAAGAACAGGATCCATTCCATCCGGCCGCCATGCCGGCCCTTATAGAGGATATCAACGATAAAAAATAGAAGACAACTGGCCAGCGAGGTCAGGAGCCCGGGAGTGACCGCCAGGACAAGCCAGTCGGCGGGACCCAGCCCCCGGCGCGCCATGCCGGCTCAGCGCGCCCCCGGCAGGTGCCGGTCGGCGAATTCGAGGAAGACGCGCCAGTCGTCGGTCTTCATCTCGTGCTTGCCGGGACGGATCCAGTAGCCCAGCGTGCCGGCCGTGAGCGCGCCAAGGGCGGGCATTTCACGCGCGTCGCATCCGCCCGCGCCCAACAGGCGGTACACCGGATCGGCGGCGCGCAACACCTCGAACTGCCCGGCCGGATTGGCCCATGAGTCCTCCACCGCGTTGGCGAACAGCACCGGCCGCGGAGCCGCCAGCGAGACCAGGTGGTGCTGGTCGAACGGCAGTTTTTCCGGCCGTTCGTTGAATTCCTTGAAACGGCTGTTGAACCAGTGGGGAAAGCGGTCGTTGATCTGTTTCACCGACTCGCCGATCTTCCCGCGGCTTGGCGCCGTGCCGCCGCAACCGGCCTGAAGAGGGAACGACATCGCGAACCGCTCGTCCATTGCCGCGGCCAGGAGCGCCGTCTTGCCCATCCGCGAATGGCCGACCGCCAGCGGCGGCGCCTTGGCGGTGGCGGGGTCTTGCGCCAGCGCATCCGCCATCCGGCTCATGGCCCAGGCGTATAGCGCGATCGTTCCCCACCGGTCGGGCGAATGGCTTTCCCTGGCGCGCAGCCAAGGCTGGAGGCCGCCCCTCTCCTCGCCGCGGTCGGGATCGACCTCGCCCCCATAGAAGGTGGCCAATCCGTATCCCTTTTCAACGATCATCGGCGCGTTCCATTGCGCCAGTCCCTTGCCCCGGCCCTCCTCGGTGGCCTGGTTGTTTTTGGAGTTCATCCGGTCGGGATAAACCCAGGCCTTGGTGATCGCGATGCCAGGATCGGGCAGGACAACATGGTTGCCGTTGAAATTGGGCCCCACGAACACGGCCTTGGGCGCCCGGCCCGGGGGCGGCAGGACCACCAGCAGGCGCACGACGGGCGCGTCCGGCCCCACGGCCACATCCAGTTCCCGCACCCACATGGCGCTGGTTTTCGATTCATGGCGCACCTTGGCGACGATGGGCCCGTGGGCCTTGGGCATGGCGCCATACATGTAGTGGTCGAACAGGCGGGCGATCTCGGGCCTTCGCTTGGTTTTCCAAGCCTCCGGGGTGGTGATTTTTGTCCCGTCGAGGGCCGTGAGCGGGTCGGGCCAATCCGCCAGCGCGGGAAGCTTGGCAGGTTCGGGCAACGGATCGGCACCAAGGGTGAGGAGCAGCGTCAACAGCGCCTTCATCGCGTGAATCTCCGGAAGAAGAGATGGTTGTACCACGGGCCTTGACTTCGTGGCACTGGTTGTCTATTTTATTAAGTAATGAAACAGTCAAGAACAGGAGGCGATTCCGCCGATTCCACTCCGGGGTGCCTTGGCCATGAACATGGTCCGGCAAACCGCAAGGAATTGGACGCGATTGCCTCGTCGCCAAAGGCGCTGGAACGCGCCGCGGCCCTGTTCCGGGCCATGGGGGACCCGGCCAGGTTGCGCCTGCTGGTCTTGCTCGGCCAACAGGAGCGCTGCGTCGGCGAGCTGGTGGAAACCCTGGGGGAAAAGTTCCCCACCGTTTCCCAAAGGCTCCGCCTGCTGCGCTCCGAAGGGCTGGTGACCCGCCGACGCGACGGCAACCACCTCCATTACGCATTGGCCGATCGGCATGTCGCCGACATGGTCACGACCGCGCTGGAACACGCCGCCGAGTTGGCGGCGCAACCCGCGCCAAACGATGAAGAAGGAGCTTGAACATGCCCTGCGCGAACCATGACCGCAAGCATGGCGCCGGTTGCGGCCACACCGCCGTCAAGCATGGCGACCATGTCGATTACCTCCACGACGGCCACCTGCATCATGTGGGCTCCCACGGCATCGAGGAGCATTCCCTGCCGGTTGACGCCAACAACCCCGCCGCCTGCACGCCGGCGCACGCATGCGGCGGCCATGATGCCGGCCACCGCCACGGCCCCGGTTGCGGCCACGAGGCCGTTCCCCATGGCGACCATGTCGATTACCTCGTCGGCGGCCACCTGCACCATCCCCACGGAAGCCATTGCGACGACCACGGCCTGTTGAAAACCGCGTGAGTCAACGGGCCTTTTCGCCCTTTCTCATGACTGCCGCGTGGCGGTCTGCTAGGCTCCGGCTTTTCCCCTCCAGACGGAGCCGGCCATGGCCGCCATGTTCCTCCTGTTCTCCATCGCCTCGGCGGGGCAGTCTCCGCCGCTGCCCGAGGGAATCGCGTCGCGTGACCGCGACCTGATCTACGGCCGCAAGTACGGCATGTCGCTCACGATGGACCGCTTCGTCCCGGCCAAGCCCAACGGCAAAGCTGTTGTCTGGGTGGTTTCAGGCGGATGGTTCTCGAATCCCGACGCCATCAACGCGGCCACCGCGGCTCCGTTGTGCAAGGCCGGGTACCAGGTCTTCGCCGTGTGCCACGGCAGCCAGCCCCGTTTCACCATCCCTGAAATCCTCGACGACATGCACCGCTCGACGCGTTGGATCCGCGCCAACGCCTCCCGGTTCCAGGTTGATCCCGGCGCGATCGGGGTCACCGGCGGTTCCGCCGGCGGGCACCTGTCGCTGATGCTGGGCATGGTTCACCGGCCGGGAGACGCCAAGGCCAAGGATCCCGTCGACCGGCAACCCTCGGGCTGCCAGGCCGTCGCCTGCTTCTTCCCGCCAACCGACTTCCTCAACTGGACAAAGCCGGGCGAGGTGATGCTCGGCAAGCCGCACCTGCTCAAGAACCTGCCGCCCGCCTTCGACTTCCACACCCAGGACAAGCTCACCGGGCAATTCAGGCTGATCACCGACGAGAAGGAGCGCGAGCGGATCGGCAAGGAGATTTCCCCCATCAGCCACATCAGTGCCGGAAGCGCCCCCGTTTACCTGGTCCAGGGAACAAGCGACCTTCTCGTGCCGCAGTCGCAGGCCGACACATTCATGGCCGCCCTCAAGGAAAAGGGCATCGCCGGCGAGCTTGTCATCAAGCGGGGGGCCGGCCATGGCTGGGCGGGCATGGACAAGGACCTTGAGCAGTTCGCCAACTGGTTCGACAAGCACCTGGCCGCAAAGAGGTGAACCGGCATCCGGGGCGCCAATGAAAAGGGCCGGGGAACAATCCCCGGCCCCTTCCTTTGAAGGATTGTCGGAAGCGTCAGTCGCGGAAGACCGAGTGGCACTCGCTGCAGCTCGAGTTCATCTTGCCGGCGGCCTTCTTCACATCGGCCCACTTCTTTTCCTTGATGGCGGAGGCGAGCGACTCGGCGCCTTCCTTCATCATTTCGTTGAACTCGGCCCACTTCTTCTTGGTCTTGACGCCCTGGTCCTTCTCGGGACCCATGTGGGCGGTGACCGCGGCGATGGCCGCCACGCGGTGGGCCAACTCGGTGAGGGGTTCGGCCATCTTGGCCTCGTCGCTCTTGGCAACGCCCTTCTTCTGAAGGTTCGGAAGCACCGCCTCGATGCCGTCCTGGTTGGCGGGAACAAGGCCCGCCTTGGCGCCCACGCCGAAGCCGCCCTTGGCGCGGGGCTTGAAGGCGCGCATCACGCTCTCGATGTCAAGGTCCCCGGCGGCCTTCTTGCCCGCCTCGGCGGTGTTGCCCGCCTTGGCCAGCGCGTCGAGCGCCTCGAGAGTCTTCTTGTTGTCCTTGCCCTGGAAGGCGAGGCCCGTGCCCGCCGCGAGCATGGCTAGCGCCAGGCCGAAAGCCGTCACGCGCATGAACTTCATGGTTCTTAGTCCCCTTGTTACTTCCGTCGGTGTGGTGCGAAACGAGTGCCGAGCCTGTCCAGGAGAGGCAACCGCCCCGGCCCCGGCATCGACTGGAGGCATCATGATTTTACGGGTTTCCCACGCCATGACAAGAAAGCGTGCCGGGAGGTTGGCCGATTGTTCCGCCGTCACCACCGGAAAGGTCGCGCCAACCCGAAGGTCGCCGTTTTCATCAGGAAATGGTGATGCCCGACAGCACCGAATGGTTGGCCCGATATCCGCCCTTGTCGTCCTTGACCCGGCCGTTGCCGCTGCTGTTGGCGTTCGTCGTCAGAACAAAAGCCAGGTCGGCCCCGCCCAGCGCCAGGCCGTGCGGGTTGACCACCGCCAGCGAACCCGCCGGCTTGCCGGTGCCCGGGTCCACCTGATGCAGCTTTCCTGATCCCGGCTGTCCGCTCACGACCAAAGCCAGCCAGCCTTCGGGATGCCAGGCTCCAGCCAGGGCGAACCCGTCCTTCTCGGTGCCAAGCTTTGACTCATGCAGGACTTTGCCGCCCGGAGCCAGAAGAACCACCTTGGGAATCGCCTCGACAAAGCCGCCAGTCACCGGTTCGGCGCCCGCGGCGGCGAGAACCGAATCTCCCGGCCCCCATTCCAGCACCCGGATGCCGCCGACTTCCTGGAGGCGGACAACCTTGAAAAACCCGGGCACCTCGAACGAGGCTTGCTTGGCGCCCCCGGCGCCGACGATGGTCACGCCTCCCCGGAGGCCGCCCACCGCGAGTTTCTTGCCGTCGCGGCTCCAAGCCAGGGCCATCAGGTCATCCCCGATGGGCAGCTCGGCGCGGGTGGCGCCGCTGTCCATGGCCAAAAGCCGGAGCGTGCCGTCCCGCCCCGCGAGGGCCAGCGTGGCGCCGTCGGGGGAGGTGGCCGCCTTGCGAAGCCAGGTGGGACTCAGGGCCTTGCGCGACCACAGCGGCTTCCCGCCGCGCCAGGCCATGGCGTTTCCCTGGCTGTCGGCTCCGGCCACCAGGCCGCCCTCGCCGCACGCCAGGCAGGTGACCCATCCGGATAGGCCGGAACAGGTGCCCGCCTCCTTCAACTCGCGCGACTCCAGGCGAAACAAACGGGCCACGCCGTCAAATCCGCCCGCCGCGAGGAGATCGCCCCGGCTGGCCAGGCAGGCCATCTGCGAATCGAGGTTGAGGGGCTTGAGGCCCTTGAAGACGGCGGTTTTCACTTGGCGTGCTCCGGCGGGCGGCGCAGGAGGGCGCGAACCGCGTGGGTTCCCTCGTGAGCCAGGGGAAGCGGCTGTCCGTTCTGCTCGTAATGGACGGCGGAGGTCGACACGCCAAGGGCGGCGAACCAGGTGTGGAACATGTGCCCGATGTCGAACGCCTGCCCCTTCACCTCGACGCCGTCGGCCGTGGTCTCGCCCACCGCCTGCCCGGGGATGATGCCGGCGCCGGCCATGGCGACCGACCACGCCTCGGGCCAATGGTCGCGCCCCAAGTGGCCGTTGATGCGGGGCGTCCTTCCGAACTCCGAGAAGACCACGACAAGCACATGGTCGAGCATGCCGCGCGCCGAAAGGTCCTCAAGCAGGGCCGACAGCGGCCTGTCGAGCTTGGGCATGAGCGACATGCTGCCGTTGAAATGGTCGCCATGGCTGTCCCAGCCGTAGGAGATCACCTTGACGATCCTGACGCCGGCCTCGAGCAATCCGCGCGCCTGGAGGATGTGCCGCCCCAGGTCCCAGTCGCCGTAGCGCTCCACCGACTTGGCGTCCAGGCGCGAGGGGTCGAAAAGGTCGCGCCGTGAACGCAGGGTCTCGGCCAGCCGGTAGGTCTCGGAGTTGGCCACGGCGAGGGACGATCCCCTGGCCTTGGCGCCGATGCGGTCGAGCGTGTCGCGGAGCGAGAGCCTGGCGTCGTCCTCCGCCGCGGTGATGTCGGCGGAACGGTCGAGAAGGGGCGGCGGCTTGCCGTCACCCAGCGCGAGCGACGCGTGCCTGGCCCCGAGGAACCCCGTCTCGCTCACGAGGAACCCGCCGTTGCCCGGCTTGATCACCATCGACGCCGGCATCCCCGCGGCCTTGGGGCCGAGCCAGCGGCCGGCGGCGACATTCAGGTAGGGGTAATCGACCCCGCGGTTCTTCGGGTCGCCCCGCTGGATGCGCGCGACGCCGGCGGAGTGCGAGTTGTCCTGCGTCGACATGTTCCGCACCACGGCGATCTTGTCGGCGTGGCGCGCCGTCAGCGGCAGCATCTCGCTGTAGCGGATGCCGGTGACGCTTGTCGGGATCGAGCGGAACGGCCCGCCGAACCTGGTTCCCGGCTTGGGATCCCAGCTTTCCAGCTGGCTCAGGCCGCCATCAAGCCAGATGAGCAGCAACTGCTTGTCCGACGGGGTGTTCCCCCGCGCCAGGCCGCCGGCCATGGCGGCCATCCCGGCCAGCCACGAGCGCCTTGAGAAACGGTGTTCCGACAGGAAGTTCATCGCTGATTCCTCAATGGTTCACCTGGAATTCCGTGGAGGCCAAGAGCGCCCACACGGCGATCCGCCTGCCTTCCTGCGGCTGGGGAGCCTTGGCGACCGCCGCCAGCACCGCGTCCCGTTCCTCGGTGGAGGGCGGCCGGCCCAGCAGCGACAGGAACAGTTCCTCGGCGAGCGCCGGTCCCTCCAGCTTGAGCAGCCGTTCCATCAGGTTGCCGGACATGGGCGCCATCATGGCCCTCACCGCCGGGTCGTTCCTCCAGAACAGGGCCTTCTCCACGGAGGGATGGCCGGCCTCATCCGGCTCGCGGGGCGGGTGCCCGAACACCTGGCGGAACCGCTTGAGCCGGGCCTCGTCGCGCTTGCCGTTGCCCAGCGCCGTCTCGACGCTGGCGGCAAGGGCCTCGCCGGTGAGCGGCCTTTCCGGGGCGCGCGAAAAGGCCGCCGCGCCCGTACCCGCCGCGGGGCCCGAGGGAGCCTGGTACAGCCTCGAGTTCACGAACCCCTCCAGCCAGGTTTTCAGCGGCATGCCGGAGCGGAGCGCCGAGGCCATCGCGTCGAGCGTCTCCGGCAGGGCCGGCGGGTTGCCGGGGTGGTCGAAGTCGGGGGATTCAACGATACCCCTGCCCAGCAGAACGCGCGCCAGGCGGTTCGCCCAGGTGCGCGCCAGGCGGTCATCCTCGGTCACGGCCTTGGCCAGAAGCGGCATCATCGCCACCTTGGGCACGCCGGACGACTTGGTTTTCCGGTCGGGCTTCACGGCGTACTCCTCGCCGGCCTTCACCTCGGGCACATCCAGCGGCTTGCGCCCGGGCAGCGACGGCCCCGTTTCCATTTTCTCCATGTCGAAGACCGAGCTGAACGACACCTTGCCCGCCACGGGCTTCTCGCCAATGGTCGCCTTGGCGGCTTCACCCAGCACCATCTGCCGGGTGAAGGCGTAAAGGCCCTGGAAATGGACTTGCTTGTACGACGGCACGGTCAGGTGGTCGTGGCACTGGGCGCAGCGCAGGTCCATCCCCAAGAACAGCCGGCCCACATCGCGCGTGAGCGCCGGATAGTCGACGGGGTTCTGCCCGTAGTTCTCCAGCCTCTTGGAAAGGAAGAAACCGGATCCCTTGGGGGCCGTCGCCGCGCCGGGGTCGAGCATTTGCGCGGTGAGTTCGCGGAACGAACGGTTCGAGGAGGCGAACTCCTTGAGGAAGCCGTCCCACTCGGCGTTGTCTCCGAGCCGTTCCATCAGGATCAGGTGAAGCGTCGAGGCCCAAACCTCGGTGAATTGGGGCGAGGCCAGCAGGCCCTTGGCCAGTTCGGCCCGGCGGCTTGCGGCGGGCGCCGCCAAAAACTTCCTTGTCTCCGCGGTAGTGGGAACCCGCCCGACGAGGTCGAGATGGATCCTGCGGCAGAACTCGTGGTCGTCGGCCAGCTTGTCGATCGCCAGCTTGTCGAGGGCCAGGGCGGCATCCATCGCCTTGGTCAGTTCTAGGGCATCGGCGGCGGGCGCCATGAAGGTGCCGATCAGCATGATCACGGATACCATCGGTTCCTCACTTCGGGATGCACGGGGCTACCAATTCATGGTTCGCCAAGGCGCTCGTTGAGGTACGACTCCCAACCATATCGGGTTGGAAACAGCACCATCATCACGCCCAGGCAAGCCAAGGCCGGGGCGAGGTTGAGCCACCCGCCACCATGGAACACGGAAAAAATCACATTCACGAGTGCCGCTCCCTCTAACAAGGCGAAGCGGATCAGGCTGGTGATTTGCCATTCGGCGAAATACCGGGCCTCGGGTGGGCCATCCATGCCTTGGCCGACAACCGATTTCATCGGCTTCTGGAAAACCGTCAGGCAAACAATCGTGTTGATGGCGGCCACCGCGATGCCCACCCATTCGACCGTGAGCTTGGAGACATCCGGCGTAACAGGCAGGCCGAGCACCGCGATCAGCACCACGGCGACCGAAACCACGCCAATCATCATCGCTCCATGAATCATGACCGTGGTTTGGAAAGCCTGTTGAAGGTTGTGCGGTTCGGGTTGCTGGTTCATGATGCGAAATCCTCCCGTGGGATCGATTGGGCCTGACGAATATTACCCTACCTCGCTCTCGCTTGCGCCAGAAAGTCGAACCGCTGCCCCAGGCGCGACCCGTCGAGCGTGATGTCCATGGGGATCATGAGGGTACCCGCGGGAACCCTGCCCCGGTCCACGCTGATCCTGACGGGATACGACTTCCTCGACTTCGCCTCCACCGTTCCCTCGATCACCGGCGGGTCGGCCTTGAGTCCGGGGGGCAGGGCGAGCGCCACGGAATGCCTCTGCGGCCTGTCGCGGAAGTTTCGCACCGTCACGCTCACAGTCGCCTGGTCGGCCTGCTGGAGGTCGACGCGGTAGGGGTACGCCGACACCCAGAACGGATCGTACTGGTACTCGTAGTCGGGATCGGGCAGCAGTTCGCGGTAACGGCGGGCGATGCGCTTCGACCATTCGTGGTAACGCTCCACGAACGGTCCCGGGTTGGTCATGAGCACATTGTGGGCGCCCATGATGATGTCGGGCTTCAGGTCGCGGAGGTACCGGCTGCCGAGGATGTATCCCTCCTCGAGGATGGCGCTGTTGCGGGCCACGACGGCCTCGTGGCCGTTCTGGGTCGGGTCGGCCGGATCGCCGAACAGGTTGTCGCCGGTGAAGGCGATCTTCTTGCCGTCGAGGTTCAGCCAGAGGCAGTTGCCAAACTCCGTCTGGCCGGGCATCCAGTCGATGTGGAGCTTGAGACCCTCCCAATCGACGACTTCGCCGGGCTTGAGCGGCCTGTCCACCTTGAGGCCGGTGTATTGCAGGTTGTAGGAGGTGATGAGGGCGCAATAGTCGTAGCGCAGGGGGTTCTCCACCTTGTCGACGATGCGGTCGAGCGTCCATATCTGGGCGCCATGCTCCCTCTTGAGCGCCGCGCCGAGGGTGAAGTGGTCGCCGTGCATGTGGTTGATCCACAGGGCGTCGATCCTTTTCAACCCCAGGTGCTCCCGCATTTTCGCCACGAGTTCGGCCAGCAGCGTCTCGGGAAACAGGCCGCAATCGAGGAGCAGGCCGCGGCCGCTGTCGGAGATGATGATGGCGAAGTTCTTCCCGGCGAGGGTGTCGGCGAACTTGTACAGGTGCGGCGTCACGCGGACGACCTGCGGGATGGGAGTCGGCGAGAGGATCGGGTCGGGCTTGGCGCGCTTGGTGAGCGAGTGGACGGGATACCCCCGGATGTAGTCGGGATGGAACTCGTTGAGCTTTCGGTGGTAGTCGGCCAGTTGCCGGCCCGCGTCGGCGATCACCGGCCCCTGCGAGGGAAAGGCGACGCCGGGGTTCATCCCGGCGAGCTTGCCGACCGAGTCGGTGAGCGCCTCGAGGCCCTTGGCGAACCCGTAATCCCATTCGGTGTCATACCAGTTGGACATCCTCGCGCCGTCATGGATGATTCCACCGGTGAAGGCGCACGACTTCCCGCCGCGGGCCAAGGTGAAGGTCATTCCTCCGGGTGAATGGCCGGGCGTGAGCGCGCAGTTGACCTCGAGGCCTCGCCACCGGAACACCTCGCCGTGGGCCAGGACCCGGTCGAGCCTGACGGGCGCCGCGGGCGGCCTCACATAGCTGGCCCCGTGCACCGTGTGCTTGTCGCCGAGTGTCGGCCGCCATTTCCTGAAGTCCAGCGGCTTCTCGAACAGCTCGCGCTCGCCCTCCGACGCGGCGAATTTCACCCCCGCCAAGTCGGCTTTGCCGATCCCCTGGCAATGCTCGCGGTGGTGGTCGGTGAACAGGATCCAGTCGACCTTGCTGATTCCCGCCTTCCTCAGGCGGGGCAGCACGCCGCCGTCGCCGAGGTTCACGAGGATGGCGGAATCGCCGTCGCGGATGACAAACACATTGCAGGTGTCGCGATAGACGAGGATGTCGGGCCAATCGGGGTGAGCCTGGACCAGTCCGCCCCCGGGCGCGCCGGGTTGATGCAGGGCCAGGCAGATGGCGAGAAGGTGCGGCGCGATGAAGGCTTTGGCTCCATCAGTCGCGCGCCGGGCGCGGGGGTGAGGGCGCGGCGACGCGCTTTCAGCGGGCCGACTGGGTCGCCAATTCCCGGGCCGCCTTGAGGAACTCGGCTGGGTCGTAGGAGTTCAGCCGGCTCATCAGCTTGCGCTCCTCCTCGTCGTCAAGGCGCTGCAGCCGCGTGGCCGTGGCATTTTCCGATAGCCACTGGTTGAAATCCTCGCTGCGGATCCTGTTGAACGACGGAAGGAAGTCGCGATCATCCACCAGCTTGCGGGCCAGGTCGACCGGGCCGCCCTTTTGCAGGTATTCGGAAAAGGCGACGGTCGCCCCCTTGGGCAGCTTCTGCTCCCGTTCGATGAGCCCGAGGATCACCTCGAGGCGAGCCTGCCGGTTCGCGTACGGATGCAGGTCGACCAGGTCGGACAGCTTGGCGAGCGCCGCGATGAAGGCGGGCGGCTTCTCCTTGCCCGCCTTGAGGTCGCTGGCGATGACATCGGCGAGGCTGGCCAACTGGCGCGCCGCCTCGAAATCGGGAACAGGCTGGTCCGGCTTGCCGGCGCCCGGTTCGTTGAACGCCTCAAGGGCATCCTTGAGGATCGCCGAGGCGCCCGCCTGGTCCAGCGGCGCGGCCTTGGCGGCGCGGATCGCCGCGTCGCAGGCCTTTTCAAGCTCGAGGCACGCCTGCCTGATCACCGCCGGGTCGCCGAACTGCTGCACCGTGGTGCCCGCGGCGAGCTTGGCCAACGAGGCGTCGAGCGAGGCGAGGTGCTCCCGGCCCGCCAACCTGGCGGCGGCGCCAGCGAGGGTGGTGGCCCACATCCGCACCATCACCCGCCCCGGGAACACGCGGTGCCTTTCCTTGCCGGGCAGGTGGTAGCCGTAGCCGCGGGTCTGGCGGTATCCCGGATATTGCAGGTCGTGATGGCAGGCGTAGCAGTCGGAGGTGGCCAGGGCCAGTTCGGGCCAGCGGGCCTTCCGGCGCGCCGAGTCCTCGGCGGGTTCACCCTCGTCGCGCGTCGCCAACTCGGGCCAGCGCACCAGCTCCAACTTGGAGTCCTTGAGGTCAAACTCGGAGCGCTCGGCGACCAGGCGCGCCGTTTCTCGCAGGTTCACGAGCGCGCCCACCAGCGCCAGGCGCGTCATCTGGAACGGCTCGGCGTGGTAGCGCTTCCGGGTCGGCTCGTTCGACATCCGCAGGTAAGGCACATCCAGGCCCTCGCGGTAATGCGGAGGCTGGTTGCGGCTGAAGGTCGCCGTCTCGATCGGCGGCAGGGGCGGGTGGCCGGCGGCGAACATCGCGTGGGTCACCACCTTGCCTTCCTGCGCGTTGCCGATGTGGCACGAGGCGCACAGCGTCGCGCGCACCTCGGGGTCGCGCAGGTTCCGCAGGCCCAGTTCCGACTTCTCGCGTTCGGCCTTCTCGCGCCATGCCGCATTCGCATGGGGGCCCACCCACGACGAGGAAGGCCCGTGGCACGAGGCGCATCCGATTCCTTCCGACAGGTCGATGGCTCCCGCCGACTTTTCCGACATCGCCTGCTGGGCGTGGCAGTTGAGGCAACCCGTCGCGGCCTTGGTCACATCCTGCCCGAGCAGCTTGCCGATCTCCTGCCCGCGCTTGCCCTTGAGCACGGCGAACGCCTGCGCGTGCTTGTCGTGGGTCTTCCAAGTCGCGTATTCGGTGAGCCAGACGAAGTCGAACGGATAGGGGCGGCCGGCGGGCCGGTTTTTCTCGGGCGGAATGTCGTTGGCCGTCGGCTGCGCGTGGCACCGGACGCACGCCATGGAATCCTGGTACTGCCTCTCGGCGGGGAACGAATCCCGGCGCCCGGGTGTCAGCCACGCGGGGTCCTGACCCAACGCCGTGAACACAAGGCCGCATCCAACCGCGATCGCCGCAAGCATGGGAGACACCTCGGAACGGGAGATGTTAGCGCGACGAACCGGCGATGGCACCCAGGGCCGACCTCAGCTTCCCGAGAACCATGTCCCTGTCGCGCGCCGCCCGGACCTCGTCGCTGTCGGCACGAGGACTGTCGTGCCTTGGCGGGAATTGGCCCTTGAGCGCATCCCTCAATTCAAGATACGGCTTTTCAAACGCGGTGTCGAAGCGTCCCTCCCGGCGGCGCAGGTCTTCCCTGAGGCCGGTCATCGCCAGGTATCGTTGCGCCAGTTCCTCCCATCCCAAACGGGAGGCATCGGTCGCCGTTTCCCGCGACAGCCTTGTCAGCAGTTCGGCCTCGGCCATCACGGAAAGGGGTTCCAAACCGGCCAGCGCGCGTGAACGCTTCGCCAGATATTCCCCCGCCTGAAGCGCCAGCGTCCGCGCCTGCTCGGGCCGGGGCGTGGGGGCGGCCATCCGCTCACGGAGGCTGAAAAGGGCCTCGTGCGATTCCCGGTCGGCCAGCGACAGGCTCCCGGCGAGCCAGGTTTGCCAAGGGGCGCGGCCCAACGGCGTCAGCGGTGCCTTCTTGAGCGGGGCCCTGATGCTGTCCACCACAAGGTTCTTGTGGCAGCTGAAACAGTCCTGCTCGGCGAACTCGGGCCAGGCGCCGCCGCTGGTGGCTTGCCCCGCGCGCGCCGCCGTCAACCTGGCCGCCGCCTCCGCGCAGGCCACCTGCCCCACCTGCCAGGTCCGCCAACCCAAATCGGGAAACCTCGCCTGCTCCTCGTCCACCCGCCAGTGGGCCGGGTATTTGGCTAGCGCGCTCGACAATTCGAAGTTCAGCCTGGGGTGCCCCGCCGCGATCAGGTCGTGGTTCACCTGCATGAGCGGCACATCGGCGTTGCCGACATGGCACGAGGCGCAGACCTTGGCCCGGCTGGCCAGGTCCTTCGTGTTCAGCAGGCCGAAATCCTTTTCCTTGGTTTCAGGGTCCAGTTCATGGAAACCGGCCCGGGTGTGGGCGGCAAGCCAGCCTTTTGCCGGGCCGTGGCAACTTTCACAACTCACCGCGTCCACCAGCGTGAGGGCGGTCGACGCCCTTGAAAGGTCGCCCTCGCCGGTGGCATGGCATGCCAGGCACCAGGCCGTCTGGCTGGCCGGGCCGGCACCGGGACCGTACAGGTTGCGCACCATCCGCTGCGACCGTTCTGAAAACAGCGTTTCCCAAGCCTTGCGGTGCGGATCCTCCGCGTTCCAGGTCACGAATTCGGAACCCACCGCCCGGCGGTGCCCGCTCTTGTGGTGGCATGAACTCGAGGTGCAACTGGAGGTGCCGAGATAATCGGGTGATTCAAGCCGGGTGCCGGAAAGCCCCTTGGCCAACACCTGCCCGCGGGGCGGCGGAAGGCGCGCTGGTTCGGCCGCCAGCATCATCGAAATCGATGCCGCCAACACGACTCCGGTCGACGCGACGACCATCTTCCAAGCCATGGGAATTCACCGCGGGCCACTGCTCAGGAAATGCGGAAGACTCCATTCCATTCCGCGTGAACACTATTTTTTCCCTGCCAATCGCGTTGGTCAAGATAAGAAATCTGGAATAGCAAGGAAGTTTCCCCATCTCCGCATGACTGACCGCTTTTCCTTGGACAAGGCCACCTTGGCCGTTACGATGTTGGCCATCCCGCCCCCGGACAATTCAGGACTCCCGCGAACCATGCATACCCTCCTTTCCGGCATCCTGTCAGGTTGCCTGCTGGCCCAGGCGCCCACCCTCAAGGCTCCCTCGCCGCTTGTCATTCCCCTTGGCAAACCCACCGATGTCACGCTCACCGGCGCCAACCTCGCCGATCCCGTCGCCGTGCATCTGGACATTCCCGCGGCGATCACCATCCCCGCCGAGGCGAACAACGGCAAGGACGCCGCCAAGCTGCTCGTGAAGATCGCGCCCGACAAGTCGGCCGGGCCGGGATTTCACGCGCTGAGGCTGGCGACCAAGCGCGGCACCTCCAACCTGAGGCTGTTCCTCACCGATGAACTCCCGGTCGTGGCCAAGGTGGAGGGCGTCAAGAAGAAGGAAACCGCCCCCGAGATCACTCCCCCCTGCGTTGTCACGGGCAGGGCCGATGCCGAGCAGGCCGACTGGTACCGCTTCAAGGCGAAAAAGGGCGACCGCGTCGTGTTTGAGATCCTTGGCCGCAGGCTGGGCAGCGTGGTCGACCCGCAGGTGACGCTGTTCGACGCCAAGGGCCGGGAACTCCGGGCCGGGCACAGCAACGACGCCCCGGGCGCCCAGACCGACCCCCGGCTGGTGCATGCCTTCGCCGCCGACGGCGAGTACCTCGTGCAGGTTCGCGACACGGCGTGGCGCGGCGGCGAGGACTTCGTTTACGCGATGCGCGTCGGTTCGTTCCCGGTGGCCACCTGCGCCTTTCCGCTGGCCATCACGCGCGGGAAGGCGGCCCAGGTGGGCTTCGCGGGACCGCATGTCGAGGGAGTCGCGCCCGTCGCCGTCACCGCGCCGGCCGATCCCGGCTTGGCCGCCATCGAGGCTGTTCCCCGCTTCGGCAAGGATGGACTTCCCGGATGGCCCGTGTCGGTGATGCTTTCCCCGTTCGAGGAGTTGGTGGAGAACGAGCCGGCCGACCAGTCCCAGGCCCAGAAGATTCCGGTGCCCTGCGGCATTTCAGGCAAATTCCAGCGGAAGGGCGATTCGGACCGCTACTCGTTCGCCGCCAAGGCCAAGGACGATCGGTTCATCATCGAGGCCCAAACCTCCGAATGGGGCAGTCCCGCCGAGGTGCTGCTGACCATCCTCGACGCCAAGGGGACCAAGCTCGCCGAAACCACCCCGACGCAGGCGCCCCGCCTCGACTTCAAGGCGCCCGCCGCGGGTGAGTTCACCGTGCTGGTCGAGCACCTGCACCTTTGGGGAGGGCCCGACGAGGTGTACCGCCTGCAGGTGGCTCCCCATGAGCCGGGCTTCGACCTCACCGTCGCCCTTGACCGGGTCGACATCAGGCAGGAAGCCTCCGCCGCCCTGCCGGTCCAGATTGTGCGTCGCGACTACGCCGGCCCGGTGGAGCTCTCGCTGACGGGCCCCGCCGGCCTAACCGCCTCGGGCACCATCGCGCAGGGCGCGCCGGCCAAGCCCGCCGACCCCGCCGGCAGCCTCACGATCAACTGCCCCGCCGGACTCAAGATTGGTCTGGTTCCCGTCATGGTGACGGGCAAGGCCACGATCAACGGCAAGCCGGTCACCGTGGTCGCCAGCACCAGGCCGGCGCTATCCGCGGCGCTGGCGAACCTGCCGGTGCCGCCGGCGCGCCTGTCGCGGTCGGTGGCCGTGGCCGTGCTCGAGCGGGCCCCGTTCGCGCTGGCGGCCAAGGTCGATCCGGCGTCGGTGGCGCCGGGCAAGGATGCCGTGCTCACCATCACGCTCACCCGCCGCGACGGCTTCGCCGAACCGGTGGCCCTCACCCTGGCGGGACTGCCGGCCAACGCCACCGCCGACTCACCGACGATCGCCAAGGACAAGAACGAGGCGAAGATCACCGTGAAAACCAAGGGCAACACGCCCGTCGGGGCCCCGGCGCTGATCGTGAATGGCAAGGCCAAGGTCGGAGGCGCCGACCTCACCGTCGCCGCCCCGGCGGTCACCCTCACGATCAAGAAATGACAGGCCCCGGCGGAACTCCCGTGGAATCGAGCCAACCGCCGCACGATGCCGCCGTGCGTTTCCTCAAGCGGCACCAGCGGCTCAGCCGCAGGCACTTCATGGCTCAATCGGGAGGATCCGCCGCGGCGCTCATGCTCGCGGGCGAAACCTCCCCGGAGGCCCTCAAGCCGCTCCTGGAAAAGCTCGGGCCCTACCTCACGCCGCAGGACTCCTTCCGCGATGTCTCGCGCGGCAAGCCCGTGCCCCACTCATTGCCCCCCGAGCGCCTACGCGAGGCCGGACTCACCCGCGACACCTGGAAGCTCGAAATCCTCCCCGACCCGGAGCATCCCGCCGCGCTCGGCAAGCGGTTCTCCGTGGCCGATGGCACGGCCATCACCTTCGATACCCTCGTGGAGATCGCCAAGACCAAGTCCGTGCGCTTTCCCAAGCTGATGACATGCCTCAACATCGGCTGCCCCCTCGGCATGGGTGTCTGGGAGGGCGTGCCCCTGCGGGAACTTGTCTGGATGGCCAGGCCCCGGGAAAACCTCAGGCGCGTCCACTACCACGGCTACCACAACAACGACCCGGCCCAGATGTTCCGCTCATCCCTGCCCGTCGGGCGCGTCCTCGAGGACCCCGACGGCCTTCCCCCGGTGATCGTCTGCCACAAGCTCAACGGCGAGTGGCTCACCCCCGAGCGGGGCGCCCCGGCGCGCATGGTCGTGCCCGAGCATTACGGGTTCAAGTCGGTGAAATGGCTCACGCGCGTGTTCCTGAGCAACCTGCCTTACGCCAACGACACCTACGCCGGGCAGAACAACGACATCGACAGCCCCATGAAGACCTTCGCGGCGACGCTGCATGTCACCGAAAAGCCGGTCGCCGGCAAGCCCATCGGCGTGACCGGATACGCCCAATCAGGAGTCTCCGGATTGTCGAAGGTGCAGGTGTGGATCTCGCCAGCCAAGGCCGCCTGGAAGGCCGACGATCCGTGGTTTGCCACGGCGCCCTGGACCGACGCCGCCATCCTGGGCCCGCCCGAAAGCTGGCTGGGCGGCGCCGTCCGCGCCATCCGGGGACTCGACGCGCGCGGAACTCCCGCCCGGTGGCCGATGCGACTGGCGATGGCCCATTGGGCCGTCCTGCTGCCGGGCCTGCCCGCGGGCGACTACACGCTGCGCTCAAGGACCATCGATGAGGGTGGCAACGCCCAGCCGATGCCCCGTCCGTTCCGCAAGGGAGGCCGGTGCGACATCGAGGAAATCGCCGTGCGCGTTTCCTGACCCGCGGACAACAACGGAAAGAAAAGACCACAAGGCGGGGTGGATTCAAAGCCGGTCCTTTCCGAACGATGCCAGTTCGCCCCTCTTAGAGCAAACTTCAAATAACTGACCTGCTCAAGACCCCGGAATCCGCCATCATTCTGTTAGCCTTTTCATGTCCATGAAGCGTCGAACGGCGCGAGTGACCTCTCAACTGGCGCTAGATTGTTGAATGTCCGCGAGGGCCCCTCACTCCGCTGGGGGCTCCTAAGCATCGTCAGCCTTTGTCCGGCCTCCATATTGAGATCCGTTCATCGCTTAGGAGCCCTGAACGAAGTGAGGGGCGAGTCGATCAAGGAACAACACCAGGAGCCATAGCAGAAACAAAAGAGCCCCAGTGTAGCCGAAGTAAGTGGGGCATGTTACAATATGCTCGATTTGCATTTTTATCGGGATGATCAATCCAACTCATCTATTTGAAGCCCGATCTGGTACTTCGATAAGAAGTTGAGTGCCGATCGTTCGGCTATGCCTGACCGCGCCGGGGGGATATTCGGGCCCGCTACTGGATCGCCTCGTCGTCGATGATGCCCCGCAGCACCTCCCGCAGCCTGGCCAGCACCCGGCTGCGGGCGATGTACACCGCGTTGCGCGAGAGGCCAGGCCGGCGGCCCACCTCGGCGGGGTCGCCGTCGCCCAAATACACCCCCTCGAAGGCGGCCCAGGTGTTCGGCTCGAACTCCCCGCGGATCACATGCAGGCCGCTCAGCAGGATTCCCTCGCAGTAATCCGCCGCCCAGGTGCCTCCCGAATGGCGATCATGCACATCCCCGCGCCGCTGGCGTCCAGGCCCGCCTCGTTGCGGCCGCTCCTCAGGCGCCTGATCTTGTTGACCGCGATCGCCCTGAGCCACGCCCGGAACGCCCCAGGGTGCCTGAGGTCGAACTTGTGGATGTTGTTGAACACGAACAGCGCCACCTCCAGGGCGACATCCGCCGCGTCGGCGCTCTGCACGCCATGGTCCATGTTCCAGCGCGCCATCAGCGGGCCATAGATCTTGAGGAACCTCCGCCACGCGTTGGTCTCCGCTCCCGATTGAAGCTCGCCGATCATGGTGACCGAGGTCAGCAATCCGTCCTTGCGTTCCCCATCCCTCATTTCCTCATCCTTCCAGGATTCCAACGCCATGGTCACCCGCCTCCCCCCAGTTGAGATGCCTCACGAACCAATCCCTTGCCAGGCGCGCCACCTCCTCCATGGCCCCCGGGTTCGGGAAACAGGTGGGTGGCTCCCGGAACCACCTCCAGCCGCGCGTGGCATGAAAGCCGCTCGAAGGCCATCCTGTTGAGTTCCAGCACCTCGTGGTCCTCGCCACCCACGATCAGCAGCGTGGGGGCGAGCACCCGGGACAGTTCCGCGCGCGCCAGGTCGGGCCTTCCGCCCCGCGACACCACGGCGCCGATGCGCGCCGGATCGCGCGCCGCGGGCATCAGCGCCGCTCCCGCGCCCGTGCTGGCGCCGAACAGGCCCACCGTCAGGTCTTCCAGTTCCGGGTCCGCGCCGGCCCAGGCCGAGGCGCAATTCAACCGCTCCGCCAGCCTTTCCAAGTCGAACACGATGCGGGAGTCGATCTCCTCGTCGGCGGTGAGAAGGTCGAGCCTGGGCGTCGCCAGGCCGGCCTCGCCAAGCACTTCCGCGACAAGGGCGTTGCGGGGGCTATGCCGGCTGCTTCCGCTGCCATGGGCGAAAATAACCGGGCCCCGGGCGCGCGGGGGCGTCTGGAGAATTCCCTCGAGCCTGACGCCCGGGCCGTTTATGCCGACAGTTTGCGCCGCCACGACCATGATCGGGCCTCCGAAAAGGGAGGATGAAGCCGACGGCCGTGGCTAGCCGCACTAGTATACGCTCGGGGAACGCGGGCAAAGGGGAGGCGACGCGATGGCTGGCGGAAAAAAGCGCCTGGTGGTGGGCGTGACGGGAGCCACCGGGATCGCCTACGCGGCCCGGTTGCTTGAAATGCTCAAGGGATCCGGGGTGGAGAGCCACCTTGTGGTTTCGCGCGCGGCCGACATCACCAGGACCCAGGAAACCGGAATGTCGGCCGACGAACTCCGCGGACTGGCCGATGTCAACCATGCCCCGGGAAACATCGCCGCACCCCTGGCCAGCGGGTCGTTCCGCACGATCGGCATGGTCATCATCCCCTGCTCGATGAAAACCCTCGCCGAGGTCGCCACCGGCATGGGTGAATCCCTCGTCTCGCGCGCCGCCGATGTCACCCTCAAGGAGCGCAGGCGACTGGTGCTGGTGACGCGCGAGACGCCCCTGAACCTCATCCACCTCCGCAACATGACCGCCGCCACCGAGGCCGGCGCCATCATCTTCCCGCCCGTGCCGGCCCTTTATTCCGCGCCCAAGACCATCGACGACATGATCACCCAGACCGCGGGCCGCGTGCTCGACCTGTTCGACATCGAGGTTTCCGGACTCAGGCGGTGGGGCGAGGAGATCCCGGCGCCCGGCCGTCAGGACTGAGGGGCCCCGCTCCATTCCAGCAGGCTCACGGGAAGCCCGTCGGGGTCGGCAAGCGTGACCAGGCTCGCGCCCCATGAGGTGGTCGCGGGAGTTGGCAGGCCCATCGCCATGGCCCGCCGCGCCAGGCCCGACACCTCGACCACGAGGTGGACCCGCCCGCCATGTTCCCCGCAAGTGGCGGCGGCCTTTTCCCGCGACGCGTCCATCAGTTCCACGCGCAGGCCTCCGAGGTCGAGCAGCATGCCGCGCGCCCCCGCGCGATCCCACAACCTCTCCACGCGGCCACCCAACTTGTCGCGGTAGAACGCCGCCATGGCGTCGTAGCGTTGGGTCAGCAGGCTCACGAATCCCATGGCCATCTCCCTTGCCCGATTTCGGGGCGGATCACCAACCGGCGTGTCGCCCCGCTCCAGCTTGAGGCGCGGCTTCGAACTTGGAAGATAACCGGAACGCGGTGGCCGTTTCGCATTTCGGGAATCGGGATCCGTTTTTCCTCCCATATGCCATGATGAAGTCGGCTTGCGGGAGCCCGCCTGGCGGCTCCGCCGCCTCCTCCTTGCGAGCCCCGAACAAACCGACGGGCCGGCATGGGCCATCAACCACGCGCGCCTTGGGAAATTCGAGCCTTGCCCGCGGGGGACTGGAGCGGGGCGGGCGTGTCGGTAGAATCGAGTCTCCCGTTTCCCGCCACTCCCAGGAACAATCCGGCCATGCCCCCGCTCCGACTGCTGCCAATCGCCCTTTTGCTTGCCGCCTTGCCGGCCCGCTCGCAGGAATACAAGAGCGGCATCAACTGGCCCGAACCGAAGGTGGTGACGCCGGGAACCCACGGGGGCGCCCCTTCCGACGCCATCGTGCTGTTTGACGGCAAGGACCTGTCGGCCTGGAAGAACGGCGACAAGTGGATTGTGGCCGACGGGGTCGCCACCGCCGCCAAGACGGGCATCAGCACGAAGGAATCGTTCGGCGACTGCCAGCTCCACATCGAATGGGCCACGCCCGGGAAGGTCGAGGGCAAGGGCCAGGGCCGAGGCAACAGCGGTGTCTACTTCATGGGCCGCTATGAGCTTCAGGTGCTCGACTCGTTCGAGAACCCCACCTACTTCGACGGACAGGCCGGCGCCATTTACAAGCAGTTTCCGCCGCTGGTCAACGCCAGCCGCAAGCCCGGCGAGTGGCAGGCCTACGACATCATCTTCACCGCGCCTCGGTTCGATTCCGCCGGCAAGCTGACAAGCCCCGCCCACATCACCGCCCTGCACAACGGCGCGCTCATCCAGAACCATGCCGAACTCAAGGGCGGCACCTTCTTCGACAAGCCGCCCAGCTACGCCGCCCATCCGCCCAAGGGGCCCATCGACCTTCAGTACCACGGCAACCCGATGCGCTTCCGCAACATCTGGGTGCGGGAGATCAAGCCCCTGGTTCCCGCGGCCAAGTGAGCGCCATGTCGGAAACCCCGCAGCAAAGGGTCACAAGGCCCCATGACGATGCCTGGGCCTTGGCGATCAGCCTGGGCGTGGTGGGCCTCGCCCTGTTCGGACTGGCGGGGGCGCAACCCCTCGGATGGGCCGCCCGCTTTGAGGAATGGGTGATCCCGGCCAAGGCCGTCAGGCCCGTCGCGTGGGAGATGCCCGGCTGGCTTTCCCTGGCCGCCACCATCGCCGCCGTCTCCGCCGTGCTCACGGCCCGCCTGGCGGCTCTTGGCAGGCCTCTGGCCGCGTCGCTGGGAGCCTCCCTCGCCGTCGTGCTTCTCGGCCTTGGCGCCTACCTGCTGGGGCATCAGGCTTGCGTCGCCGCCACCGACGACAGGAAGTTCATCCTTCCGTTCCGGCTGGGCCTCACCGGCGAGGCCGGCTACCTCGTGGCGTTGGCGGCCGGGCTGGTTTTGGGAAACCTGTTTCCCCGGGTGGCCAACGCCATCGCCCCCGCCGCGCGCACCGAACTGTTCATCAAGACCGCCATTGTGCTGGTCGGCGTCAGCCTCGCCGCCAAGACCCTCGGCCAGCAGGCCGCCGCCAGCAGGGTTCTGCTGCGGGGCGTCGCGGCGATCGCCGAGGCTTACCTCCTGTACTGGGGCCTCGTCTACCTGCTGGCGCGAACCGTCTTCCGCTTCCCGCGCGAGTGGTCGGCGCCCTTGGCCTCGGGCATCAGCATCTGCGGCGTCTCGGCCGCCATGGCCACCGGCGCGGCGATCCGCGCCCGCTCGGGGGTGGCCGTGCTGGTCTCGTCGCTCGTGGTCGTTTTCTCAACGATTGAACTGGTCGTGCTGCCGTTTTTGGCCCGCTGGCTGCTGCCGGATCACCCCATGGTCGCCGCCGCCTGGATGGGCCTGGCCGTGAAGACCGACGGCGCCGCCGTCGCCGCCGGGGCCGTCACCGAGGCGCTCTACCACCCCGGCCCGGGCAACCTCATGGTGGCCACCACCACCCTCATCAAGGTGTTCATCGACCTGTTCATCGGCGTCTGGTGCTTCGTGCTGGCGATCGCCTGGCAGCGCTGGTTCCGCACCGAGCCTTCCGACAAGGTCCGCTGGATGGAAATCATCGAAAGGATGCCCCTGTTCCTTGTCGGATACTTCCTCGCCTTCTTGGGCCTGATGTTCCTCGGCAACCAGTGGCCGGCAACGCTCGGAGGCATCAAGCTGGTGGAGGGACAGACCGAGGCGTTCCGCAAGCCGCTTTTCGCGCTGGCGTTCCTGTCGATCGGCATGGCGACCGACCTGCGCCGCCTCGCCTCGCCCGGAATGGGCCGCCTGGTGCTGGTCTACCTCGTCTCCATCTTCGGGTTCATCATCTGGATGGCGCTCGCCATCTCGTGGATCTTCTTCCACGACATCCCCGCCCTCCCGGTTCCGGTGACGCCATGAACAACGACCAGCGCGAACTCCTCGCCGAACTCGACGACAACCCCGCGGAACCGTTGGCCCGCGGGGAGGTCATCCTGGTGGGAAGCTGTCTGGCCCTGGGAACGGCGCTCTTGGTGGCCCTGGCACTGCTCCTCTGATGCCGGGTGAGCGCCCCGCGCCCGCACGCTCCCACAAGCGAATGGATTTCCGTGCCGGCTTCTTATTGGGATTGTTCGCAACGCGAGCTCTTCAAATCGTTTCCGAATCATGCCAGTTCGCCCCTCGGTTCGTTCAGGGTCCTTTTGCGTTTCGTCATGAGGGCAGGTTGCTTGGCTTGTGAGCCTCCGGCCAAGTGAGGGGCATGCCGGGCCGGCGGGCTCGCGCATTCCGTTTGCGCCGGCACCGCCACAAAACAGTCGGGGGAGCCCGAGGCTCCCCCGCTGAGGCGTGCGCGACGCTCCGGTTGGGTCAGTGCTTGCCCGAGACCGCGGCGGCATGGTCTGACGGCAGGACATCGTAATTGCGGGTCGCGTAATCGGTGAAAAGGAAGGTCAGGAGCACCGTCAGCATGAACAGCGACATGCCGATCACAAGCTTGGTGAGCGGCGTGCTCTCCCAGACATGCATGAAGAACAGCACCACCAACGCCGCCTTGATGACGGCGATGCCAAGGGCCACCGGGGTGCTCAGGGCGCCCAGGTCCATGCGGGCGGTGAGCCAGGTGACCACCGTCAGGACGCACAGCGCCAGGAAGTTTGCCCAGTAGGTCCAGGCCTTGGCGGGGGGATGGAGTGACATCTAAAAGTCTCCAGTCGTATCCGGCGTGAATCAGTGCCCCGCGCCGAGGTGGGCACCCAGCAGGTACAGCAGCGGGAAAAGGAAGATCCACACGAGGTCGACGAAGTGCCAGTACAGTCCCACCGACTCCACGGGAACGTAGTAATGCGGCGTGTAGTAGCCGTACCACGCGTAGACCATGATCACCGCCATGACGCCGAACCCGATGATCATGTGCAGCGCGTGCAGGCTGGTCATCGAGAAGTAGAGGAAGAAGAACAGCTTGGCCTGCTTCGCCTCGGGGTTGCGGGAATCCGACTCGATGTAGTTCGCAGGCACCACGGGGGAATTGAAGACGAAGCCCTTCAGTTCGGGGCCATGGGAGTCGTGCCCGTGGCCATGCTCGCCCTCGGCGTGCTTCTCGCGCGCCCAGGTCCAGTTGAAGTCGGAGGTGGGGAACACGTGGAGATGGGCGTCGTGCTTCCACTCGCCGTACTTGATGCCAAGGAACAGGGCGCCAAAGACGATGGTGGCACCGAGCCAGGCCACGATCGCCTTCGACTTGCCCTGCTGGGCGGAGCGCACGGCAAACGCCATGGTCACGCTGGAGAAGATCAGCACGATCGTGTTGATCGCGCCGAGCATCGGGTCGAGGATATTGCTCGCCTGCTCGAAGACCTTCTCGAACTTGTAGCGGTAGATCGTGTAGGCGGCAAAGAGGCCGCCGAAAAACAGGACTTCGGTCGTCAGGAACATCCACATGCCGAGGTTGCCGGCATCGTGCTGCTGCTCAACGCTGACGAAATGGTGGGCCAACTCATGGCCGTGGCCATGGTCGTCATGCGCCTCCTGTGCGTGCTTCTTCTCAGTGACCTGCAAGGGCGCTCTCCTTGTTGAAAAGCGTGTCGTACTTGTAAGGTTCCCCGGTCACGACCGGGGTCTCCTCGAAGTTGTGCGGCGTGGGGGGCGACTCGGTGTGGGTCCAGTCGAGGGTGGTGGCGCCCCAGGGGTTGCGGCCAGCCTTCTCCCCAAAGAACACCGACCAGGGCAGGTAGAGCAGGGGCAGCAGGTAGCCGACTCCCAGCACGGTGGCGCCGGCCGTGGAGAAGACATTGAGCACCTGGAACTCGTTGGGGTACTCGTGGTAACGGCGGGGCATGCCGAGGTAGCCGACAAGGAACTGCGGGAAGAAGGTGAGGTTGAACCCGACAAAGATCAGGATCGCGGACATCCGGGCCAGAAACTCAGGGTACATCCGGCCGAACATCTTCGGCCAAATGAAGTGCAGGCCGCCCATGAACCCGACGATCGCCCCGCCCACCATCACATAGTGGAAGTGGGCCACGACGAAGTAGGTGTCGTGGAAGTGGATGTCGGTGCCGAGGGTGGACAGGAACAGGCCCGTCATGCCGCCGATGGTGAACAGCCCGATGAAACCATAGGCGTAGAGCATCGGCGAGTCGAAGGAGATCGACCCGCGGAACAGCGTGGCCAGCCAGGTGAACACCTTGATGCCCGAGGGGATGGCCACCGAGAAGGTGAGCAGCGAGAAGAACATCGCGGCGTAAGGCGACAGGCCCGAGGTGAACATGTGGTGCGCCCAGACGATGAAGCTGAAGATCGCGATCGCCAGGCTGGCGCCCGCCATCATCGAGTAGCCGAAGATCGGCTTGCGGCTGAAGGTGGAGATAAGCTCGTTGGTCACGCCCAGGGGAGGCAGGATCATGATGTAAACCGCCGGGTGGCTGTAGAACCAGAAGAGGTGCTGGTAGAGGATCGGGTCGCCGCCAAGCCGGGGGTCGAAGATGCCCACGCCCAGCAGCCGTTCCACTCCGACCAGGGCCAGCGTGATGGCGATGACGGGGGTTCCAAGCAATTGGATCACGCTGGTGGCGTAGAGCGCCCAGACGAACAGGGGCATCCGGAACCAGTCCATGCCCGGGCAGCGCATCCGGTGGATCGTCACGATGAAGTTGAGGCCCGTGAGGATCGACGAGAACCCGAGGATGAACAGGCCCGTCGCCGTCAACAGCACATTCGAGTTGAGGTAGGTGGTGCTGAGGGGGGTGTAGAAGGTCCAGCCGGTGTCGACGCCGCCGCCGATGAGGGCGACCAGCGTGAAGCCCGCGCCGATCATGTACACATACCAACTGATCAGGTTTAGCCGGGGGAACGCGACATCCTTGGCCCCGATCATCAAGGGCAGCATGAAGTTGCCCAAAGACGCCGGAACCAGCGGGATCAAGACGAAGAACACCATGATCACGCCGTGCGCCGTGAACGACTTGTTGTAGAAGTCGCTCGACATCAGGTCGCCCTTGGGCGTGATGAGCTCGGCGCGGATGAGGCCGGCGTAGAAACCGCCGAGCACGAACATCGCGCTCATGGCCACGAGATAGAGGATGCCGATCCTCTTGTGGTCGAGCGTCAGCAGCCACGAGGCGATGCTGGTCTCGTGGTTGAGGTAGTCGACGCCGCCACCTTGGCCCGGTTCCTTGCTGGCCGGTGCCAACGCTGGCGCGCTCGTGATGATGGTGCTCATGGTCATTACCTCCGGTTGGGCTCCTGTGTTCATGGACGGCCGGCCGGCGCGCCGAGCGCCGTGGGAGTCGTCGTGTGTTCGTTGCGGGTGGGCGTCTGTCCCTTCTTCAGGGACTTGATGTACGCGATGAGCTGGAACATCTCGTCCTCGCTCACGAGGCTCTCGTCATACGCTGGCATGATCGAGGGGTACTGGTAGCCCGCGGCGATCTTGGCGCTGGGATACCGGATGCTCTCCCTCAGGTAGTTCTCGTCGGCGAGCACCGTCGCGCCTGGCGCCACGGGGCTGCCCTTGTCGAACGACAGCGGGATCCGCTTCATGTGGATTTCCTCGAGCGATGGCGCCCGCGCCTGCGACTCGCCAGCGTGGCAGGTCACGCACTGCAGCTTGGCGAACAGCTTGCGCCCCTGCAACGCGTCGCCCAGCTCGGCCTTCTCACTGAGCCACTTCTGGTAGTCGCCCTCCTCCATCACGGTGATCTTCCCGATCATCCGCGAGTGCTCGGTGCCGCAGTATTCCGTGCAGAAGATGTGGTACACGCCCGCCTGCGTGGGCTGGAACCACAGGGTGGTGTAGCGGCCCGGCACGGCGTCGCTCTTCACCCGGAACGCCGGGATCGAGAAGCTGTGAAGCACATCCTCGCTGGTGATGGTCAGCTTGACGGGCTTGCCCAACACCGCGTGCAGGGCGTTGATCTCCCTCTGGCCGCCGGGATACTGCGCCTTCCACATCCATTGCCTGCCGACGATGTAGACATCCATGGAGTCCGCCGGCGGAACCACGAGTTCGGCGTACACCTTCACGCCCCAGGCGAACACGATCAGGCAGATCACCGTGGGAATCGCCGTCCAGCCGATCTCGAGCAGCATCGATCCGTGGTACTGGGGGGGAACCTGGTCGTCGGCCCGGCGGTAATACAGCACCGAGAAAAGCACCAGCAGGCCGAACACCAGGGCCGTCATGCCGATGTTGAGCGCCACGATGAACAGGTAAAGGGCCTCAACCGACGGGGCCACCGTGGAAGCCGATTCCGGCCATATCGGAAAATCCCACATGGTTTCCCAACCTTTCCTTTCAACCGTCCGCGGCGGGAGCCACCCGCGCGGGTTCGGCTTTCCGGCCAATGAGCCTGTTTCCAAAGATGATGAACGCCAAGGCGATGATCGTCACCACGGCCGCGGCCTGCACCAGGCGGATCACCGCCCAACTATATTGCCCGCTGTGCGGATCGTACTTCATGCACACGAAGGCGAGCTTGTCCACAAGCGAGCCGATCTGGTTCTGCGACGCCATCTGGAGGTCTTTCTGCACATCGAACGGCGGGTAGTTCATGCCCATGCGGTAATGGCTGACCTTGAGTTCGGGGGTAAGGAAGCAGATGCCCATGCCGTGGAGGATGTCGCCGGTCTCCGCGTCGCGGATGTAGCGGTAGCCGATGGCGTCGCAGACCTTGTTGATGGCGTCCTCGCCGCCGACGAGGAACCGCCAGTCGGCGACCGTTCGGTGGTCGAACTTGCCCTCGAGGAAGCTCCCCTTCTTGGGGGGCCGGCCGGTGGTCTCGAGAAGCTCGCCCCTCTTGCGCGCGGCGTCCTGGGGGCCCTCCTCGCGGTCGATGCTGAAGATCACCACCTCGAAGTCGTTTCCCGGCTTGAACTTCACCTTCTTCAGGGAATCAAACACGCCCGAGAGCACCATGTTGCACTGCATCCGGCAGCGGTAGTAGGCCGGCACCAAGAGCACCGGCTTGCCGGCCGGGATGTCGCCCAGGCGGACAGGCTTGCCCTCGTGGTCGAGGAAGTTCAGCTCGCCGGCAAGCTGGGCGCCAAGCTGCTGGTCGATCGTGGCCTTTTCCTTGAGCTTGGTGTACCGGTTCTCACGAACCGTCATTTCACCCGGGCCGCGGGGAATGAGCGAGATTCCGGGCGTGTCGTCGCCCCGGCCGGCCAAAGCCAGCCAAGCGCATGCCGCCATCACCAGGAACCGCCGGATCACGATCACCTCCACTAAATTTAACCGCTCAAGCCCCGAAACCCCAACGACTAACGGCCTCCCGAGGCGTCGCCCGCCGGTTTCGCCACCGCGACCGGCTTCGACTTCACCTCGCCCATGACCGCCTTGAAGGCCTTCTCGATGCGTCCATCTTGGGAAAGCGCCGCGTTGCCCCGGCGGATGTTCTCCTGCCCGATGGTGAACGGGTTCGGCTGGCCGCCGGAATGCAGCGGCGACAGCACATCGACGCCCTCAAGGGTTGGCTGGGGCGGATCGACCGGCCTGACGAATCCGTTCACGCTGATCCGGTTCAGGTTGATCGCCACCTGCTGCTCAACCATCTCCTTGTCCTTGAAGACCTGGGAATATTCGGCCTCAAGCTGGGCGCGCATGCGCTGGGCATGGGCCTGGCGCGCCGAAGCCAGGAGCGGATCTCCCGTCACCTTCGAGCCGGACTCGAAATCGGTGAGGAAAGCGAACAGGCCGCTGACAATGAACACCGTCATGATGATGGAGACGGCGAGGATGCCCATGAAGCCGTAGGCGAACGAGCTGTCGAGGTCGCTCGTGTCGTAACCGGCATTCTGGCTGGCTGGATGACCCATGCTTCACCTCTCCTGCGTTAGTGCGCCGCGCCGGGAATGACGACATCGTCCGACACGGTGTGGACGGGCGTCGTGTCCTTGCGCGGGTCGTTCTCGGGGTACAGGCCGAACCGGCTCACCTCGCGGAAGAACAGGCCGAGCCAGATGCCGGTGAGGCCGGCGAACGCCGCCAGGTCCTGCACCGTCTCGATGCCGATATCCCAGTGCCCGGGATCGAACGCCGGGCGAATCTGCCAGTAGATGTCGACGAAACGCACGGCCAGCAGGTAGATCGACACCTTGAGCAGGAGGTCGGCCCTGCGGCTCACTTCCCGCAGCAAAAGGATCAAAAACGGGATCAGGAAGTGCCCGAGGCCCAGGATCAGGGTGAGCAGTTCCCAGCCGCCCCGCGAGCGGGCGATGTAGTAGGGCACCTCCTCCTTGAGGTTGGCGCTCCAGATCAGCAGGTACTGCGAGAAGCTGATGTAGGTCCAGAAGATCGTGAAGCCGAGCAGGTAGCAGCCGAAGTCGCGGGTGATCTTCTTGTTGAGGTCGCTGCCCAGGTCCTCGCCGCCCTGCCGCAGGTAGATGAACACCGCCGTCTGCAGCGCCATCGCCGAGATGATCTGCCCGAAGCCGAAGATCACCGGGTACATCGTGGAGTACCAGACCGGCTGCAGCGACATCGACCAGTCGGTGGACAGGAACAGGATGATGAGCGAATGAACCAGGATTCCTGGAGCGGCGATGTATTGCATCGACTGCTTGAGTTCCGGGCTCCATCCCTGGGCGTCCTCGCGGCGGGCCAGGGCGTTGAGTCCCAAGGCCATCACGGTCCACAGCCCGAAGCCGATCGCCGAGCGGATGATGAAGAAGGTGTCGTTGAGGTAGCCCTTCTTCTCGTCGAGGATCAGTTTCTCATGCTCCTCGATCTCGAGGTTCGGGTCGGCCCATGGCCAGAGGCGATGGTCGCTGTGGAGGTTGAGGTGAGCCTCGGGGGTGTTGTGGGCGTGTTCCTTGGGGAGGAACGCGTAGACATCGGTGAGGCCCAGGAGGAGCGGGAGGAACATGAGGGCGACGAACGGAATGGTGCGCGCCGCGGCCTCGGCGGGCCTGCGGATCACATAACCCCAGTAGCCGCCTGAGACATTCTGGATCATCAGCAGCGCGAGCGAACCCAGCGCCATGCCCGCGGGCAGGATGAACCCGGTGAGGTACGACTGGAAGAACGACTGCGAGCCGTTCACGAACATCAGGGCGACGGCGACGAGCATGCCGACGCCGCCGATGGCGAACGACATTCCCGAGGCCTGGGTGGCGCGCTCCTGCGCGCGGGCGTTGTGGGTGGCCATGGCTCAGTGCGCCCCCTTCGGATGAGCGTCATTCCCTGCGGCGGGCGCCGAGGCGGTGATGGTGGTGGCGCGCGCCTTCTGGAGCGCGCGGATGTAGGCGACGATCGCCCAGCGGTCTTGTGGCGGGATCTGCGCGGAGTAGCTGGCCATCGCGCCGTAGCCGTTGGTGATCACATGGTAGAGGTAGCCGGCGGGCGCCTTCTCGAGTTCGATCTGCCCGGCGCCCTGGTAGCGGAGGCCGCGGCTGAAGTGCGACTTGTCGCCGGCGGACTGCTCCCAGAAGGCCGGCGGCTTGAGGAAGCCGCGCATGACGATCGTGCCGTCGCCCGAGCCCGTCTGACCATGACAGACATTGCAGTAAATGTTGTAGCGTTCCCGCCCGCGCTTCAGCAGCGCCTCGTTCACCTCGACGGGAAACTCCTCCGCGTATTGCGCCAGCACCAGCTTCGGATCGACGGGCGTCGCCGGCACCGCGGGAGGCAACTGCGAAACCTTGCCGGTGAGGAACACCGGATCGGCGCCGAGCGATCCGCGGGCCACCGTGCCTTCCACGAACGGCCGGGTCGACCTGCCGTCGGCGAAGAAATGGCCAGGATCCTGCGGCTTCAGCTTCGGCTGCTTGGCCATCAACTGGTGAAACGAAAGGATGTGCTGCAGGTGCAGGGGTTCATTCGGCGGAGCCATCTGCTGGTTGCAGCCCGTGAACAGGGCGGCGACGGCCAGCACAGGCAGCCAAGTCTTGATCGCGTGGCGCGTCACTGCGGCACCTCCGACAGGGTGATCGGCGATAGGCCCTTCAGGAACTCGTGGGTCTCGTCGATGTCGAACAGCGGGTCGGTCGCCTCGATGCAGAGGAAGAACCGGTCGCTGCTGGCCCGCTCGAACTCCTTGACCTCGAACAGCGGATGGTGCGGCCGGGGAAGCCCGTTCAGCAGGATCATGCCAAACAGGCTCGTGAACGCCGAGAACAGCACCGTCAGCTCGAAAATCGGGGGTACGAAGGCCTGCCACGAGAAGAACGGCCGGCCGCCGATGTTGAGCCGGTAGTTGAACCAGTTGGGGATGAACGCGTCCCATTCCCTGGGGTGGCCACCCGAGGTGAGCGTCTGGAGCAGGAACGCCGTCAGGCAGCCGGTGAGTCCGCCGCAGAACACGATCACCGGCAGCAGGGTGCGCGGCTTGCCGAGCGCCTCGCGCAGGCCTTCCACGGGGAACGGCGAGTAGCCGTCCATCACCTTGTAGCCCTTGCGGCGAGCCGCGTCGGCGGCGTTCACCAGCGCCTGCGGATTGTCGAACTCGGCCAGCAGGCCGAATAGGCCCGGGGCTTGGGGGGCATGCATTAGTGGCTTCCTCCCGCATGGCTCGCGCCCGGCGCGTGCGTGTGCGACTCAGGCATCATGTGCTTCATCTCGAACGCCGAGATCATCGGCACGAACCTCATGAACAGGAACAGCAGCGTGAAGAACAGGCCGAAGGTTCCCACATAGGCCGTGATGTCCCACACCGTCGGGCAGTACTGGCCCCAGGTGGACGACTGCCAGGGGATGCGCTGGAGGCTCATGAGGATCACGAACCTCTCAAGCCACATGCCGATGTTGATGACGATCGAGATGACGAACAGCCACGGGATGTTGGTGCGGAAGAACCTGAACCACAGGAGCTGGGGAATGATCCCGTTGCAGAGGATCAGCAGCAAGTAGAAGACTCCATAGGGGCCGAAGGCGCGGTTCTTGAGGAACAGGCCGCGCTCGTCGGGACTGCCGGAGTAATAGGCCATGAAGGCTTCCACGCCGTAGCCGTAAAACACCATGAGCCCCGTGGCCAGCATGACCTTGGCCATGTTGTCCATGTGCTTGTCGGTGATGAAGTCCTTCAGGCCGTAGGCCAGCCGGGCGGGCGCGGCGAGGGTCACCACCATGGCGAAGCCGCTGAAGATGGCCCCGGCCACGAAGTAGGGCGGGAAGATCGTCGCGTGCCAGCCGGGGACATTGCCCACGGCGAAGTCGAACGACACGATCGTGTGCACCGAAAGCACCAGCGGCGTGCTGATGCCCGCCAGAAGCAGGTAGATCGTCTCATAGCGGTGCCAGTGGGTGGCGGCGCCGCGCCATCCGAGGCACAGGATGCCGTAGATCATCTTGATCCAGCGGTTCTTGGCGCGGTCGCGCATGCTCGAGAGGTCGGGAATGAGCCCGGTGTACCAGAACAGCAGCGACACCGTCGCGTAGGTGGACACCGCGAACACATCCCAGATGAGCGGGCTGCGGAACTGCGGCCACAACTGCATCGTCGTCGGGTAGGGCAGCAGCCAGTAGAAGAACCAGGGGCGGCCCATGTGGGCCAGCGGGTAGATGCCGGCGCACGCCACGGCGAACAGCGTCATCGCCTCGGCGAACCGGTTGATCGAGGTGCGCCACTTCTGGTGGAACAGCAGGAGGATCGCCGAGATCAGCGTGCCGGCGTGGCCGATGCCGATCCACCAGACGAAGTTGATGATGTCGAATCCCCAGCCGACGGGGATATTGACGCCCCAGGTGCCGATGCCCTCGTAGATCAGCCAGGTCAGCGCCATCAGCAGCGCCTGGAGCACCATGAACGACACCAAGAACCCGAAGATCCAGCCCTTGGGCGTGGACCGCAGGACGATGTCGTTGATCTTCGAGGTGACCGTGGAGAAGTTGTAGGTCCCCGTGAAGAGGCTCTCCCCGTCGGCCTGGTTTTTCGCGACTTCCTTGGTTGCCATGTTTGGGTTCACCCGTGAGCCGCTTCGAGGTTGGGATTGGGGTTGCGCAACCCCGCCAGGTAGGTGGTGCGCGGGAAGGTGTTGAGCCCTTCGAGGATGCTGTAGTTGAGGTGCCCCGCCGCCTTCTTGAGGCGGGCGATGCGGCTCGACTTGTCGTTCATGTCGCCGAAGACGATGGCGTTGGCCGGGCAGGCACCCATGCACGCGGTGACAACCTCGCCGTCCTTGATCCGGGCGGTGACCTTGCCGGCCTCGCCGTCCTTGAGCCGGCTGATCGACTTCTTCTCGGCGGCGGCCTGCTTCACGGCGCGCTTCTCGGCCTCGATCTCGCCATGGCGGATCCGCTGCACGCAGTAGGTGCACTTCTCCATCACGCCGCGCGTGCGCACCGTGACCTCGGGGTTGTTGAGCAGCTTGAGGCTCGGCGTGGCGTAGTCGGTGTACTGCAGGAAGTTGAACCGCCTCACCTTGTACGGGCAGTTGTTGCTGCAGTAACGGGTGCCCACGCAGCGGTTGTAGACCATGTCGTTGAGGCCGTCGTAGCCATGCACCGTCGCGGCGACGGGGCAAACCTGCTCGCAGGGGGCGTTCTCGCACTGCATGCACGGCACGGGCTGGTGGTAGGTACGGACCTTAGACGGATCCTGCAGGCTCTCGAAGGTGACCTGGAAGTAGCGGTCGACCCGGATCCAGTGCATCTCGCGGCCGCGGCTCACCTCATGCTTGCCGACCACCGGGCTGTTGTTCTCCGACTGGCAGGCGACCACGCACGCGGAGCATCCGGTGCAGCGGTTGAGGTCGATCACCATGCCCCAGCGGTGCACCTTCTGGGCGTACTCGTACCCTTCCATCGGGGTTTTGTTGTCGGCGTCGGGAAGAAGCGTCAGCGGGATGGCCCCGGGCTTCGATTCGCCGTGGCCATGGTCGTGCCCGTGGTCATGGCCGTCATGCTTGTGGTCGTGGCCATGGTCGTCCTTCTTGGCCGCGGCGTGGTCATCCTTCTTGGCGTGGCCGCCGTTGAGGGAGGGATCGTGCTCGACCCAGTGGGGGTTGGCGGCGTTGGTCTCGAGCGACGCGACGCGCACCAGCGGCGCCGGCCGGCCCTCGGCCTCCATGCTGTGGTGGCCCTGGGTGCAGGCGAGCAGGTGGCTCCGGCCATTGACCTTGGCGGACGCCGAGCGCGCCACGAATTGCGACTGGGCGGAGCGGAGAGGGTTGACATTCACGCCGACCACCGCGCCCGACTTGCCGTCGGTCGCCTTGCCCGCGTCGGGCTTGCCCTTGCCGACCAAGTGGCCTCCGACGCGGCCGGCCCGGGTGCGACCGTAGCCGATCTGCACGACGATGGTGCTGTCCGCAACGCCGGGCACCACCCACGCGGGCACGGCGACCGTCTTGCCGTCGACCGTGATGTCGAGCACATCGACGAACGCGCGGCCGTGCTCGCCGCCCGTCCAGCCGAATTCCTTCGCCGGACCGGTGTATTCGCGCTTGCTCAGGCCCAGCGGATCCTTCTCGGTGACCAGCTTCATGCCGAGCGCCTTGGCGGTGCCGTAGTTGATGTAAGCGGCATTGTCCCAGGTGATCTTGGTGATCGGCTTGGGGGTTTCCTGCAGCCAGCCATTGTTGGCGAACCGGCCGTCGTGGACGGTGTCGTCGGCGGTGAACACGACCTCCATCTGGCCGCTGGACTTCGGCTCGAAGGCCTTGGCGAGCTTGGCCACCTCGTCGGCGTTCAGCTTGAGGCCCGCCGATTCCCGGCCCGAGTGCCCGTGCACATGTCCGTCGTGCAAGCTGCGGGTGTAGAAAGAATCAAAATCCTTGAACTTCAAAAGATCGGGCGAGGCGCCCTTGCTGGCCTCGTACCAGGCCTTCCAGGTGGCGCGCACCAAGTCGTGCCCCTGCCGTTCGGTGGGCTGGGCGCCGGGAGCGGTCGGGTCGGACTCGTTGACAACCAGGCCGGCGAGGAATTCCTCGGCCGACTTGCCGCTGTAAAGCGGGGCAATGAGCGGCTGCACGATGGTCGCGCGGCCGTCGTAGCTGAGGGCGTCGCCCCAAGCCTCGAGGTAATGCGCCAAGGGCAGGCGCCACTGGCACAGGATGGCGGTCTCGTCCTCATGCAGGTTGAGGGCCACGGATGTCTTGCCCGACTTCAGCGAGAACGCCTCGAGCGCGCCCTTGAAGTCGATGTCGCCGGTCGCGGAGTAGGCGGGGTTGCTGTCGAGGATGAGCAGCATGTCGACCTTGTCAGCCTTGAGGTCGTCGAAGAGCTTTCCGAGGGTGTCGGCGGTGGAGACAGGCCGGCCCTGGCAGAGCGGCTCGATGTAGCGGACCGTCTTTCCGGTGTTGCCGAGCTTGTCGTTGATCGCCGCGACCAGCGCGTGGACATCGGGCGACTGGGCGGGGCCGGCGGCGACCAGGGTGGCCTGCCGGGCCTTCGGCTTGTCGAGCTTCTTGCCGTTCTCGTGCGTCGACTCCTTGAGATCGGCGGCGAGTTCCTTGAGGAACTTGGCGGTTTCAGCCGGCAGGCCGGGCTGCTCGGAGGCGCCGGCAACGCCCACCAGCGCCGCCAGGTGGCGGACCAGGTTGGGAATCTCGCTGGGGCGCGCGGCCAGGCGGTGGTCGGCCTTGGCACCCGTCACGCTCAGGCCCGGCTCGATGGCGTAAAGGCGGGTCATCTCCGCCGGCTTGGTGACATCGCGGAGTTCGGAAAACTGCCGCACCAAGGCCAGCGAGGCGGGCCCCTGCTGAAGAATGTCGGCGTCGAAGGTGACGATCACTTCGGCCTTCACACCCTTGCCGTGGATCTGGTGAACCACCTCGAGCGGCTTTCCGAAGGCCAAGGCGGTGCCGATATAGGCGTTGTCCGAGCCGAGGGGCTCATGCTGGTGCCAGCGCGAGCCGGGAACTTCCTTGAGGAACCGGCTGATCATGCCGCCCAGGGTGGGCGAGGTCACCTGCCCGGACAGGATGCGAACCTTCGAGCCCTCGCCTTTTTTCCTGATCTCGCCGAGCTTGGCGCGCAGGGCGCGGTAGGCATCCTCCCAAGTCGTGGATGTGCCCTTGTTGTTGGCGTCGAACTGCCTGTCGGGATCGTACATCCCCAGCACCGAGGCCAGGGAAAACATGTCGACGCCGGGGTTGCTGTCGGCGGATTCGCCCTTGAAAGACGGGTGGGTGGTGTTTGCTTCGATCTTGATGGGCCGGCCTTCGTAGCTCTTGGCCAGAACGGGAGTGGCGTAGCCGGAGAGGGTCATCGCGGTGGCGAAGTAGATACCTTCCCCGGGCTGGACGCCCTCGTTGTCACGGACATTGGGCACGATCTTCCCGGAGGGAGCCCGGCACCCAGAAAGGCCGGCCAAGGCCAGCGAGGCGCCCATGAGCGACAGGAAGGAGCGGCGGCTGACCGGGTCGGTCCATTCGCCGGCTTGCGAGGGGAACTCCCGATGGAGCATCGCCTGGTAGCCGGGGGTGTCCAGCAACTCCTCAAGGCTCCGCCACATGGGGGTGTCGTTGGCAGTCGCCGGGGCGGCAAGCGTCGGATGGGTGGTGCTCATGGATTCTTCCTGGCCTGTGATCGGGTCCGTCGCCATCAGCGGTGGCAGGTGGAGCATTCAATGAGGCTCCGCACATTCAGCTCGGCCTTGAGCTTGTTGCCCAGTTCCTGCTGGGTCCAAACCTTGTCAGGCTGCTCGGGGTCCTTGTACTGGTCGGCGGACCACGCGAAGTTGGTGATCTGGTCCCGTGGTCGAAGATGATCCTCGGGGTTACGGTGGCAGTTGAGGCACCATTCCATCAGGAGCGTGCCTTTCTGGTAGACCGCCTGCATATGGTTGATTTGGCCGTGGCAGCTGACGCAGCCAATACCCTTAGTAATATGGATGCTGTGGTTAAAATAGGCGAAATCGGCAAGCCGGTGGAGCCTCTGCCATTCGATCGACTTGTTCGTGTTGAAACTCTCGCGCACCGGTTCCAGCATCGTGCTGCCCACCCAAATCTGCGAATGGCAGTTCATGCAAGTCTTGGTGGGGGGCACATTTGAGTGCGCGACTTCCTCGGCGGAGGTGTGGCAATACCGGCAGTCGATTCCAAGCCCGTTCACATGGTGGGCGTGGCTGAACTGGATCGGCTGGGTTTTCGCGTTGTAAGCACCTGTCATGTAAGGCGATCGGACAAAAACCAGCGCCGCCACTCCCAGCCCGGGGGCCCCAAGCAACACGCCAAGGATCGCCACCCGAAACAGGGTATTGGCATAGGGTGGAAAGAGTTGGGCCATCTCACTTCCTCAAGGGGCGCGATCCGGACGGTCAGCGTTAATCTAAACGCCCGGCCAACCCTGACAAGGGAACTCACGGGTCCGAACAAAATCACATGCACATTTTGTACCGGGCCGCCAGATCTTGAAACCGCTCACGGACTGAGCCTTTACGCCGCCTCGGCATGGCCGGAATTATCACCCTTGGGAATGGCCCGAACCAGGTTCACCAATTCGGGGAAAGCCGACCGGCCCGTCCAGCCGCCAGGCCAGGGCCAGAAACAACGCCGCGCCCGCCGCCAGCCAAGGCGCCAGCGGCCATTCCACCGGGTTGCCCAGCGTGACCCGCCGGCTTTCCCACGATTCCTCCATCTCCGCTAGCGCCAAACGGATCTCCTCCTCCCGCCCCGCCTCAAACCGGCGGCCCCCCGTCATGCCGGCCAGATCATCGAGCATCTCCCGCGCCGCCTTGGAATCGGCGCCGTTATTCCGTTCGCCACGAACCTCCAGGGAATGGCAGACGATTCCCAAGGCCTTGGCCACCTGTCCCAACTGCCTCAAGGAAAGCCCCGACTCGGGCGGATACGCGTTGTTTTCGCCATCGGAGACAAGGAGCACCGCCCTGGCCGGCGCGGGCGCGGCCTCCAGTTCGCGCAGTGAAAGGGCCAAACCCGACGCCAGGTCGGTGCCCGCCTCGCCCGGAACCACGACCGGGTTGATCGCCCTGAGCCAAGGTTCGAGGAGCGCCGGGTCGGGCACCGGCGGACAAACCACCTCCGCCCGGCCGGCGACCGTCGCGAGGCCGACCTGCCAGCCGGCGCGGCCGGCCTCGCCTGAAAGCAGGGACATGAGGGAATCGACCGCGGCGTCGATCCTGCGCCTTAATACGGGGGAATCCGCGCGGATATCGGCCTCGGCCATGCTGGCGCTGACATCCAGCACCACCATGAGCGCCGCGGGCGCGGGAACCACCTCCGGCAGCACCAGCGACGGCCCCGACACGGCGAGCACCGCCGCCAGCGCCGAGGCCAGCCTTGCCCACGCGGACGGCGGCCAGCGGGGTCCAGCGCCCCGGGGGAGCAGATCCGCCGCGGGTATCAGCCAGGCCCGGTGCGGCTGACGCGACCTCCGCCAGGCCCAGGCCACCGCCAATGGCGCCAGCGCGAGAAGCCAGGGATGGTTCCAGGAGAGCGACATGACCGGGCATCCTAACCTGTCCGGGCGACGGGGGCATCGCCGCAAGCCGTTGCGATTGACTCGAATTCCCGACGCAACCTAGTCTTGCCCGGCTGATGGACAGGGTCCTCGGGTGGGGGAATCGCGCCGTGACGGAAGCCGGAGAGAGCCACGAGGCGGCGCGCCTCGCCAAGCTGCAAGCGATCGAGGCGCTCGGGATCGACCCGTGGGGCGGCCGGTTCGACGGACACATGCCCGTGGCCTCGGTCCGGGCGCTGCCCGTGAATCCCGAGTCGCCCGCGGCGGCGCGCATCGCCGGGCGCGTGGTGCTGCGGCGGGTCATGGGCAATGTGCATTTCCTGGATGTGCAGGATTCCTCCGGCCGCGTGCAGGTGATGCTCGGCAAGAAGCAGGTGGGCGAGCTGGGCTGGAAGCTGGCCCAGGAACTCGACCTCGGCGACCTGGTGGGGGTGGACGGCACCTTCGGCGCCACCAAGACGGGCGAGCCGACCGTCTTCGCCCGGGAAGTGGCGATGCTGGCGAAGTCGCTCCTGCCCCATCCGGACAAGCATTCCGGCATGACGGACATGGAGTTCCGGCTGAGGCACCGCTACCTCGACCTGACCTACAACGCCGAGACCATGGACCGGGCCCGCCAGCGGGTGATGCTGGTGCGGGCGATGCGCCGGCACCTCGACGACCAAGGATTCCTCGAGGTGGAGACTCCCACGCTTCACGCCGTCGCCGGCGGCGCCGCCGCCCGGCCGTTCGCCACCCACCACAACGCCCTCGACATTCCGCTGGTGCTCCGCATCGCCCTCGAGCTGCCGCTCAAGCGGCTCTTGGTGGGCGGCATGGAGAAGGTCTACGAGATCGGCAGGGTGTTCCGCAACGAGGGGATCAGCCCGCGGCACAACCCCGAGTTCACGATGCTCGAGCTGTACCAGGCGTACAGCGACTACCGGGGCATGATGGACCTGACGGAGGGGCTGATCCACGCCTGCGCGACGGCGCTGCGCGGGTCGGGCAAGGTGACCTTCGGCGAGGCGGAGATCGACTTCACCCCGCCGTTCGAGCGCGCCACCTACGCCGAACTCCTGGCCAGGCACGCCGGGGCCGACATGGCCGACCCGACATCGCTCGAGCGCGCCGCCTCCGTCCGCGGCATCGACCCCGCGGGCAAGCACCCCGATGTGCTGGCCCAGCTCCTGTTCGAGCAGGAGGTGGAGCACAGGCTCAAGGGGCCCGTGTTCGTGCACGACTATCCCGCGAGCCTCTGCCCGCTGACGCGCCGCAAGCGGGGCAACCCTGCCGTGGCGGAGCGGTTCGAGCTGTTCGTGCGGGGCATGGAGCTGGCCAACGCCTACAGCGAGCTGAACGACCCGATTTTGCAGGAGGCCACCTTCAGGCAGCAGCTCGCGGGCCTTGCGGAGGACGACTCGATGGCGCGGATGGACGACGACTTCGTGCGCGCCCTCAGGCACGGGATGCCCCCGGCGGGCGGCCTGGGGATCGGCGTGGACCGCCTCGCCATGCTGCTCACCGACACCACCACCATCCGCGATGTCATCCTCTTCCCGCTGCTGCGCCCCGAGCGCGGCCCCCAGGAGCGCTGATGTACAAGCTGGTCCTCTGCTGGCGTTACCTCAAGACGCGCTACCTGGCGCTGGTCTGCGTGGTGAGCGTGATGCTGGGCGTCGCCACGCTGATCGTGGTCAACAGCGTCATGGGCGGCTTCTCGGCGAAGCTGCGCGACAGGCTGCACGGCCTGCTGAGCGATATCGTGCTGGAGGCCTACGACTTCGACGGCTTTGCCGACCCCGAGGGGAAGATGAGGCGGATCATGGACGATCCGCTGCTGGCGCGCGAGGTGGTGGCGATGTCGCCCACGCTTGAGATCTTCGCGATGCTGCAGTTCCAGTTCCGCGACACGCCGGTGACCAAGCCGGTGCGGCTGGTGGGCATCGACCCGCCGACGCGCTCGGCGGTGGGCGGGTTTTCCGAATATCTCACCGACCCGGCGCGCCGCGACAAGCCGGGCTTCTGGATGGACGAGGCGGCGCGCGACCGGTTCGAGAGGCAGAAGCGGCCCGAGCCGCTCGTCTTCACGCCGCTGGGCAATCCGGACGAGCCGCCGCCGCCCGAGGCGCCCAAGCCCACGCCCAAGACAACCCAGGGCGCGATCCTGGGCTACGCGATCGCCCATTTCCGCGACCGGCAGGCCAAGGCGGAGGACGGCGCCACCCGCGACCGCCGCACGCTCCAGCCGGGCGACGAGGTGGTGCTCACCACGGTCTCGGGGGCGAAGCTGGCCCCGGTGTACGACCGGTTCGCCGTCGTCGACTATTTCCGTTCGGAAATGAGCGAGTACGACTCCCAGTTCATCTTCGTGCCGCTGGAGCACCTGCAGAAGCTCAGGTCGATGGAGGGGCGCGTCACCTCCATCCAGGTGAGGCTCCGCGACTACGACAGGGCCCCCGCCGTGGTCGCCAGGCTCAAGGAGATCTTCGTCCGCGACAGCCTCGATGTGCAGACCTGGGAGGAGAAGCAGGGCGCCGTGCTCGCCGCCATCCGCGTCGAGAAGGGGATCCTCAACATCCTGCTGTTCCTCATCATCGCCGTCGCCGGCTTCGGCATCTTGGCGATCTTCTCGATGATCGTGGTCGAGAAGACCCGCGACATCGGCATCCTGAAGTCGCTGGGCGCCTCCAACTGGGGCGTGCTGCAGATCTTCATCGCCTACGGCCTGCTGCTGGGACTGGTCGGGGCGGCGCTGGGCACCCTGATGGGCCTGGCCATCACCGTGAACATCAACGAGATCGAGCATTTCCTCGCCCGGGCCACCGGGCAGGACATCTTCCCCCGCGATGTCTACTACTTCGACCGCATCCCCACCGAGATCCAGCCTTTGGCCATCGGCCTCGTGAACCTCGGGTCGGTGGGGATCGCCGTTCTGTTCAGCATCCTGCCGGCGCTCCGCGCCGCGATGCTCCACCCGGTCCGCGCCCTGCGCTTCGAGTGACGACGGAGGCCCGCCCGATGATCGCCGAATCCGCCACGACCCCGGTCCTCGAGGCCCGGCAGGTGCGCAAGACCTACCGCCGGGGCGCCATCGCCACCGAGGTGCTCAAGGGGGTCGACCTGACGGTGGCCCGGGGCGAGTTCCTCAGCGTCGTGGGCGCGTCGGGCTCGGGCAAGAGCACGCTGCTGCACCTGCTGGGCACGCTCGACCAGGCCGACGGCGGGGAGGTTCGCCTGGACGGCGAGCGCATCGACAACGCCGGGGCGCGCCGCCGCGACCGCCTGCGCAACCAGGCCTTTGGTTTCATCTTCCAGTTCTACCACCTGCTGCCGGAACTCTCGGCGCTGGAGAATGTGCTGACGCCGCTTTACATCGCGAGCAGCGCGTGGGCCTGGCCGTTCCGCAGGGCCGACGCCGTCCGCAGGGCCCGCGCCCTGCTCGAGCGCGTGGGCCTGGGCCACCGCCTCGACCACAAGCCCCGCGAGCTTTCCGGCGGCGAGATGCAGCGCGCCGCCATCGCCCGGGCCCTCATCAGCGGGCCACGGGTGCTCCTGGCGGACGAGCCCACCGGCAACCTCGACGAGGACGCCGGGGCTGAAATCGCCCGACTCCTGCGCGCCTTGAACGCCGAGGAAGGCCTGACTATCATCATGGTCACGCATAACCTGGATATGGCCAGAAGCACGGACCGGGTGGTCCGCCTCACCCACGGACGGGTGGACCTGTCGCCAACTGTCCTCGGGAACAGGCCCGCCCCCGGCGGATATCACTCCCCGAACGATGGCGGCGACCGGCTCAGCCTGGACAGGCGGCCGGCTTCCATGGCGGTTCTCGGAGCGGGGGCCTCCCCTCCCGCCCACCCGGAGGTGTTCGGTGTCGGCCATTTTCCTCAACGGTGAGCTTGTCCCGCGCGAACGCGCCGTTGTCTCCGTCTACGACCACGGCCTGCTCTATGGCGACGGCGTCTTCGAGGGACTGAGGTTCTACGGCGGCAAGGTCTTCAAGCTCCGCGAGCACCTCGACCGCCTCGAGGAGAGCGCCCGCCACATCCACCTCGTCATACCCTCGACGATGGACGCCCTGGCCCGCGATGTCGAGGCGTGCGTCAAGGCCAGCGGCATGGCCGACGGCTATGTCAGGCTCGTGGTCACCCGCGGCGTGGGCAACCTCGGGCTCGATCCCCGGTCATGCCCCAGGCCCCAGGTCATCATCATCGCCGACGCCATCAGCCTCTACCCCGCCGAGATGTACGAGAAGGGGATGGAGATCGTCACCGCCAGCACCATCCGCAACCACCCCAACGCGCTCAGCCCGCGGGTCAAGAGCCTCAACTACCTCAACAACATCATGGCCAAGCTCGAGGCCGCCCGCGCCGGTGTTCCCGAGGCGATCATGCTCAACCATATCGGCGAGGTGGCCGAGTGCACCGCCGACAACATCTTCGTGGTCGAGCGCGGCCGCCTGCGCACCCCGCCCCGCAGCGCCGGCATCCTCGCCGGCATCACCCGCGCCACGGTGATCGACCTGGCTCGGCAGGCCTCCGTGCCGTTCGCCGAGGAAACCCTCACCCGCCACGACATCTTCGCCGCCAGCGAGATGTTCCTCACCGGCACGGGCGCCGAGATCATCCCGGTCACCAAGGTCGACGGCCGCCCGATCGGCGACGGTTCGCCCGGCCCCGTCACCCGGCTGCTCCGCGGGAAGTATCATGAGCTGGTGAGAAGCGTGGCCTGACCGCGCGGGTTGGGTTGGGGAAAACGCCGATGGCCAGCATCCAGCACATCCTCGTGGCCCTCGACTTCTCGGAATCGTCGCGTTATGCGCTGGAATACGCCGAGCTGCTGGCAAGGCAATTCGGCGCCGCGGTCGACCTCGTCCATGTCGTCACGCCGCTCACGGCGCCCATGCCCGCCGGCTTCGCCCCGCCGTTCATCAACAACCCCGGCGAGGCGCACCTTGTCGAGGCGCGCGCCTGCCTCGAGAACCACGCCGACGAGCTGCGCTCGCGCGGCCTTTCGGTGGCGACGCTGCTGGTGGAGGGGTCGCCCCTGGAGTCGATCCTCGCGCAGGCGCGGAAGCGGCACTGCGACCTGCTGGTGCTTGGAACACACGGCCGATCCGGCATGGCGCACATTTTGCTCGGCAGCGTGGCGGAGAAGATCCTCAGGTCCGCCCCCTGCGCCGTGCTCACGGTCAGGCACCCCTCGTTCAAGTCCAAGGGTTGATCCGTCGCCCGCCCGGGCGGCCAACCGACGAAAAGGGCCCCGGAAAATCCGGGGCCCTCGCGATTTTGCCTGGCTTGGCGGATCACCGGCCCGACAACGGATCCCCGGCCGCGGAGATCCGCTGCGCGGCGGACTTGTTGGCCGAGGCGATCGCCGCCCGGGCGTTGAGGGCGGCGATGTAGTTGGCGTGGGCCGCGCCCGCCGCTTGGGCCATGCGGGCGTTCTGCGCCAGCATCATGTTCTGCATGGCGACCGGGTTCACGGCGGGCATGTTGCCGCCCGGGCGCATCCCGCCCATCGGACCGCCACCGGGCCTGCCTCCGCCGGCCATCGGGCCGCCTGGCGGACCGCCGCCCATCATGCCTCCGCCGGGCCCCCCGCCCATCTTCCCGCCACCGCCGCCGGGTCCGCCGGCCATCTTGCCGCCGCCACCCATGGACCCGGCCATCGGGCCGCCTCCGCCGCCTTTCTGGCATGACCCGCCGCCGGGGCCGCCCTGTCCTCCGCCCTTGCCCCCGCCCTGCCCGCCACGCATGTGGTCGGCGCGCGCGGCCGCCATGGTCGCGGCCGGCATGGCTAACGCGACCCAACCTCCCCATCGCCATGAGCGCATCATGAGACACCCTTTCGTCGCCACGCGACTGATAGACATGACGCTCCGGGGATCCGGCACACCGTCTCCTCATAGTGATGCTATGCCCGACCAGGTGTCCGGGATTGGTTAAAACGATCCTTTCCGGAAAGGCTTGAAGCCGGCTTCAAGTGGATGAGTTGGATTGATAATCCCGATAAAACAACGAAGCGCGATTGCTTGTGTCAAAAAGAGCCCCGAACGGAGGTGCGAAGCACCGGAGTGAGTGGGTCAACTTCAATCCGCCCTAATCACTCCGCCTTCGGCTCGGCCGGGGGCTCTTTTGTTTCCGCTATGGCTCCTGGTGTTGTTCCTTGATCGACTCGCCCCTCACTTCGTTCAGGGCTCCTAGAGCAGACTTCAGATAAATATATTGAAGAATAACTGAGTTGCAGCTGTAATGGCAATCGGGCCCAAGGAGGGGAGTCATGCCGACAGCATTGTCGATGGATATTCATCGGCGTGTTTTTGAAGCGAGGCAATCCGGTGAAACGACGGC
>VGXS01000030.1 GCA_016873225.1 Planctomycetota bacterium | reverse complement strand
ATCGACCGGCTTTCGTCCGGCGTACAGGTGGTTTCTTGGAGCGGGAGTAGGGAGGATTTTCTCAATCTTTTTCCAAATGGCGTCGTCCAAGACCTGCGGGGGGGACATCCGGGGACTCCAAGGACAAGGAAGAGGGGCGAATCCTTCCTGCATCCGCACATGAAATACGGACAGTCACGGTACCTGTTCTAATGAGAAAATCAAGATAATCTGACATCTATTGCTAAATCGATGGGAATGAATCCAAAATTCATGGTAGCGACCGCCTCCCCTGTCCGGGAAACCCCGGATCCGCCATCATCCTTATCCTTCCGTCGCCATCGGGAAACACCACGCGCATCCGGGTTTCGGATTGCCTCGAAACGATCGCCCACGCCTTCTCCCATGGCAGCAGCACCCCCAGCTTGGCCAGCCTGTCGGCATCGATGCCCCGAGGGGCAATCACCGTGGCCATGGCTTGGGATGTCGAGCCGATCCCCGTCCTCGCGTCGACGATATGGGAATAGCGCCGCCCTTCGATCTCGAGGAATTGTTCCAGATCTCCGGAGGTTGAGATTGACCGGCCTTGAAGGAACACCTTCGCGGGTTCGCCTTTCTCCCCCGGAACCGGAATGATGCCGACTTCCCAACCCTTGGCGCCCGGGGGCGCGTCTCCGCAGGTGATGTCGCCTCCCAGGGCCACGAGAGATCGGGGCAGGCCCTCCTTCCTCAGAAGTTCCAGCAATTCATCAGCCGTGAAACCCTTGGCGATGCCACCCAGGTCGATCCGCATTTCCGGCTTCGCTAGCCTGACCCATCGGCCCTGTGCCGTGAGTTCAACCATCCGGTACCCCACCAGCGTCTTTGCCGCCGCCAGGTCGGCCTGGTCCGGCAATCGCTTGGACTTTCTCGCGAGCCGCCAGAGGCGCGTCACCGGTCCGATCGTCACATCGAACGCTCCATCGGAAAGGCGCGCCAGTTCCTGGGCCGATTCGAGAACCGTGAACAATTCGCGGCTAACGGCCGTCGGCGGGCCTCCCGCCTTGGCGCACAGGCGCATCAATTCGCTCTGTTCCTGATAATCGCTGAGGATGCCGTTGAGTTCCTCGGCTCGCGCGAAGGCCAGTTCCAGGGCCCGGCGTCCAGCATTGGCGGTGGGCGCATGAACCACAAGGCGCAGCGTTGTTCCCATGCACTTGCGCGATTCCTCCATGCGCTCGAGGCCCGATGCTGCTTGGCCTGGCGCGGATGTCGTGAGGATAATGAATAAATTGAATATGATTGGTTGTGCCCACACCATGAAAAGTCTCCTCACAAATTGCGAATCCATTTTTCGTAGTGTATCTTCGGATTTGGCTTTGAGTCGGCCTGGAAGGATCATCATGCGTTGGATTTGTCTCAGCCTGCCAATCATGGCCGCGACCGTTGTTTCCTGGGCTTTCTGCCCCGAATCCTCCATCGCGCAGGCGCCTTCCGCCACCGCCTACAAGGAAACAATTTCCGGCACGAAGGTGGCATTCGAGATGCTGCCGATTCCCGGTGGCAAGTTCGCCATGGGCACCGCCGACTCCGAAACCGGTCGCTCCCCCGACGAGGGGCCGCGGCATGAGGTGGAATTGAAGCCGTTCTGGATGGGCAAGTGCGAGGTGACTTGGGACGAGTTCGACGCCTACTGGAAGTCCGAGGACCAACCCCAGGTTCGCGGTGACGAACCGGCCGCTCTCAAGGCCGATGCGATCACACGCCCCACGCCCGCCTATGCCGATGAGACCTTCGGCCACGGCCGGGACGATAATCCCGTGATCTGCATCACGCATCACACGGCCATGGAGTATTGCCGTTGGCTGTCCCGCAAGACGGGCAAGTGGTACCGCCTTCCGACCGAGGCCGAGTGGGAATACGCCTGCCGGGCCGGAACCACCACCGCCTACAGCTTTGGTGATGACAAGGCGAAACTCGGCGAGCATGCCTGGTTCGCCGACAACTCCGAGGAACTGGCCCACAAGGTCGGCAAGAAAAAGCCGAACCCGTGGGGCCTGCACGACATGCATGGCAATGTGATGGAGTGGTGCGTCGACCATTACGAGAAGGACGCCTACGCCCGTTTCGCGATGGGCAAGCTTTCGGTCCGTCCGGTGCTGGTTCCATCGGAGAAAAGGTTTTCCCATGTGGCCCGCGGCGGTTCATGGGCCGACAAGCCCGAGTTCTTGCGCAGCGGCGCCCGCCGCGGATCCGACAAATCGTGGATTCGGCTCGATCCGCAGCGCCCCCAGAGCATCTGGTGGCTCACCTCGGCGGAATTCGTCGGATTCCGGATTGTCCGGCCCGCGGACGAGCAACCCGAACTGGTCAACATCCGTTCCAAGGTGACCAAGCAGAGCCCCTGAGTCGTTGTTCTTTCCCGTAACCCCAAGCCTCCCCCTAGGAGACCCTCCCATGTCAGACCTCATTCCGATCCATCGTCGCTCGGCCCTCAAGACCGGCGCCGCCCTCGCGGCCGCCTCGGCCTTGCCCGCGTCGCTGTACGCCGCCGCCAACGAAAAGCCGATCCGCGTCGGCCTGGTTGGTTGCGGTGGCCGCGGCACCGGTGCCGCGCACAATGTGCTCCATGCCGCCCCCAATGTCGTGGTCACCGCCGTGGGCGACGCCTTCGAGAGCCAGGCCAAGGGTTGCCAAGGCCGCCTCAACGGCATCGGCAAGGATGATGCCCGCCTCAAGGAACTGGGCAACAAGGTCGACCTTCCCGATGACCGCGTCTTCTGGGGCCTCGACGCCTACAAGAAGGTCATCAACTGCCCCGATGTGGATTATGTGATCCTGGCCACGCCGCCCGGCTTCCGCCCCCTCCACATCACTGAGGCGGTCAACGCCGGCAAGCATGTGTTCACCGAGAAGCCCGTCGGCGTCGACGGCCCCGGCATTCGCGCCGTGCTCAAGGCCTTCGACGAGGCCAACAAGAAGAAACTGGGCGCCGCCGCGGGCACCCAGCGCCGTCACCAGCTTGCCTACATTGAAACCATCAAGAAAATCCATGACGGCGCCATCGGCGACCTCGTCACCGGCCGCGCCTACTGGAACCAGGGCATCCTCTGGACACGGGCCCGCAAGGAGGGGATGACCGACCTCGAGTACCAGATGTGGAACTGGTACAACTACACCTGGATCTGTGGCGACCATGTCGTCGAGCAGCATGTGCACAACCTGGATGTGCTCAACTGGTGCTTCAATGAGCACCCCAAGGCCGTCATCGCCATGGGCGGACGCAGCCGCAGCAAGCCCGAGTACGGACACATCTTCGATTTCTTCTCCGCGCAAATCGAGTATTCGGGCGACCGCCACTGCATCTCGATGGCCCGGCAGATTTCCAACTGCTGGAACTCGGTGACCGAGTTCGTCTCCGGCACCAAGGGCAACTCGCATGTCGGCGGGTTCACCATCAACGGCAAGCCGGCGATCGAGCGCACCGCCGTCCGCAAGGCCACCGATCCCTATGTGCAGGAACACACCGACCTGATCGAGTCGATCCGCAAGGGACAACCGATCAACGAACTCAAGAATGTCGCCGAGTCGACGCTCACCGCCATCATGGTGCGTGAATCGGCCTACACGGGCCAGCGCATCACCTGGGAGCAGATGCTCAACTCCAACAAGGTGTACCTCGATGTCGCCAACCTGAACAAGGACATCGCCGTGCCCGAGTGGAAGGTCGCGGTGCCTGGCAGCACCCAGCTTTCCTGACAAGCCTCTCCCGGCGGGCCCCCGGCCACCCGCGAGGGTGCCGGGGGCCGCGCCATTTTATCCGCATAGGCTCGAGGCGCCCCCCCGGCCCGCCTTGACCGTATCCCCCCGCGACCTGATCATGGTGTTCTCACCACGGGAACGCCAACATGTCTTGCGCCACCCTGCTATTGGCCCTTGTCGTACCCGGAGTTGATTACGGCCGAGAAATCAAGCCCCTTGTCGCCGTCCGTTGCGTGGCCTGCCATGGGGCCCTTGAGCAGAAGGGCGGCCTGCGCCTGGATACCGTGGCCCGCATGAAATCGGGCGGCGATTCGGGGCCGGCCATCGTTCCAGGCAAGCCTGATGAAAGCCCGCTTTGGCAGCGCTCCGCCGGCCATGGCGGAGGCCGCAAGATGCCTCCCAAGGGAGAGGGTGAGGAAGTCGGTTCCGCCGACCTCGCCAAAATCCGCGCATGGATCGCCTCGGGCGCCCAGGGACCGGACCGGGAGGCTGAGGACCCCGATCCCAGGGATCACTGGGCCTTCAGGAAGCCTCGCAAGGCCGGTTCGCCACAACCGGCAGGCAACCCCATCGACCCTTGGGTGGCCAAGGGCTGGAAGGACCATGGCCTGACACCCCGTCCACAGGCTGACAAATTGACCCTCCTGCGCCGCCTGCACCTCGACCTGACGGGACTGCCGCCCCTTCCCGGGGACGTCGACCGCTTTCTCGGCGACACGGCCGCCGGCGCCTATGAGCGCGAGGTCGAAAGGCTGCTGGCCAGCCCCGCCCACGCCGAAAGATGGGCCCGCCATTTCATGGACATCTGGCGTTACAGCGACTGGTGGGGCCTGGGTGCCGAGGTGAGGAACAGCCAAAAGAACATCTGGAATTGGCGTGATTGGATCATCGAGGCCGTTGAAAGGGATGTCCCCTACGACGAGATGGTTCGCCAGATGCTTGCCGCCGACGAACTCTATCCCACCGACGCGGCCAAGCTGAGGGCCACCGGTTACCTGGCCAGGCACTACTTCCTGTTCAACCGGACCACCTGGATGGATGAGACCATCGAGCACACGGGCAAGGCCTTCCTGGGCCTCACCACCAACTGCGCCAAGTGCCACGACCATAAGTATGATCCCGTCCGTTCGGATGACTATTACCGGCTTCGCGCGGTGTTCGAGCCTTATCAGGTCCGCTTTGACGCGCCCGCGGGTTCCATCGACCCGACGGCCGGGTTTCCGCGGGTGTTCGACGCCAACCCGTCCGTGGTGACCGTGAAGCACATCCGCGGCGACGAATCCCGTCCCGATCCGTCGAGGAAGATGGGCCCGGGCGCCCTGCCTTTCCTTGGCTTCGCCCGCTTCGAACCCGTTCCCGTTTCCCTGCCGCTGGAAGCGTCGGCCCCCGAGACGCGCGCCGATGTGCTTGAGGCCCACCTGGCCGAGGCCGCCAAGGCGCTGGCCGCGACCCGCAAGGAGCGGGAGGAAACCGCCGCGCGGGTCCGCGAATTGGACGGCTCACCATCCACCGCGCCGGCAGCCCGCGCCAAGCCGATCCTGGAGGAACCCTTCGACACGCTCGACGCCAACCGCTGGAAGGCCTCCGGCGACGGTTCATGGAAGGTACTGGGAAACTCCGTCGCCCAGACGGCCGTCATTCCGGGCGGTGCCCGGTTGCGGTTGTCTTCTCCGGTGCCGTCTGATTTCGAGGCGGTCCTTCGATTGAAGCTGACGGGCGGCAACCCCTACCGATCCGTCGGTTTGGCCTTCGATGTTTCCCCAAGCCTTGAGAATCTTGTGTATCTCAGCGGCGCCAAGGGGGATCCGAAGCTTCAGGTTTCCTACAGGAAGGACGCCACCAACCATTATCCGGCCGAGGCCAAGCAGTCCCGCAAGATCGAGTTGGGCGTTCCCATCGAGTTGACGGTGCGCGTCTCGGGGCCGACCGTCGAGGCGTTGGTCGACGGACAACCCGGGGTTGTGTACAAGGTGCCCGCGCGGTCGGCCGGCGCCCTGGAACTTGTCACCTTCACCGCCACGGTGGAATTCGACCATTTCGAGATCAGGCCGTTGTCCGCCGCATACAAACCGGGCGACCCCGTCTCCAGGGAAACAACACCCGTCCAGCTTCGCGCCAAGCTCGAATGGGCCGACGCCGACCTGGCCGCCAAGGAAGCGGAAGCCGAGACCCTCAAGGCCCGCCACAAGGCCAGGGCCGACCAGGTTGCCGGTCGCGCCGAGGCCATGGATTCGGCGAGGAAGGCCGCGCGGCTTGAAGCCGACCTCGCGGTTCTGAAGGCGCGCGCCGCGGTGGCCAAGGCGAAGCTTGACGGGGTGGTCCGCGGCGCGCCGGCCAAGCCGGCGTTGGATGCAGCCCTCAAGGCCCTCGATGATGCTGGCAAGGCCGCCAAGGATCCGGGTGCCAAGTTCGCCAGGCTATCGGCTTCCCGCGTTTCTCCTGAATCGAATCTCGACAAGGCCGATCCCGCCATGAGGAACTATCCAGCCGCCAGCACCGGCAGGCGTTCCGCCTTGGCCCGCTGGATCACCCATTCCGACAATCCCCTCACGGCGCGGGTGATCGTCAACCACCTCTGGAACCGCCATTTCGGGCAACCCCTTGTCCCGACGGTGTTCGACTTCGGGAGAAAAGGCTCTCCCCCGAGCCATCCGGAACTGCTCGACACCCTTGCGGTTGAGTTGATGGAGCGAGGATGGAGCCTGCGCCACATCCACCGGCTCATCGTCACTTCGCAAGCCTACCGCCTCGATTCCTCCACCCGGCGCGGCGCGGGCGAATCGGCTGATCCGGACAACAGGTATCTTTGGCGGTATCCGTCACACCGGATTGAGTCGCAGGTTGTCCGCGACGCCCTGCTGTTCATGTCCGGCCGGCTCGACACCGCCCGCGGTGGCCCCTCCATCCCGGTCAATGACGAGTCGTCCAGGCGCAGGTCGATTTACTTCGTCCACTCCCACAACGACCATAATCGGTTCCTGGCCCAGTTCGATGATGCCGGGGTGCAGGAATGCTACCGCCGGTCGGAAAGCATCGTCCCGCAGCAGTCGCTGGCGATGGTTCATTCCCGCCTGGCGGTGGAGACGGCTTCCGAACTGCGGAGCCGGATCGACCCGGACGGCCAATCGTCCGCTCCCGCTTTCATCGCCCGCGCCTTCCGGATTCTGCTCGCGCGTGAACCCACAACGGAGGAGGCCTCGGCGTGCGCCGCCGAACTTTCCACCGACTCGGTGGCGGCGCGCGCCGGACTGGTTCTGGCGCTTCTGAACCACCACGACTTCATTTCCATCCGCTAGGAGGCGATCCCGTGTTTCAATCGCTTGGCAGGCGCGATTTCCTCGGAAGGCACGCCTTGGCTCCGATGGCGTTGGCTTCGCTTCTGGCCGATGAAACGCGGTCATCTTCCGGAGGCGCCTGGACACCTCCCGACGGCAAGCCCCACATGCCGGCCAAGGCCAAGTCGGTGATCTGGCTCTTCATGAACGGCGGGGTGAGCCACCTCGAGACATTCGATCCCAAGCCCGAACTGGACAAGCATGCCGGCAAGACCATCGCCAACACCCCTTTCAAGGATGTCCAGAATCCCGATAAGCTCAAGCTGGCACGCGTCACGGTCATCAACGACGCCAACGGCCAGCAGCGCAATGTCCTCTTCCCCACCCAGACGAGGTTCCGCCCGAGGGGCAAGTCGGGCATTCCCGTATCCGACTTCCTCCCCAACATGGGCTCGATGGTCGACGAGATGGCCGTCATCCGGTCGATGACGACCACCGACGACAACCATGGCGCGCAGACGCAATTCCACTCCGGCAGGCACATGCTCGACGGCGAGTTTCCCACCCTGGGGGCCTGGGTCCACTATGGCCTGGGCAGCCTCAACGCCAACTTGCCCCAGTTCGTCTCGATGGGAAACCGCGAATACTGGAACCGCAAGGATGGCCATTACCTCGGCCCCGCCCACGACGCGGTTCCTTTGCGGGTGGATCCCGCCAATCCCCTGGACTATGGCAAGCCGGAACTCGCGGCCATCGACACCGACCGCGCCTTTCGCCTCGCCGGAAAGCTCAACAGGTTGCGGCAGGGCGAGGAACCCGGAGATCAGGCGCTCGACGCGCGCGTGAAGGCCTACGAACTCGCCTACCGCATGCAGCGCGCCCTGCCCGAGGCGCTCGACTTCACCCGTGAATCCGAGCAAACCAGGCGAATGTACGGCATCGACCAGGGCGTTACCCGGGACTTCGGCATGCAATTGCTGGCTTCAAGGCGCCTCGTGGAACGGGGTGTGCGCTTCATCCAGATCCAGCATGGCGGAGGCGGCGCCGGTTCGTGGGACGCCCATGGAAACCTGCTGGCCAACCACACGGGCAATTGCGCCCGGGTCGACCTTCCCGTCGCCGGGTTGCTCGCCGACCTGAAAAACCGCGGCCTCCTCGAGCAGACGATCGTGGTCTTCGCCACCGAGTTCGGCCGCACCCCGGGTTCGCAGGGGGGCAATGGACGCGACCACCACATCTTCGGATTCACGGTCTGGATGGCGGGTGGCGGCGTCAAGGGCGGGATGGTCCACGGGGCCACCGACGAGCTTGGCTTTCACGCCGTGGAGGATCGACATTATGTCACGGATGTCCACGCCACGATCCTGCACTTGATGGGTCTTGATTCGCGCCGGCTCGAACTGCCCGAGCGGAAAAGGCTGGAGATCGACCACGGGAATGTCATCAAGCCGATCCTGGCTTGATATCTGGGGAGCCTTTCATGCTTTTATTCGCCGTCTTGGCATGCGCCTTGTCGCAGGGCGCCCAGCGCCCCAATGTCCTGCTGATCATGGCGGACGACCTCAATTGCCGGCTGGGTTGCTACGGCGACCCCCAGGTTAAGTCGCCCCACATCGACAGGCTGGCCCGCGAAGGCGTCCGCTTCGACCGGGCTTATTGCCAGTTCCCGTTGTGCAGCCCGAGCCGTTCGTCGTTCCTCACGGGACGGCGACCCGATTCCACCGGCGTGTTGACGAACCCGGGGAACACCGAACATCCCCACTTCCGCGACAAGCTGCCCGACGCGGTTTCCATGTCCGAATTGTTCCGCAAGAACGGCTATGCCGTGGCACGGGTGGGCAAGCTGTACCATTACAATGTTCCCAATGGCATCGGCACCCCGGGCCTCGATGACGCCCGTTCGTGGGACACCACCTTCAACCCGCGGGGCCGTGACAAGGACGACGAGCCCCACATCTTCTCCCTGGCCAAGGGGCAGTTCGGCGGAACGCTGAGCTGGCTGGCCGCCGAAGGCACCGACCAGGAGCAGACCGACGGCATCGCAGCCCGCAAGGCCGTGGAACTCATGCGGGGATTCAAGGAAAAGCCGTTTTTCCTCGCTGTCGGCTTTTACCGGCCGCACACCCCGTATGTGGCGCCCAAGAAGTACTTCGAGATGTATCCCCAAGCCTCGGTTCGCCTGGCCAAGGTTCCTCCCGACCATGACGCTGGAATACCATCCCAGGCGGTCTCCAATCGCAAGGCCGAGGAGAAGAACCTGACGGACGACCTGCGCCGCCAGGCCATCCAGGCTTACCATGCCAGCACCTCGTTCATGGATGCCCGGGTGGGTGAACTTCTTGATGCCCTCGACACCCTCGGCCTGGCCGGCAAGACCATCGTCGTGTTTGTCTCCGACCATGGTTACCACCTGGGTGAGCACAACCTTTGGCAAAAGATGAGCCTCTTCGACGGCGTGGCGCGCGTTCCGCTCATCATCAGGGCGCCGGGCGGCAAGGGTGCCGGCAAGGCGAGTCCCCGCACCGTGGAAATGATTGATGTCTACCCGACCCTTGCCGAATATTGCGGCCTCAGGGCGCCCGCCGAACTCGAGGGACTTTCGCTGAAACCCTTCCTCGACAATCCCGAGGCGCCCCGCGACAGGCCCGCTTACACGCAGGTTCGCAGGCCGATGGCCGACGGGCGTTCCGTGCGGACCGAAAAACACCGCTACACCGAGTGGAACAAGGGCGCCAAGGGCCGCCAACTGTACGACCTGGACGCCGACCCGGGCGAATTGAGGAACCTGGCATCGGATCCGGCCCATGCGGAAACGGTCGCCCGGCTTTCCAAGCTTTTGTGGAAGGACTGATCGGCTTAAGGAGTCACCGTTCATGAATCCGGCCGGTTCAGACAGGCGGGAATTTTTGGCCGCGGGTTCATCCGCGGCCCTGGCCGCTTCGGCCCCAGCCGCGGAAAGGCCGGCGGTCAACAACCCCAGGGCGACTTCCGGCGACCTGGCGGTGGAACCCGACTGGGCCGAGCGCCTCACCATGGATGTCGGCGTGGCCAAGGGTGCCATCGTGGGAACAGACGACAAGGCCATCCAGGCGGCGGTTGATTATGTGGCCCGCCTGGGAGGCGGCACGGTGAGGCTTTCCCCCGGAACCTGGCGGTTGCGCAACTCCATTTTCCTGGCCTCGGGCGTGCGCCTCGCGGGATCGGGCCCGGAAACCATACTGGCCAAGGAGGCGATGGCCAAGGCCCGTCTGGTGGCGGACTCCGACTGGTTCGACCAGGAGATCACGCTCGCCGAGGCCTCGGCTTTCCGCGTTGGTGATGGCGTTTGCCTGCGCTGCCGAAATCCCCACAATGGATCCCCCACGGTCATCAAGCGAACGCTCGTCGCCCGCGATGGAAACCGTTTCAAGCTCGACAAGCCGTTGCGGGAAAACCTGTGGCAAATGTCGGAAGCCACCGCCGCGACGCTATTCCCGCTCATCACCGCCGAATTCGCCCACGGGATGGTCGTGGAGAACCTGACGCTCGACGGCAACAGGGCCAACAATGAGAACCTAGACGGGAATTATTCCGGCTGCGTGTTCATTCAGGATTGCCGGGATGTGGCATTCCGCAAGGTGATCGCCCGCGACAACAACGGTGACGGCATCAGTTGGCAGGTGTGCCACGATGTCTCTGTCACCGGCTGTCAAAGCACGGGCAACGCCGGCTTGGGCCTCCATCCCGGTTCCGGGTCCCAGCGTCCCGTCATCCGCGACAACCGGCTCGCCCGCAACGATATCGGACTGTTCTTCTGCTGGGGGGTGCGCCACGGCCTCGCCGAGGGCAACTCCATCGAGGACAACCGCGTCGGTGTTTCCATCGGCCACCGGGACACCGACAACCTCGTGGTCGGCAACACCATCAGGCGCAGCGGCAAAAACGGTGTGCTGTTCCGCGCCGAGAGGGGAAAGGCCTTCGCCGGACACCGCAACGAATTGCGCGCCAACACCATCATCGACACCGGCGGCGACGGCGCCGCGGCCGTGGAAGTCGAGGGCCAGACGGGCGACCTCACCTTCGAGTCCAACATCCTCAGGGAAACCCGGGCTCCCTCCTCGCGGGTGGGCTTCCGTTTCGCCCCGGGCACGGGAAAGATGACGATGAAGGACAATGTCGTCTCCGGTTTCGCGAAGGAAATCGACGACCAAAGGACCAGGTGAACCTTCCCGGGAAGCAGTGCCAACCATGAGGATCACGCGGATCGAGAGCCATGTCTGCCACGCCCGCATGCGCAACTGGATCTTCGTGAGGGTGCTTACCGACCAGGACGGCCTGTACGGCTGGGGCGAGGCCACCTTGGAATGGCACACCCGGGGCGTGGTCGCCGCCATCGAAGACCTTTCCCAGCTCGTCGTCGGCGAGGATCCGACTCGCGTCGAGCACATCTGGCAGATGATGCACCGCCAGCACTTCTGGCATGGCAACGGAATCGAGAGGGCCACGGCGATCGCCGGCATCGACCTTGCCCTTTGGGACATCCTCGGCAAAGTCGCCAACCTCCCCTGCTCGAGGCTCTGGGGCGGACCGGTTCGCGACCATGTCCGAACCTACTGCCATCTTGGCGGAGGCAATATGAAGGAATTTTACGAGACCCCCGTTGAAAACGCCTCCCGGTTCGCCGACCTGGCCCGCGAGGCGGTCGAGGAAGGCTTCACGGCTTTCAAGTCGATGGCCGTTCCGTCGACGCTTCCCATCGAGGGGTTGAGGCCGATCAGGGCCGCGGAAAAGGCCGTCGCGGCGATGCGCGACGCCGTGGGCGACGGCATCGACATCATGGTCGACTGCCATGCCCGGCCATCCCCGGCGATGGGCCTCCAGTTCGCCAAGGCCCTCGAGCCGTTCGGCCTCTATTTCCTCGAGGAACCCTGCTGGCCCGAGGCGCGCGAGGGCCTGGCCGCCATCGCCGCCGCCGTCCGCACCCCCATCGCCACGGGGGAGCGGGTGACCAACCTGGCCGATTTCCGCGACCTCTTCATGGCCCGGTCCTGCTCCATTTGCCAACTGGACATCACCCATTGCGGAGGGCTCACGGGCGCCAGGAGGATCGCCGCCCTGGCCGAGGCGTGGCGGATCGCCCTGGCTCCCCACAATCCGCAGGGGCCTGTCAGCACGGCCGCGTCCCTCGAGTTCGGTTTTTCCCAGCCCTCCTACATCATCTGCGAGACGGTGCATGAGGATGTGCCCTGGCGGGCCGATGTCGTCTCCGAGGGGTTCACGGTCGAGAAAAAGGGCCGTGTCGTCCGGCCGAACACCCGGCCCGGCCTGGGCATTGAAATCAACGAGAATGAGGTGCGGAAGCATCCCTTCCAGCAGGAAATCCTCAAGAGGGTGTTCCTGTCCGACGGCAGCGTCGGAGACTGGTGACGCCGCGACCGCGAGGAGTCCACACGATGGCGCAAAGGCTTCATGGCGTCCTGCCGATCGTCCAGACGCCGTTCCTTCCAGATGAAAGCATCGACTTTGAAGCCTTGCGGAATTCCGTGGCCTGGGCGGCCGGCCTGGGAGCCCGGGGCGTTGGCACGGGCATGGTTTCCGAAACCATCAGGCTCACCATCCCGGAGCGCGCCGGCGTGATCCGGGCCATGATTGCCGGCATGGCCGGCCGCGGACCGGTCTTCACCTCGGTGGGAGCCGAAAGTTCCAGGCAGGCGGTCGAGCATGCCCTTGCCGCGGAAGCCGAGGGATGCGACGCGGTGATGGCCACTCCGCCCATGACCTCGCGACTTCCCGCCACCGCCCTTCGCGACTACTTTTCGCGCATCGCCAAGGCGATCTCCATTCCGGTGATCATCCAGGATGCCTCGGGTTATGTCGGCCAGCCGATACCCGTGGCGACCCAGGTGGAACTGTTCCGCGAGTTTGGCCCGGAGAAGGTGCTTTTCAAGCCCGAGGCCAATCCGACCGGGCCGCTTTTGTCGGAACTGCGCGACGCGACGGCAGGCAAGGCCTCGATTTTTGAAGGCTCCGGCGGCATCCACCTGGTGGACAGCCACAAGCGCGGCGTGGCCGGCACCATGCCGGGAATGGATTTGCTCGACGGCATCGTGGCGCTTTGGAACGCGCTTGGCCGGGGAAACGCCGACCTGGCCGATCGGCTTCACCATCCGATCGCTGCCATCGTGGCCATTCAGCTTCAGGCGGGGCTTGACGGGTTTTTGGCCATCGAGAAACACCTTCTCGTGAGGCGGGGCCTGTTTGGCTCCAACCGCAGACGCGAACCTTACGGCTGGACGCCCGATCCGGAGACCTTGGCGGAGGTGGACAGGCTGTTCGCCTCCCTGCAATCCCTCCTGGCTTCATTGCCGAGGGTGCCGGCGTGACGCTCGCGCCGGTTGCCGGCGGCCGCCACGGGGTGCTGGCCCTTTTCTGCTGCGCCGCCGCGGTCGCCTATGTGCAGCGCGCGGCCCTGGGCGTGCCCGCGGCGGAAATCGCCTCATCCCTGGGCTCCGCGGACATGGCCCGCGACATGGGGCTGGTTCAGTCGGCATGGTACGCCGGATACGCCGCGCTCCAGTTGCCGGCCGGTTGGCTGGCCGACAGGATCGGCAGCCGCTTGGCCGCGTTGGTCTTTGCCGCCTGCTGGTCCGTGTTGACGGGCGTTGCCGCGCTGGTGCCCGACCTGGGTTCCCTCGCGTGCGTCTGGGGCCTCATGGGGGCGGCCCAGGCGGGCATATTCCCGTGCGCCGCCAAGGCGATCGGGGCGGTTTACCCGGCGGGCGAACGGGCGCGGGCCTCGGGTTTCCTGGCTTCCGGCATGACCTTGGGCGCGGCCATCGCCCCGGCGATCACTTCGTTTTTCCTGGGCGCGCTTCCGGGCGCCGATGATTGGCCCCATGCCGATCGTTGGCGACTCCTTCTTGTCGCCTATTCGGTCCCCGGCCTGGCGTGGGCCGCCCTTTTTCAAGCCCTTGTGCCTCCGGGGGCCTTGCCGGTCGCCACGGCGGGATCGGCCACCGGGGCAACCGACTGGGGGCGGATGGCCCGCAGCGCCGACTTGTGGCTCCTGTGCGCCCAGCAATTCTTCAGGGCCGCGGCGATGGTCTTTTTCGTCACATGGTTCCCGGTGTTCCTGCAAAAATCACGCGGCGTCGATCCGGTCTCCTCGGGAATACTGGCGACGGTCGCGGGCGTCGGTGGCGTCGCCGGAAGCATGCTGGGCGGAATTGTTTCCGACGCGCTGCTGGCGCGGACGGGCAACCGCCGCCTCAGCCGGCAGGGCCTGGCCTGCCTTGGAATGGCCTCCTGTTCGGCCCTCATCATGCTTTCCCACCAGATCGCCGACGCCACGATCAGCACGATCGTGATCGGCATGGGCGCCTTTTGCGCCACCTTCGGAGGAGTGAGCGGCTACACGGTGGCCATCGAATTGGGCGGCCGCAAGGTGGCCACCGTGTTCAGCACCATGAACATGTTCGGCAACATCGGCGCCGCCCTTTTCCCCGTCACCGCCGGTTGGCTGGTTTCCGCCACCGGCAACTGGAACTCCATCGTGTTCCTTTTCGCGGCCATCATGGCGGTGGATGCCGCCTGCTGGGCCGCCCTGAACCCCAAGGCCCCCTTGTTTGGAGACGAGACATGAACACCCGCGTCGCCACTCCGCAATCCCGCTGCCGCGCCGGTGTCGCCCGCCGCGACATCACCCCGCCTGTCGGCATCTACCACCGCATGTGGGGCGCCGCCATGCACGACCGGGCCGAGGGGGTGCACAAGCCGCTCCTGGCCACCATGCTCTGGCTTGAGCCCCTTGGCGGCCAAGGGGGCCCGATGGTGGTGGCTTCGTTCGACCATTGCATCCTTGATGGTCGTGAAATGGATGCCATGCGGAAGGCTGTCGCTGCCGCCGTCGGCATTGATCCCCATGGCGTGCAGCTTTGCGTGTCCCACACCCATGGTTCCGGCTGGATGTCCCGTGAACGCTCCCACCTTCCCGGGGGGGATCTCATCGGGCCATATCTTGATGGCCTGCTTCGGGCCGTCGTCTCCATGGCCACCGAGGCCAAAGCCTCGGCGGCTGACGCGACCATCGTCTACGGCCTGGGGAGGTGCAACCTGGCGGCGCACCGCGATTTCGTCGACCCGGACGATGGCAAGTCCGTCTGCGGCTTCAATCCTTCCGGCCCGGCGGACGACACCCTTCTGGTGGCGCGGGTGGCCGCCGCTTCCGGCCGGTCGATCGCCACGATGGTCAACTATGCCTGTCATCCCACCACGCTCGCCTGGGACAACCGCCTTGTGACGCCCGACTGGGTCGGGTCGATGAGGGAATTGGTGGAAGCCGAGACGGGCGCGCCATGCCTGTTTCTCCAAGGCGCGTCAGGCGACCTGGGGCCACGGAGGGGATTTGTCGGTGATACCGAAGTCGCCGATGGCAATGGCCGCGTCGTCGGCCACTGCGCGCTGGCGGCGATCGGTTCCCTGGCGCCTCCCGGCACCGAGTTTCGCTACCGCGGTCCGGTCATTTCCGGAACCCGCATCGGAACATGGGCCGATGTCCCGCTTGGCGAAGGAGCGCTCATGGTTCATGGCCGCTGGGCCATGAAAACCATCCGGGTCGAACTGCCCTACCGCCCCGACTTGCCCGGCATTGCCGAGACTTCCGCGGCCCATGAACGGCATTTGGCCGCCGAGGAAAAGGCGCGAGCCGAGGGGGACATGGCGCGGGCTCGGGATTGCCGCGCCGCCGCCGAGCAAATGACAAGGCAACTCACGCGCCTGAACGCCCTGGCGCCCGGCGGATCGTACCCCCTGGCCGTCACGCTGGCCGTCGTGGGCGACGCGATATGGGTGTTTTCACCCGGGGAACTCTACCAAGTGTTTCAATTGTCGCTCAGGGAAAGGTTTTCACCCATGCCCGTGGTGGTGGCGACCATGACGGGGGATTGGCAGCCGGGTTACATCCCGCCGGCAAGCGCGTTCGGATATGGCATTTATCAGGAAGTGATCGCGGCGACCTCGCCGGGTTGCCTCGAGGTTCTCATCGAGGCGGTCACCCGGGAATTGCGCGCCTTGCTGCCGGCCTGACAACGAGGGCTCAGACCAGTTCCCGCAGGGGCGGCACATTGTCCTCCACCAGGAAGTTCGGCCGGCCCGAGGGATCCTGGAGGGTCGTGGCCACCGTGTCGATTCCCAAGTGCCGGTAAAGCGTGGCGTAGATTTCACCGAAGGTGACTGGCCGGGCGACAGCCTCACCGGCGATGCGGTCGGTCGCGCCGATCACCTGTCCGTGCCTCATGTCGCCTCCGAACATCAGCGCGCAATTCACCTGCGGCCAGTGGTCGCGGCCCACGATGTTGCTGATCTTCGGTGTGCGGCCGAACTCGCCCATCACCACGACGGCGCAATCCTTGTCGAGGCCGCGGAGATGCAGGTCCTCGACCAGCGCGCTCACGCACTTGTCAAAGACGGGGAAGTCCTCCTCCTCCCGGAGGAAGATGCTGTTGTTCTTGCGGCCCTCGGCGTTCATGCCGCCGTGCCAGTCCCACTTGCTGTAGTTCAAGGTCACGACGCGGGCGCCGGCTTCGACGAGCCTGCGGGCCATCAGCAGGCTTTGGGGCACCCTCGGCGCGCCGTTTCCATCCATCATGATCTTGGGGTTGCCGGTGCCGTACCGTTCAACCACGCGGCTTTCCTCCTTCGAGAGGTCGAGGGCGTCGGCCAACCGGGTTGAGGTGAGAAGCGAGAGGGCCCTTTCATTGAATGCGTCCATGCCGTTCATGGCGCCCGTGGCGTCGATATCGCGCCGGATCGTGTCAAAACCGCCCAGCAGGGCCTTTCGTTCCGCGAGGCGGTCGAGCGTGATTCCCTGTAGCACCATGTCGTCGCGGGTCGGTCCGCTGGGCTTGAACGGCGTGTTCGCGGTTCCAAGAAACCCGGGGCCGGGCTCGTTGTAGGGGCCGTGGGTGCAGGTGTAGCACAGGCTCACATACGGGGGAACGGCCGGGTGTGCCGGGCCCAGCAACTTCCCCACCGCCGAGCCGAACTGGGGCCAGCCTCCCGTCGGCTTGAGCTTGCGCGGATGGTGCCCATGGAACACCTGCTGGGCGTCGTGGTCGGACTGGTTGCCAACCAGTGAGCGGATGATGGTCATCTTGTCCATGAGGCCCGCCAGGCGCGGAAACGCCTCGCAGATCTTGATGCCCGTCACATTCGTGGCCACCGGCTTCCATGGCCCGGCGATTTCCTTGGGCGCGTCGGGCTTGAGGTCGAACATGTCCTGATGGGGAGGGCCGCCCACGAGGTAGATCAGGATGACCGACTTCGTTGACGACCGGATGCCCGCGGCCGCCTCGGCCCGTAGCAGGCCGGGCAACGACAAGCCACCCAATCCCAGCATGCCGGCCTGGAGGAATGAACGGCGCTTCAACCTGTGAGGATGATGGATGGCGGACATCGTCGGAATCCTCCAGCGACACGGGGCCAGCAGGTGATGCCGGACTTGATTCTGGCTCTTCTATACCATGATTCGGCCTGAAAACGACAGGAATAACAAAAAAATGGTTACAGCCGGGCGATCTGGAAGATGCGGTGATGGATTGTCCCGTTCCGGGTCGCGCGGATTTGAGTTCTTTTGGTAAGAACGATCAATCCAAATATATGTTATGTATGATGTTGTCATGAGCAGGCTTGCGGAAATCACCAAGGCGATCGAAACCCTCCGGCTGGAATTGCCGGAAATGGGTGATTGGCTGGAACCTGGGCACCGGCTCGAAGGACTGGAATCCTGTCACCGCAGGGTTCGCGCCTGGTCATCGGTATCGGGTGAACCTCCGCTGGTGGCGGCCCTTTATGGCCCCACGGGCGCCGGCAAGAGCACGCTCTTCAAGCTCCTCTCCGGAATCAATGTTCCATCGGGTGAGCAGGTTCGGCCCATGTCCCGCAGTTGCGCCCTGGCCGTTCCCCCGGCTTGGGCCGACCCCGCCAAGCTGGCTCCCGTTTTTCCCACGGCGGAGTTGGTCCCCATGGGTGATGGTGCCGCCTTGCTGGCTCCGGGCCAGCCATTCGGCCGTCTGCATGCCGCCGTGGCGCCCTCGCTTTCGGCCTTGGGGCCGGGAGGATCCTCGCTGCTTCTGGTGGACGCGCCCGACTACAACGGCGTTGATCCAGGGAACGCGCTCAGGGCCGAGGAAATCCTGCTCAGGGCGGAAATCCTCGTTTTTGTTCTGCAAGTCGACAGTTATCTCGTGGCTAGGAATGTCGAGGAGTTGGCCCGCGCGGCAAGGCTGGCGACGCGGTTGGTGGTGGTCCTCACCAAGGCGCGCGATTCACTGCAGGCCTGGATGGCATGGGACGACCTGTGCCGGAGGCTGGACGACCCCGCCAGCCTGGGCCCGATGTTCGCCGACAGGAGGGCGGACGGGCGTTGCTGCGCCGAGGTGGTTCGTTCGGCGCCCGTGTTCATGTGGGTCCGGTCGGAGCGGCCGGAGTTGTCCGGCATCATGGCCCGGGAAGGTTCCTCGCTGGTGGACCGCCTCGCGGGCCAGGAGGCGAGAAAGGTTGCCTGGGAAGGCGTGGCCGGCGCCGCTCACGAAGCGGCCACCGACGCGCGAAGGCTGCTGGCCAAGGCGCTCGAGGCGAGCGAGGCGGCCGGTAAGGGGCGAGCCTCGCTTGTAGCCGACGCCCGGGAGGCCGGCGCCCGCGTTGCCGGGCGGGAGTTTCCCTTTGGCGCGCTGATGCAGGCCCTGGTCAAGGAGGCCAGGTCTGCCTTGCCCGACTGGTGGAAAATCGTCAGCGTGCCCGTCGACTGGTTGTTCGGCACGGTGAAAACGGTCTACGGCAAGGCCAGCGAATGGATCGGCCAGGTCAAGGAAATGGTCGTTCAGGAATCCGCGAAAAGTGAAAATCGCGAGGATGTCGAGCGCCGCGTGCTTTCCCGCGAGGCCGACGCGCTCCTCGACTCTTGGCGCTCGCGTCCCGACCTGGCGGACCTGGGGCTTGAAAGCTCGCGGTGCGCCAGCGCCCGGGAAGCGTTGCTGGCCGCGCCGTTGCCCGGTGTTTCACGGGAATGGGAAGCCACGCTCCGCGACGAGGCGCGTCGATGGGTCGCGGATAATCCGGGGCTGGCCAAGGGACTGCCCGTCATCAGCGATGTGGTGATGGCCGCGGGCTTCGGTCTTTTGGTCATCGACCTTGGATTTTCCGGGGGCCTGTTCGGCACCGCCGTGGTGGTCGGGAAACTTGGCACCGGCGGCGTCATCGCCGGTGGGGCGGGCGCGTTGGGGATTTGGGGCCGCTTTCTGGGCGAGGCGAACATGGAGCAGATGCTCAGGCGCGTTGACGCCACCTGGCGGAAGACGCGCGCCTCCGACCTGTCGGCCCACATTGAAAGGCACCTGGTGGGTGCTGTCGCCGCGCCCCTTGACGCCGTGCTTGGCCGCGCCAAACCGGAGCGGTTGGCCGCCATTGGCGAGGCGGTGCGCGTCCTGGAAACCGCGGGCCCCGGCGGCCCGATGGGGAGTTGACCATGGCGGATGCCTCCCCGGTTCAGGAGTCGCCGGCGGCGTGGTCCGGGCCGTTGGCCAGGCAGGCTGTCGAGTTGCGCGACTCGTTGGCGCAGGTCGCCGGCAACCCGGCCATCGACAAGGCCGTCGCCGGCCTTTCCGACGCGCTGGGGGCCTTGCGCTCCGACCGCCCCAGGCCGGTCATCGCGGTCCTCTTGGGAGGAACGGGAGCGGGCAAGTCGATGCTCTTTTCCGACCTGTTGGAACAGCCCGGGGCCAGCCCGAGTTCCGACGCCATCAGGTGCCACACCAGCGCCCCGTACATCGCCGTTCATCCCGAGGACGAACCGTTCCTCGGCGAGCTTGGCGGCTGGAAGGCCACCCGGGTGCGCGGCCCGTCGCGCGGCGTCGTGCTGGTGGACACGCCCGATGTCGATGGCATCCTCAAGGAACACCATGCCGCGACGCGCGCCCTGCTCGAGCGCGCCGACCTCGTGGTGTTTGTCACCGACGCCGACCGCCGCGCCAACCGGGACCTGCTTGCCGAGCTGTCGCGATGGGCTCCCCGCCACCGGTGGTTTTTCGTGCTCAACAAGGCCGACCAGCACGCCGGTCGCGTCAGTGAAATTGTCTCCGACTGGGACAGCCGCCTCAGGGAGGCCGGTTTCGAGCCTGACGACCGTTCCCGTTTCGCCGTCTCGAGCGTGGTGGCCGATGATCCGGGGCTTGGCCGTCTCCGCTCGGCCCTGCTGAGGGAAAGGGATGGCCGGCAGGTGGTGCTATCAAGGAATTGCGCCTTCCTGCAGACGGCATCCCACGCCTTGGGATCGCATCTCGACTCCGCGTTGGATCGGATGATCGGTGACCTGGCTCGGCGGGAGGCCGAGGCCAACGCCCGCCTGCGGGACGCCTACGCCTCCGCCCTGCGCGAACCGCAGGCCCGGCGCGCCTTCCTGCTGGTCACAAGGCAGGCGGCGTGGCGGCACCTCGCCGAGCGCGCCGGCTTTCCCCTGGGTTGGGCGGCATGGGTGTGCGCCCGGGCCCAGGGCCTGGCCACGGGAATGCTCCTCGGCCGGGCGATCGGATCCGGCGCGGGCGTGCTGGGATTGGGACTGGCCCTTGCCGGTGGCGGCCTTGTGGCGCTGCGGGGTCTCCTCCCGTTCCGCAGGGTGGTTGAAAGCCTGGGCCCCGATTTTCGCAGGCTCACGGCCAGCCTCGAGCGCGACATCCGCCGCGACCTCGAGGACATCGGGGTGGAGAAACTGGCCGAGCGGCCCATGGAGGCCCCCTCGAGCCCCGAACCGGGGGATGCCGTCGGCGCCATCGCCGCCCAGGTCGATTCCCTCGTGCGCCGTTTCTGGACGCGCGGGCTGGATGCCGATTTGATGGCGCAGGTGGAATCGGATGTGGAACAGGCGGCGTCGACGGTGGCTCGGGGGGCCGTGGGAGGATTGGCCGGGCTCGTCGCCTTGGTGGTGGGCAACGCGTTGCCGCTGCTGTTGGGTGGCTGGGTCCTGATCCGCCTGTGGATGGCCTGGTATGAGGCGAATTACCCGTCGCTGGGCTTTTACACCATCGGATTGTCGCTGTTGGCCGCCTCCTTCCTGCCGGGTTTGTTCCTGCTGGCCATGCTTCTGGGGGCCCGGTTGAACCGGCTTGATGTCGCCGGCCTGGTGGCCCTGGCCGAGCAACCGCGCCCCACCGACCCGCTGAGGCGGGCCCGTGAAGGCCTCGAGGCCCGCCGCCGGGACGCCCGCCGGTTGTCGCAATCGGCCGTGAATCGTCTCGAGGAGGTTCGGGGTGAACTCGACGCTTTGGGCATGGGGCTGTCACGCCGGTTGATGCCGCCGGAATAATTGGCACAGACGGCATTTCTTGGGCATATCCCGCCTTGGCCTCGCGTTTCCCAGCTTTTCAATTCCGGCCTCCCGCGGAGACAATGTCTCCATGTCAGGGAGTCCGCCACATGGGTCGTCGTCGTGAACTGAAGGGCTTGCGCGCCGTCGTGACCGGCGCGTCGCAGGGCATCGGACGGGCGCTTGCCCTGGAGGGGGCCCGCCGGGGCATGGTGATCATCGCCCAGGCGAGGTCGAGGAACCTGCTCGACACGCTGGCCGGCGAATCCGAAGGCTTGCCGGGCAAGGTGATCACCGAAGTGGGTGATGTCACCTGCGCCGCCGACAGGGAGCGACTGGTCCGCCGTTGCCAGAACGAGGTCGGCGGGTTGGACATCCTCGTCAACAACGCCGGAATCGGCGCCACGGGCCATTTCGCCGACTCCGGCCCCGAGCGGTTGCGGCAAATCTTCGAGGTGAATGTTTTCGGGTTGGTGGAAACCACCCGCGCCCTGCTTCCGCTTATCGTCAAGGGCATCACGCCGATGGTGGTGAATGTCGGTTCCATCGTGGGCGAGAGGGGCTTTCCGGCGCGCAGCGAATACTCATCCAGCAAGTTCGCCGTTCACGCCTTCAGCGATGGCCTTCGCGCCGAACTTTCCAAGGACGGCGTGGATGTCCTCATGATCGCCCCGGGCCTCACCCAGACCAACTTCAGCCAGAACATGATCGAGCAGTCGGCCAAGGTCCAGCTCGACCACATGCGCGGCATGACTTCCGAGGATGTCGCCCTGGCCACCTGGAACTCCGCCGCGAAGGGCCGCGATGAGGTGTTCCTGACAAGGCAGGGCCGGTTGTTGTTGCTGGTGAACCGCTTCCTGCCCTGGCTGGTTGACAGGATCATGCGCCGGAAGGTGAAGAATCTCTTCAAGGACGAGCCGAAAGCCGCCCCGCAGGCCGTCTCCTAGAATGCCTCCGGTGGCCAAGGCCCCGGAGCTATTCGATGTCACGCCAAATCGTCCATGTCGGCCGGCGCATCAAGGTTTGCGTCGAACGCCTCATCGATCCCTCGGGCAACGAGGTCGTCCGCGACATCGTGCTCCATCCCGGGGCCGTCGCCATCCTGCCGTTCATCGACGACCAGACCATCTGCCTGCTCCACAACCATCGCTCGGCCATCGGCTCGCGGCTTTGGGAAATACCGGCGGGCACCCTCGAGCCCGGCGAGGATCCGCTCGAGGCGGCCAAGCGCGAACTCGAGGAGGAAACCGGCCACACGGGCGGCACCTGGACAAGGCTCGGTGAGTTCATTCCCTCCCCGGGAGTCATGAGCGAGGTCATCCACCTCTTTGTCGCCAGGGATATCCTTCCCGGCGTGGCGAGGCCCGAACCCGGCGAAGACCTGCTGCCCCAGCCCGTGCCTTTGTCGCGGGCGCTCAACTGGTGCCTTGATGGCACCATCAGGGATGGCAAGACACTCACGGCTCTGTTGCTTCATGAGCGCGTCGCGCGGGCGGGAACATGAGCGCGGACATCACCCCGAACCGCCCGGACGAGGTCTGCTTTTCCCCCGGCGAGGCCATCCTTCGGAAGCTCTCGGGCCTTCTTGGAAGCGTCCGGGAGTCGCTCGACCTCTGCCTGTTCACCATTTCCGACGACAGGCTGACGCGCTCCATCCTCGAGGCCCACGCGAAGGGCGCCAAGGTCCGCGTGATCACCGACAACGACAAGCGGCACGACGCCGGATCCGACATCGGAGCCATCATCAGGGCCGGCGTGCCGGTTCGCGCCGACGACGGGCCCGCGCACATGCACCACAAGTTCTGCCTGTTCGACGCCTCCTGCCTGGCCACGGGCAGCTACAACTGGACCCGCGGCGCCACCACCAATTTCGAGAACCTGCTGGTGACATGGTCTCCCGCGACCGTGGGGATGTTCTCCGGGGAGTTCGAGGAACTCTGGAGGCGGATGCGGCGCTTGCAATGATTCGCCTCCGCCCTCTCCCCGGGGTATCCTGAGGAATTGGCAGCAAGGAGCCTCCATGCGACGGTGGCCGTTGATTCTGGGCATGGCCGCGGCATTCGCCCTGCTGGTGGCCTCAGGCGCCGCCCGAACCGGGCAGGGCGGATTCCATTTCACGCCCGAGTCTTGGATCGTGCTGGACGACCTCGACCGGCTGGCCCGGGTTGGCCTTGCCGGCAGCCCCTCGAGCCGGATCGCCTATCTCAAGTCGTTGGGCTCCCAGCCCGCCCCGCAGGCCGTGGAAAAGGCCCTCGACCTGCTCGAGTCCGATGATTTCGCCTCGCGCGAGGAGGCTGAGCGGCAGCTATCGGGTTGCGCCGTCGCCGCGGCGCTGGCCCTGAAGCCGCGGCGCGATCCCGAGACCAAGGCCAGGCTTGAGCGATGCGCGGAGGCTTGGAAGGCCCGAACCGACCCGCTTCTGCTGGGAGCCATCGGCCGGTCGCTGGTCCGCCAACCGGCCGATGGCTCCGCCGCGGCGATCAGGACGGCCTTGGCCGTGATCACCGACGCCGATTCGGCGGAACCGCTGCACCAGGCGCTCGAGTCGCTCGGGCAACCCGACACGGCCGAACCCGGTCGCGCGGCGTTCGCCAAGGTGCGCGCCGGCGACGCCTCGGCCCTGCCGGGCCTCATCGGGGCCTTGGAGGCGGAACCGGAGCCTTTCCGGATCCGCGTCTTGGAATACTTGTACCGCCTCGCGGATGATGACGCCCCGGCGGAGCCATGGTCCGCCGACGCTGGGGAGCGCGCCGCCGCCAAGGAAGCGTGGCTCCAATGGGCCGGGCGCTTCGCCAAGTCGGGAAAACCTTCCATCCCCGGGCCACCCGCCTTCCGCGACCGGACCCTGGTGGTGCTCCTCGACCTCGGCCAGGTGGCCATGCTCGATTCCTCCGACAAGCCGCTTTGGAGCATCCGCCGGGTCGATTTTCCCCTCGATGCCGAACCGCTGCCCGGCAACCGGGTGCTGCTGGCCGAGAACAAGGCGAATCGGGTCGTCATCCGTTCCCGGACGGGCGCCGTCCTCTGGGAGCACGCGGTGGACAGTCCGCTGGTGGCCCAGTCGGTCGAGGAGGACCGGGTTTTCGTCGCCAGCCGCACCGAATTGTTCGAGGTCGACCGCTCGGGGCGCCGCGTCCGCTCATGGTCCAGGCCCGACGACGAGACCTACATGCGGGCGATGAGGCTGCCCGATGGCGGCCTTGCCGTGGTGACATTCCGCCAGCGGTTCGTCCAGATGGACCAGGCGGGCCTGGTGATCCGCGCCTTCCCCGTCATGGTCACCACCTCCGGGGGTCGCATCGATGTCGCTCCCGACGGGCGCGTGCTGGTTCCGATGATGACCCAGGACCGCGTCGTGGAATATTCAGGCAACGGGGATATGGTTCGGTCGTTTTTGGTCACCGAGCCGATCGTCGCCCAAAGGCTTCCCTCCGGGCATGTGATGGTCACCTCGATGGACGAGCGCATGGCCGTTGAATTCGACGCGACGGGGAGGCGGATCTGGCGGTTCGATTCCCCCGCCGGCCGGCTGACCCGCGCCGTGAGGCACTGATTTCCGGAGGTGTGGTGGTGCCCCTGTGGCGGAAACTGGCGGCCGGCCTGACGATGTCACTGATCGTCGCGGCCTGGTTTTCCCTGTCGCTCACATGGCTGGCGTCTCCCGCCCAGTCGCCACGGCCCGCCGTGGAGGGCGATCCCGCCCCTGAGGACCGCGCCCTCGTGGAGCGCCTCCGCCAGTCTGTCAACCAGGGCGGGGCCGCCGAACTCTCCAAGGCCCTCGCTGAAATGCTTCCGGCGCCCGGCGAGGAGGAAGCCTGGCAGAAGGCGCTTGCCGAACTTTCCAGCGCCGATTTCCGAGTCCGCGAGTCCGCCGAGGCGGTCCTCAGGGGGGCCGGAACCCGCGCCAGGGGCGTGATCCACAGGCACGGCCGCTTCGAGTCCGACGCCGAATCCGCCGCGGCCATTAGCAGGCTCACCCCGAACCTGGCGGGCCTCGATGCCGCTTCCGCGGCGCTCGACGCCTTGGCCAAGGCGGTTCCCGCGGGCGTCGATTCCGAGGTGATGGCCCGCGCCGTGGCTTATCTCCCACCCATGCCGGCCAGGGACCGCGCCGACAGGTTGCTGGGGGCGCGTCCAGCCGCCAAGGACGCCCCGCCCGCCGTCAGGGAGGCGCGCGTCAGGTGCATGGCCGCGGCCGACAAGCCATGGAGCGACTTGGCCGGTGGCCTGGCTGACTCCGACCCGGGCGTGAGGCTCGCCGCCGCGCTGGCGGGTTTTGAACGCGACGAGGAGGAGGCGGTGAAGGCCCTTTTCGCCTTGTTCCCGAGCCTCGCGACGGGGGAAGCCCGGCGCGTGGAACGGCTGATGCTTCACCGGGGCGGTCCGGGCAAGGTGGCGGCCGCCGTCATCCATTCGGGAGATTTGGCTTCCGTCGCCAAAAGTTGGGCCGAGTGGTGGCCGAAGCGGGAGGCGCGGGTTGCCGTCCCGCGGGAATCCGGCTGGATCGTGGCCCAGGCCAACCTTGTCGACCGCCTCGCGATCCTCACCCGGTTCGACCTCGCCGGCAAGGAACTGGATGGGATCGCCCGGCCCGGCGAGGCGCTTGCCTGCGGTTTTGGTGCCGACGGCGAACCGTACCTGGCCCGGATCCCCGAGGATTCCGCGGCCTCAAGGATCGAATCGATGCGCGAGGTCGGCGGCCCGCTGGTTTCCGTGCCGGGCAGGCTTGTCGCCGTTTTCGCCTCCGGCGAAACCTGGACCCTCGTGGCCAGGGACCGGGTTGAGAAAGTCGGGCCGGAGGGCCGCCAGGTGCTTCACAAGGCTCCCGGCCGCGTGATCTCGGCGGCGGCGAGGGCCGAGGATGGCTGGCTGGCCCTGTGGCACGATGACGGCACGCTCCTGTGGATCGATTCCACGGGCCGGGAAAAGCATCGCTTCAAGCTGCCGGTGCCCCAGGGCACCTCGCTTGGGCCGCAGGCGCTTCCCGGTCGGCGGGTGCTGGTTCCGCTGCTGGCATCCAACCGGGTCGCCGAATTCACCGACGACGGAACCGAGGTCGATTCGGTGGCCGTGGAATCGCCCATGGCCGTCCGCAGGCTCGCCAACGGCCATTGGATCGTGGCCACGCCCAGGGGAATCATTTTCCTCGATGCCGAGGGAAGGTACATGAGGCGCGTCCCGCTCAACGGGTTGCCTTCGGGCATCGATGCGCGCTAGCCCCGCCGTTTGACCTGTCCCCGGCGCTGCCGTAACCTCATCCACTGCATGCAACGGAATGACGCGCAGGGTGCGCGGGAACCACCATGCGATCCAAGATGACCGGAAAGCCTCTCATGCGCAATGTCCTCGGCATGGCCTTCATGGCCACGATGGTCGGCCTTGTCGCCGCCCAAGCCCCCAAGCCCCACACCGCCATTACCCCCGCGCCCCGCGACAAGGGCTGGATGCCCCGCCACGAGAAGTTCGTGGAGATCGCCAAGGCGGGCAACATCGACCTGCTGTTCCTCGGCGACAGCATCACCGACGCCTGGGGCGGCAACGGCCACGGCAAGGACCTCAAGGGAGGCCCCAAGTCCGGTTCCGGCGCCGAGATCTTCGTGAAGGAGTTCGAACCGCTCAAGGCCGCCAACTTCGGCATCGGTGGCGACCGCACCCAGCATGTGCTCTGGCGCCTCCAGAACGGCGAGTTTGACTCGATCAAGCCCAAGGCCCTCATGCTGATGATCGGCACCAACAATTCCAACGGGAAGGACAACACCTCCGACGAGATCGCCGAGGGCATCGAGGCGATCGTGAAGGAAGTCCACAAGCGTTCCCCCAAGACCAAGGTCCTGCTGCTGGCGGTTTTCCCCCGCGCCACCGGCAAGGACAAGGACGCCCAGGTCGCCCAAACCGCGAAGATCAACGCCATCAACTCCCGCATCGCCAAGCTCGATGACGGCGGCAAGACCGTGAAGTTCCTCGACATCGGCAAGAAGTTCCTCGCCGAGGATGGCAGCATCCCGAAGGAGATCATGCCCGACCAGCTTCACCTCAGCCCCAAGGGCTACCGCATCTGGGCCGACGCCGTCACGCCCTCCATCAAGGAACTGATGGGAAGCTGATCCATCCGGAATTGTGTGATTTCCACCGGGCCGGCACTCGCCGGCCCGGTGTCGTTTCAGTGAACGCCGGCGGAGTTTCATGGCGATGCCATCGGCGCGATGGCACGGCGACGCGGTTTGGTCAGGCCGTGGCCACACGGTAGAGGTCGGATTTGCCGCCGCGTTCACCGACAAAAATGATGGACTTTCCATCCGGGTGCCACGAGGCGTAGTCGGACCGGTCCCATCCCTCGGCCAACCGGACAAGGCCTGAACCATCGAGGCGCGCCGCGTGGATCGAGTAACGGCCGTCGCGGTTCCAGGTGAATGCCAGGCGCGATCCATCGGGCGACCAGGCCGGCCTCGCCTGCATGCCATCGAGCTTGACGACCCGCCGGGCCTCAGAACCGTCCGCGTTCATCACCCACAGGTCGAGATCGCCAAGCCGGCTGGAGCAGAAGGCGATTCGCTTGCCATCCGGCGAATAGGCGGGCCAGTTGTTGATTCCGCCCGCGCTCAATGTCTTGCGGTCCTTTCCATCCTTGGCGACCGAAACAATCTCCTGCCCCGTCGGCGCCGGCAAGGCGAACACAACCCGTTCCCCCTTGGGGTGGAGGCTTGGACGGCGCACCGCGGCGAAACCGCCACCCGGGTCGAAAATGGCATCCTTGCCAGTGGCTGTTTCCCGGATCACCAGCTTCATGTTCAGGTTGGCCCGGCTCTGGATGAAGGCGTAGGCCGATCCATCAGCCGCGAAGCAAGGCTCGAATTCCGAGGTGGTGGCGTCGGGGTGCAGCTTGGCCGGCGACGGCTCGCCAATCCTCAGCCGCATGAGCCTCGTCAGCACGGGCGACTCGAGCACGGTGTAGGTGATCTCATCCGGCTTCGTGAACACGGGATCGAACTTGGTGATTCCATCAACCGTCAGGCGGATCGCCTCAGAAGAGTTCATGGATCACCCTGGCCTCGGGAAGCACGCGGAATTCAGCCCTGGCCTGCGCGTCGACGCCAGACATCTCCATGATCGTCGCGCCGACCATGGCCGGAGTCACCGGCTCGGTGAGGGGAGCGGATCCCGTCTTGTCGCTGTCGCCGATCACGGCGCCGCCGCGCACGCCGCAACCCGCCCAGATCGAGAAATAGCATTGCGGCCAATGGTCGCGGCTGGCCTGCCCGTTGATGCGCGGCGTCCTGCCAAACTCGCCCATCGCCACGACCAGCGTCGTCTCCAGCATGCCGCGGTCGCGCAGGTCGTCGAGCAGCGCCGAGAACACCCTGTCGAAAATCGGCCCATGCCTGTCGGGCAGCAGGTCGAAGTTGAAGATGTGCGTGTCCCAGCCGAAGTCGCAGTTGGGCGTGACCGCCTCGACATACTGGCTCCAGTTGACCTGGATGTAGGGAACCCCGCCTTCGGCCAGCCTTCGCGCCAGCAGGCATGATTGCCCGAAGCTGGTCTGTCCGTAGGCTTCACGAACCGCCGGCTTCTCCCGCGAGAGGTCGAGCGCCGCCTTCGCCTCGGGGTTGGTCAGCAGCGCGTAGGCCCGCCTTTGGGCGGAGTTGAGCTTGTCGAAGGTCGCCTGGTCTCCGTTTCTCGCCAGCCGGTCGATTTCGCCAAGCAGTTTCCGGCGGTCGTCGAGGGATGCCGGCGACAGTCCGTCGAGCAGTTGCAGGGCCGGTATGTTGGTTTCACCGGCCTCCGTGCAAGCGACGAGGAAGGGGTCGTGGTTCTTGCCCCAGTTTCCGCCGCCGTAGCCTTTCATCGGCCCGACCACATCGCGCGGATTGCCCCTGCCGATGGACATGAAGGCGGGCAAATGTCCGGAACCCCGGTGCCTCGCGACGACCGAGCCGAAATTGGGAACCAGGGCGTCCTTGCCCTCCAGCATTCCTGTCAGTCCGATCGAACCGGCCTTGAGATGGTCGCCATCGAAGTTCACCATCGAGCGGACCAGCGCGAATTGGTCGGATCGCGTGGCCGTCTTGGGAAACAGTTCGGTGAACCGTATTCCCGGGATCCTTGTCGGAATCGTGGAGAAGGGCCCGCGGATCTCCGCGGGGGCGCCGGGTTTGGGATCGAAGGTGTCGATGTGGCTTGGGGCCCCCCATAGCCAGAGCAGGATCACCGACTTCGCCTTGGGACGGGATGGCGCCCCCGGCGCGATTCCACGGACCAGTGGAGTGGCCGATGCGGCCAGGAAAGCCCGCCGCGACGCCGAGCCATGCAGCATCGAGCGGAAACTTCCGATCTCAAGCATGGATCACCATCCCGCGCGAAACATTCGCCATGGAGGTTGCGATGGTTCCGGCCTCCCGGGGCACAACTCGTGGCGACCGTGTGCTGGGTCGCCGTTCCGTCGTGTTCGGAACCACATTCATGAACTCATTATGCCACGGCCAGAGGGTCGAATCATCCGGTTCTTGGGAAAAGATGCCCCTTCACGGCCACGGCCGTGCGTGGTGATGGGCCAAATCGGATGAACTTCAGGATGATGAATCAGATAAACCAGATGGATGGTTGATCAACTCCATCGGAAGCTGGAGCCAATCGGTCATCCATCGCGCGCCAACGGTTCAAGATGAGGAAATCTCCGCGTACAGCGCCGCCAGGTGATGCCATGGGTCGGCGTCCTCCAAGGCGTTGGCGGCCTGTTCAAACAGGGCCCGGCTTGGCGATCCCGACACCAGCGCCGCCAGTCCCAGGTTGTGCCATCGCGCCGGGCCATCGGGCAGCGATTCCCAGTACCTTCGCGCGGCGGGCATGTCGCCGGATTCAAAGGCTAGCGCTCCCATCAGGTTGGCATGATCATGGATCCCGGCGCCGCCATTCCTGGCCCGGTTCAGCACCTCCAGGCTCCCTTCGGCATCACCGGCCATCCTGAGGATGCCCGCCGCGAGCAGCAGGGCGTTGGCCGAAGCCTGCCTGTCGGCCCAATCCCTCAGCGGTCCGTGGCGGCCCTTGGGGGTTTCACAGGGTCGCCCCGGTTCCGAAAAAACGCCGTCGACATCGAGCCTTTGGGGGAAATCCCCCGGCGCGAAGACAATATGAACCATTCGCGGGCAATCCAAAACCAGGTCGGCCCAGCAGGGCGGGACTTCCGGGGCGGGCAGGGGGGCGTGGGAAATGGCGGCGGCCCATGCCTCCAGTGGTGGCGCCGAAATCCCGGCGTGGGATTCATGGGGTTCAATGGCGCCGCCGGAAAGCCGCGCCAGTCCGCGACTGGTTTCCTCGCGGCTGTTGGCCAGGGCCAGGGCCAATCCGCGTCCGGCCGGGGTGGCGCCATCTTCATGGTCGGTCATGAATGTTTCTCCGAGGTGCACCCAACCATCAAACGGCCATACGGCCCGTTCTTGCACCGGAAACCACAAAACCTAAACTGAGGATGGAAAATCCCATGATGACAGGATCCTAGCCATGAGCGCCGCTCCCCAAGATATCGCCTCAGCCCGCATGGCCGAGTTCATGCGCCTGCTGCCGCTCACCGAGGCCATCGCCGGCCTTCCCCACTGTGAGCATGGCAAGTCCTTCACCGAAGGGCAGTTGGAGGTTCGTTGCCTCAATCTCAAGGCCGCGTTCAAGATGGCCAAGCAGGTGCTTCGCGATATTTCCCAGGGTTGATCATCCGCGCCGGAAGGCCGCGGCGCCCGCGCCCATGGCGCCCAAGGCCAGCAAAATCAGTCCGGGCAGGCCCGGTTCGACCCTTCCCAACCCGGCCAGCGTCTGGGCTGTCGCGTATCCGAGCCAGGCCAGGCTCATCACTCCCATCGCGAAAACCGCCTTGCGGCGCGCGGCCACGCCCAACCCGGCCTGGTTGAGCATCCAGGCGATGATCGGCAAGGCTTGCAGGGCGTGCATCGCGGCGCCATGGGGAAACTTGGGCACCCCCGCTTGGCCCCATTGCGATGGAGACAGGCCGCGGGAAAGCCTCCATTCGCCCGCGAGGCTCACGATCCAGCCTGCAACGCAAGAAACCGCCAGCAGCACCATGCCCCATCTCGCGGCATCCCGCATGTCGGGCCAATCATTGAAGCCCGCGAGGCAACGCCATGTCAGGTCGGCGACCGCCAGGCTGACGATGAAGATCAGGACCGTCATGGCCCATTGGATCGAATCGTCGAGCGTCGTGGAATGATTGAAATGGGAAGCCACGCCCCGCCAGGCTTGGATGGAAATGAGGGCCACCTCGAACACCAGCGCCGTTGCCCCCACCCACGCCAACGCCTGGTCCGCGCGCCGTGGCTTGACGCGGGCCAGCACCCAGCCGAGCGACCATGCCGTGAGGGCCGAGGAAAAGCCGAAAAGGATGGGCTTGCGCCAGGAAACCGGGCCTTCCCAAGGCATGGGCGCTCCCAGTTGAACCAGCAAGTGGAGGGCGCCGGAAGCCGCGAGGATCCAACCGGCGATCATCCAGGGACCAAAGGCGTGCATGGCGGCCCCTGATGGCGGCGGGCCGGTCGTCAATCGACCGGCCCAGGGGGATGAAGGGGCGTGGCCGGCGCCCGGATCAGGCGCTCAGCTTGGCGCTTTCGGGAATCTGTTCGAAGAGCGGCTTGAGGCCCTTCACCACTTCTTCCGTCACGACGAACTTGCCCTTGGTTTCCAGCTCGGGAAGGTCGTAGAGCACATCCAGCATCACCTGCTCGATGATGCTGCGCAGGCCGCGGGCGCCCGTGTCGCGTTCCATCGCCAGCTTCGCGATGGCGCTGAGCGCGCTGGGTGCGAACTCGATCTCGGCCCCCTCCATCTCGAAGAACTTCTGGTACTGGCGCGTCAGGGCGTTGCGGGGTTCGGTGAGGATCTTCACCAGGGCCGTCTCGTCGAGCGGGTCGAGGGGCGCCAGCACCGGCAACCGGCCGATGAATTCGGGAATCATCCCGAACTCGATCAGGTCGTCGCTGGTTACCTGCGAGAGCAGCTTGCCGAGGTCGGTTTCACGGTCCTCCGCGACGCTGCCGAAGCCGAATCCCTTCTTGCCGATGCGCTTCGAGATGAATTTCTCGAGGCCCACGAAGGTTCCGCCGCAGATGAAGAGGATGTTGGTGGTGTCCAGTTGGATGTACTGCTGCTCGGGGTGCTTCCTGCCGCCTTGCGGAGGCACATTGGCGACGGTGCCCTCGAGCATCTTGAGCAGCGCCTGCTGGACTCCCTCTCCCGAGACATCGCGCGTGATCGACACATTTTGCGATGTCTTGCCGATCTTGTCGACCTCGTCGATGTAGATGATTCCCTTTTGCGCGGCCTCCACGTCGAAGTCGGCGGCGTGGAGAAGCTTCAGGAGGAGGTTCTCGACATCCTCGCCGACATAGCCCGCCTCGGTGAGGGTGGTGGCGTCGCCGATGGCGAACGGCACATCCAATACCCTGGCGAGCGTCCTGGCCAGCAGCGTCTTGCCCGATCCGGTGGGCCCGATGAGCAGGATGTTGCTCTTCTCGACCTCCACATCACCCGGGGCGTGGGTGCCGGCGAGCGAGAGCCGCTTGTAGTGGTTGTGAAGGGCGACCGACAGCACCTTCTTGGCCCGCTGCTGGCCGATCACATACTGGTCGAGCTTTTCCTTGATGGTGCGGGGCGTGGGCGTGTTGCCCGTGACAGGCTTGCCGGTGGTGCGGCGGCGTTTTTCCTGCTCGATGATCGACTGGCACAACTCGACGCATTCGCCACAGATGAACACATCGGCGGGCCCTTCCACCAGCGGGCCGACATCCCGGTAGCTCTTGCGGCAAAACGAGCAGGAGGCGTTGCGGGAACGGCTGCTGCCACCGGTGGGTTTCCGGTTGTTGCCGCCGGGGGGTAAATCCTTGGTGCCCATGCCTTCTCCAGGGTGCCTCACCGGCAATCATGCGCCGGGGGCCAATGTCGGTTCAAGACCTAGTTGGGCGGTAAGTTCGGGAGGGAGTGTGGAGCCGCTTCCTGCCTGCGCCATGTCCGATTCTAGTGAATCGGATTCATGCGGCGCAAGAGTCGGCTAGGCCTTCCCGGCCGGATTTTGAGGCTGATCCGTCGGCGGAGGTTCCTTGCGGGCCTCCTCAGGAACCAGAAATCGCCCCAACTGCTCGGGAGGAACCTCGCGGCCCTTGATGCCCATGGAGGCCCTCAACTGGACCTCGAGCTTTTCCCGCAGCTTGGCGAATTCCTCCGGTTCGATCAGTCCCTCGTCCAGCCAGCGCCTCAGCTCGGACAACTGGTCGTGCGGGGTGCACGCCGGGGTGTCGTCCTGCCGTCGCCACCGATCCACCTTGCGGATCAGCCATGCGGCCGCCAGAAGCGCCACCACCAGGATCATGCAGGTCAGCACGAAATCCGTGGTCTTGTCAGCCAGAAGTGCCGTCCATCGCTCAGTCCCAGACATGCTCGCCTCGCGCTGGTTGGTCCGCCACTGGGTGGGAATCATCCGGCGCACTCGATTATACCCACCCCTTGGGCAACGCAAAAAAACTTGAGTTCTTCGTGAGTGTTCACGGAAGGGGCTGTCCGTCAGTCCCCGCAGAATCGGCGCGCGCCGAACTTCCATCGCGTCCGTCGGGTTCCAGCCTGGCCAGCAGGCGGGCGAAATCGACAAGCCGGCAGGCGTTGATCCCCGGCCACCGTGGCGAGGGATTCACCCAGTTCACAAGGTTGAAATGGTCTCCCGGCCATGTCTCCTGATGCGATCCCCAGCGCGCCGAGGTCGCCGACACCATGCCGTCGTTGGCCCCCTCGTCCCTCCCGAGCCACGGCCCGGTGATCGCCCTATGCGGCAGTTGCCTGAAGGCTCGCCGGCATTCATCCGGAAAGACCCCGGCGACCGACTGGTACAAGACTTCCGGACAATCCGGATGCGAGGAATTAAACTCCGCGGCGCCCGCCCGGCTCAGTTCCCGCAGGAGTTCCGCCTCCCATCCGAGCGCCCTAAGCAACGCCCGCGTCGCGCTTTTGGGCCTGGCCCACGGCGCGACGCCGTCGGCCACCACCGATCCGCGATGAGGTGTGCCCAGCGTGGTGAGGCTCAGCGCCCGGCGGCCCCACCCCAGGCCGGAGATGATGTGCCGGCAATCGAGCCCGCCCATGCTGTGCCCCACGAGGTGAACGGTCTCGTTGCCGAAGGCCGCTTCAACCTGACGGGCCACCTGCGCGGCGCGCGTGGCGATCCGCCCGCACGGATGCGACCGCGTCACCAACACCCGGTTGCCCGAGGCGCGGATCCAGTCGGGGAGGTTGGCGAAGTAACGGAACCTCCAGCGGCCTTTTCCCAGGGAGTCGAAGCCGAACAGGCCGTGGACCAAAACAATCGGGTGGCTCAGCCGGGGCGCCTGTACGGCCTCGACGGCCATCACGCCGTTTGGGGCGGACGCCAGCGCGCCGCCACCACCAGCACGGGCAGCATGGCCAGCACCAGCAGGCCGCCAAGGGCGAAAGGAAGCACAGGCCAGGCCCTGTACAGGGTCAGGCCCAGCACAGGGCCCACGATCCGGGCCAGCGCCGAGCACGACTGGTTCACCCCCAGGATTTCCCCTTGCCGGGCCGGGTCGGCGCGCCGGCTCACCAGCGACTGCACTCCCGGAGTCAGCAATGCGAATCCGGCGACAGCGAAGGTGAGGCTGGGAAACGCCGCCCACATCCTCAGGGAAGGTTGTTCAAGGCTTGCCACCATCGAAAGGCCCGCCACACCGATTCCCATGAGAACAATCCCGTAGGCCATGCCGGCGATCTCGCTGACCCGCTTCGCCATGCCCCTGTAGGCGCCGTTCACCATGGCGAGGACGAAGCCCACGAAGGTGAACACAAGGAAGTTGTTGCGTTCGTCAAACCCGAGGAAATCGCGGTTGAGCAGGGCCAGGGTCGATTCGAACCCCGCGAATCCGACCGTGGCGAGGAAAAACACCAGGATCACCGGGCCGACGCCGGGATCGGACAGCACCGCCATGAAGGCGCGCGCGTCGAAAATGCGTCGGGCGGCGCTGTGGCCTCCGGGAACGCGCGTTTCGGGCAACCTGACCAGTGCGAAGAGAAACGCCGCCAGCGAAAGCACCGAGGCGAGGGCACCCGTGGCCCACGGCGTGCCGGGAGCCAGGTAGAGCGCCCCCGCCCCCAGGAGCGGACCAAAGGTAAAGCCGATTCCGAATGCCGCCCCGATGAGGGCCATGCCCCCCCTCCGTTCCTCGGGACCGGTTGAATCGGCGATCACCGCCTGCGCGGTGGAGATGGTGGCCCCGGCAATGCCCGCGCCGGCGCGCGAAACGAACAGCAGCGCCAACGCCCCAAGGGCCTCGGATGCGGGATCCATCGATGAGGCATAACCGAACAGGGCATAGGCGCCCACCGAACCCAGCAGGCCGAGCAGGAGCACGGGCCTCCGTCCGATCCTGTCCGAAAGCCTTCCCCAGGCGGGAGCGAACAGGAACTGCATCAGGGAAAAGGAAGACATGAGGAGCCCGAGCACGATTCCCGCGACAACGCTGTCCGCCTCGGCCCCGATGGTGGGCTTGACGAACCGGTCGCCGTAGACGGGCAGCAGGGGCAGGACAATGCCGAATCCAAGCAGGTCGATGAAAACGACCACGAATACCAGCAGCTTGGCGGCGCGGGAGGCGGAAGCGTTTTCGGGCATGGCGAACCTCGGCAATGACAGCAGTTGTTGTAGCGTATCAGCGCTCGTTGAGCATACGGGCCACCACTTTGTCCTGTTCATCCGTACAATGCGGCGGACATGACAAGTCAGGGAGGAAGCTTCATGGCGGGAAACGGCGGATGTTCCAAGTTGGATATCGGATGGATCGTCTTCGATGTCGAAACCGTTGTCGATGGCGAACTTCTGGCCCGTTGCCTGTATCCCGGGCTTTCACCCGAGGAGGCGGCCGCCGCTGAAACGGAACGGGTGCTCAAGAAATCCGGCGGGGATTCCACCTTTGTGCCCCACACCTTCCAAAAGCCGGTGATCATCTGCGTCCTGCGGGTCGACAAGTCCCACGCCCTGGAAAAAATCACCTGCCTCGACGCCCCGCAGTTCCGCCCCTCGGTGATCGTGAGCCAGTTCTGGCAAGGCGTGTGCCAGGTTCCCGACGCCGCGCTCGTGAGTTTCAACGGCAGGGGATTCGACCTTCCGGTTCTGGAACTCGCCGCCTTCGACCACGGCATCGACATCCGCAGCTACTGGCCTCGCCGCGGCAGGTTCAAGCCAAACCACCACCTCGACTTGCAGGAGGAGTTCAGCAATTACGGCACGGCAAGGGTTTACGGCGGGCTCAACATGCTCGCCAAACGCCTCGGCCTGCCGGGCAAGCAGGGCATCAAGGGCGACGATGTCTCGGCGCTTGTGGCCGCCGGCAGGCTAGACCGTGTCGCCGGCTACTGCGTCTGCGACACGCTCGACACCTATTTTGTGTTCCTGAGGCATGAGCGGGTTTGCGGCCGTGTCAGTCCCGACCAGGAAGCGGAACTTCGAAGGGTGGCCGTGCGCGTGGCCCGGGAGCAGGCGCTGACCTACCCGGGCGTGCCCGAATATCTCGACGCGCTCGACTTTTACCCGGTCAAGACCTCGGTCAGCGCTTGAATCCCGAGATGTGTTCGAGCGCGAGAATCAGCGATTGCGTTCCCTTGCGGCCCAGTCCTTGTGCTTGCACGGCCAGGTAAAGCTGGTGCGCCAGGGCCAACCCGGGAACGACAAGGCCCATCGCCTTGGCCTCCGCCAGGGCGATTCCCATGTCCTTGATGAAGTGCTCGACGAAGAATCCGGGTTCGTAATCCCCCTTGAGAATCCGCGGCCCGAGGTTGTTGAGCGACCAGCTGCCGGCCGCTCCCCCGCCCACGGTTTGCAAAACCCTCTCCACATCCAGCCCGGCCTTGAAGGCGTACATGAGGGCCTCGCAAACTCCCACCATGTTCCCGGCGATCAGGATCTGGTTCACCATCTTGGTGTGCTGGCCCGAGCCGATGGGACCCTGGTGAATGATGCTTTTTCCCATGCATTCAAACAGGGGGCGGATCGCCTCGACCACCGCCGTCTCCCCCCCCACCATGATCGAAAGGGCGGCGTTCCGGGCGCCGATGTCTCCGCCGCTGACGGGCGCGTCGAGCGAAAACAGGCCCTTTGCCTTCGCGGCGGCGTCGATCTCGCGGGCCAGCGACGGTTCGCTCGTCGTCATGTCCACGATCACGGTTTCGGGCTTGGCTCCGGCCAAGGCGCCTGTCGGCCCCAGAATCACTTCCCGCACATCCGCGGGGAAGCCGACGATCGAGAACACCACATCCGACTTTTCCGCCACTTCCCGGGGACTTGCGGCCCATTCGGCGCCCTTGGCGACGAGATCGGCGGCCTTGTCACGGGTGCGGCTGTAAATGGTGGCCTTATACCCCTTGGCCATCAGGTGCCCGCACATCGAGCGGCCCATCACCCCGGTGCCAATCCAGCCGATCCGTGTGGTTCCCGGTGCCGCGACGCGCATGGTGGTTTTCCTTTCGTGTGAATGGTTGCCGTTGGGGTAGGCTACCGCTGGAAGGTTCCGAGGCAACCGGGAATGCGAAGTTCGCCCGCTGGCCGGTTTCTTCATCACTCCTTCTTGCCTGCCCGCTAAGTCAAACTAGGGGACTGTCGCGGTAGCCCCGTTTCCGGAGAAAACGCCCATGCGGTTCGCCATGCCGACCCTCGTGCTTTCCTTTTCCATCGTCGGGCTACTCGTGGCGCAATCTCCCCCCGTGCCGGCCAAGGCCAAGGACGAATCCGCCAAGGCAACTGGCGCGCCAGATTCCAAGCCGCCCGAAAAAGCCCCGGCGGGCCAATCCAAGCCGCCCGAGCCCGCCAAGGCGGAAAGCCCGGTCTCCAAAACCGAGAAATCCGCCAACCGGTTCTCCCCGACTTCCCGTCCGGAAAGGTTGGTGCTGACATTGCTTGAGCACCCGCAGTCCCGCATGGGCCTCTCGTGGCGAACCGACGCGACGGTGTCCACCGGCCTCGCGCAGGTGGGGCCGGCCCTCGATTCCGGCTACGCCATGAAAACCCACGCCGAGAAAGGCACGGGCGGCTTTCGCTCGCTGAAGGCCCGCACGGAAACGGTCGAGGCCGGCGGTGAAAAAGCCAACTACCACAAGGTGACCATTGAGGAACTGGAACCGGGCAGGTTGTACGCCTATCGCGCCGGCGATGGCCGGAACTGGTCGGAGTGGCACCAGTTCCGGCCGGCGAGGACGGGGTCTCGTCCTTTTCGTTTTGTGTATTTCGGTGATGCCCAAAATGATGTGCTCGACCTCTGGTCGCGGGTGATCCGGCAGGCCGACAGGTTCCGCCCCGATTTCATGATCCATGCCGGTGACCTCGTCAACCGTGGCGAGAATGATTCGGATTGGGGAGAGTGGCATGCCGCCGGCGGCTGGATCCACGCCACCGTGCCCGGCCTGCCGACGCCAGGCAATCATGAGTATTCCGGATCCATTTCATTGCCGGGGTTGGCCCGCAAGGCTCGCTTGACGCCGCATTGGAACGCCCAGTTCAACTTGCCGGCCAACGGCGCGCCCGGGCTTGAGGGAACCTGCTACTACCTCGACTACCAGAACACGCGGTTCATCTCCCTCAACACCAACGAGAAGGACCGTTTCGAGGCGCAGGCCGCATGGCTCGACTCGGTGCTGGGGGCCAACCATTGCCGTTGGACCATCGTGACCTTCCACCATCCGGTATATTCCTCCGCCCGCAAGCGCGACAACGCCGAGGTGCGGGCCTTTTTCCGGCCGATCATGGAGAAGTACAAGGTCGACCTCGTGCTTCAGGGGCATGACCACAGCTACGGACGAAGCGGCCTGATGGCGGGCGCCGAATCCGCCGACGGCAGTGACGCGGCCACCCGGGGCGACACGGTCTATGTGGTCTCGGTGAGCGGCCCCAAGATGTACGATGTCGAAGACCGCGCGTGGATGGATGTCCGTGGTGGCCAGACCCAGCTTTTCCAGGTGATCGATGTGTCAGCCGATGCGATCAAGTACGAGGCGTACACGGCCACGGGCGTGAGGTTCGACGCGTTCGAGATCCGCCGCGAGGGGGGGCGCAACCGCTTGGTGCAACCCGGGGAACTTCCGGCGTCGGAATCGTCCGCGCCGGTGCTATGGCTGGCCGCGGCCTTGGTGGTTCTTCTGCCAGCCGGAGTTATCGCCTTCCGGGCAAGCAGGAACAAACTCGCCTGAGCGGGCGTGAATTCCCTACAACCGGTCTTTTCTTCACGACCCCGCACTTGGGCGATTCCACCGACCATTGTCTCGATGAAAGCCGCAAATGGCTTTCGTGACCGATCATTTGATGCCGATAGTTCCCCGGGTGGATGGCCTCAATCTGGGAAGCGGCGGGCATGCGAATTTGTTGGGCCTGGTGGGTCCTGGCCGTGGCCATGGTGTTTCCCGCCGCGGTATCCGCGGAATGGTCACCCTTTGCCTCCATTGTCCGCAAGGGCGAACTGAACCGTCTCAATCGTCGCCTCGCGGGAGAGGTGATCGACCACACGGCCAACCACGGCGTCAACCGCCGCATCTACTCCCGCTCCCTCGACCAGTACCGCGACATCTATGTCTACCTGCCTCCCGGCTACACGCCCAAGCGCCAATATCCGGTCATGTTCTGGATGCACGCCTACTCCAACGATGAATGCGACTTTCTCCGCACGGTGGCCCCCCAACTTGACGACACGATGGCGCGCGGCGACATTCCTCCGATGATCCTTGTCGCGATCGACGGCACCGTCAGCGGGGAATGCCGGCTCATCCCCCAGGCCACATTCTTCACCAACAGCCGCCTCGGCCGGTTCGAGGATCATGTGATGGTGGATGTTTGGGATTTCGTCCATGACCGCTACTCGATCGACCCCGATCGGCGCGCGCATGTGATGGGTGGCGCCAGCATGGGAGGCAGCGCCGCCTACCGCATGGCCATTCGGCACCGCGACCGCGTCGGCAACGCCTTGGGCATTTTCCCGGCCTTGAACCTTCGTTACATGGATTGCCGGGGAGGCCTCCTGGGCAATTTCCGTCCCGAATGCGACCGGCTCAGGGAGGATTTCAGCCAGCACAGCCTCGCCGCGGCGCGTTACTTCGGCTTCATTCCGGTCCCCATGAAGATTCTTCTGAGGCCGATGATCAATCCCCGCGGCGCCAAGGACTTTGTCAGCGATGAAAACCCCTATGAACTCATCGACTCCCTCGACCTGAAACCCGGCGAGTTGGGCATGTTCGCCGCGTATGGCACCCGCGACCAGTTTAACATGGACGCCCAGGTGGAAAGTTTCGCGCACAGGGCCGGGCAAAGGGGCCTCGAAATGACAGTCATTCGCCGCAAGGGGGCCCGCCACGACCGAATGGCGGCGCTTTCCTTTGTTCCTGATGTCGTGGCTTGGCTGCGCGGGCGCCTGCCCGACGACGACGCTCCGCCCGAACGGTAACATGAAGCGGGAGGAGACCCGCTCCATGACCAGTCTCGCCCAAGATGCCATCACCCTGTTCGTGGTCATCGACCCCGTGGGCACCGTGCCCCTGTTCCTGTCGCTCACGCGGCACCTCGATCCATTGGCCCGAAGGTATGTCGCCACGCGTTGCGTCATGGCCAGCGGCATCGTGCTGCTCATGTTCCTGGTGCTGGGCCATGGCCTGCTGGGCGCCTTGGGGATTGGCATTCCCGCCTTTCGCCTCGCCGGCGGCATCGTGGTTTTTCTTTTCGGGCTGCAGATGATTTTCGAGACCGAGCAGAAGAACAAGACGGCGCACGGGGAATCCGGCCACGACCTGGCGATTTTCCCCCTGGCCTTTCCGGCCGTCGCCGGGCCGGCCGCGATGCTGACGGTGATCCTTGTCAGCGAACCCGGCCATTCCACGCTTTTGGGCCGGGTTGTGATCGGTTTCGTGCTCGCGGGAATCCTCGGCGTGGTTTGGCTGATGTTCCTCCTCGCCGAACCGATCCAGCGACTGCTGGGAAGGGCGGGCGCGAACCTCATTTCCCGGGTGCTGGGCATGCTGCTGGCGGCACTCGCGGCGCAGACGGCGCTCGACGGCCTCACCCAGTTCTTTCAGGCGCCCAAGGAAGTTCCGGTTGTGACGGTCGAGACACCCCCGCCCCGCTGAATTTTTTACTCCACCCGGGATTCCCTCAAGTTTCCGGGGATAGGATTGGCCAGTCACTTCTTGCCGGCACATCCACGGATTGTTCAGTCATGCGACGGCGTCTGGGCTACCTGCTGTTCGTCGGGTCGTGCTCCTTCCTGGGAGGCGTGGGCGCCTCATGGTGTGGCCGGGTTGGCAACCCCGCGCGGGCGGCGGACCCGTCTCCGCCCGCCGGCCTTCCCGGCGCGCCCATCGCCGAGTTAAGGCCGGCCGTCCCCAGTTTTGAGACCGTCGTGCGCCGAAGCATGCCGTCGGTGGTGGCCATCGAAAGTTCCCGTCCCAGCCAGAAAACCAAGGGGAAAACGGTCGAGGAATCGGGATCCGGCGTGCTGGTGAACCTGCCCGGGCAGCAGGGCGTTTTCGCGATCACCAACAACCATGTCATCAGCGGCGCCGCCGCCGAACAGATCACGCTGTCGCTTTCCGACAGCCGTGTCCTGCGCCCCTCCCGGGTGTGGACAGATCCGGAATCGGACATCGCCATCCTCGCCGTGCCGGGGGAGCGGCTGCCCACGGCGCCACTGGGCGACAGCGACTCGGCCCGCCTGGGGATGTGGGTGCTGGCCATCGGAAGCCCGTTCGGCCTGAACCAGACCGTCACCCACGGGATCCTCTCGGCCCGCGAGCGGGGCCAGGTGAGCCTGGGCAGCACGATCCGCATCAAGGATTTCCTTCAGACCGACGCCGCCATCAATCCCGGTTCCAGCGGCGGTCCGCTGCTCAACCTCGATTCGGAGGTGATCGGCATCAACACGGCGATAGCCTCGACCAGCGGCAACAATACGGGCGTGTCGTTCAGCATTCCCATCAACAGGGTCAAGCGGGTGGCCAAGGAATTGCTGGAACGAGGCGCGGTCTCACGCGGCTACCTCGGCCTGCAGGTCGCCGGAGCCTTCGACGCGTCCGACGCCCTGCGCCTGGGCCTCGACCGCCACGCGGGGGCATTGGTGGAGTCGGTTTATCCGGAAACGCCCGCGGCGATGGCCGGCATCAGGCCGGGCGATGTGCTCCTCAAGCTTGACGACATCGCCGTGCGCGACGAGAACCACTGCATCAACCTCATCGCCGACCTGGCTCCCGGCCGGCGCGTGCGCGTCGAATTCTGGCGCGACAGGCGTTCGGTTTCATCGGAGGCGGTCGTGGGAGACTGGGCCTCCTCGCCCGGCAGGCTCAAGCCGGTGGCCACGGCGCCCTGAAGCTAGGCGGCGAGAACCATCGCCGCGGCGCCCGTGACCCCCGCCTTGTCACCCAGCAGGGCATACTCCACCCGGGTGTCCCTCACCTGCCGCAGGGCCATCTCGCCCACCATCGACCGCACCTGTTCGAGGAACCTGGGCCCCGCCTTGGTGATTCCGCCGGCTAGCAGCACCAATTCCGGGTCGAGCGTGTGCAGGATGTTCGTGATGCCGGCGGCGAGGGCGTGAGCCGTCTTGGCGATGATTTCCTTGGCCAGGAAATCCCCGTCCCAGGCCAGGTCGAATACATGGTGGGCCTCGAGCTTTTCGCGTTCGGCCACCTCATGCAGGGCGCTATGCTTGCGCCAGTCCTCGGCCAGGGCCTCATGGGCGCGCTTGACGATGCCCAGGGCCCCGGCGTAGGCCTCCACGCAACCGAACCTCTCGCACCCGCAAGGCCTGGGGCGGGACATCTCGATGAGGGTATGGCCGATTTCCCCTCCCATGCCGTTGGCGCCGACGAGGATGTCACCGTTGATGATGATCCCCCCGCCGATTCCCGTGCCAAGGGTGAACAGCACGAGGTTCTTGACATTCCGGCCGGCGCCGAACCGCGCCTCGCCGAGGGCCGCCGCGTTGGCGTCGTTGGCCAGTTCGACCCGCAACCCCAGGCGCCTTGACATGATGTCGCGCAGCGGGACATTCACCCAACCCGTGAGGTTGGTGGCCTCCACGACCAGTCCCTTGGCCGGCAGCACGACGCCGGGAACGCCGATGCCGGCTCCGGTGAGTTGTTCCCGGCGCAGGCCGGCCATGTTGATGGCCTCCCCGGCGGCGGCGAGCATCGCCTCCACGCAGGCCTCCACGCCGTCTTCGGCCGGGGTTTTTTCCTTGCCCTCGCCGACGGGGGCGCCGGTGATGTCGACGACGGCCGTCTTGATGGAGGTGCCGCCCAAGTCGATTCCCAAGGCCATCATCCTGTTGATCCCCCGTCCCGAAAGGGCTGTTATCGGTAGAATATCGGTGTTCGCCGGTCACGCCGGTCGGTTTTTTCCGCCGGGAGCCGGTTCAAGGCCATGCCTGACATGACTTTGACCCTGCAGAAATCAGTCGTATGCCCTTACTGCTGGGAGGGTTGGGAACCCGAGGATGCCGTTTGGGTGTCCCGGCACCGCGACCTCCGAGGCGACCCCCGCCTGGGAGTCGACGCCCCCCTCCGGTTCCTGCCCACCCGATTCAACGCCCGTGGCCTCGCGATCGACGCCCGCGATCAGGTGTGCACTGAAATCGCCTGTCCCCGCTGCCACCTGGCCCTGCCACGGGCCTTTCTTGAGTTCAAGTCGCTGTTCGTCTCCATCGTGGGCGCCCCCGGGTCGGGAAAGTCGTTCTTCCTGGGTGCCGCGGTCAACCAGTTGAGGAACATATTGGCCAGGCAGTTCAACCTTTCCTTCCAGGACGCCGACCCCGAGCGCAACATCACCGTCACCGACTACGAGAACGCCCTGTTCCAGCAGCCCAACCTCGACAAGCCCGTCGAGGTGGCCAACCTCATCAGGAAAACCCAGTTCGGCGACGGCGCGGGCGACACCTTCTATTCCGTCAGGTATGGAACGCATGAGCGGCGCCAGCCGAGGCCTTTTTCCTTCCTCATCGACACGCTTCCCGGGCATCCATCGACGGAAAAGGCCAAGCGCTACGGACGCATCATGTGCCTTTACGACAACGCGGGGGAATCCTACCTGCCGACCCGCCAGGACCTCTTCGCCGAGGACATGACGGCCCACCTGATCCGCTCGAAGTTCCTTCTTTTCCTCTTCGATCCGCTCCAGGACATGGGCTTCTACCGCGAGGTGGAGAGGAAGTCGGGCCGCCTGGAAAGCGGCGTCCGGTTCCAGTCGGCCCAGTATGTGGTGCTCAACGAGGCGGCCAGGCGGGTGAAGCAACTGCTTGGCGGCTCGCCGTCCACCCTTCATGAAGCTCCCCTGCTGGTGCTTGTCTCCAAGTGGGACGCGTGGAAGGGCCTGCTGCCCGAGTTGTCGGCGATTGAGCCGGTGCGGCCCGCCTCCTCCGGACTCCACGGCCTCGACATCCCCGAGGTTGAGCGCGCGTCCGCGATGATCAGGGACCTGCTCAACAGGCTGTGTCCCACCATCGTTCAAACGGCGGAGTCGTTTTGTCGCGAAGTGCGCTACATGCCCGTCACGGCGCTGGGGACATCGCCCAGGCCCGATCCGGCCCGCACGGATTCACGCGGCATGGCGGCCGAGGTGATCGTTCCGCGGGACATCCATCCGCGGTGGGTGACCGTGCCATTCCTGTACGGCATCGGCCGTTTCGGCAGCGGACTCGTGCCGGTGTTCAAGCGATGATCGGCCGGATGGAGAATCAAACCGATGTTTGAGCTCATTCACACCTCCGCGCCAAGGGGCCTTTTCGGCGGCAGCGGCTACATCACCGTGGCCGCGACCTCCGGTATTCCCGAATCCCTTCGCAAGGCTCTTGAAACCTTGTCGGGATATGAGCAGGTGTTCGAATACGGTTCCGCCCGCTACTCAGCCAACCCGCCGGCCTTCATTTGCCAGCCGATCGGACAGGCCGCGGGAAAGTCGTGGTGGGTTCTCTCCAAGATCGTGGTGGCGGACAAGGACTACACGGGCCGGTCGAACTACCTGGCCCATCATGTGGCACTCGAGCACCATGAACTTCCCCAGGCCGGACCGGTGGCCATGGCTCTGGCTTTTCCCTGGATGGCGGCATGGACGGGTGAACCGCGCCATTTGCCAATCCGCGCCATGGCGCCGATTACGGCCTATCCGTCGCCGGCCTCGGCGCCGGCCTGGTCGCGCGCGGGATTGGATCCCGGCTGGGCGGGCCACCTGGCGGAGCAGGCCCGTTCAAGGCGGGGCGGACTTCTCCTGGTCTATCCGGCGGGTGCCGATCCGTTGGCGCTGGCCGGGGATGCCGTGGCCCTGTTGCCGCCGATGGAGAGGTGGGACGCGCGCTTCCACACGCACACAAGCCGGCCGCGCCCCGAGCACGCGTGGGCCTGGTTTCCGGCCGAGGGGCCCGGTTCCGCGGAATTGGCCGGCCGCCCGGGCGTCGTTCACCTGTCGCTGCGCCCCGCCTGTCCCGGCAGCGGGAGCTTGGTGGACATGGCTCGCGGCTTGAAACCCCCGGCGCCGGTGCCTGGAGGCACCGGCCCCGAAGCCTTTCACGGACCCGCCTCGGGCCGCGCCGTGCTTCCCGTCGCCACCGCCGTCGCTACCGCGGGAGACGGGCGCCCCGCCGTCCATCATCCCGCCGGATCCTGGCATACTCCCCCGATCCCGGAGAAGGCCCAGGGAATAGGCGCCATCCTGCATTGGACGGCCCATGGCTTGCTGCTTCTCGCCGTGGCGGTCTTGGCATGGTTCGTGGTGGAAGACATCATCCTGCTTGGCGGCCAGAAAACGCAGATCGAGGAATTGAAAGGTGGAAATAAGGAGTTGGAAACCAAGTTGGAAACGAAGGACCAGGCGCTCACGGCTCTGCAGGAATTCAAGAATTCCCTCCACCCGATGGACGGCTTTTTGGAAGCCGACTGGCAGAAGGCCGGAAACAAGGCCCTGCTTGTCTCCCCCGTGAAGTCGCGCGACCTGAAGGACATGATTTCAAGGATCCAATTTGGTGAATTCAAGGTGATCACCGCGAGGCAACTGGCCGAGGAGAAGGCCGCGATCGACGGCAAGGCCTACCTGGTTGAAAAGCAGGAACTCATTGCGATCCGCGACCGCATGTCCAAGGATTTCGACGAAGCCCGCGCCTTCGCCAGGAAGAACGAGGAACTGGCCATGGAGAAGGCCAAGGCTGACAAGGAATTGGCGGCCATCAAGGCTAAGCCAGCGCCATGGGATTGGCAGGAACTTCAAAAGGCCGTCCTCGACAAGGAGGGGGCCGTCGACATCAGGTTCCAACTGGGCCCTACCGAAGGGAAGTGGCTCAACGCCGCGGCCACGATATATGGCAAGGATCCCTCCGCCATGAAGTCGCTGAACCTGCTTGCCTTGGGGATCAAGCCGAAGGAATATTTTCCTGTCGGGGTGATGCGAAGGCATGCCACCGGGCTTTCCCCCAAGGAAACCGGTGAATCCTGGTGGAAGGGCGTCTTTGACAAGCTCAACGACCTGACGGGCGGCAAGCGGGAAGGGTTGCCTCCCACGGCGGCCTCGATGCTCTTCCTGTTCGCCGCGGTTGAGGACTTGATTCCAAGGGGTTCCGAGATTCCCCCGCAGGCGGATCCAAACGTGGCGGCCTGGTACAGGCAGGTGGATTCGCTCCGCAAGAATGACAAGTCCTTCATTCGGGCCATCAGGTCGAAGCTGGAGGAGATCGAAAACCGATGATTCCCCCACGCGCCTACTACCTCCTCGTGAACGGCAAGCCTCATGGCCCGTTTCCCGCCGATAAGTTGCGCCAGCAATTCACCCATGGAATCCTGCGCCCTGGAACCCAGGTTTCAGCCGATGGCTTCACATGGCGCCCCATGGAGATCGTGCTGGCGGAGATAGGCGTTCCGAATGAGCCGGAGAAAATCGCTGTCGCTCCCGCGCCTCCGCCACTAGTCCCGGCATCATCAGTTCCCCCGCCGCCCGTCCCGGAGCGACGCTTCCTTCCGGCCGAGCCTCCACGGAGGCCAAAGGAATCGAATTCAGCGGCGATTGCGCTTGTCTGGATTCTCGGCGTCGTCAGCGTCCTGGCCATCGCGCTGGCGGTGACATTCGTGACGCATCGGTTGTGGCATGGCTCGCCCGATGGTGGCGAGGGGGATTTCGGGCAAGGGGAATCGGTGATCACCCCTGCTCCCCATCCGGCCGCTCCTCCTCCCCCGCCTGATGTGCCCGTGCTGGTACCCGTCAAACCGCCCGCCCAGGCGAAGGCGCTCGACACCGTGGCATTGGTGGCCAAGTGCGGGCCCAGCGTGGCCATGGTTTCGTTCGCCAATGGTCACGGGTCGGGATTCCTGGTGGAGGCGAACCTGCTGGCCACCAACGCCCATGTCGTGGGCAACCGTGACAACGCCAATGTGAGGGTCTTTTTCCCCGATGCCTCCGATGCCGAGAAGGGGCCCCACAACGGCAAAGTTGTTTACCTCAACAAGGACCGCGACCTAGCCCTTGTCAGGGTCAAGTCGGACTTGCCAGTTCTCAAGTTGGGGGATTCATCCGTCCTGAGGAAGGGTGAGGTGATCGTGGTTATTGGAAGTCCCGGCCTGGGCCCGGGGGGCGGTGTCCTGAAAAACGCCGTCCATACCGGAATTTACAGCACCATGGCCGACTTGCGGGGCGAGGGAGACTTCCTCCAGATGTCACTGGCCGTGAATCCCGGCAATTCGGGCGGCCCGGCGTTCAATGACAGGGGCGAGGTGGTCGGCGTCGTCACCGCCAAGGGCAAGTTCGTGGAGCAGGTCGCCCTTTGCGTTCCCGTCAACGACCTGAAATTCGCGATCGAGAGCGCCAAGTAGGCGACGGAGGCTGAGGTGGCAGGCACGCGCGATCCCCATCAGGTGGTCCAGCAAATCCAGGGGTTCCTGCGTTCCAACAATCAGGAACTCACCCAGGAAATACGGGAGCTTTCCCGTGAGTACGCCGATTGGGGACGACACGCGGCCGACCGCCTGAGGCGCTGCGAGGAGTTCCTGCAGAAGGGACTGAGGTCGGAGGCCGTGCACCATGCGAGGTTGGATCCGCCCCTGCTTGACCTCGCGGGAACGCTTCTTTTTCCGCAGCATGGCCAATGGGACGAGGTCGTGACGATGTACGGCCTACCGTCCACGCCGGTCGCGGCGGTGCCCCCTGAGACCCTCGCTGAACTCAACCACGCCTTCGCCGAGGAGGAGATCCTCGCCAACGACATGCGCCAATACCGCCGACTGGTGCTGGATCGTTCCCCGCTTGCCGTCCTGGCTGAGAAGTTGCGGGCCATGCTCCTGCTGGAACCGAACCACCCGGGACTGAAGGACAACCTGCGGGATGTCGAGGCCCAGAAGGTGGCCGACATTCTTGAAAGCATCCGCAAGGCGGACCGGGCGGGCAAACCTGACGAGGTGGGCCTGTACCACAAGGAACTGGTGGCCACCCCGTGGATTTCGCCTCCCTCCGCGGCGATCGTCGACGAGATCCAGCGGATCTTCAACAAGAACCGCTCACGGATTCTCGAGGAGGCGATCAAAACGCTTGGCGCCCAGATCGTCGAGGCCCACGGGAAACATGATTCCGCCGCCCTGACCCGCCTGCTGGCCGATTGGGACCGGATGGCGTCGGAGGCGGGTGTGACTGCTGGCGAGAAAAGGGCCCGCGCCGTGGAGACGGCCCGCATGTGGGTCACCCGCGTCCAGGCGGAGCAGGAGGTTCGCATGCAGCATGAGATGGCCCTGTCCGAACTGGCTTCGGCGCTTGGCGTGGAAAATGACATCAAAAGATTATTCACGCTTTATGAGCGTGTATTGTCCTTCAAGGGGAAATTACCCAAGGGTACCGTTTTGATTCCTCCGCAACTGGAGCACCGCTTCGAGGATGTGGCCAACAAGCTCGAAAATAAGAACGATTTCAACAGGATGCTTGTGTTGGTCGGCACCATTTCCTTTGGAGTGGTCGCGTTGGTTGTCTTTCTCATCTTTGTGATGACTCGATAAAGGGGTTTGGCATGTACTACATTCGCATGCAGGGCCGAGTGACCGGGCCGTTCGAGATGGATCGGCTCAAGGCCCTGCGCGCGCGCGGAGTGCTTCAGCCGTTTCATGAAATATCCTCGGATAGGACCACATGGAATGAAGCTGGGACCCTGCCTGAATTGTTCGTGAATCAATCTCAATCCCAAGGAATTGTCAACCAGTCATTCCAACCCTCGCAAGCCACGGTTCCCACGGCGCCGTCATGGTATTACTTGAATGCCCAAAAGGAGCGCATGGGGCCGGTTGTCCAGGATGCGTTTGGCGCCTTGATCTCTCAAGGCCTGTTCAACAAAAAAACACTGGTTTGGATGGCAGGGATGCCCGAATGGCGGACCGCTGAGGAAATGCTTCCGGACTTGTTTCGGTATTACCCATCAACCGGCGTGAACGGAAGTGCCGAAGGTAGTTGTTCTAGCCTTTCATGGTTTCTCCAGATCCGTGCCATGATCCTGCTGGCCTGGCCGTTTTATTCTTCAATGTTCATTTTTGCAGTACTCAGCTCGATTGTAGGAGCGGCTGCTGCCGCTGCCGATAACGGGGCTTTGGGACCGGCGGCCGCACTTGGTGGCGCCGGTTTCAAGGTGATCGTTCTGGGACAGTTCCTTTTCTTTATCATGCAAGCAATATTCGCGATTTTAATTGGATACCATATTTATGTTCTTAGCAGCCAAGGCGGATCATTGCTCAAGGCTGCTGGTCTCGTCGAGTTTTCCGCCACCGGTTTTTTGTTGCTCTTTTACATGATTTTCACGATCATCGTTCTCTTTGGCCTATTTCGTGAAATCGAATATGGGACGCTTCGTAATGTCGCAATTATGATGATTTCGTTTCATACCCTTGGCCAGTTCTTGTCGGCATTGTCGACTTTGTTGGTTGATGCGGGGTTGGCGAATTACGCGTATTCAATGAACCAATGGGTTTGGCGCCATTTCGCTTCTCTGGCAGTCATTGCCTGCCTAATGTCGCTCATCACATTGAATGTGGGAATTGTGGCAATAGCTGTTTTTGCTGACGATGGAGGCAATTTTCTGGAAAAATTGCAGGGCATGGCCTATTTTGCAATCGCATTTTATGTTTCATCAATTTTGGCCAAGATTATTGAAGCTCTTCATTGTCTTTTAATGCTTCCAATCGCATCTAGTTTTCGAAATACAGTTAAATGACTCATCCGTCGGTATGGGCCTTTATTGATGGCTCACCTGGTCAACGGCTTTTCGACACATCCGAAACTTTCCAAATGTCCCTGAAGCAACTCGAAATGGTGTTGGGAATGACAGTAGGCGCAATGTCTTTGAATTTATAGCTATATTATTATTAGTCTTATAGCAATTATTGCAGATGGAGGATTTTATTGGCAATCATTCCATCTAAATGCGCACTTTGATGGTGATTTCTGGTGTAGATTGTTGTCGCCAATACAGTCGAGATTAAGGGGCCCTAACAAAAGGTATTGACCTTACAGCTGCAGAGGTTAAGTTTGATCCGGTCAAGGAGGACCGGAGATGGCCAAGCCCCTTTTGACAGATGACCTATGGGAGAGGATCAAGCCTCTCCTTCCCCCCGT
>VGXS01000029.1 GCA_016873225.1 Planctomycetota bacterium | reverse complement strand
TAAATGATCTCTTGGTTGGCATCATCGCCGGCTTGGTGATCCAGCAGATTCTCAATTCATGGGAAGGGGCGCCCCTTGCCTCGGCCTTCAAATCCAGAACCGATACCAAGGATCGCCCTGATGGGTCCTCTGTTGTTGCGGTGTTTGGGTCAATGACCTATTCCAACTGGTCCTCAATCAAAGCTCGGATCATTTCATTCGGTCTTGAGAAAACAGTGCTGGTTGATCTTTCAGAAGCAAGATTCATCGATTCCACAGCCATGGAGAAGCTTCACGAGCTTGAGATGGATTTTCGTCGCGCCGGGGGCAGCCTGCGGGTCGAAGGACTCGCGGAACACAAGCCCGAAACCGGCCATCCCACGGCGTCCCGGCGCAGGCTCGTGCCCCCGCCGGGATCCACTTTCCCGCCCAAGGCCTGAGTCATTCGGAAAGGCGCTATTCCTCCCCGGCCTCCAGGTCGATTCCCAGGTCGCCCATCCGCCGGTAGAGCGAGCTCAGGCCGATTTCCATGCGTCTGGCGGCCTCCCGCTTGTCGGGACATTCGCGCAGCAGGCGCTCGATGTGCATCCTTTCAAACCGCCGAACGGCCTCGGGCAGCGAATCGACCGCCGAGGGATCGATTGACTCGCCCACCAGGTCGGCTGGAAGGTCGTGCGGTTCCACCAGCGGGCCATCGCCCAAAATCACCGCCCGCTGGAGCACATTGTCGAGTTCGCGCACATTTCCTTTCCAGAGCGCCTCCCGCAGCAGCGCCATCGCCTGCCTGCTGATCCCCTGGAAGCGTTTACCCGCCATGCCGGCATGCCGGGCCAGCAGGTGCTCGGCCAGTTCGGGGATGTCCTCGCGTCTTTCCCGGAGGGAAGGCATCCGCAAACTCACCACATTCAGCCGGTAGTACAAGTCGGATCGGAAACGGTTGGCTTCGATCTCCGCCTGCAGGTCCTTGTTGGTGGCGGCGAGCACCCGCGCCTCGACCCGGACCGGTTCGTTGGCGCCCACGGGCAGGACCTCGCGCTGTTCGATGGCCCTGAGCAGCTTGGCCTGCGTGGCCAGGGGCAGCTCGCCTATCTCGTCGAGGAACACGGTGCCCTTGCCGGCGTGGACAAACAGGCCGGCCTGATCACGGTCGGCGCTGGTGAACGCGCCCCGGCGGTGCCCGAACAACTGGTTTTCCAAGAGATCCCCGGGGATGGCGGCGCAGTTGACTGCGAGGAACCGCCCGGGGTCCTTCCCGGCCGGGTCGCGGGCTTTCTCGCCGAGTTCATGAAGGGCCCGGGCCGCCAGTTCCTTGCCGGTGCCGCTTTCTCCCAGGATGAGCACGGTGGAGCGGGCCGGGCCGATCTTGCCGATCAGCGTCCTGATACCGCGCATCACGGCGCCCTGGCCCACCAGCCGGCCAGTTGAAGCCGCCTGTTCCACCCGCGTGAGTTCGCGGCGGAGGCGCTGGTTCTCGCGCAGTGTTTCGCGGTGTTCGAGCAGTCGCCGGGCCCGTGCCAAAACCTCATCGAGGATCACGGGCTTGAGAAGGTAGTCGTGCGCGCCACGCTGGAAGGCGGAAACCGCTGTTTCCACGGTGCCGTAGGCGGTCATCAGCACGACCAGGGCACCCGGGTCCCGGGCGAGGATGCGGTCGATGGTCTCGATACCGTTGATGCCTGGCAACTGCAGGTCGCAAAGCACGAGGTCGACCGGCCCCTGCTCCACCGCCAGGACGGCTTCCTCGCCGGTCGAGGCGACGGCGGTGTCGAACCCTTCGCCCTCCAGGCACTCCGCCAGGCTGGACCGGATCACGGGCTCATCGTCCACCACGAGAACCCGGTGCCTTGCCGCGCTCATGTCGCCGCTCCCGCCCGGGGAGGCGCTTCCAGTCGTTCCTGCCGCTCGCCCTGCCAGGCGGGCAGCACCACGCGGAACAGGGCGCCTCCCAACAATCCAGCGCCGAGTTCGAGCCTTCCGCCGTGCTCGATCACGATCCGACGGGAAAGGTACAGGCCCAGTCCGGTTCCCTCGGACTTTGTCGTGACAAATGGTTCAAACAGCCTGTCGCGCACCGAGGCTGACAAGCCCGGACCGCTGTCCTCGATTTCCACGAACACCTCGCCCGCCATCGCGTCGCCCCGAAGTTCCACCACGCCGTCGGCGCCCGCCGCGTCGAGGGCGTTGAGCACGAGGTTCAGGATCACCTGCGCCAACTGGCCGCGGACGCATGCGATGCGGGGCAAATCCCCGGCGACCTTGGGCGGGCGCAGCCGGGATCCCGGCCTTTTGTGGTATTTCGCCACGCGCAGCGCGTCATCCACCACCTCGGCCATGGAACAGACGGAACGCTCCCGGCTGGCGGGCCTGCCGAATTCCGTGAGTTCGCGCAGGATCACCCGCATGCGCGCGAGTTCCCCCGCCATGAGGTCGAGTTTCTCGCGGGTGCGTTCGTCGTGGTCCTTGCGCTGCAGCAACTGCACGACATTGCTCACGCCGGTGAGCGGGTTGCCCACCTCATGGGCAATGCCAGCGGCGAGAAGTCCGAAATTGGCCATCTTTTCCTGCTGGAGCATCTGGGCCTGGGTTTCCTGCAACTGGCGGGTGCGCTCGGCGATGCGCTGCTCGAGCTCGGCCTGGCTTCGCACCAGGGCGAGGTTGAGCCGGCCCAACTCGTCGCGCGCCTCGCGCATGCTGCTTCCCAGGGCCAGGCCGGCCCAGGTGACCCAGACCAGCACGGCGGGCACCAGCAAGGCCCCGGGGAGGCCGCCGGCCGCATCCGCGGGTGCCGAAAACCAAAGCACCGTGAAGGACACGATGTGCCCCAGGCAGGTGAGCCAGCCTACCATGGCCCCGTGGCGGAGCACGCAGCACAAAACCGACAGGAAGTAGTAGTACCGGAAGGCGCTCTGGGCGCCCGAGTCGAAGTGGCACAATAGGCCGATGAAGAGCGCCTCCATGGCCGAAATGAACAGGGGAAAGCGGCCCAGGAAGATGCGGTCGCGCCTGCGGAACCAGGTGTCGAGCAGGGTGAAGGCGAGTCCGACGGCCAAGAGCGCGTTGAGCAGGGGCGCGTTCGCGGCGCCCGTCGCGGCATTGGCGACGATGTAGCCGAGGATCACGCCCACCCAGCGGATCTTGAGGACGATCCAGCCGCCGGCATCCTCTTCGGGCCTGGCCGGGTCGGAGATGGTGTCGAGGCCTATCATGTGAGCTTCCCCGGCCGCGGGACGGCCCCACTCCACCGTGGATTGAACCGGACGGGCGCGTGAAGCGTCAACCGGGCGGCTTGGCGGTCACCCGGCCGATGGAGTGGTAGGTGAGTCCGGCGCGCGACACCACGGCCGGGTCGAAAAGGTTGCGGCCGTCGAAGATGACCTTGTCGCGCAGCTTGGCGGCCAGCACGCCGAAGTCGGGAGTGCGGAATTCGCTCCATTCGGTCACCACGACCAGGGCGTCGGCGCCATCGAGCGCCTGCAAGGGCGACTGGGCATAGGTGATCCGGTCGCCCAACAATTTGCGGACATTGGGCATGCCTTCCGGGTCGTGCGCCTGGCACCGGGCGCCCGCGGCCAGCAGAGAATCGATGAGCACCAGCGACGGCGCCTCGCGGATGTCATCGGTCCGCGGCTTGAAGGAGAGGCCCCAGATGGCGAAGGTCTTTCCCGCGATGCCGCCGGGGTAATGCGAGGCGACCTTGGCTCCCAGGACCTTCTTCTGGTTTTCGTTGACCAGGTCCACCGAGCGCATGAGGTCGCTGCCGGCGCCGAACTCCCCCGCCATGGAGACCACGGCCCGGATATCCTTGGGAAAGCAACTGCCGCCGTATCCGGCGCCGGGGAACAGGAACTGGAACCCGATGCGGCTGTCGTGGCCCATGCCGCGGCGGACATCGTTGATGTCGGCGCCGGCGCGCTCGCACAGGTTCGCCATCTCGTTGATGAAGCTGATTTTCGTGGCGAGCATCGCGTTGGCCGCGTACTTGGTCATCTCGGCGCTCAAGGGCGACATCATCAGGAACGGCTTCTCGGTGCGCAGGAACGGGGCGTAGAGCGCCTTCAGCGTCTCGCCCGTGGCCGCCTCGCGCACGCCCACGACGACGCGGTCGGGGCGGAGGCAGTCATCGATGGCGGCGCCTTCCTTGAGAAACTCGGGATTGCTCGCCAGGCGCACCGGATGCCTGGCATCCTTGAGGATTTCCAGGGCCTTGTCGTTCGTGCCGACGGGAACGGTGCTCTTGATGACGACGATCTTCGGCCCGTCGACATGGTCGCGGATCGACCGAACCACATCGAAGACGATGGAGAGATCGGCGCTGCCGTCGGCAGCCTGGGGGGTGCCGACGCAGATGAAAACCACCTCGGCGCCCTTGATGCCCGCTGGAAGGTCGGTGGTGAACGAAAGCCGGCCCTCGCGGGTGTTTCGCTCGACGAGTTCCTGAAGGCCCGGTTCGTAGATGGGGATCCGTCCCTGCCGGAGGCCCTCGACCTTGGCGGCGTCCTTGTCGATGCAGGCGACGGTGTTGCCGAAGTCGGAGAAGCATGTGCCCGTCACAAGGCCGACATAACCGGTTCCCAAAATCGCCAAACGCATCGGTGATTCTCCGCCCTTGGTACTATCAGGCTATGGAATTTCCCCGCCCCGCGAACGAGGCGAGAATGTCGGAAAGGGTCGTGTCGAGGGGTATGGCCGGTTTCCAGCCGGTTTCCCCGCTGATGCGGGAGCCGTCGGCGCGGAAGTCGAGGGGGTCGCCCGGCCTCAGCAGGTCGGAGCGGGTGCGCACCTCCACCTCCACTTCCGCCAGCGCGATCAGGCGGCCGAGCACCCCTGACATGGAAATGCTGGATCCGGAGCCGATGTTGTAGGGGCCGCCGGCGGTTCCGCGCCTGATCAGCAGGCGATACGCCTCCACAACATCGCGGACATCGGTGAGGTCGCGGCGCGGGGTCAGGTCGCCCGTCTCGATGATCCCGGGCTTGCCCGACCTGGCGATCGCCGCCACCTGCATCGCGAAGCTTCCGATCGCGAACTGGGTCCCTTGCCTGGGACCGATATGGTTGAACGGCCTCGCCAATATCACGGGGATGCCGTGCTCCGCGGCCAGCTTGGCGACGGCCGCCTCGCCGGCCAGCTTGCTCGCCGCGTACGGGCTGGCCGGCCCCAAGGGAGCGTCCTCCGCCAGGGACTCCCCGCGCAGCGGCGGGGCGTAAACCAGGCCGGTGCCCACATGAAGCACCAGCGGCCTGATCTCCGACGCGGCGATCCCCTCGAGCAGGCCGCGCGCCCCGCCAAGGTTGTCGTGCCAGGCCTGTGCCGGGTTCTTGAACGATTGCCCCGGGCTTGTCATTCCGGCCAGGTGTACCACCGCCTGGGGGCGGAACGAGGCCGTCGCCCTCCGGATCGACTCCGAATCGGAGCAGTCGCCGTTGATGAGGGGAACATGGCCCAGGTGAGCCAACGATTCGGGCCATTTCTGGCCGCGTGAGAACGCCATCACCTGCCAGCCTTTTTCAGCGAGCAGGCGTTCCGTGAGCCAGCCGCCGACGAAGCCCGTCGCGCCGGTGATCAACACGCGCATCGGGCTTCCTCGGGGAACCGGTCAACCGGCATCGTGTCAGTTCTCGGCGGCGACGCGCTTCATGTCGGCGTCGACCATCCGCGCCACTAGCTGCGGGAAGGAGACCTTGGGAATCCAGCCAAGCTTGGCCTTGGCCTTGGAGGGGTCGCCCACCAGGAGGTCGACCTCGGCGGGTCGGAAGAACGCCGGATCGATCTCGACATGGTCTTGCCACTTGAGGCCCACATGGCCGAAGGCCAGGTCCACCAGTTCGCGCACGGGGTGGGTTTCCCCCGTGGCCACCACATAGTCGTCGGGCTTGTCTTGCTGGAGCATCAGCCACATCGCCTCGACATAATCTCCGGCGAAGCCCCAGTCGCGCCGGGCGTCGAGGTTGCCGAGCTTCAGCTTCTTCTGCTTGCCCAGCTTGATGCGCGCCACGCCGTCGGTCACCTTCCGTGTGACAAATTCCTTCCCCCGCCGTTCCGACTCATGGTTGAAGAGGATGCCCGAGCAGGCGAACATGTCGTAGCTTTCGCGGTAGTTGATGGTGATCCAGTGGCCATAAACCTTGGCCACCCCGTAAGGAGACCGCGGATAAAGCGGAGTCGATTCCTTCTGGGGAACTTCCTGCACCTTGCCGAACATCTCGCTTGAGCTGGCTTGGTAGAAGCGGATTCCCTTGACGTCAATCAGCCGGATGGCTTCCAGCATGCGCGTCACGCCGATCGCCGTGAATTCGCCCGTGAGCACGGGCTGGTTCCAGGAGGTCGGCACGAACGATTGCGCCGCGAGGTTGTAGATTTCCGTCGGTTTGGTCGTCTTGATCAGGTCGATGATTGACAGTTGGTCGAGAAGGTCGGCCTGATGGAGATGAACCCGGTCGCGGAGATGATGGATGCGCTCGAAGTTCTCGGTGCTGGCTCGCCGCACCATGCCATGGACCGTGTAGCCCTTTTCCAGAAGCAGTTCAGCCAGGTAGCTGCCATCCTGTCCCGTGATACCCGTGATAAGCGCTGAAGGCATATGTTAGGTCCCTTGCGGTCATTTCCTGCGCGCCGGGTCAAACTCCCCGGTGCCCGTACTGCGATTGGTAATAACGCCGGTAATCACCGGACCGGATCGTTTCGACCCAACCCGGGTTGGCGCGGTACCAGCCGACGGTATCGGCCAATCCCTTGGAAAAATCAACCCGCACCTGCCAGCCGAGTTCCCGTTCGGCCTTGGAACAGTCGATCGCGTAGCGGCGGTCGTGTCCCGGCCTGTCGGCGACATGGCGAATGAGGGTTTCCGGCTTGCCCATGAGGTTCAGGAGTGTCTTGACCAGGCTGATGTTCGTTTTTTCGCATCGACCGCCGAAGTTGTATGCCTCGCCCGCCTTGCCATTCCTGAAAGCCGCCAGCACGCCGGCGGCATGGTCGGCCACATGGATCCAGTCGCGTACCTGCAACCCGTTGCCGTACACCGGAATGGGCAGGCCCGCCTCGATGTTGCTGATCACCAGGGGAATGAGCTTTTCGGGGAACTGGTACGGGCCGTAGTTGTTTGAGCACCGCGTGATCACCGTGTCGAAACCGTGGGTGTGGTGGCAGGCGCGCACCAGCATGTCGGATGACGCCTTGGAGGCCGCGTAGGGGCTATTGGGGGCCAGCGGGGTGGTTTCACTGAAAAACCCCTCTTCCCCCAGGCTGCCATACACCTCGTCGGTGGAGACATGCACGAAACGGCGCACCTTGGCGGCGCGGGAGGCGTCGAGCAGGGTTTGCGTGCCCAGCACATTGGTGCGGATGAAAGGCCCGCTGTCGAGGATGCTGCGATCGACATGGCTCTCGGCCGCGAAGTGGAAAACCGCCTCGATGCTGTGCTCCGACAAAACCCTGTCGACCAGGGGCCTGTCGGAAATGTCGCCATGCACGAACTGGTAGCTGGAATCGTTTTCCAGGTCGGAAAGGTTGGCCGGGTTGCCGGCGTAGGTGAGGGCGTCGAGGTTCACCACCCGCTGGCGCGGTTCAGCCCGCCTGAGCAGGCGGACGAAGTTGCTGCCGATGAACCCGCAGCCGCCAGTGACCAGAAATGCCATGCCGCCTTTCCCTTGTGGGGAGCAACCTGCCCGTCAAAAGGGTGTCAAATCAGCTCGTGTGGCGCAATCCGAATGACAATGGAGTCAGGCCTGGTTCATCCATGGAAGGAACAGCGGGCTCGGAACCGCCTCAAAATGGCACGGTTCCCCAGAGCCCGGATGGTTGAACCCCAACTTCCAGGCATGCAGCGCCATGCGAGGGCCCTCGGCGTCGCCATAGATCCGGTCGCCGGCCACAGGGCACCCCAACCCGGCCAGGTGAACCCGGACTTGGTGCTTGCGTCCTGTTTCAATGATGACTTCCACCAGGGAATGGCCTTTGCGCGTGGCCAGCACCCGGTACCGCGACACGGCCCGCTTGGCATGGCCACCCGCCCGCGGGCGAGCCCGCACCTTCAGGTCCGTGCCTTCTTCCAGGTAATTGTCAATGACTCCCTCCGGGTCGGCCGGCGTACCCCGGCACAATGCCAGATAGACTTTGTTGACTTGGTCCCAACGGGCCTGCAACTGGTCTCGCGCCTCGGCGGATCGGGCGAAAAGGATGAGGCCCGAGGTGTCGCGGTCAAGCCGGTGAACCACGAAAGGCCGGCCGGCGCGCGAACCCTCCAGCCATTCCCGGAGCCTTGTGTAGGCCGTGTCGGTGGTATTGGTTTCGGTGGCCACCGTCAGCAGGCCCGCCGGCTTTTCAGCCAAGATGACATGGTCATCGAGATGAACGATTCGGATTCGGCAGCCTTGCGTGCCATGGCTTGTGGCGGCGCACCCTTTGGCCAACAGGGCCAGCGTGTCGCTTGGTTCGACCATATGGTCGTGGCGGGTGATGGCCGTTCCGTTAATGGCGATCCGGCCCATGCGCAGAGCCTGCGCGACACGCGCCTTGGGCATGGCGGCGCCCAGCGTCTGGTGCAGCCAAGGCAGCAGGGGTGTGGCCGCTTGCGGCGATGGAATCGGCGTTCCCTTCATGAATCTTCACGATAGGCGAACGGCTCGGGATTTGGGAGGGGACCCGTCGCTTGGCGGCGCTCGTCTCCTGTTTTCCCGATTGTTGAGCCGCCGGGTTGCACCGGCTAGCTATTGCCCCGGGTACTCGATGACGGCGACGCGCTTGAGTTCCGAGACCAGGCGCTTCATCTCGCGCTGGGCGATCTCCTCGCGCAACCTTGAGCGTATTTGTTTCTGCACCTTCTCATCGAACGGCTTGAGTCCGGCGAACTCCCGTGATTCCACGCGGGCGACATGGTACCCGTTTCGCAACTCCATCACCGGCAGAAGTTCGCCCGCCGCCGCCTTGAACAGCGGGGCTTCAAGCTCGGGCGGCTTGATTTCGCCTCGCTTGCGGCCCAGGCCGTCGCCATCGCGCAGCGCGCTGTCGCCGTGGCAGTACTGCTTGGAAAGCCCCTTGAAATCCTCCCCGGCGCGAAGGCGCGCGTGCAGCGACTCGGCCAGCCTGCGCGCGTCATCTCGCGACTTGAACGCCGCGGCGGCGATGAAGATGTGCTTCCAAGCGACGCTGTCGGGCACCGTGAAGTCCTCCGGGTGCGACTCGTAGTAACCGCGCAGGTCGGCGCCGCTGATCCGCTCCGTCATGGGCGTGACGCGCTGCTGCATGTAGTTGACGGCGATGAAGTTCCGTTCCGACTGCCGGCGCATGAGGTCGAGGGGTATCCCCTGCGCCTTGAGCATTTCCTGGAAATCCTCCTCCGAGGCCGCCTTGCTCTTGTCGCGGATAGTGCGGAGGGTTCTTTCGAAGTCCTTGCCCGCCAGTTCCTTGAGCTTGTCCATGAACTTCTGGGCCTGCGGGTTCTTGCTCAATTTGGCCATGACATCCTGCACGATCAGCTCGCGGTCGACCAGAAGCGAAACGGCTGATTTCCGGCGCTGCGCCGGGCCCTCGCCATCGCCTCCGCCCTGGGCGATCGCCAGTCGTACTTCCTCCTCGAGGATCGCCTCGCCGTTCACGACGGCGACCACCACGCCGCTGTCATGAAGCCGACCCAGTTCCACGGGTTGTGGGTTGCCCAGGCGGGCGGCGCTTCCCGAGGTTTTCTGGATCGGCGGCATGGGCGGATTGGCGGGAGCGTCCTTGCGTTCGGGCAGCGGCGGAGGTTGCAACGCCCCGCTAGCCGGAAGGTCGGGCATCTGGGACCGCACCAATGCCTGGAGGGCTTCTTCCTCCTGCTGACGGCCGGCGCCGGCGGAATAGACATTCTGGCCCTTGCCCAGGCGGGAAATGCGCTCGGCGAGGTCAGTGGGCATGGCACCCTGCGAGGAAAGTTGACGCATCGCGGGCGATTGGCAACCGACCGCCAGGATGCCCAGCAGCATGAGGCCCGCCCGGGCCGTCGCCTTGGTGCCGCCAGACATGCGTGAACTCCCCTCGAACGGCCTTGCCGGGTGTGTGGCCGCGGCGATCGGTTATCCGCAGCGGGGGTTCCGGGTCAAGCCAAACAGGGGCGGCGGCTAGGCCTTGGATGTTTCGCGGTTTTCGGTTTCACGCGTGGCGGGGAAACGGTCGGCCAGGGCCCGGTCAAGCTGGGCAAGCGTATCACCCTGCCAATCGAAGGTGAGCTTTCGGCGCAATGGGCCCTGCAGGGCCCGGCCTCCAAGAAACAGGGCCGTCCCATGACTCATGAGTTTTTGATGGAGGCCCTTGAGATCCGTGACGAAGGAATCCTCCGACTCGACAAAGGTGCAGGTAAGCCACACAAGGTCGGCATGCTGCTCACGCGCCACCATCGCCAAAGAATCCATCGGGGTGTTGGGCCCGAGGTTTAAGACCTTCCAACCCCTTTCGAGAAGAGACAGCTCCACAAGGAAGTTTCCCAGCCCGGAGTAGTCGCCTTGGGGACAGGCACCCACGGCCAAGCGGCCCGTTTTCGGTGACGCTTGCAGGGCCGATTCCTTCCAGCGGGCCAGCGTGTTGTGAATGGCGCGCGTGGCCAGGTGCTCATCGGCCACATCAAGCATTTTTTCGTGCCACAGTTTTCCAACCTCATCCATGAGCGGGAAGATGACTTCATCCCCCATGGTGTGGAGTTCCAAGCCAGCCTGTCGGGCGCGATCGAGTCCAAGGGCCAATTCCTCGGGCTTTCGTTCCTTCACAAGGTTCAGGAGTTCGGAGTACACGGCCGCCGGTTCGGGCATAGGGAGCGGAGAAACTCGTCGCTTGCGGAAAAAATCGATGTTAAGGCCGCCTGTCACGCCGCTGCGCGCCAGCGACATGATGTCGGAAACCCGCAGGCGACGGTGTCCCCCCGATGTCTTGACAGCTGGCAAAACACCACCATCCACCCACCGCTTCACGGAGGAAACGCTGACGCCGAGCATCTCCGCGGCATCGCTGACGGTGACAATTTCTTCGGGCATCTCGGTCATCAATCACCAAATCGTTCAAATCGATCTATCTAGCTTACAACAAGCTTGTGGTCGATTTCCAGAAGAAATGATCATTTTCAAGAAATTTTCCTTTCTCTTAGGTTGATTCGGCATGATTGCCGATTTTAAAAACATCATGAGCCAATCGGAATCGTTCACAAATTCGTTCAAATCGTCTTGACGGGACGGGTGGCAAACGGCAGATTGATAACGGCATTTGAACTTTTTGAACGATTTTCCGGGAGATTCACATGGGGAACACAGTGACAACCAGTCCGACCAAGGCCGAGCGCGAGATGGCCGATGGGCTCTATTTTGTCGTTCATCCATCCTTCCAGATGGCGGGAGCGATGTCCTTGTACGGGCCATCCGCCAAGACAAGCACCTACACGGGTTCCTACATGCCCGATGAAATCACACGGGAATGCTCAAGGCGGATGCATTACGCCGCGTGGCGACTGAGCCGGGAAAAGAACGCCAACAAGCGCGCCATGTGGAAGCAGCACTACCTTTCCATGCGTGACCTGGTGGTGCTGGGCAACCGGAAACTGGTATTCCGCGCGGTGAGGCGGTGGCTGTCGCATCCGTCGAAGGCTGATGACCTCACCAGCGACTGCCAAATCGTGATGATCCAATCTGTGGCGGCTTACAATCCGTGGCTCGGCATCCGGTTCAGCACATACGCCTATACCTGCCTCATGAGGGCCCTTTCGCGGATGTCCCTCAAGGCCAAGGGCGACCGCATGTCGAGGTCGGTTCCCCTTGAGGGCATCATGGTTGGCGAGGAATCCCCGGCGACGGCCAGCGACCCCGGCCTTCGCCATCAGCAAACCGTGGAGGAATTCCTGAGGCCCGAGTGCGACCTCCTCACCGACCGTGAAAGGCAGGTCATCGTCAGCCGGTTCCGCATGGGCGCGGGGCAGGCTGAAGCGACCCTCGACCAGGTTGGCAAAAAGCTGGGTCTTTCCAAGGAACGGGTCCGGCAGGTGCAGGCCTCGGCGCTCGACAAACTCAGGCAGGCTCTTTCCCGTCCGGAGTGAGCCTACTTGACCTGCCGCAGGTAAACGTTCCGGAATTCGACAGGATCGGTGTGCCCGCAGAACCCGAAGTAGCCCTTGGGATTGAAAAGTCCCTTGGGCGCCTCCCTTCTCATGAAGTCCTTGACCTCCTTCACATCTCCCTCAAGTATTTCCGATCCGTTGAGCACGACCTTGAGCTTGGTGCCGATCGCGGACACCTCCATGGTGTTCCACTGCCCGACGGGTTTTTGGAAACCCTTTTTGGCGGCGATGAGCCCGTAGCTTGATCCATTGAATTGCCGCGGGTCGAGCTTGGCATACCTTGGATGGGCATCATCCAGTATTTGGATCTCGCACATTCCATCCACCGAAGCGGTGCCCTTTCCGGGGTAGCGGATGGCCAACCCGTTGTTGCCAGCCGGAGGCAACTTGTAATCGACGCGGGCGACAAAGTCGGCGACTTGCCTGTCGAAGAAGATCACCCCGCCCTTGCCCTTGCGGCAAACAATCGAGCCATCCTTCACCTCATAGTTGGCGAGGTCGCCGGCCCACCCCGTGAAGTCCTTGCCGTTGAACAGGTTCTCAAATCCCGCCGGCGGTGTTTGAGCCGCGGCCATGCCGGCCGTCAACCAGGCCGCCATCACCCAACTCGCCATCCCAAGCCTTGCCATGATGCGTTCCCCGCGCCCCGAAGTTTCCTTGGGGGAATGCTAACCCGGGGAAAAGGTTCAATCCACAATGCTAGTTCAGGTTCTCGTTCGAGGCCTTGTCGGAAAGGATGTCCGCCGGCGCGGTGACCCTGGCGAAGAACCAGTCCTGCCCCGCGCCGCCGGACATGCTGTCGGTGGCGAGATCGTCCGTCACCGCTCCCGTGAGCTTGTTGGCGCCGTTGAGGCCGAACAGGATGACCGAACCGGCAAAAAGGGAGGCGTCGATCGTGTTGGCGGAATTACCCCCCGTAAGCCTGGCCTTCTCGATGGCGGTGAATGCCACCAAGGCGCCGGAACTGATGGAAAGGCTGGCGGCGCCGTGGGTGAAATTGAAGTCGCCGGAGGCGACGAGCGTGTCGGTGGATCGCCGGGCCATACAGTCTCACGAACAGTTCCCATGCCTCGGCGTCGCCGGAATGGCCCAGCCGGTGCAGGAGGCCCTCGGAGGTGCTCGGCGGCTGCTGGGTCGGGCTCATGGAGATGGTCGTCCGGATCGCTTATCCTGACCATTCACGGTGATGCCCGCCGGGGGGAAACGCAACCTCCGGGGACAATTTTCCAGGTTGGTGTCTGATAGCAAGGGGTGCCTGATGCTGGTCATGATCGCGGTGCTGCTGGCGACCGCCGCCGACAAGCCGCCCGCCACGGTGGCCGAGCTTTGGGCCGATGTCGACCCCCGGCGTGATCCGCTGGAGGTTTCCATCGTCCGGTCGTGGGAGGACGACGGGGTCCTGCTGAGCCATGTCACCTGGCATGTGGGCGCCTTCCTCGGCAAGCCCGCCCGCATGGCGGCGTTTCACGGGCGGCCCAAGGTCCCGGGCAAGGTTCCGGGCCTTTTGCACCTGCATGGCGGGGGGCAGCGCGCCTCCATCGACGAGGTTCGCCACATGGCCAGGCTGGGATACTCGTGCCTTTCGATCAACTGGGGCGGCAGGCCGATGCAGGACGCCCGTCCCGGCGACGCCAACACCGACTGGGGCACCGTCGACCCCACGCAGAACAATGTGCCTGGATATTTCAACCTCAAGCCCGGCCCGAAATATCTGGATCCTTTCGACTCCCCCCGCAACAACAACTGGTACCTGCTCACGCTCGCGGCCCGGCGCGGCCTCACCTTCCTGGAAAAGCAACCCGAGGTCGATCCCGCCAGGCTCGGCGTGTTCGGCCTGTCCATGGGCGGCAACCTCACCGTGTATGTCGCCGGCAGCGACCCGCGCGTGAAGGCCAGCGTGCCCGAGGTCGGCGGTTCGGGCTTCCGCCACGAACCCAGGCCCATGCTTCCCAACGAACCCCGGGCCATGCCCAACGGCAGCCTCGAGCTGTTCAACGCCACCCTCGGTTTCGAGTCGTACGCGCCCCGCGTGCGCGGGCCCATGCTCTGGCTGGGCGCCACCAACGACTTCCACGGCATCATGGACGACACCTACCGGACGGGAAGCCTCATCCCCGGAAACGCCACCCGGTATGCGTTCACCCCTCACCTGAACCATCGGTTCACGCCCGAATTCTCCGTGAACCGTTCGCTGTGGTTCGACCAGCACCTCAAGGGCGGGGCGCCGATGCCGGCGACGCCGGCGTCGACGCTCGTTCTTGACACTCCCGACCATGCGCCGACGCTGGTGGTGATGCCCGCCGATGCCGATTGGGTTGCCGAGGTGCGGGTGTACTATTCGGTGGATGCCGACCCCAGGGCCCGTTTCTGGAGGTCGGCCGAGGTGGCGCGCGCGGGCGGCCAATGGCGCGCAAGCCTGCCGGTCGAGGACCTGAGGCAACCCTTGTTCGCCTTCGCGAATGTGGCCTACCCATTGCCCGGCAAAGTGCCTGTTTTGCATGCCCAGCCGGCGGCAAGGAGGCAAGTCAGCTCCCAACTCCATGAGATTCGGCCGGCGGGACTGGTTGCCGCGGGCGTCAGGCCCGCCAACCCGCCGACCCGGCTCATCGATGACTTCGCGGCGGGCTGGCGCGACTGGTACGCGCTTTCAGCCGAAAACCCCCATCACTGGGAATATTCGACACGCAAGGTGGGCGATTCCCACTGGCGCGGCGCCCCCGGTGATAAACTCAGGCTCACCGTGGCCTCGGCCGAGGCCAACGAACTCGTGCTGGTGATCACGGAAAACTTCTTCCGGGGCTACAGGGGAAAGTCGAGGGAATTGGCCGCCGTGGTCCGCTTGCCCGGGGGGCCGGCACCCACCGTCATCACGCTGTCGCCCGGCGACTTCAAGGACGCCACGGGATCAAGCCCCGTGGACTGGGCCATGGCCGACATCCTCAGCCTGCGAGCTTATATGGAAAAGGATGGCAGGCTGTTGGGCAGCAAGGCGTGGAAGGGCCCCCAGCCAGTGTTTGGCAGGATCGAGTGGGCGCCATGAACCAGGCGCCGCCAAAGGGAGAGGATCTGACATGATTGCCGTATTGTTGATGTTGGCCGGCGTCGCCTTGGAGCAGTCGAGGGAAAGCCGGCCCAATGTCGTGTTCGTCATGGCCGACGATTTGGGCTGGGCCGACCTCGAGCCATACGGCAGCCTCTACCACAGGACGCCGAACCTGGCGCGCCTGGCGAGTCGTTCGGCGCGCCTCACCAATTACCATTCCGCCAGCCCGCTCTGCTCGCCCACGCGGTCGAGCATCCTCACCGGGTTGTATCCCGCCCGCACCGGCATCACGGCGCCGGTGTGCCATTTGCCGCAGGTGCAGTTGGAAAAACGGCTTTCGCCCGGCAACCCGAACCAGAAGGCGCTGGTCGCCGACAGCCTGACGCGGCTCAAGACCGAATACGCGACGCTGGCCAATGTGTTCCACGACGCCGGTTACGCCACCGCCCACTTCGGCAAATGGCACCTGGGTCATGGCAAGGGCTACGAACCGCGCGACCGGGGATTCGATGCCGACATTCCGCATACCCCGCGCGCCGCGGGCCCGGGGGGAGGTTACCTCGCCCCTTGGAGGTTTGTCACCGACAAGGAGTTCTCGGGCAAGCCGGGTGAGCACATCGACCTGTGGATGGCCGGCAAGGCGGGTGAATTCATCCAGTCGAACCGGGGCAAGCCGTTTTACATCAACTTCTGGATGTACTCGGTTCACGGGCCTTGGAACGCCGACGCGACCCGCGTGGAGGCATTCAAGAAAACCGCCGACCCCAAGGCGGCGCAAAGAAATCCGCTTTATGCCGCCATGCTGAGCCACATGGACGAGGCTGTCGGAGCGCTTCTGGGCGCCATCGACAAGGCGGGCGTCGCGGACAACACCATTTTGGTGTTCACTTCCGACAATGGTGGATTTTCCTACCCGCCCAAGGCCACCAATCCTCCCGGCTACGAGGAGATCCCGGCCACCAGCAACGCGCCCCTGCGCTCGGGCAAGGCCTCGAACTACGAGGGTGGCACCCGGGTTCCCTGCCTGGTGTCTTGGCCAGGCAAGTTGAAACCGGGAATCGTTGAGTGGAAATTCTCGAGCGTCGACTGGTTCGAGACCCTCACCGCCATGACGAAGGTTGGCAGGGAAAAGGTGGCTCGCACCGACGGCATCAACCAATGGCCGGCGCTGGCACTTGGGCGCGAGTGCCGCGAGGCGCTTTTTGTTCACTTTCCCCATGGAAGTGAGGCGGCCGAGACGGACAAACCGGGTTTCTGGCCCGGTACGACGGTGCGCAAGGGCCCTTGGAAGCTGATCCGCTTCTATGCCCGCAACGACGACCAGACCGACAGGCTTGAGCTTTACAACCTTGAGGCCGACATTGGAGAAACACGGAACCTCGCGGATTCCCAACCGGCCGTGGCGGCGGAACTCAACGCATTGATCTCGGCGTTCCTCAAGGACACCGGCGCCGTGGTCCCGAAGGCCAATCCCGCCTACCGGAAGCAAACTCCGGGAGCGGTTGATTGGAGCGCCAGCAAGGACGCCATGGCCCGTTGGAACAACGGCAAGCTTCAAATTGTTTCCAGCGGGGGGGATCCGTTCGTTCATGTTCGCGGCCTGCCCGCGGGAGAAGGTCCGTTCACGGTGAGTTTCGTGTTCAATTCCACCAGCAGGGGCCCGGCCCAGGTGTTCTGGCAAACAGCCGGCGACAAGGGGTTCCACCGCGACCGGTCGGTGGTGTTCAAGCCCGCCCACGATGGCCAGGATCATCCTGTGGAGTTGAAGTTGCCCGTGGAAGCGCCGATTGTCGCGCTCCGCATCGATCCCTCCGCCGACAAGGGAACCATCACGCTGGGGGAGATTCGGCTGAAAGACCGGCAGGGCAAGGTGGTCCGTTCATGGCCTGAAGGGCGCTAGGGAGGGCTTTTCCGGCCTGTTTTCCTTGGACGAACCCCCATCCGGTCCACTAGCATATCCCCCAATACCCGGATGTGACGCCCAGGTCGCGGGAGCCTTTTTCCTTTCCCCAGGCGAGGTTGCGAATGGATCACAACAATCTGGCGGGCCATTCGGCCGCCGCCGACACCCAGGACCATGTCGGCACAAACGAAATGGTGCTGTTCTGGGCCAGCTTCCTGACGCTCATCGCGGCGGGCATCGGTTTCTCGGTGCGGGGAGCCATTCTCGGCAACTGGGCCAGCGAGTTCGGCTTCACCCAGTCGGAACTGGGAACCATCACCGGCGGCGGCCTCGCAGGCTTCGGCGTGACGATCATCGTGCTGTCGTTCGTCGCCGACAAGATCGGCTACGGCCCTCTCATGGCCTTGGCGTTCGTGCTGCACCTCTCGAGCGCCCTGGTCACCTTCCTCGCCGCGCCGATTTACAACCAGTATGGCAAGGACGGCGTGTTCTACTGCCTCAACATCTCGACCTGGCTGTTCGCGCTGGGCAACGGCACCTGCGAGGCGGTGATCAACCCCCTCACCGCCACGCTGTTCCCCAAGAACCGCACCCACTGGCTCAACATCCTGCATGCCGGCTGGCCCGGCGGACTCATCCTGGGCGCCCTGCTCGGCCTCGGGTTCGACCGTGTCGGCAATGTGCATTGGACCTGGCAGCTCGCCACCTTCCTCGTGCCCACCGTGGCCTATGGCGCCCTGATGCTGGGCCGCAAGTTCCCCAAGTCGGAGGCCAGCGCCTCGGGCGTGGAGATCGGCACCATGCTGCTCCAGTTCGCCAGCCCCATCCTGCTGTTCCTGCTCGTGCTGCACGCCTGTGTCGGCTATGTGGAACTCGGAACCGACAGTTGGATCGGCAACATCACGGGACGAATCCTCGAAAGCAAGGAATCGGGCCTGTGGCTGTTCATCTGGACATCGGGCCTGATGTTCGTGCTGCGCTTCTTCGCGGGGCCGATCGTCCACAAGATCAATCCGCTGGGGCTCCTGTTCGCCAGCGCGATCTTCGGCACCGCCGGCCTGCTCATGCTCGGCAATGTCACGGGCGTGGCCCTGTGCGTGGTCGCCGCCACCGTGTACGGCATCGGCAAGACCTTCTTCTGGCCGACGATGCTGGGCGTGGTCTCCGAGCGGTTTCCCAAGGGCGGCGCCCTCACCATGGGCGCCATGGGCGGCGTGGGCATGCTTTCGGCCGGCCTCCTGGGCGGCCCGGTGATCGGCTACAAGCAGGACTATTTCGCCTCGACCAAGCTCCAATCGGTCGACAAGGAGGCCTACGAGCGCTTCAAGGTTCCGGCCGCCAGCGCCCCGCTTCCCGGCCTGCAGCCCATCAACGGGCTCGACGGCTCGAAGGTGACCGTGCTTGAGAAGGGCGACAACAAGGGCCTCATCGCCGACCTCGCCACCCTTGAGAAGGCCGGCGCCAAGGGCAACATCGTCGACGAGACCAAGAAGCTGAACTACTGGTGGACCGAAACCGAGGAGAAGCACGCCAAGGAAGACGCCAAGAATGTGGCCGACGCCCGGATGTACGGCGGCCAGATGGCGCTCATCTACACCGCCTTCGTGCCGGCCTTCATGGCCATCGGTTACCTGCTGCTCATCGGCTACTTCGCCTCCACGGGCGGCTACAAGCAGGTCCACATCGGCCACGACTGACACGCCAATCCGTCGGGGAGGAAACGCATCCGTTTCCTCCCCCGTTTTTTTGTGTCCCTTGCCGGAGTCATTCCATGTCGAAGTTGCGCGTCGCCATCATCGGGCTTGGTTTCGGCGCCGAGTTCATCCCGATCTACCAGGACCATCCCGACGCCGAACTGGTCGCCGTCTGCCGACGCAACAAGGCCGGGTTGGAACGCTGCGCCAAGCAGTTCGGCGTTCCCAAGGCCTACGCGTGCTATGACGAACTCCTGAAGGATCCGGACATCGACGCCGTCCACATCAACAGCCCCATTCCCGACCATGGGCCCCAGACGATCAAGGCGCTCAAGGCCGGCAAGCATGTGGCCTGCACCGTGCCCATGGCCACCACCAAGGAGGAGATCGCCGAGATCGTCAAGCTCCAAAGGCAGGTCGGCAAGACCTACATGATGATGGAGACGGTGGTCTACAGCCGCGAGTATCTCTTCGCCAAGGACCTGTACGACCGCGGAACCCTGGGCCGCATCCAGTTCCTCCGCGGCAGCCACCAGCAGGACATGGACGGCTGGCCCGATTACTGGCCCGGGTTGCCCCCCATGTGGTACGCCACCCACTGCGTGAGCCCGTGCCTGGCCGTGCTGAGCGACCCGGCCAAGGGCAAGGTGGCCCTGGCTGAAAGCGTTGTCTGCCATGGCTCGGGCCGCATCCGCGAGGAGCTGGTTTCCAAGTACGGAAGCCCGTTCGCCATCGAGACGGCGACATTCAAGATCGGCGGCAGCGATGTCGTCGCCGAGGTCACCCGCAGCCTGTTCGACACGGCCCGCCAGTACCGCGAGAGCTTCGATGTCACGGCCTCGAATGTCTCGTTCGAGTGGCAGCAGGTCGAGGGCGAGGAACCGGTGCTCCACATGCGCGGCCTTCCCGAGCCGCAGATTCCCCGCCGGGTCAGGGTGCCCGACTTCGCCGGAAGGTTGCCGGATGCGATCCGCAAGTACACGGGCGCCATCCACGACGCCACGCACCTCAGCTTCCTGCAGGGCGCCGGCCACGGTGGTTCCCATCCGCACCTGGTCCACAACTTCCTGATGGCGGCCCTGGGCCGTCAGCCGGCTTTCCCCGACGCCCGCACCAGCGCCAACTGGACGCTCGTGGGCATCTGCGCCCATGAATCGGCCATGAAGGGTGGCGAAAGGGTCGCCATTCCGCAGCACTGATCCGCCGCCGGGGGGCGCTTCCATGCGCGCGCTGCTGTTCGGCATCGGCAGCGCCGGCGATGTCTTCCCCTTTCTGGCGCTGGGCAAGGGCCTGCGCGAGCGCGGCTGGCGGGTCACGATCGCCGCCAGCCCCGTTCACGCCTCCGCCGTGGTCCGCGCCTCGTGCGGCTTCGAGCCGATGGGCTCCCCCGAGGACTACGACCGCCTCACCTCCAATCCCGACCTTTGGAAGCCCAGGCATGGCATTCGTGTCATCCTCGGGGATGCCGGCGCCGCGGACATGGTGCGCCGGCAACGCGACCTCGCGCGCGAGTTCGTCTCGGGCCCCGGCCGGGCCGTCGTGGTGGCCTCGTCTTTGGCGTTCGGCGCGCGCGTGGCGCGGGAGCAGGCGGGGTTCCCCTTGGTCACCGCCCATTTGGCGCCCGTTGTGCTCCGGTGTCGCCGGCAACCGCCGGTGATCACCCGGGTGTTTCCCGAGGGCCTGGTCGTCAGGTGGCTGCCCGGCCTCGCCTACTGGCTGTTCGACCGGCGAATCGCCGATCCCCTCGTGGCCCCCTTGGTGGAGCCTCTGAGGGGGGAATCCGGCCTGGCGGCCACCGGGCGGTACCTCGACGGCTGGTGGAACAGCCCCGACCGGGTATTGCTGGCGTTTCCGCGCTGGTTCGGATCGCCTCCGTCGTTGCCCGCGCAAGCCGTTCATGCCGGTTTCCTGTTCCATGACGACGCCGGGCGGGGCGACGACCTCGGCCCCCTCCACCGGTTTTTGGCCGATGGGCCTCCGCCCGTCGCCGTCACGCTCGGTTCGGCGATGCGTCACGGCCGGGAAATCCTCGAGCGGGTGCTTCAAGCCTGTGTCGGGCTTGGAACGCGGCTGCTCATTCTCAGCAAGGACCCGTCCCAGGTGCCCGCCAAGTTGCCTCCGGCGGCGCTTCATGTGGGTTGGGCCTCAATGGGGGAGACACTGCCCCGTTGCGCGGCCCTGATCCACCATGGCGGCGTCGGCACGCTGGCGCGGGCGTTCCAGGCGGGGATACCGCAAATCGTCGTGCCGTTCTGCCATGACCAACCCGACAACAGCGAACGGGTGACGAGGCTGGGAGCCGGAAGGTGGATCGGCCCCGGCGCGGTCCTCAAGGGAAGGCTGGTGCAGGTCATGCGCTCGGTTCTGGGCGATTCGGACTTGCGCGACCGGTGCCACGCGCTCGCCCGTGAGATCGACCCCAAGGTGGCCATCGACAAGGCCTGCGCGATCGTCGGGGATGCCAGGACTGTTTGAAGGGTTTGGTTGCAAACCCACGGAACCTCCCGAGTGACGGCTCCAGAAATCGTCAACATGCGCGACGGGGCTATGGGGGGTACGGGGGGGGTGATATGCCTTGTGGCCAAAAGTTAGCGGAATTTGCAATTGAATGGCTCCCGGAGACCTTGTTTGGCCATCGGCAAGGTGACCATGGGTCGAACAAAACCGGGGGCTCCAGTTGCGAGGATGTGCCTGCATTGGCTGCAAGGCATTGTTTGTAATGGGTTTGCGATTGGCCCGAAAGGGGTTGGCCCTGAAGTGTTGATGGGCATTCATCCAAGCATTTTGGATCGTTCAGGCTGGTTGGCCTGTTGCCAGCGAGCGTTTCCGGGGCAGAATGCGAACTCGCCGGGCCATCGCTCCGGTGCCGGCAGGGCGGTCTCATGCTGGAATTGCCTGTTGAACTGCTGGAAGACAGCCGGGGCCTCAGTTTTCCGAGTCTGTCCCTGTTCCTTGTGGTCGGCCTGTTTTTGTGGGCCGCCGGTGGGGTTTTCCACCGATTTTGGCTGGTCTCGCTGGCCACGCTCGCCGGCGGATTGGTGGGTTTGGAATCAGGCCAGCGCTTTCACCTGCAGCCGATTGTCGCGGGTGTGCTTTTCGCCTTCACTTCGGGGGCGTTGGCCCTGGCGCTGGTTGACCTTGCGATTTTCCTGATCGGCGCCTTGGCGGCCCTCACCCTTTTGCGGGCGGCGGCGCCGCCGGGGACCGAACCCCTGCCGTTTGTGCTGGGTGGCGGACTGGTCTTCCTGATGCTGCGCACCTTCTGGATGGTGCTGACCACCGCGGCGGCCGGTTCGCTGGTGCTCATCCTCACGATTTTGAGCTTCATGGACCGAGGCAAGCACCTCGACGCGGTAGATTGGAGCGCCGGCCACCAAAAGCTGCTGCTGGGTGCCCAGGGGGTGCTGACGATGCTGGGGGCGTTGGCGCAATGGATGGTTTCCCGCTGGAACCAGCCGGATGACGAATCGGCTGAGGAATCCCGTCAGGAACGGAAGCCCGGCAGGAAAAGGGAAAGCTCCTGATCGGCGGAATCGGAGACAATCGTCGCCGCTGGCCTTGAACAACCGGCCAAGCCCCGGAAGATATGCTGGTGGCGGCGCGCCATTGTCCGGCGCGCCTCATGGATGGGGCAGCACATGATCGCGCAGAAGACCGACGAGGCATTCTTGGCCGAAACCAGTTTCGATTTGCTGGCCCTGGCCGGCAGGATCAACGGCGGCGGCGACATCACCCGGGCCGAGGCCGAGGAATGTTTCCGCCTGCGCGGGCAGGTCATCTACGACCTGCTCTACGCCGCGAACAAGGTCCGCCGACACTTCCACGGCAACAAGGTGACTTTCTGCAGCATCCTTCCAAGCAAGTTCGGCCGCTGCAGCGAGGACTGCAAGTTCTGCGCCCAGTCCTCGTTCAACGCCACGGGAATCGAGCCGTACCCGATGATGGGTCCGGAGCAGGTCGAGCAGGCGACCACCTTCGCCCGCGACAACGGCGCCAGCGCCTTCGGCATCGTCAACAGCGGCCGCGGCCCCACCGCGCGCGAATGGCCCGCCATCATGGACGCCGTCAAGGCGATGAAGAAGGTCGACGGCATCTGCCATTGCGCCACCCTCGGCACCCTCAACGAGGAGCAGGCCCGCGACCTGAAGGAGGCCGGAATCCGCCGGATCAACCATAATCTGGAGACCTCGGAAAGGCACTACCCGAACATCGTCACCACCCACAAGTGGTCCGACCGCGTGCGCACCCTGCAGATCGCCCGCGCCGCCGGGCTTGAGACCTGCTCCGGCGGCATCTTCGGCATGGGCGAGACCGTCGAGGACCGCGTGGACCTCGGTTTCAGCCTCAAGGACCTCAACCCGCATGTGGTGCCGCTGAACTTCCTGCATCCGATTCCCGGCACGCCGCTTGAGCACATGAAGCCGCTGAGGCCCCTCGAGATCCTGGGCATCGTCGCCACCATGAGGCTCATCCTGCCCAAGCAGGACCTGAAGGTGGCCGGCGGCCGCGAGAAGAACCTGCGCGACCTGCAGAGCTGGATCTTCTACGCCGGTGGCACCAGCGGCCTCATCGGCAACTACCTGTCCACCTATGGCAGGGCCAACGCCGAGGATCTCCGGATGATCGAGGATCTCGAACTGACATGGGATGATGACCGCGTCGGTGGAACCGACCCGGCGGCTCCCGAGGCCCCGGCCGCTCCGGCGAGGCCCGGTCTCTCGTTGCCAGTCCTTGCCTGAACCGTCCGGTTGGAGGAGCGCGGAGAAAGCCATGCGGGGCTTCTGGGCCGATGAACTCGACCAGAGACGCCAGGGAGGCCTGTACCGCTTCCGCAAGGCTGTTTCACCCCATCCTTCCGATCCGGCGCGGGTGCTGTGGCGCGGCCGGCCCCTGGTGAATTTCGCCTCCAACGACTATCTGGGATTGGCCCGGGATCCCAGGCTGGCCGCCGCCGCGGCGCGGGCCCAGCGTCGCGAGGGGACGGGAGCGGGCGCCTCGCCTTTGGTTTCCGGCTGGCTTCCGGTGCACCGGTCGCTTGAGCGGCGCCTTGCCGAGCATGCCGGAACGGACGCCAGCCTGGTGTTTCCGTCGGGATTCGCGGCCAACCTGGCGGCCGTGACCGCGCTCGCTGGACCCGGCGACCTGGTTCTCAGCGACGCGCTCAACCACGCGAGCCTGGTCGACGGTTGCCGTTTGTCGAGGGCACGGGTGGAGGTCTTCGCCCACGCGGATCCCTCATCCGCCGACGGGATTCTCTCCCGCTGCCGAGGGTCGTTCCGGCGCGCGTGGATCATCACCGACTCGGTTTTCAGCATGGATGGGGACGAGGCGCCGCTGGCGGACCTGGCGGTGGTGGCCCGGAGGCATGATGCCGGCCTCATCGTGGATGAGGCGCACGCCACGGGAGTGCTGGGTCCGCGGGGGAGGGGGCTTTCCGCCAGCCTGCCAATGGATGCCGTGCCGGCGGGCCTGGTCCGCGTCGGCACGCTGAGCAAGGCCCTCGGCGCGCAGGGCGGGTTCGTGGCCGCCGATCGCGGCACGATCCGGTGGATTGTGAACCAGGGAAGGTCGTACATGTTTTCAACGGCGCTGGCGCCCGGTTCGGCCGCGGCGGCGCGCGCGGCCTTGCGCCTGTCGCATGCCGAGCCATGGAGGCGGGAAAGGGTTTTGGCCCTGGCCGGGCGCCTGCGAGATTTCATGGCGGGCCTGGGCCGGCCGGCACCCGGCGATTCCGCCATTGTTCCCGTCATTGCCGGGCCGGAAAGGCTTGCCATGGCCTGGGCCGGGCATTGCCTCGACCGCGGATGGCTGGTTCCGGCCATCAGGCATCCGTCGGTTCCCCGTGGCGGCGCGCGGCTCAGGGTGAGCCTCTCGGCGGACCATTCCGACGATGACCTCGCGGGTTTGATGGAAGCGCTCGCCACGCTCCCCGAAACGGAAGCCTGACCATGGACATCCACATCCTTGAGTCGGAGTTGCGCGCCTGCCATCCCGGGGCCCTCCTGGCCGCCCCGCGCATTCTCGAGAAGGCGACGGCCAGGGGCGGCGCGCTGTCCGGTTCCAGCGTGGCCATGGCGCGGGGCTATGTCGTCATGCCCCGGCAAGACCTGTTCCGCCGAGTCGAACCGGGCGAGTTGGGCATCACCCCCACCTTGGCGCTGCCAGAAATCGTTTACCTGATCGCCCGGCCCACCGACGACGATATCGCCCGGACAAGGTCCCACCCCTCGCTAGGCCAGCAACCGCCGCGCGAGGAGATCGACCGGCAGGAACGGGAGTCGAGGCGCCTGCGCGAGCGCTGCGGCAAGCTGCTGTTCCAGGCGCTCGTGGAGGAGGCGCTCACCGGGCCGGGTTGGAATACCGCCGAGGCCGCCGCCACCCTCGGCATGCTCGACATCGTGGCCCGTGAGGAGATCCGCGCCACCCTGGAGGCCGAGGGCCGGCTTGACCACGGGGCCGCCGACGAGGAATTGGCCCGGGAACTCCTGGTTTACCTGGCGCTGCTTGACACGCTTGAGGCCGTGCGTCTGCCGATCTGCCTGCCCATCCTCGACCGCGAATTGCTTGCAAGGCTGATGCGGCGCCTCAAGGGGTTTGTCAACCTTGCCGGGTTGGCGGCCCAATGCCGGCCGCTTCTGGTGTCGGACGGGGACAAGGCGGATACGGAAGTGGAACCGGATCCATATGTGCTCCAGTTGGAGGCCAGCGCCGAGCGGTGCCACGCCGCTCGCGACCTCGTGGGCGCGGCGTGCGCGATGATCCAGGTGGCGCGGCTGAGCACGGGCGACCGTTCAAGCCGCGCGGAAGACTTGGCGCGGTCGCACCTGAGGGAGCTTGCGGCGGGGCTTGCCGGTCCGCTTCACCTGGCGCCGGCCGATGTCGCCCGGCTGGAGACGCGGCTTTATCCGGTCCTCGAGAAGGCCGACCAGGGCCGCTTCATCACCAACGAGCATAGGCTGCTCCTGGAGTTGCAGGCGATCATGAGCGAGTCGGAGAGGCCGGCGCGCTCGCTCGACATCTACCGGTGGCTCACGAGCGCCGGCACCCGCCCCGTGAGCCGGCAGCTGCCCCACCAGGACATGGTGCAGGCTTCGAGGCGGCTGCAGGCCGTGCTCCGCTATCTTCCGGGCGTCCGGGTCGACGAGGCGGACAGCGCCGCCTTGCGCGACATCTTCCGCGGCAGCCTCGCCACCTGCCGCGACGCGCTCCGCGACAGGTTCCAGCCGTTCCTCGAGGACGCGCTCGACGATGTCGGCCTCCAGCCGAGGCACCCGCTCGAGCGCGTCTCGCGCCGCAAGCTGGTGCGCGAACTCATCGACCGCATCCTGGCCGACGGCTATTTCAGTTACTTCGATGTCCGCGACGCCATCAGCCGCAACAGCATCAAGTTGCCCGACATCACCGAGCGGGGCGAGTGGGGCGCGGACGATCCGCTGCTGAGGCTCGATCGCCACCTCACCTTCAAGTTCGAGGGGATCTACCAGTCGGGCCAGTTCCACGCCAAGGCTCTCCAGAACCTCACCTCGGCCCTGTTCGGAACCCATTGGGGCCGGCTTTTCTGGTCGTATGTCGTGGCTCCTTACGGCATCGCCCTTCTCTTGGTTTCCATCGGCATCATCCTCGCGCGCCACCTGCCCGGAGGGGGAGGCAAGCAGGACGAGGTCAGCCCCGTCGGCAGCCTCCTCTCGTGGCTTTGGATCGGGGTCATCGGCACCGCCCTTTCCTACACCCTGGCCAACGATTCGCTGCGCTCGCGCGTGGCCTCCTGGCTCTTGTGGGCGGCGTCCGGATTGCACTGGCTGGTTGAGGACCTTCCCGTACTGCTGGCCAGGCATCCGGCCTTCAGGGCCGCCGTGCTCGTGCCATTGCGCCTGGCGTGGTACCTGGCGGTCAAGCCGGGCCTCGCCATTTTGGCCCTCCATGTGTTCACCCCCCTGGTGATCCCGAACCTGGTGATCGGCGCGGCGACATGGTTCCTCCTGGCCCTCGTCATGACGACAAGGCCATTCCTGCTTTTGGACAGGAGGCTGGCGGAAATCGTTGTCGACTTCGTCCATGCCGTCAGGGCCGGCCTTGTCGGCAGGCTGTTCGAGGCCTTCGACAGGATCTACAAGACGCTCTTCAAGGCCGTCGAGACGGCGCTGGTCCGGGCGGATGAGGCGCTTCGCTCCCGCTCCGACGATTCCGGGGCGATGACCGCCCTCAGGGCCTCCGCCTCCCTCGTCTGGGTGCCGCTGAGGGCCACCGGCAGGCTGCTGTTCGTGGTGCTGATCGAACCGATGATCCATCCCCTCAAGTTGCCCGTCTGCTTCGTGGCGGCGAAGGTGCTGTATCCCGTCCTGGGGCCGATGGGAACCGAGTCATGGATACCCGCGATGGCTCCGCTGACGGGTTACTGGCCGGCGATGACCATCGTCACCACCGTCATTTTCCTGATGCCCAATGTGTTCGGATTCCTGTTCTGGGAGTTCCGCGAAAACCGCGGGCTGTACGAGGCCAACCGTCCGGGCCGGCCGCGCACCGCCCCCGCCGGACCCGACGGGGAGGACATGCGGGCGCTCATGGAACCCGGCTGGCACGGCGGCACCTTGCCCCGCATCTTCTCGCGCCTGCGCCGCGCCGGCCGACCGGCGGCGGAGGGCGGCGACCGCGCCCGCGAACGCCAGGCTCTCAAGCAACTCGAGGATGTCCGCGAGTCGGTGGCGCATTTCCTCAGGCGCAACCTGGTGGATCCGCTTGCCGTCTCGCCCGGTTGGGCCGGGGACGATCCGCGCCAATGGAGCCGGCCGCTGGAGGTCGGCGCTGTCTCCCTGTCCACGCACCGGGTTCGCGGCCATCTCGTTTCCGATGATGGGCATCCCGCCCTTTGCGTCACTTTCGAGTTCCGGGGAGGCAGCCTGTGGGCCCATGTCGCCGCGGGAGCGTGGCTGGCCGGCCTGCCCGCGGAAAGGCGGCAGGGCGTGGCGTTGGCGGTGGCCTGGTGCCTCTGCGCCGCCGGAACCCAACTCAACGACGAGCAGGTGGAAGGAATCCTCGGCGCCGGCTCGGGCGCCCTGGTCTCGAGCGAACAGGCCCTTCATCTTTCGGTCGGGGGCCGGGAACTCCGCTACCGCCTCGATTCGCGGCACGACGAATGGGCGATCACCCGGGAATCGGACATGCCCGACCGGCAACCCGTGGTCGTCCGTCCCGCCTGGAGCCTCCGTTTCCAGGACATGCCTTGGCGATACGATGACTTCACGGCCCGGTGGCGCACTCCCGCCCCCGCCGGCGCCGGCACCACCCTTGATCTTGCCGGGCAGGAGATCCGCCTCGTGTCGACCGAACAACCGGAGTGAACCGATGGGCATCTGGAAGCACGCGATCTGCAATGAGACTTTCGAGGGATGGGACCACGCCAGGGTTTGTTCCGTCTCCGCGGCGCTGGGTTACCAGGGCCTCGAACTCGCCCCGTTCACGCTGGCGCCCCGGATCGGGCAGGTGGATGCCGAAACGCGTCGGCAGGTTCGGGCCACGGCGGAAAAGGCCGGTTTGAAAATCATCGGCTTGCACTGGCTGTTGGCCAAGACCGAGGGATTTCAGGTCACCAGCCCCGATCCCGCCGTGCGGGCCAGCACCGCTTCCTACCTGGGGGAATTGGCGCGGGCCTGCGCCGACCTCGGGGGCGACCTGATGGTGTTCGGCTCGCCCCTGCAGAGGAAGATTCCCGAGGGGGCCACCCGCGAGCAGGCCACCGACTGGTTTGTCGACACCTTCAGGCAGGTGGTGCCTCATCTTGAGAAAACCGGGGTGCTCATGCTGCTGGAACCGCTGGCGCCCGCGGAATCCGACTTCATGCAGACGGCCCGGGAAGGCAACGCCCTTCTCGATCGCCTGAATCATCCGCTCTTCGGCCTGCACCTCGATGTGAAGGCCATGAGCAGCGACGAGGCGACCCCCGCGGAAATCATCCGCCGGAATTTCCACCGCCTCGGCCATTTCCACGCCAACGACGCCAACCGGCGCGCGCCCGGCATGGGCGACACCGATTTCCTGCCCATCCTCCGGGCCCTCAAGGATGTCCAGTACAAGGGTTATGTCTCGATCGAGGTGTTCGACTACAAGCCCGATCCCGAGACGATCGCCCGCGAAGGCCTCAGGTACCTGCGGGAAGTGGAGGCCCGACTGGGCGGAACCTGATCGGCCCACAGGATCGGTATCCGCCAAGCTGACGCCCGTTTCATGGATTGCTGGATACGGCTGTCCTGATGGTTCATGTCATCAAACATATTTGGCTTATCTTGTTCGATTGATCGAATTGACTGGCGTTTGTCGATTTGCAATTGTCGGCGGATTGTTAAAAATTAAGAAAACTTGAAGGTGACCATTAGCATGCCAATATCAACTCCCGACCGCCGTGGCGTTCTACAAGTGGGATTGCTTGGCTCCATCGGGTTGTCGCTTCCCGACCTGTTGCGGCTTGAATCCCGCGCGGCGGTCAAGTCCGCTTCGCCCCCCTCCGTTGTGATCCTGTGGATGCGCGGCGGCCCAAGCCAGCACGACATGTGGGATCCCAAGCCCGACGCCCCTTCCGAGGTGCGCGGCGAGTTCGGGTCCATCACCACCAGCGTGCCGGGCGTGAGGCTGAGCGAATATCTCCCGTTGTCGGCCAAGCAGATGCACCGCTTCTCGCTTGTGCGCAGCCTGAGACACCGACCCCAGGATGGCAATGTCGGGCACTCCGATGGCGACCAGATCTGCTTCACCGGCTACAAGTCCGGCCCGCAGTCGGATGTGAATGTCATGCCCAGTTGCGGGTCGTGGGCCTCCCGGTTCCTCAGGGACGCCGACCCCGGACTTCCGCCGTATGTGATGATTCCCAAGATGGTCCCCGGCACCGACTCGGCCTGGCTCGGCGCCACTTGCCGCCCCTTCGAGACCAAGGCGGATCCCGCGAGCACCGATCCATTCACCATTCCCAACTTGGCACGCACGACCCGTCCCGGCGCGCCCGCCCCCGCCGAGGCCAAGGCCCTCGTCGACGCCTTCGACCGCAAGCTGTATTCGCCCCAGGCCGACGCGCTGGACCGCTTCCAGCAGCAGGCCCTCGACCTGCTGGCCAGCGAAAGGGCCCGCAAGGCCTTCGACCTCGACTCCGAGCCGGCCTCCCTGCGCGAAGCCTACGGCAAGATGCCCAATTTCGATCCCAAGGATCCGGAGCGATGCGGCTGCCCCAACTGGGCCCAGCGCATGCTCCTGGCGGCGCGCCTTGTCGAGGCCGGCGTCCGCCTCGTCACGGTCGACCTGCGCTGGTGGGACTTCCACAAGAAGGGCTTCGAGTCGCAAAAGCTCGGCTTCCTCCCCCGTTGGGACCGCGCCTACACCGCCTTCCTCGACGACCTCGAAAGGCGCGGCGTGCTCGACCGCACCTTGGTGGTGGCCTGGGGCGAGATCGGCCGAACCCCCGTTGTCAACAACAACGCCGGTCGCGACCACTGGCCGTATGTGATGTCGGCGGCCTTCGCGGGCGGCGGCGTCAAGGGCGGCCGCGTCGTCGGCGCCTCCGATGCCAAGGGCGCCCATCCCAAGGACAATCCCAAGATCGTCCAGGATGTGCTCGCCACGATTTACCGCCACCTGTCGATCGACACCACGGCCATGGCGACCGATCCCACGGGCCGTCCCTTCCCCGTCCTTCAGGATGGCAAGCCGATCGACGAGTTGTTCTGATCCTGTTCGCCCGATTCCATATTTTCCTTGGAGCCCGGTAATCCGGGCTTCCCTGTTTTCACGGCATCAGGCGGTGGCGCGCGTCGCATAAGGCTCGATTGTTTTATGGGGCGATGGTATCCACAATTGAATGTGTCTCTGATGGTCCGTGTTTCGGGAGATGCCGATGAAGTTCGCCCCCAAGAACCGCCAATTACTCCTCGAGCGATTCGAGGAACGGGATGTGCCCGCGGTTGTTTCCATCTCGCTCGACCCCGCCGGCGTGCTCATGATCCGCGCCGACGACACTCCCACCAATGTCTCGGTCCAGCACATCACCGTGGGGGTGGGCGCGGCGGCCATCAGGCAGTACCGGGTCACGCATGGCACGCCCTTGCTCAACCCGCGGCTCTTTGGCGCCGCCGCCGTCCGCTCCATCCAGTTCATCGGCGGTTCGGCTGCCGACACCTTCACCGCCTCCACGGCGCGCGTGCCGGTCAACGCCATGGGCAATGATGGCAACGACAACCTCACCGGCGGGCTTTCCGCCAGCATCATCGATGGCGGCCCCGGCAACGACACCATCCGGGGGGGCAACTGGGGCACTTATTACGGCCAAACCGGCGACGACATCATCACCACCGGCCCCGGCAACGACACCATCGAAGGCGGCCCCGGCGACGACACCATCAGTTCGGGTGCCGGCAACGACGAGATCTTCGGCGGCCTGGACAACGACATCATCGATTCGGGCGACAACAACGACAGGGTGTTGGGTGGCGACGGCAATGACTTCATCAGGGGCGGATCCGGCAACGACAGGCTCGAGGGCAACTCCGACAACGACATCATCGAGGGCAATGCCGGCGATGATTTCATCCTTGGAGGACTCGGCAACGACTTTCTCCACGGGGACTCCGGAGCGGACACCATCTCCGGAGGTTCCGGTGCCGACTCCATCACCGGAGGCACCGAGTCCGACACCCTTGATGGCGATGGCGAGAACGACACCATCGATGGCGAAGCCGGGGAGGACATCATCCGGGGCGGCGCGGGGAACGACACGCTTCGGGGCGGCGACGACAAGGACACCATCATGGGTGATGATGGCGACGACACCATCCTCGGAGGCTTTGGCAACGACCGCATCCTTGGCGGCAACGATGATGACACCATCGACGGGGAGGTCGGCAACGACCGCATCGAGGGCGGTGCCGGCAACGACACGATCCATGGCATCGGCGCCGATTTCATCCTCGGCGGATCCGGATCCGACACGCTCCATGGCGATTTTGACAACGACACCATCAATGGCGGCACCGACACCGACGCGCTTTTCGGCGGCAACGGGGATGACTGGCTCGTGTCGATCGACGATTCCGGCCCCGACCAGATGACCGGAAACGACGGCCGCGACATTTTCTGGCGCGACCTGATCTCCGTCGGTGTCGGCGACGCGATCCAGGATTTCGATGCCGTCCGCGACTTCGACAATGCCGTCGGATCATTCGCCACCGGCATGGACAGGACGCTCAACGGCGACAGGAAGGCGGGCCCCGCCTTCCCGGCCGGGTTGCAAACCGCCGACTTTTCCGCCAACCCGCTGTTCCCCAACAGCGGACCCCGGGGATCCGACATCAACCAGGGCGCCGTGGGCGACTGCAAGGTGGTTTCGGCCCTGTCGGCGCTGGCCCGGGACACCGGCCCGGGTGAGGCCTGGGCCATCAGGCGCGCCATGGTTGACTTCGGCGACGGCACCTACGGAATGCGCCTGGGCGGGCAGTTTTACAGGTTCGACGGCATCCTTCCGCTGAGGGCCGGCAGCAACTCGTTGCCCAACTACGCGAACTTGGGACCGGGCAATTCCATTTGGGTCTGCCTCGCCGAGAAGGGAATCGCCTTGGCGGACCAGCGCGTTGCCGGATCACCCAACTACGCCGACTTGGGCAGCACGGGCGCCGACGAGGTGTTCAGGTTCTTCGGGAGCGCCACCACCGGCGTCCCATTCCTCCGGCGAGCCAACAACCCGGATATTCCCGCGAACGACGCCAGTGGCGGCTACGCCAGCGCCGCGGCCCTGGGAGCCGACATCGTTTCCCGCTTTACCGGCCCCAATCCCGATTATCTCACCGTTTCGCTGGGTGATTCCAACGACGAGGTAGCCAGGGCCAACAACCAGCGGACACCCGGCACCTTGGGGCGGAAGTTCGTGGTTCGCCACGCCTACACGGTCTGGAACATCGTCACCGACGGGGCGGGCGGCCTGACCGCGGTGATCCTTCGCAACCCTTGGGGAACCGACAAGGGAGGCACCCGCCTGACCTATTCGGACAACAATCCCGTCGACGCGCTGGTGCGGGTGACGCTGGCCGAGTTGTACGCATCCAAGGGAAGGCTCAACTGGGGCACCCGCGTGGTGTGACGGGGCCGCTTGAGAAACGATCTTGCGCGGCCTATTTCACCAGCGCCGCGGCCTTCTCGAAGGCGCCCCTGGCCTGCGCGCCGTCGGCGGGAAAACCGGCGTGCTGCACCATCCACACCGTGATCCGCCCGGTCTTGAAGATGATGTTCATGCTGGTGGCGTGGGCGCCGCCATGTCCGGCGGTATCGGGACCCACGGCGAATCCGAGGCCGTAGCTTTCCTGCATCGAGGAGGGTGTCTGCCGCGTGGTCAGGGCCTTCACCGATTCCTCCGAGAGAATCCGCCCGCCCTCATGGACGCCGCCGTTGAGGATCATCCGGCAGAAGCGGGAACAGTCGGCGGCAGTGGCGAACAGGCCGCCGGCGGGCATGGCTCCCCGCGACTTGTCGGAAAGCGGATAACGCAACTGGATGATGGGGGTGGCTTGCAAGCCGGTCTTGGCGGCGTCGGGCCTGTACGACAGCGCCAGGCGGGCCACCCGCGCCTCGGCGGGCCAGAAAGTCGTGTCGGTCATTCCGAGAGGCCGCAGCAGGCGCTTGTCGAGGAACACCTCGAAAGGCATTCCCGAGACCACCTCCACGATTCGCCCGGCCGTGTTGATGCCCGCGTTGGAGTAGCGGTATCGGCTGCCCGGTTCGGCCTCCAGCGGCGTGAGCGCGTGGCCGCGAACCCCCGTGGCCAGCGAAAGCGCGTCGAGGGTCGGTTCCTCGAGGGCCGACTTGAACGGCATGCCGCTGGTGTGGTTGAGGCAGTCCCTGACCGTGGCCTGCCTTGCCGGCGACTTCAGCAGGATCCGATCCTTGTCCTTTTCCGCAACCACCATCTGGCCCTTGAATTCGGGCAGGAACTTTTCCACCGGATCATCGAGGCGAACCTTGCCCTCGTCCACGAGGATCATCAGCGCGGCGGCGGTGATCGGCTTGGACTGCGAGGCGATCCAGAACAGCGTGTCGGCCCGCATCGGCTTCCTGTTGGCGATGTCGGCGAAACCGGCGGTTTCAATCGCCAGGTCGCGTTGCTTGTCCGAGACGAGCATCACCGCCCCGGCAAGCGACTGCTTCTCAACGAACGGGACAACGGCGGCGGCGAGGGATCCCTGCTGCGCGAGCACCGGCCTTGCCGCGGCCAGGAGGAGAATCGCGACCAATACCCGCAATTTCATGGGAAGCATCCTCGCGAAAGGAATCGGGCCCCGAGAGGGGGCCCGTCGTGATACCCCGGAGCGGGCGATGGCTCAGCTCTCCTTCACCCGGCCGGTGTATTCGCCGGTGCGCGTGTCCACCGTGATGAGTTCGCCGATGGCGATGAACGGCGGCACCTGCACATTGAGGCCGGTCTCGAGGGTGGCGGGCTTGTACTGGGCCGCCGCCGTGGCGCCCTTGAGCGACGGTTCCGTTTCCGTCACCTTGAGTTGAACCGAGGCGGGAAGTTCCAGGCTGATCGGCTTGCCGTCGAAAAACACCACATTGCAGTTGTCGTTTTCACGCAGGTACAGGATCTGGTCACCCACCCAGTCCTTGTGGAGGTTGACCGTCTCGAAGGTTTCGGAGTCGGTGAAGACGAAGTCCTCGCCGTCCTGGTAGGAGTAGGCCATCGGCCGGTTGTCGAGGTAGGCCTGTTCGACCTTGTCCTCCGGCTTGAAACGGCTGATGGTCACCGCGCCGGTGTTGAGGTTCTTGAGCTTGAGGGTGAGGATGGCGCGCCAGTTCCCGGGGGTGTGCAGGTTGCGGTCGACAACGGCATAAAGTTGCTTGTCCTCGCCGACGATGACCATTCCCTTGCGCACTTCGCTATATTCAATCGGCACGATCCAACCTCCCCAAGATCGATTGAGGGCTTGAGCCCTTTCATGATGGGTTTACGATAGGGCTCCGGAACGCTTCCGGAAAGCGGAAAAGACCGGCAATCCACCGGCGTCACCCCACGGAAAAGCCCATGACCGCCATGTTCCAGACCCGCCGGACAGCCCTTGCCGCCATCGCCGCTCTCCCCGCCGCGGCGCTGACCGCCGACACCCCGACGCTGGTTCCCGCCTTCAGCATGTACGGGATGAAGGATGTCCCGTTGGCCAAGGGACTCGACCATTTGGCCAAGGCAGGCTACCGCGCCGTGGAACTTGCCTGCCTTGCCGGGTGGGAGGCCGATCCGGAAACCTTGTCGCCGATGGCGGTTTCCCAGCTTGCCAAGTTGCTGCAAGGCAGTGGCTTGGCCGTCGCGGCGCTCATGATGGATGTGCCGCTCGATGCTCCCGAGGCCGCCTTCCAGAAAAACCAGCGCCTTCTGGCCAAGGCATGCGGCCTGGCCAAGTCGCTCCAACCGGGGTCTCCCCCGTTGCTGGAAACGGTTGTCGGTGGCAAGCCGGGCGACCTTCCCGCCAAGTTGCCGCTTTTCCAGGAGCGCCTGGCGAAGGTTGCCTCCGTGTTGGAACAGGAGGGTGGAACGCTGGCGCTCAAGCCGCACCGCATGCAGGCTTTTGATGATGCGTCGGCGCTCTCGGCACTCATCGCGGGGGCCAAGTCGCCCCGCGTGGTCGCCGTTTTCGACCCGAGCCATTTCCAACACCGCGTGCCGGGCATCCCCGAGGCTTGGAAGTCGCTGGCGGCCCAAACCCGTTTCGTGCATGTAAAGGAAACCGTGATCGACGGCAAGCAGGCCCGTTTCGTGCTGCCCGGCCAAGGCGGGCTCGACCTCGCCATGATGCGGGCCCTGCTGCTTCAAGGCGGCTACAAGGGCCCCGTGTGCGTCGAGGTCAGCCGGCAGGTTTGGGCCGCTCCGGGGTACGATCCGTTCACCGCGGCGACAAAGTCGTTCGCGGCGATACAAAAAATCGTCAATGGCTGATTCCCGATGGTTGGCTTGCCTGGCCCTGCTGGCCGACGGAACCCGCGCCTGGGCGCACCCGTGGCACGGGCCGGCGCCTGAAGGCGGGTCTGCGGACCTTATAGTTATCAGGCCTGTCGCCTGGTTGGCGGTGGCCGCCGTCCTTTTCGCCTGCGCAAGACGGGGCAAGGCCGGGGCCGCCGCGGCCTTGGCGGGCCTGGCGCTGGCGATTTTGGGATGCGGTCGCGCTCCCGAGGCGGAGAAATCCACGGTGGAACCAGACATCGCCCGGCATTTCAAGCGGTTCGCGCCCCGCGTGACGGTTGACTGGGATGGCCGGTACCTTCTGGTTTCCTCCGACGGCCTGCCCGATCATCCCATGATGGTTGGCATACGGGCCTGGCAGCAGCAGGTGCCGTTGCCCCAGCCGTATTCGGGGGCCAACGCCTGGAGGATTCCGCTTCACCCCGTCAAGGCCGACAAGCCCATCTCGGCTCGCCATTCCCTGTACCGGGGCGCGATCGCCCTGGCCGTCAATGGCGTTCCCATCTTCAACGCCCTCAACAACCGGGGCGAGGACGCCTTCCTGGCCGGTGAACTCGACGAGCACGGCGGCCACTGCGGCCGGGGAGACGATTACCACTACCACATCGCGCCCACGCATTTGGAAAAGGTGGTCGGCAAGGGCAATCCCATCGCCTTCGCCCTTGACGGCTATCCCATTTACGGATTTTCCGACTCTCATGGCGTCGAACCGGACGACCTGGATGAGTTCAACGGACGCGAGGACGAATCCGGTGGATACCGATACCACGCCACGCGGGCTTATCCGTATATCAATGGTGGCCTGCGTGGAAAGGTCGTGGTGCAGGGGGACCAGGTGGAACCCCAACCCCGTGACAGTCCGCTTCGCCCGCTGGGAAGGCCATTGCATGGCGCCGTCATCACCGGATTCAGCGGAGACCCCGCCGCCGGCGAATGTTCGCTTGCCTACAGGCTGGATGGAGCGGAGCACCGGTTGCGGTATGGTTCCAACGGCGGCGCGAAATGGACTTTCACACGCACGGGGCCCGATGGAAAAGAATCCATCAGCCATTACAATAGGCGATAGCCGGGGACTTCCGGGCAACGGTGCCCGGTGGAACCTGTTTTTCCGACGAGAAGGACACCCGCCCATGAAAACTCGCGCGATGGCCATCCTGGTGACGGCGCTGATCGGGTTGTCCGCGCTGGCGCAGGAACGCTCGGCGAGCGTTGTCAAGCAGGCGGGGGAAGTCCGCGATGCGACGATGAAGGGCGATTATTCCAAGGTGGCCGACATGAGCGTCGACGCCATCGTCGCGGAATTGGGCGGCAAGGAAAAGATGGTTGAATTCATCCGCAAGGGCATGGAGCAAATCAAGGAAAGGGGATTTGAATTCCGGTCTTACACCATCGGTGAACCGGGCGCTTTTGTTGAAAAGGACAAGAAAACCTTCGTCGTGGTGCCGACCGCGATGGAAATGAAGTTTCCCAAGGGCCTGATCAGGTCCAAGTCGTTCCTCCTGGGTGTTTCGTCGGACATGGGCAAGACATGGAAGTTCGCTGACGGGGCGGGCATATCCAAGAACCCGGGTCTCCGTGAAAAGCTGTTGCCGGACCTTCCCAAGGAGTTGGAGTTACCCAAGCCGGCAACGCCGGAAATCATCCCGAACCCGTGAACTCTCACGGCCCATTTCGTATCATGGGGGCCAGTTGGATGGATGGCGCCAAGTGCCGGCGACACGGCAAGGAGTCGAAGATGCCCAGGCGGCTTTCATGGGTTTTGGGCTTGGTGGCGTTGGCCGCGGTGACGCCGGCGTTGGGCGCCGACTCCGCCCCGCAGGTGGCGCGCCCCTTGGCTTACTCACCAACCGAACCGGATTTCTTCATTCGTCATGGCGGCCAAGGCAAGGTGACGCGGTTGACTGAAGCCAAGGCCGTCGAGGCCCTGGCGGGAAAGGATTCGGTTGAAAAACTCATCAAGGGTGTGGATTTTGCCCGTGAAACGATCGTTCTGGTGAGTTGGACCACGGCGGGTCCTCCCGAAGGAATGCTGCAACATGAAACGAGCAAGGCGAACGGGGAAACGAGGATCGTCTTTTTCGTGAAGGCGCCCGTTGGCGCCCTTATCCGGGGAATGAGGGCGCGCATCGCCGCGGATTTCTTCGTGGTACCCAAGGATGCGAAGATATCCTTCGACTCCAGGGAACGCTGAGGCTGAACGCTCATCGTTCTTGACCATGCGGGCCGTCACCGCAAATAATGAGAAAGATTAATACATAAGGCGATACCGCGGTGGCGGGCCGGAATCAGTGATGTTTCGTGGCCGAATCCCCGTGTCAATCCCGGGCAAACTTCCGGAGTGACAGGCCTTGATACCGCTCCTGGCCCTGATTCTGGTTCCCAATGCCGGTGACGATGCATTCGCGTTGGCCAAGGAAGCCGTGGCGCTTCTCGAGGCCCGGTGCTGGTCGTGCCATGGCCCCGCGAAGCAATCGGGAGGATTGCGCCTCGATTCGGCCCTGGCCATTTCACGAGGCGGCGATTCCGGAAATCCGGTCGCCTCGGGAGCGCTGGCGCGGTCGATCACCTCCGCCGATCCGGCCCGGCTGATGCCTCCCAAGAATCGTCTTTCCGACCGTGAGATATCCGTCTTGTCGAGGTGGGTTCGCGCCGGCGCCGCCTGGCCCGCCTCACCCGCGTTGGCCCTTTTCGACGATGACCCGGGATTTCCCGGGCTGCTGACGGGGGGCAAGGGAGCCGCCCGGCTCGTGCGCGACAAGCCGTTCTCCGGCGCCGCGGCCCTGTCGGTGGCTCCGCTCCAGCGCGAATCGCCATCCATTCCCGGCTGGAGCCATGAGATCCGCGAAAACCCTTCGGCCGGCCAATACCGCCACCTCCGTCTGGCGTGGAGGAAACGGGGGCCGGGCGGCATCATGATCGAACTGGCGCTTTCCGGCAAATGGCCCGATGCCAAGTCGGCCAAGGGCCGATTCCACGCGGGGCCCAACACGACAGGCTGGGCCTCGGTTCAGGTCGCCGCCGCCGCCCCCTCCGAATGGACCCCGGTCACCATCGACCTGTGGAAGGCCTTGGGGGATTGCGTCATCACCGGCATCGCCCCGACCTGCGATGGCGGCGAGGAGGCGCACTTCGACGCCATCCTTCTGGGCGCCACCGTCGCGAGCCTCGACGCCTATGCCCCATCGGCACAGGCCGTTGCCGACGCGCGCCCGGTGGGTGACGCGCTCACCGATCCACGGAACCCCATCAGGAAGCTTTTCGGCGGCGAAAGGCTCGACCTCTGGTCGCTGCGTGCACCCGCCAAGGTCGCTCCGCCTCCGGGCCACCCGCATCCTGTCGACGCGTTCATCGGGGCGCGCCTTGCCGCCAAGGGAATCCTCCCGTTGCCCCAGGCGGACCGCCGAACCTTGCTGCGCCGACTGCATGCCGACCTCACCGGCCTGCCTCCAAGTCCGGCCGAGGTGGATGCCTTCCTCGCCGACAATCGGCCCGACGCGTACGAAAGGCTGGTTGACAGGCTCCTGGCCTCCCCGGCCTACGGCGAGCGCCAGGCGCGGTTGTGGCTCGATGTTGTCCGGTATGCCGACACCAACGGCTACGAACGCGACGAGTTCCGTCCGCTCGCCTGGCGGTACCGCGACTATGTCATCCGGTCGTTCAACGCCGACAAGCCGTTCGACCTGTTCGCGCGCGAGCAGTTGGCGGGCGACGAAATGGTCAACGGCGCGCCCCGTTCGCCCGCCGAGGCCGACGCGCTGGTCGCGACAGGCTACCTCCGCCTGGGCCAGCACGACAGCACCGCCGCGATTTTCCAGGAGGAGAAGCGGTTGCGCGCCGAACAGATGGCGGACCTCACGAACACCACGGCCTCCGCGTTCCTCGGCCTGACGATGTCGTGCTGCCAATGCCACGACCACAAGTACGACCCGCTGTCCCAGGCCGACCATTACCGCCTCCGGGCGTTCTTCGCGGGCGTCACCCCGCGCGACGACCTGTCGATTGAGGTCGGGCCGTCGGCGGGCCACATCCGCGACCATAATGCCGGGATCGACACCCGCGTCGCCGAGGCCAGGAAGGCCATGGCCGCGCTCCCCAAGGAAAAGAAAAGCGAAAGGGCCGAAATCCAGTCGCGAATCGACAAGCTCGCCGCTGAAAAGCGCAAGCCCGCCGTCGCCATGGGCGCCACCGATTCGGGGGAGTCGGTTCCCGCGACGCATCGGCTCGACCAGGGCGCCCACGACGCCCCGAAGGAGGAGGTCGCCCCCGGGTTTGTTTCCGTGTTGGTTCCCGGGCCCGCCGAGGTTGCCCGCCCAAGGCCGGGAACCTCGGGCAGGCGCTCGGCGCTCGCGGCTTGGATCACCTCGCCGTCGAATCCCTGGACGGCAAGGGTCCTGGCCAACAGGTTATGGCAGCAGCACTTCGGCACCGGGCTTGTCGCCACGGCCAACGACTTCGGCCAAAGCGGCGCCAGGCCCACCCACCCCGAACTGCTCGACTGGCTGGCCGGCGAGGTGGTGGCCCGGGGCTGGTCGCTCAAGGCGATTCACCGCCTCATCGTGACATCGGAGGCTTACAAGCGTTCTTCCACAGCGAAGTCCGGCGCCCCACCCTCCGACCCTGAAAACCGGCTGCTCTGGCGGCAGAATCCGCGCCGGCTCGACGCCGAGTCGATCCGGGATTACCTGCTGGCCGCCTCGGGGCTTCTCAAGCCGTTTGAAGGAGGCAAGCCCGTCTGGCCATCCGTTCCCGAGGATCTTCTCAAGGCCCAGCCCGCCATCCTGGAGGCCGAGAAGGGAGGCGACGGCGGGCGCATGCAGGGCTGGTATCCCGACCCCGAGGAGAAGGTCGATGTCCGGAGCGTGTACCTGATCCGCAAGCGGTGCCTGCCGATCCCGTTCCTCCAGGCGTTCGACCTTCCCGATCCGTCGGTTTCCTGCGCCCGCCGCGACACCACCATCGTGGCGCCGCAGGCCCTCACGCTTCTCAACAGTCCCGAGTCCGCCCGCTACGCCGCCGCCTTGGCCGCGCGCGCCCAGGCCGCCTCGGCAACCGGTGAAGGGAAAGTCGACGCCCTGTTCAAGCTGGCGCTGGCCCGGGTGCCCGAACGCGAGGAAAGGGATCTGGTGCTCGCGTGGCTTTCCAAGCGTGGCGGAGACCAGGCGGCGTTCGTGCAGGCTTGCCGGGCCGTCGTCAATTCCAACGAGTTCATCCATGTCGATTGACCCTTGGAGCCTTTCCATGCGCCATCCCTCGCGCCGCCAAGCCCTGGAATCCTCAGGCGCCGGTTTCGCCTCCGTGGCCCTGGGAGCCATGATGGCCGCCGAGGCCCGCCCGGCGGGCGAATCCCTCGCCGCCTCGGCGCCCCGCCTGCCCGCGCGCGCCAAGAGGGTCATCTTCCTGTTCCAGTACGGCGGCCCCTCGACATTCGACCTGTTCGACTACAAGCCTGATCTCCAAAAGCTCGATGGCAAGCCGGTGCCGGCCTCCCTGCGCAAGAACCCCGACCGCGTCGGCGGCGTTTTCAGCCATTGCAAGGACCAGGTCATGGCCGGTCCCTGGAAATGGGCCCGCCACGGAAACTCGGGCGCCTGGGTGTCCGACCTGCTCCCCCGCACGGCGGCCCATGTCGACAAGTTGTGCCAGGTTCGCTCCATGGTGAGCGAGAGTTCCAACCACGCCCCGGCCACCTACCTCATGAACACCGGCGCCATTTTGGGTGGCAAGCCAAGCCTCGGTTCATGGGTCACCTATGGCCTCGGCACCCCCAACCGCAACCTTCCCGGATTCGTCCTCCTCTTCAAGGTCGGAGGACTCGGCGGTTCCGCGAACTGGAGCAACGCCTTCCTGCCCGCCCCGCACCAGGGCACCCATTTCCGCCACGAGGGCCCTCCCGTGCTCAACCTCGAGCCTCCCACGGCCATGGCGGCGTCCCAGCGCGACACCATCGACCTGATCCAGCAACTCAACGCCCGGCACTCCTCGGCCCGTCCGGGTTCGGCGGAACTCGAGGGCCGCATCGCCTCGTATGAACTGGCCTACCGCATGCAGTCGGAGGCGCTGGATGTCGGCGAGGTCTCCCGGGAGACCATGGCCACCCAGGCGGCCTACGGCCTGCATGATGCGAACAAGGACAAGGCCCTTTACGGCCGCATGCTGCTTCAGGGCCGCCGGTTGCTCGAGAAGGGCGTCAGGTTCGTCCAGGTCTACAATGCCGTCGACAAGCTGGGCTGGGACGCCCACGACAACAACGAGGATTACCATCGTCGCAATTGCGCCCAGGTCGACCAACCGACCGCCGCCCTGCTGGCCGACCTCGAACAGAGGGGCATGCTCGACGACACGCTCGTGGTGTGGGCCGGCGAATTCGGCCGCACGCCGATGATGCAGGGCAACAAGGGCCGCAACCACAACCCCTACGGTTTCACGATCTGGATGGCCGGTGGAGGCGTGAGGCCGGGCATCATCGGGTCCACCGACGAGATCGGCCTGCGCGCCATTGGCGATGTCCAGCCAGTCAAGAACCTGCACGCCACCATCCTGACGGCGCTGGGCCTCAACCCCGACGAACTTCAGTTCGAGTTCAACGGCCGGCAGGAACGCCTCACCGGCGTCGCGCAAAGCTGGAAACTGATTCCCGGCGCGCTGGCCTGATCGCTTCCTTGGCGAGAGTTTTGTCCTTTCCGGGCGGAAGAGGTCAATCAGATGGCCCGAATATTGAAACCACCGATGTCAATCACTCTGGCCGACGGCGAGCAGTCTGTGTTTCTGGCCGGGTCAATCGAGTTGGGCGTGGCCGATGACTGGCAGGCCGCTTTTGAGCGTTCGCTGGCGGACATGCAAATCGCCATCCTGAACCCTCGAAGGGATGGGTGGGACGCCACATGGGAGCAGTCCATCGACAACCCCGTCTTCCGCGGTCAGGTCGAATGGGAACTGGACGGGCTGGAGCGGGCGTCGGTCGTGCCCATGTACTTCGCACCTGATACACGGGCACCGATCACACTGCTGGAATTGGGGCTCCTGGCCGGGAGCGGCAAGCTGGTCGTGTGCTGCCCCTCCGGGTACTGGCGACGGGGCAATGTCGAGGTGGTGTGCGCCCGTTACCGAGTGCCGATGGTGGCTGAGCCGCGTCATCTTGTTGAGGCCGTCCGGGACCGCCTGAGGCCCAAACACCTGCTGTAGCAGACTAGCTTGCCTCAACCCTGACGAACTTTAGTTCGAGTTCAACGGCCGGCAGGAACGCCTCACCGGCGTCGCGCAAAGCTGGAAACTGATTCCCGGCGCGCTGGCCTGATCGCTTCCTTGGCGAGAGTTTTGCCCTTTCAAGCCCGATTCCCATTCATCATACGACAATGATTTCCTGAAATTTTCTGGAAAAACTCATTGACACCGGCGGCGGTGCCGACAATGGTTACACGATAAGTAATTCGCAAATAAATAATAGGGAATCACGATGCGTCATAAGAACTTCGCCACCAACGATGCCGCCGGATGGTTCCAAATCCCCGTGGCCCTGCTTCTTGCCGGCTCCGCCGTGGAACTCGCCATCCAGGTGATCGCGCCCGCCCCCGTTTCCTTCGCGGGGCTCATGTTCGATCGTTTCGGTTCGGCCATGGGATTCCTGGTCGCGCTCGTGGGCCTTGTCTGCCTCCGATATTCCGACCGCCACCTCGACGGCCACCCGGAAAAGGGCCGGTTCATCCGACTGATGTCCTGCGCCATCATCTCGGCCTACCTCATGGTCTGTTCCACCTGGCTGCCGCTGTTGTTTCTCGCCTGGCTGGCGACCAGCCTGTGCCTGCACGGCCTCCTCACCTTCCGAAAGGACCGGCCCGAAGCCCTGCCTCCCGCCCGCAAGAAATTCCTCATCAGCCGATTGGGAGACCTCGCCCTGCTGGCGGCCATCTGGCTCATCTGGCGCGGTTACGGCACGCTCGACCTCGTGGAATTCCGCGACATCCTCGCCTCGGTGGGTCCCTCCGCCGATGTCGGGCTGGTCGCCATGCTGGTGGTGGCGGCGGCCCTGGCGAAATCGGCCCAGTTTCCCTTCCACACATGGTTGCCAGAAACCATGGAAGCGCCCACGCCGGTTTCGGCGCTCATGCACGCCGGCATCATCAATGCCGGCGGGGTGCTGCTGTGGCGTTTCGCCCCGGCCCTGATGCTGGCCCCATCGGCCATGCTGGTACTCAGCGCCATCGGCACGCTCACCTTCCTCATCGGAACCCTGTCGATGTGGGCCCAGCCTAAGGTGAAGCGCCAACTCGCGTGGTCCACCGTCGCCCAGATGGGCTTCATGATGGTGCAGTGCGGGCTTGGAGTTTTCCACGCCGCCGTGCTCCACATGCTGGGCCATGGTTGCTACAAGGCCTACCGGTTCCTTTCGGCGGGCGAACTCGGATCACCAGTGGAATCCCGGCCGGCCGCTCCCGCCGCCGAATTGTCGGCCTGGCTCATCGGCTCGGCCGCCTCGTTCCCCGCGCTCGCGGCGGCGTGCTTGTGGGCGGGATGCTCCCCGTGGGAATCCACCGGGGAGTTGGCGATGTGCTGGGTGGCGGCCCTCGCCTTGGGGCAGTACTGGGTGGCCTCGGCGGTCCGATCGACCGGTTCCCGCCTGGCAAGGGGCGCTTGGTGCCTCATGGGGACCTTGGCCGCTTCAGTTCTGGCCGCCACCTTGTACGGGGCCGCCAAGTTCCTCTGGAACCCCCTGCCCGAGGGTTATCCGCATCCCGGTGGCACCGCGGCCACTCTCGCGGCGGTCATTCCGGTGGCGGCCCTGGCCTTGCTCACCGTCATCCACGCCCTGATGCCGATGTCCGGCGATTCCTCCGCCGCGACGGCGCTGCGCGTTCATGCTCTCAACGGTTTTTACCTGGGAACCATCGCCGACATGTGGGTCGCCAGAGTTTGGTCCGTGTCGGCCCGCGAAAGGGGAAATGCCCATGCTTGAGACAACCGGAACAGTCACCCGGCACGCGGGAGAGTCGGCCGTCGGCAGGCATGTCGAATGGATCTCCCGCATGATTCCCCCGCTGTGGGACCTGCCGAACTTCGTCGCGGTCAACCCGTTCCACGGACTGTCGCATGCCGGGATCCTCGAGGCCTCGAGGATGGTGAACGACGGGCTGGGCGCCTCGTTCCTGCCGGGCATCGCGCATTACCAGCAAAAGTGGCGGCGGGGCGACTTCTCGCTTGCCGACCTCGAAGGGCCTGCCCGGCGAGCGGGGATGGATTCCGGGCGCCTTGCCGAGATGCTCAAGGGAAAGCTGTCGCCACCCTTGCGATGGAGGACCCTGTGGGCCACATTCGCTGAAAGGATCGATCGCGCCCATGGAACGGACTGGGATTCGTTCCTGATGCGGTCCGCCGCCCGGTGGTGCGCCGACCAGGCCGTGCGGCAGGAGGCTCGTTCCACCCTGTTCGGCGAATGGCTCGAGTCGTGCCGGCACGACCTTTCCTTCGAGATCAGGGGCCTTCGCGGTTTCCGCGCCTGGGCCTCGTCGCTTCCGAACGAGCCTGTCGCGGTGATCTCCAAGCTGCTTGAGCGGCTGGAAATTCCCGCCGAGAGGGCGCGGCAATACCTCACGCGGCTGACGGCCGGATTGTACGGTTGGGCCAGCCATTTCCGCGGCCGGTCATGGCTCGCCGAGCCTTCAGGCACCGGGGAACTACCGGGCATCGTGGCCATCAGGGTGGTCCTTGATGCCGCGGTGCCCCTGCTGTCGGGCCGGAAATTCGAGGAATGGCCCGCCGAGATTGAGTCTGGTGTGGAGGATGAGTCCACCTTGCTCGTGTTCCAGGAGGCGCTTGAGGAAGCGCATTCCCGCCGGCTGTTTGAAACCTTGCGCCTGGCGCCGGCGCCTTCCCCGGCCGCCGGCTCGGCCCTGGCCGTGTTCTGTATCGATGTTCGGTCGGAGCGGTTGAGGCGGCACCTCGAGCGGGCCAACCCGGATGTGCGCACCTCGGGCTTCGCGGGGTTTTTCGGCGTGCCGTTGGAACTGGGGGGGGACGGCTCGGCATCCTCCCGTTGCCCAGCGCTGCTGAAGCCTTCCGTTTTGGTGAGTGCCGCCCCGGCCGGCTTATCCCGGGCGCCTTCACTGAAAGGCTTCAAGTCGGCCCCCGCCTCGGCGTTCGCGTTCATGGAATGGTTTGGCCTTTCCTACGCGATTTCCATGACGCGCAACGCGCTGGGCTGGAACCGTCCCGCCTCGAATCCGGACAATTCCGTTTCATTGGGCAAGTCGGCGTGCGACCAGTTGACCGCCGCTTCAAGGCTGGCCATCGCCAAGGGAATTCTTGCCAACCTGGGCGTCGGTGACCGGTTTCCCCGCCTTGTTCTGCTGTGCGGGCACGAGGGGGCCAGCGCGAACAATCCCCATGCCGCCGGCCTTGATTGCGGGGCCTGCGGAGGTCATGGCGGCGGCATCAACGCCCGAGTGGCTTGCGCCATCCTGAACGATCCCGATGTCCGCTCCGGATTGGCCGGGTCGGGTCGCCCTATCCCGCCTGAAACCGTTTTCGTGCCCGGAGTCCACCACACCTCCACTGACGAAGTGACCATCCTTGACGCCGGCCTTGTGCCTTTTGCCCACGCCTCCGAACTGGCATCGCTCAAGTCGAAGCTTTTCGACGCATCCGCGAGGTGTCGGCGGGAACGCGCCGCCGAACTGGGTCCGGGAATGGAGAAACAGCCCCGCCTGATGGACCTGCTTTCGCGCCGGTCGGCCGACTGGGGCGAAACCAGGCCTGAATGGGCCCTGGCGCGGAACGCCTCGTTCATCGCGGCGCGCAGGTCGCGGACCCGGGGTCTCGACCTGGCCGGCCGGTCGTTCCTGCACGAATACGACTCAACCCTTGATCCTGAGGGAACGACCCTTTCCCTCATCCTTTCCGCGCCCGCCGTGGTGGCTTCGTGGATCAACTGGCAGTATTTCGCCTCCACCGTCAACAACCGGTTTTTCGGTTCGAGCGACAAGACGATCCACAACCGGGTCGGCACGATCGGGGTGGTGGAGGGCAACGGCGGAGACCTCCGGCCGGGCCTGCCCATGCAGTCGGTTCATGAACCCGACGGCACCTGGTTCCATGAGCCTTTGAGGCTCCATGTCGTTGTCGAGGCCGCCCCGGAAAAGATCGACCGGGTCATCGGCGCGGTTCCGATCGCAACTCAACTGGTGGCCAACGGCTGGATTCGTTTATCCTCACTCGATCCCGAAGGCGGGGCGATTCATGTCTTCAGGCCGGGAACGGGGTGGGAGAGCGCGTGATGCCAAGGCGACCCAGGGTGACTCCGGGCAGCTTGTCGACCGGGGAAAAGCCGGCGGCAGCCAAGTCGACATGGACTTTCCTCAGCAATCATGCCCATGTTCTGCTCTTGCTGGCCCGCGACCCGGAATCGGTCATGCGTGACATCGCCAATCGCATCGGGATCACCGAGCGGGCGGTGCAGCGCATCATCGCCGACCTTGAGCAGGAAGGCTACATTTCCAAGGAGAAGGATGGGCGTCGTAACCGGTACACGGTGGATGAAAGCAGGCCGCTCAGGCATCCGATAGAATCCCACCGGAGTGTCGCGAGCATCATCAGCCTGATCCACAAGCCATGAACCATTACCAACAACTCGAGGCCGAGGCGATCGAGATCATCCGCGAGGCCGTGGCGGGCGCCCGCAACCCTGTCATGATGTACTCGATCGGCAAGGACTCCTCCGTGATGCTCCACCTGGCGCGCAAGGCGTTTCATCCCGCCCCGCCGCCGTTTCCGCTCCTGCACATCGACACCACATGGAAGTTCCGCGACATGTACGCCCACCGCGCGCGCATGGTGCGGGAATCGGGCATGAAGCTGCTCGTGCACACCAACCCCGAGGGACTCAGGCAGGGGGTCAACCCGTTCACGCACGGCTCGAACTACCACACCGATGTCATGAAGACCCAGGCGCTCCGCCAGGCCCTCGACATGCACCAGTTCGATGTGGTCTTCGGGGGAGCCCGCCGCGACGAGGAGAAGTCGCGCGCCAAGGAGCGCATCTTCTCGTTCCGGTCCGCCGGGCACCGCTGGGATCCCAAGAGCCAGCGGCCCGAGCTTTGGAACCTGTACAACACGCGCGTCAGGCCCGACGAGTCGATCCGCGTCTTCCCGATCTCCAACTGGACGGAACTCGACATCTGGCAGTACCTGCATGTGGAGAAGATCCCGATCGTGCCGCTTTACTTCGCCGCCATGCGGCCCGTGGTAAGGCGCGGCGGCATGCTCATCATGGTGGACGACGACCGCATGCCGCTCGAGCCCGGCGAAAAGCCCGAGATGCGCATGGTGCGGTTCCGCACCCTCGGCTGCTATCCGCTCACCGCCGCCTTCGACAGCCCGGCGACCACCATGGAGGAGATCATCGCCGAGACATTCAACACCGTCAGTTCCGAGCGCGAGGGCAGGCTCATCGACAGCGACCAGCCCGGCTCGATGGAAAAGAAGAAGCAGGAAGGATACTTCTGATGGCGGAACTGCACGCCCGGAACATCGTCGATTACCTCGAGGAGCAGCGGGGCAAGCTGACGCTGCGCTTCATCACCTGCGGCAGCGTCGACGACGGCAAGAGCACGCTGATCGGCCGGCTGCTTTATGAGTCGAAGTGCATCTTCGACGACCAGCTCAAGGCGCTTGAGAACGACTCCAAGCGCTACGGTACCCAGGGCGAGAAGATCGACTTCGCCCTGTTGGTCGACGGCCTCGAGGCGGAGCGCGAGCAGGGAATCACCATCGATGTCGCCTACCGGTTCTTCGCGACCGACCGGCGCCGTTACATCGTCGCCGACACCCCCGGCCACGAACAATACACCCGCAACATGGCCACGGGCGCCTCGACGGCGCAACTGGCCATCCTGCTCATCGACGCGCGCAAGGGAATCCTGCCGCAGACCCGCAGGCACCACCGCATCGTGACGATGATGGGGATCCGCCATGTCGTGCTCGCGGTGAACAAGATGGACCTTGTCGGCCATGACGAGGCGGTGTTCAGGAAAATCGAGTCGGATTACCGCGAGTTCTCCAGGGATGCCGGCCTATCCACGCTCGTCGCCATCCCGCTGGCCGCCGTGTTTGGCGACAATGTGATGAAGCCGAGCGCCAACATGCCGTGGTACCGGGGCCCCACGCTGTTCGAGCATCTCGACACGGTGGATGTGGGACATTCCGCCGCCCGGCGGTCGTTCCGCCTGCCGGTGCAGTATGTGAACCGGCCGAACCTCGATTACCGCGGTTTCTGCGGGCGAATCGCCGAGGGCACGGTCAGGCCGGGCGACGCCGTGCGGGTTCTCCCCTCGGGTCGCGCCACCACGGTGAAGTCGATCGATTTCTTCGAGGATAGCCTGCCCGAGGCCTCCGAAGGCGCGTCCATCACCCTGACGCTGGCCGACGAGGTCGATGTGAGCCGGGGCGACCTGATCGTCGCCGCCGGCGATCCCCCCGAGGCCGCCGACCAGTTCCAGGCGCGGATCCTGTGGATGGCCGAGGAACCGCTGGTGCCCGGCCGGCCGTACCTGATGAAGATCCACGCCAAGGAAGTCACCGCGACGGTGATGGAGATCAAGCACCGCGAGGATGTGAACACCGGCGCCCGCCTGGCGGCGAAGGTGCTCAACCTCAACGAGATCGCCGTGGTCACGCTTTCCACGAGCCAGCCGGTGGCGTTCGAGCCGTATGCCACCAACCGGTCCCTGGGCGGTTTCATCCTCATCGACAAGCTCACCTTCGCGACCCTGGGCGCCGGCCTGGTCGACTTCGCCCTCAGGAGGGCGGGGAACATCCACTGGCAGGCGCTTGAGGTGGGCAAGGAGCAGCGCGCGGCGATCAAGCACCAGAAGCCGCGCTGCGTCTGGTTCACGGGTCTTTCCGGATCGGGCAAGTCGACGGTGGCCAACATGCTCGAGAAGCGTCTCCACGCCGCCGGCCGGCACACCGTCATGCTCGACGGCGACAACATCCGCCACGGGCTCAACCGCGACCTCGGGTTCAGCGAGGCCGACCGGGTCGAGAACCTCAGGCGCGTCGCCGAGGTCGCCAGGCTCATGGTGGACGCCGGCCTCATCGTCATCGTGAGCTTCATCTCGCCCTACCGGTCGGAGCGCCGCGCCGCGCGCGGCCTCTTCCAGCCGGGGGAGTTCGTCGAGGTGCATGTCAGCACGCCGCTGGAGGAGTGCGAGCGCCGGGATGTGAAGGGCCTCTACGCCAAGGCGCGCCGCGGCGAGCTGAAGAACTTCACCGGCATCGACAGCCCCTACGAGGCTCCCGTGAATGCCGAGGTCGTCATCGACACCAGCGCCCGGCCCGCCGACGAATGCGCCATCGCCGTGATGCGCCACATCGAGGCCTGATCGCCCCCGCGCGCTTCCCCTAGAATCTCCCGTGCGGCGCCAGCCGCATCCCGGGAGATTGGCCGTGAAGATCGTTTCCATCCGAGCCCACAAGGTCGACCTGCCCCTGGTCGAGGGCGACTACAAGTGGTCGGGAGGCAAGTCGGTCACCGTGTTCGACAGCACGATCGTGCGCGTCGACACCGACACCGGCATCACCGGCTGGGGCGAGGTCTGCCCGCTGGGCCCGTTCTACCTGCCCGCCTATGCCGCCGGCGCGCGCGCCGGCATCGCGGAACTGGGGCCCCACCTGCTGGGCGAGGATCCCACACAGCTTGCCCGGCTGAACCGCCGCATGGACGGCGCCCTGCAGGGCCATCCCTATGTGAAGTCGGCCATCGACATGGCCTGCTGGGACATCCTCGGCAAGGCCGCGGGCATGCCTGTCGCCGTGTTGCTCGGCGGCCGGTACGGCGATGACTACGCCCTCTACCGGGCCATATCCCAGGAATCACCCGAGCGAATGGCCGCCAAGGTGGCCGGCTACCGCGCCGAGGGCTACACGAAGTTCCAGCTCAAGGTGGGCGGCCATGCCGACACCGACATCGAGCGGATCAGGGCTGTCAGGGCCTGTCTCCAGGGGGGCGATGTCCTGGTTGCCGACGCCAACACCGGCTGGCTCATGCACGACGCGCTCAGGGTGACGCGGGGCGTCCGCGACCTCGATGTTTACATTGAGCAACCGTGCCGCACCTATGAGGAATGCCTCACGGTTCGCCGGCATTGCGACCACCCGTTCGTGCTCGACGAGAACATCGACTCGGTGGATGTGCTGCTGCGGGGACACGCCGACCGGGCCATGGACATCGTCAACATCAAGATCAGCAAGCTTGGAGGGATCACGAAGGCCCGGCAGGCGCGCGACCTGTGCGCGAGCCTGGGCGTGGCGATGACCATCGAGGACTCCTGGGGAGGCGACATTGTCACTGCCGCCATCAGCCACTTGGCCCACAGCACCCCGCCCGAACTGCTTTTCAGCTCCACCGATTTCAACAGCTATGTCACCGTCTCCACCGCCACGGGCGCGCCCCGGCGCGAGAATGGCCGGATGCGTTCGAGCGTGGCTCCGGGCCTGGGCATCGAACCGATTCCAGCCGTCTTGGGCGCCCCACTCGTGACGGTGGGCTGATTCCCCGGCATCAACAGGATGTGCCCGCCATGAACCGTCGCGCCTTCCATTGGGCCTTGGCCGCCGGGTGCGCCGGCCTTGCTTCCGCCGCCGATGCGCCGCTGCCGCCTGTCCGCGCCATCACCCGCGGCCCGAAGTTCCACTGGCGCGGCTACTACGACAAACTGCTGTTTGATCCGGGCAACCGTCTCGTGTTGGCCAACGAGGTCGCCTTTGAAGGACGCTCTCCGACGGCTGAAGACTCCATCCGGGTTGGCATGGTCGACACTTCCGACAATGACAGGTGGACCGACCTCGGCGGCTCCCACGCCTGGAACTGGCAGCAGGGTTGCATGCTCCAGTGGGTTCCCGGGTCGGCTTCCGAGGTCGCTTGGAACGACAGGAAGGACGGCCGCTTTGTCTGCCATATCCTCGATGTGAAATCGGGACGGAAACGGACCCTCCCCCATCCCTTTTACTGCCTTTCGCCCGACGGAAAGACCGGTTTCGCCCCCGATTTCCGCCGGCTTAACGACACCCGTCCCGGCTACGGCTATGCCGGCGTGCCCGACCCCGCCAAGGATGTCCTGGCTCCCGACGATGCCGGCATCTGGCGCCTTGACATGGCCACCGGCCAAAACCGGCTCATCTTTTCCTTCGCCCAGGCCGCCAAAATCGAGTTCACCGGCCGTCCCGATTCCGCCTTCCGCGTCAACTCGAAGCACTGGTTCAACCACCTCTTGTGCAATCCCTCGGGCACAAGGCTCTTTTTCCTGCATCGCTGTCGCACTCCCGGCGACAAGGCCGCCTTCCGCACCCGCGCCCTCACCATGAACACCGATGGCACGGGCCTCCATGTGATGGATCCCCACGGCGGAACCTCGCATTTTGTCTGGCGGGACGACAACCATGTGTTCGCCTGGGCCTGGCATCCCTCCCATGGCGACCGGTTTTATCTTTACAAGGATCGTTCCGACTCCGTCGAGGCGGTTGGCAAGGACGTGATGACGCAGAACGGCCACAACACCTATGTCCCAGGCACTGGCAACCAGTGGGTGCTCAACGACACCTATCCCGACAAGGATGCCCTCCAGCACCCGTACCTGTACCACATTCCCTCGGCGCGCAAGGTGGCCATCGGCCATTTCCGCTCGCCGCCCGCCTATCGGGGTGAATGGCGCTGCGACAACCATCCCTGCGCCAGCCGCGACGGCGCCAAGGTGGTGTTTGATTCGCCGCATGAGGGCGGCCGTCAGGTTTATCTCGCCGACATCTCGGCCATCATCCGCTGAAGGCCGGGTAGTGAAACCCCGCCCGCGCCTTCCGGGCACTGGATTGGAAGACCCTCGGGGAGCAGGTCATGGAAGCCACCGTTCTGCTGCCGCGCCTCAAGGCCGACAGGCGGCACGACATCGACGCGCTCCGCGCCTTCGCCATGCTCTTGGGAATCGGGCTTCATGCCGCGCTGGCCTATTCGGGAAAGCCATGGCTGGTGGTCGATTCGCGCCAGGCCGATTTCTTTTACTGGTTTTTCTCCGCCGCGCATGGCTTCCGCATGCCGTTGTTCTTCCTCGTGAGCGGGTATTTCACCGCTCTACTGGTCTCGCGCAGGGGCCTTTGGGCGATGCTCGGCAACCGGGCCTCGCGTATCCTTGTGCCTTGCCTGCTGGGCCTGGCCACGATCGTCCAGCTCAATGTCAAGGTGGGTGATTGGGCCATGGGTTGGAACATGCGACATCCCGGCACGCCCCTCACCGGCGCCGTGGTTCGCAAGGAGAACGAACGCATCGCACCGCTTCTGGATGCCGGTGCCGACATCGAACAACCCGAGACCCGGCTCAAGATGCGCCCGCTGGCCTGGGCCGTGATGACGGGCAACGACGAGGCGGCCCGCCTGCTGCTGGAACGGGGCGCGGATCCCAA